>CAZXSK010000022.1:0-52476 GCA_964642855.1 uncultured Planctomycetaceae bacterium | reverse complement strand
TTCGGCGAGCAGGATTTTCACCTGCTTTATCGTTACTCATACCGGCATTCTCACTAGCTGCCGCTTCACGGCTCCTTACGGTACCGCTTCTGCGCCGACAGCTACGCTCCCCTACCATCCATACGGATCCGCGGCTTCGGTATCATGCTTAGTCCCGATCATTATCGGCGCCGGGTTGCTCGACCAGTAAGCTATTACGCACTTTTTAAATGGTGGCTGCTTCTAAGCCAACATCCTGGCTGTTACTGCAATCCGACTTCCTTACTCACTTAGCATGATTTTGGGACCTTAGCCGGCGGTCTGGGTTGTTTCCCTTTCGACCACACAAGTTATCTCACATAGTCTGACTCCCGGGATAGTCGCTACGGTATTCGGAGTTTGGTTGAAGGAGGTAGGCGGTAAACCCCCTCGTTTCATCCAGTGCTCTACCCCCGCAGCGTAGTGTCCCGAGGCTAGCCCAAAAACTATTTCGGGGAGAACCAGATATCTCTGCGTTTGATTAGACTTTTACTCCTCCCCACAGGTCATCCCCTAACTTTTCAACGTTAGTGGGTTCGGTCCTCCGCACCCTTTTACGGGTGCTTCAACCTGCCCATGGGTAGATCACGCAGTTTCGGGTCTACAGCATGCGACAAAACGCCCTATTAAGACTCGCTTTCGCTGCGGCTCCGCGCCGTAAGCGCTTAGCCTGGCCGCATACCGTAACTCGCCGGTTCATTATGCAAAAGGCACGCCGTCACCCATTCCCTTGCGGGCATAGGGCTCCGACAACTTGTAGGCATATGGTTTCAGGTACTTTTAACTCCCCTCATTGGGGTGCTTTTCACCTTTCAGTCGCCCTACTTTTTCACTATCGGTCGTGATGGAGTACTTAGCCTTGGAGGGTGGACCCCCCAGCTTCACACGGAGTTTCACGGCTTCCGTGCTACTCTGGAACCTCGACAAGAGGGCTCACGGCGTCACTTACGGGACTATCACCCTGTATCGTGTGACTTTCCAGACACTTCAGCTACCGCTGCCTTTGTAACTCCACGTCGAGGCCCGCAACCCCGGCCCGAAGGCCGGTTTGGGCTTGTCCGCTTTCGCTCGCCGCTACTCACGGAGTCTCGGTTGATTTTCTTTCCTGCAGGTACTTAGATGTTTCAGTTCTCTGCGTTCGCTCTGACGGCCTATGCATTCAGCCGCCAGTGACGCCATCTGCTTGCACAGTGACGACGGGTTTCCCCATTCGGAAATCCCTGGATCAAAGCTCGTTTGACAGCTCCCCAGGGCTTATCGCAGCCTACCACGTCCTTCATCGCCTCATCACGCCTAGGCATCCACCATATGCCCTTAGGAGCTTGGTCACATTTGTCGAAGGCCCGCAAAACACACGAACGCCGCGACAAACATGCCTCACACCTAAGACACTTCTCGGTGAACCTTTTGGCAATTCTTCTTATCCCTATGCACTTGTCAAAGAGCCGATTCTACTGCTGCCGGGAAGGCCCGATCGGCCTGTCCCGTCTGCCCGCCTGGCGGGCGTTCTGCTGCGCTCGCCACCGAGGTGACGAGCGACGAATTCTACCTGATTCGCAAATCCATTCAAGCTCTTTCTTGAATTTTCCGCGAAATTTATCGGCCGCATGCCTGCAACTCGTTGCATGGCACGTAACCCGTTGAAATAAAGCTTGTTAGAGGCATCGAAACCCAAACGTCCGTGCGTTGCTATTCAAACCGTCTGGGCCTCCACGGCAGATACTCTCATGGAGCCGATCGGGTTCGAACCGACGACTTCCAGCTTGCAAAGCTGGCGCTCTCCCAACTGAGCTACGGCCCCGCGGGCTGCCCCGCGCCGGAGGCTGACCTCCAAGGCGTTGCGTGGCGGCGGAAATGGGCCTGGTTGGATTCGAACCAACGACCTCACCCTTATCAGGGGTGCGCTCTAACCAGCTGAGCTACAAGCCCGTCCGTGGTCGACCGGATCGGCCAGCCCCGAGGGGCATCCCATCCGGCCGTTGTGGCTCTTTGTGGTTGTCAACTCCGCTGATCCGAACCCGATCGGTCCGGGGCGAGCTTCGCATCAAAAAAGGCCACCAAACAGGCGGCCTGAGGAAGGGAGGAATCCTTGCGATCACCTGCCCTTGGGCCACCTTTTCGCGTTCGATGCGTTGCTCATCAAGTCGTTTACCCGTGTCAGCGTCTGGCTGCCGCGCGCCCTCCATAAGGCAACGCCTGACAACCGGGGATTTGTCATCTTACCATGCCCAAATGCCCGGTCAACCGAATTCCCGTTAGTCTTTCGGCAAATCCTGCAATTTTCTTTGGCTGCATTCAGACAGGTCTGACAGGGAGCCCTTTCGCAACGTTCCCTCGACACCGGGCCTGCCCCCATGCATGCAGCGTCCCGCCGATGCAAGCCGGCCTGTGTCACCGCTTGCGACGTCGACGCTTGCGACGATCCTTCTTCGACAGCCGCTTCGACCGCTGCTTGACCTTCGTGGGCATCATGCCGCTTGCCCCCATCTGTCCCATCTGCTGGGCGAATTTCATCCGGTCGCGCATGCCCATCCCGGCCATCTGCTTCATCATGTTCGCAGCCATCGAGAAGCTCTTGACCAGCCCGGAGACATCCTTGGTCTCCGTTCCCGAGCCGCGCGCAATCCGCCGCCTGCGCGAGGCCTCGATCACCGACGGATCGCGGCGTTCCTCGGCGGTCATGGAGGTGATGATCGCCTCCATGCGCTTCATCTCGCCGTCGTCCATCTGCATCTGGTCCATCGCCGAGCCCATGCCGGGCAGGAGCTTGAGTACCTGCTTCATCGGGCCCATCTTCTGCATCTGCTTCATCTGCTTGAGGAAGTCGTCGAGGGTGAAGACGCCCTTCTGCATCTTCTCCTGCATCTTCTCGGCTTCCTCTGCGTCGAATTGCTCCTGGGCCTTCTCGACGAGGGTTACCACGTCGCCCATGCCAAGAATCCGCCCGGCCATCCGGTCGGCGTGGAACTCCTCCAGCGCGTCGAGCTTCTCGCCGACACCGATGAACTTGATCGGCTTGCCAGTGACTTTCTTGACCGACAGCGCCGCCCCGCCGCGGGCGTCGGAATCGAATTTCGTCAGGATCACGCCATCGAGCTCGAGACGCTCGTTGAACTCACGGGCACTGTTGACGGCATCCTGGCCGGTCATCGCGTCGCAGACGAGGTAGATCTGGTGCGGATTGACGGCCGCGGCGATGTCCGAGGCCTGCTTCATCATCTCTTCGTCGATGTGAAGCCGACCGGCCGTGTCGATGATCACCACGTCCCTGCCCGTTGACGTGGCGTGGACGATCGACTTGCGCGCCACCTTGACGGGGTTCTTTTCGCCCTCAAGCTTGAAGCAGGGCACGCCGACCTGGTCGGCGACGATGCTGAGCTGATCGACCGCAGCCGGCCTCTGGAGGTCGCAGGCAACGACCATGGGCTTGCGTCCCTTGGACTCGATATGCCTCGCGAGTTTCCCGCAGGTGGTGGTCTTGCCCGAGCCCTGCAGGCCGGCCATCATGATGATCGTCGGCGGCGGCGAGACGTAATAGATCCGCGTGTCGACCGGGCCCATCAGATCGACCAGCTCGTCGTGGACGATCTTGACCATCAGCTGCCCCGGATGGAGCGACTGGATCACTTCCTGGCCAAGGGCCTTCTGCACGACGTCTTCGCAGAAGTCCTTGACCACCTCGTAGTTGACGTCGGCCTCCAGCAGCGCGGTTCTTACCTCGCGCATGGCCTCGCGGACGTTCTCTTCGCTGATGCGTCCCCGACCGGACAGTCGGCGGAAGACGTCATTGAACTTGTCGGTCAGTGCTTCGAACATAGGTCCCTCAAAGTAGCATATCGCCCGGCCGGTGGAAAGCTTTCATCCTCGGGAGCGTCCCGGCCTTGCTGACATGCAGGGGCCAGGACTCCGACCGCATGCGAAGCTGAGGGGCAGATCGTTCCTTGCAATACCGCTTGCGGAGCTTCACAATCCATGCTCAACGGGTGGGATGCGGATCTGCGTATCCCTTCACATCGAACCGGCCGGGCCGGGCTGGCATCGCCCGGGGCCCATTGCACGCCGCCCAGGTCCGCGCGGCGGGGCAGTGTTTCTTGGAGACGGACCAGGCAAGAGGACAGGCGCCCATGAGGAACTACTTTGTCGTAATCGTTTTCGGAATCGCGCTGACAACCGTTCTGACCGCTGGTTGCGACGGCATGTCAGAGAATGTTGACGACGGAACCCGCGAGGCCATCCGGAATTCCTCCGAGGCTCCGGACGCCCAGACCGTCGTCAAGGCAGAGGCGTACGTGCCCCAGTTGCCCGCTGCCCGCGAGGCTGCCAAAATCGGCCGGCGCGACGAGTGGTCGCAGATGATCGCCGCGTTGGCGCTCGAGGGCAAGGAGCTCAAGGAGTTCAAGGCAGCCGTCGAGCAACGCAACGAGAAGTGGGACGCTTACAAGAAGAAGGACCCCTTCCAGAAACACAAATCGCTCTCGGCTGAGCTCAAGCAGGCCAGGAAGGACAAGGATCAGGACAAGATCGACAAGCTCCAGCCGCAGGTCGAGAAGCTCGGGGAGCAGGTCTGGCATTTCCGCGAAGCGGTCCGTGCCGACGTACTGGCAACGCTGACTCCCGCCCAACGGAAGGGCTGGGCAGGCTATGTGCTCTGGGAGCGAACCATCGGCCGGTTCGGCCGGGCAGACCTGTCGGACAAGCAGCAGCAGGAAGCGCTGAAGGTCTGTACGGAACTGGCGGACAAGCACCTGTTCGCCGAGGGCGACATTACGCAGACCGACCCGTATCTCAGAAGCGTCTACAGCATTCGATCCGACGCGACCGAGGCCATCAAGAAGCAGGTCCTCGAGGACAAGCAGCGAGAGGCGATGAACTGATCAACATCCCCGGAACTGAAGGCCCAAAGCGCGGGAGCCTGACTCGTTCGGGCTCCCGCATTTCTGCGCCCGCCGAAAGCAGGTCAGCTCCCCGGGCCGGGCGAGTGGATCTGCGCCCAGTATCGATCCCCCGCCTGGTCGACGCGAATGTCAAGGCCGAATGCCGAACCCAGCACCGCGTCGGTCAGCACGCCCTGCTTGCTTCCGGCTGCATGGACCTGTCCGTCTTTCAGCACCAGCACATGGCTGAACGACGGGGTGATCTCCTCGACGTGGTGCGATACGAAGACCAGCGACCGGCCGTCTTGCTTCGCAGCCAGAGAGTCGACCAAATCCAGAAGGTATTCTCTTGCAGCCAGGTCGAGTCCGGCACAGGGCTCGTCGAGGATCAGAAGCGGCGGATCGGGCATGAGGGCCCGTGCGATGAGCACGCGCTGGCGCTCTCCCAGGGACAGCACGCCGAACGTCCTGTCTGCTATTCCTGCGATGCCCAGGTCAGCCATCAACTCGCGTGCCCGGCCCCATTGCTCGCAGCCAGGCTTTTCGTAGAGGCCGATCGAGGCGAACGCGCCGGAAGCCACGGCCTCGATGGCCTTGATGCCGGGGGGCATGCGCTGCTGAATGGCCGAACTGACCCAGCCGATGGACTTCCGAAGCTCGCGGAGGTCGACCTGTCCGAACCGCTTGCCAAGCACGCGTACCGCACCCCGCGTCGGCCAGAGGTAGCCCGTCGCCACGCGGAGCATCGTGGTCTTGCCTGAACCGTTGGCGCCCACGATCGCCCATTGCTGGCCTGGCGTGACCTGCCAGGAGATCTCCTGCAGGATCTCGGTTCCATTTCGTCGGAGAGATACGCCCTCGAGTTCGATCACGCTTGCCGCCATGGCTGCTACTGTACCGAAGAGCATCTCGCGTTGCGAGACGAAGTCCTGCCAGCCAGATGACCAGGCTGTCCCCGGGAGGAAAATCGGGCCTCCTCACGGCATGGCCATTCCCATAACCAAGCCTATTGCATGAGCTTACATCGTGTTCGCGCAAAGTTCACGATGCTCGGATGGTTCTGCGCTTGCCAGAACCCTCAACTGGGGCCACAATGCAACATGGAGGCAGGACTTACCTCGGGCCGCCGCGACCCTCGCTCGCTTGCCGGCGACCTTGGCCACCTCGGCCGACGCTCACGTCTGAAAGTCACGATCTGTTCGCGCCCGAATCCGGGCACAGGGAACCTTACGAAAAGGAGAGAGACATGAGAAGGAGCCTCATCGCAACACTGGCGTGCGTGCTGTTCCTCGCTGGCGGAGTCGTCGCCGAGGACATTCACGACGCCCCATGGCAGACCGACCCGACCGATCCCGCATGGGAAGGCGGAGTGCCGACACACCAGGAGTGGAGCTTTGACGAGGAGCCCGGCTTCCCCTGCTTCCCGGCGGATCCCGGGTTCGACAACCCGTTCGGCTGCCCCACCGCCTCGGTGCCGCAGGATAGTATGTGGGAAGTCGGGGAAAGTCCCACTGGCGAGATTACAGGACTGATCTACCTTCCCTTCCCCGGGACGATCGACCTGCAGATCAACAACAACCCTGAGCCACTGGAGAGAAAAGAGTTGATGATCCAGATCACCTCCAGCAAAGCCCCGGGCGCGATCAGCAGCAATCCGCCGGCTAAGCAACTTCCCGGCGCACCGGGACCCTCTGCATGGATGTCACCGCCAAACCCAGCCGCTCCCGACGGTCAGTGGTGGTACACGTACACCTCGAAGTGGGAAATCCGCCCGAACCCCGACCAGGAAACCATCAGCATCGATTTCCCGGCCGGCACCTACGTCGAGGAAATCGTCGTAGATACGATCTGCGTGCCGGAACCGGCCACGATGGCGTTGCTCGCTGTGGGCGGATTGGCCGGCGTGATCCGGAAGCGCAGATAAGCCAACGCGAAAGCAGAAGCCCCGAACGGGGAGATTGTCGACTGTATGCCGGCGCGGCGGCCTGTCCGTCGCGCCGGTCTCTCTATGCCGGGGTCCCCGGGCCCTCACTTCCGCCGCTTCTCGAAGACCTCGTAGTTGACATTCCCTTCCACCTCGGCGCCGGCGACATTTCTCAGCGATGCGGGCCCGTCACCAATGTGACGGTTGTTGCGCACCACGTTCCCGCTGGCGGGTTCGCCGGAAATCAGGATCCCGCTGCCTGCCGTAATGTTGTCCTCGATGACCACGTCGCGGCAGTAATGTCGGTCCCAGTTGCGGTCCGCATCCACGAAAATCGCGCTGATCCCCCCGGGCGTGCGGATGTCGTTGTTGCGCACGACCAGACCATCGATACCGGCCGTCTTGTACATGCTCAGATACGCGTTGCCGCGGTTGCCCTCCAGCACGCTGTCGCGAATCGTGCAGTTGGCGTGGCCTTCATGCATGATTCCTTCGCCGTCGTTGAAGTAATACCCGCTGTTGGCGGCCAGGTTCTTGTGCACCTCGTAGTCATTGTTCAGAATCCGCCACCGCCAGCCGCGGGCGACCATCGCGCGGTTTCCGTTGGTGCTCGGCCCGCCGACCAGCCCCCTGCCGGTATTCGTGAACCTGCGGACATCTTTCTTGAACCGGATCACGTTGTTGCGGCAGACCGTCCCATCGCCGGAGAAGCCGATCGCGCTTCGACCGGTCGAGAAAATGTAGTTGTCCGCGATGACGATGCCCTCGACGAACCCGTGGGGGTGGGTGTTCGGGTCGCCCTTCGGGTCTCGCCCGCCCACACCGCCCAGGACGTACATGTTCACCAGGATCCCGGATCGGTTGTCGTAGTCGAAGGCGACCCCTTCGTCGATGACCACCTTGCCGGCGTTTCTGCCCCGCCCCTTCAGGACGTACCCTTTCTGGTTGAAATTCCTGTCACCGCTTTCGGGCAGGCGATTGCCAGCCACCAGGGCGTTTCGGCTGGTACAGATGTGTATCGCCCCGCGGTGCCAGCGGGTCCATCGCTGCCAGGGATGCTGACCGATGGACAGGTCGGGCACCTCGGGAGTCGCAACGGCTGCGTTGCGGAGAATGCACCCGAGCACCAGCCTGTTGCTTCCGGCCTGGTGGACATCGCCCGCTCCATACCTCCTGCGTCGTCGATACTCCCGGTCGCTGAGTCCTTCCTGCCGCTTCGTCGTCTCTCCGAAGTACACGTGGCCACCGTCGATGTCCACATGCACGACGCCCACGTTGGATGACCTGGCCGGGTCGGCTACGCGAATTCCTTTGAAGGCTGTATCGATGGGCGTACCCTGCCCCTCCAGTACCGGCTTGTACTCCGGGAACACCAGTCGCGTGCCGAGCACGTAGTTCGGATCGCCGGAGCCGAAACGGTGCTGTGGTGGCTGACCGCGCAGAACAACCCCGCTGTCGAGGACCAGGTGATCCTCCAGCCTGTATTCACCAGCAGGGAAGTAGACCACGCCCCCGTCCGGCCCCAATTGCTGCCGGGCCACGCGGAAGCGTTCGTTCCAGGTCGCGCCCGGCACGTCGCGGATGTTCACCACGTTCGACCAGTGGATCCGGCTGGTCCAGGCCAGCCCGTACGATTCGGCAGGATTGTCCGTCGGCGTGGCGCATCCTGCAATGGTCGTCAGGGCGAACAGAACCGCCATCCGGGCCGGGCTTATCGTAGTGCGCATGGATCACCTTCTCTCCCTGCCCCGGCGAGGGTCTGGGATTCGTTCAGAGGTACTTCTCGACGAGCACGCCGAAGTGCTGTTTCGCAGCCGGGGGGATCATCTCGCGGTTGGACCAGATGGCCATTTCCATCGCGCTGTGGGCGGGGGAGGGCTGGTCGGCGATCTCCCCGAACCGCTTGACCGCATGCTTGATGAGTTCGACGGCGTTGCGTGTAGCCTCGGTGAGATTCCCGATGATCTCCTTGAGCAGCTCATGCTTGTCGAGGTCGTCCGGTGCGGGCTTCCAGCAATCGTAGTCGCTGGGCAGGCAGACCAGGGCGTAGGCGAGTTCCGCCTCGCGGGCGAGCTTGGCCTCGGGCATGGCTGTCATGCCGATCAGGTCTCCGCCCCAGAGGCGATGCATCTCGCTCTCGGCGCGCGTGGAAAAGGCTGGACCTTCCATGCAGACGTAGGTCCCGCCGTCGTGAACGTCGGTGTCGACCGACCCGGCGCAGTTCAGCAGGTGCTTGCGAAGCACGGGGCAGAACGGAACAGCGAACTCCGCGTGGGCGGCGAGGTAGTCGTCGAAGAATGTCGGCTCACGGCGATAGGTCTTATCGATGACCTGGTCGGGAATCACCAGGTCCTTGGGCTTGATCTGTTCGCGCAGCGAACCGACGGCCCCGGAGGCGATCACGTGGGTGCAGCCGATTTCCTTGAGGGCGTAGATGTTCGCCCGGTAGTTGACCCGGCTGGGCGAGAGCAGGTGGCCTTGCCCGTGCCGACTGAGCAGGGCGATCGGCGTGCCCCCCCACTCGCTCTCGATGATCGCGTCGGACGGCTCGCCGAACGGGGTGCTGACGTTGATTCCCTTGCCCGCGCCAGCCTCGCAGAGTGCGTCGCCAAGTCCACTTCCGCCGATGATTCCCACCTTCACTGCCGCCATCTGCCGTTCCTTCCTGGTCTCTATGTTCCTGCGATCGGGCCCATGTGTCGCTACTGATCGTCTGCATCCGGGTTCAGCAGTGTGCGGATGGCTTTCTCCAGACTGCCCAGCGCGACGGTTCGCATGGTAGGCTTCTTTAACGTACCCGTGACCTTGATTTCCATGATTTCCTTGGCAAACGGTTTCAGGAGGGTATCCAGGTCTCTTCCGATGCCGGGGAGTTTCCCCAGGGGCCTGCCCAGGAAGTTCATGCGGATCTTCTCGGTATCGAGATCGAGCGTGCCCGACCCAACGATCGACAGCGACTCGCCCGAGAGGTTGATCTCCCGGAGTACGAGCTTCTCGCCCTTGAGCTGGTAGTCAAGCTTGCCGCCGGTAAACGCGTTCTTGCCCGGAAGCTGAAGCGTTACGACCTGCAGCAACCCCAGCAGCACCGGCACGCGATACAGCTTGGCATCGCGAATCTGCAGCGATCCTGTCGCCCGACGGGAATCCTCCTTGCCGATCGTCTGCTGCATGGTCAGATCGCCCGAGAGTGTTCCGGGCATCGACACAGCCGCATTGGGGTCGCTGACCCTCGCGTTGACGAGTTTGTCGAGGTCCACCCCGTTGATCGACACACGCATGCTGTAGGACGTGCTGTCTCCAGCGCGGATACTCGCCCGGCCTGCCAGCTTGCCCCCGTACATCCTTCCCTCGATGTCACTCACCCGGATCACGTCACCGGTCAGCACTTTTTCGAAAGCGCAGCTCAGCGCGGTGATGTCTCGCCGGGCGATCTGGAGTCGGCTGAGCGACGCCGTCCCCTCCAGGGCGAACCGTACCGGCCTGGCGTTGGCGTCGACGGGCTCATTGGCATCCCCGGGCTTTTTCGTGCGCACAATGTGGAACTTCTCAAGGTCCACATCGACCGTGCCGTCCAGCGGTTGGCCCTTCCAGAGACTCGCGAAACCATCGGGCATCGCCTTCAAGAGTTCCGGGTCGACGGGCAGGTCCGTCGCCTTCAGCGCCAGCCGGGCGACCTGGCTGTTGGCGTCTTCGGTAAACACGCCCGACAGTTCGACCAGGGAATTGCCGTCTTCCGCCTTGAGCTTCTCCACGGTCACCTTGCCCGGCGTGGCCAGGATCTTCCCGCGGACGTTCCGGAGCGTATAGGGCAGGTCCTGGTGGGTCAGTTGCATCTGTTTCGGAAGAATGACGATCCGATAGTCCACGGGCGTGTCCATGGAGGGCATGTTCTGGCGATAGCGGATGGACACGTCCGCCAGGCCGGTGGGTGAAACGGTGTCCCAGGCCTCCAGCACCTTTCCTCGCAGGCCTTTGCGGAGCTCCTTGTCAAAGACCAGGCCGTTGGCATCGATCGAGAGGTCCATGCAGACCTTGTCTCGCCGGAGAATCTCGCCGGAAACACGGAGACGCGACGGCCCGCGACGGGCCTTCAGACCGTCAAGCGAGATCTTCCCGGCTTCGATCGTAACCGGCCCCTCCAGATCGCTGAACTCGCAGGGAAGCACTTCCGGACGGATCGATCCATCCTGGAGGTTCAGGTCGATCCGGAAGTTCAATTGCTTCCCGGGAGACTGGCGGAGTCGAACCGTGCCCCTCGACAGCACTCCTTTCAGATTCAGGCTCTTGACCATCCGCCGGCTGTTGGGGTCCAGTGCGGCAAGCAGGTCCTTGTCGATCGGAACATCGGAGACTTCCACGACAAGATCGGCCGATCGCCTCGCTGCGTCGAGCCGGCCGATCGTTCCGCTGATCCTGGCCGCTGCTTGCCCGTGTCGACCTCGCACATCGGGCAGCTTCACGACGCCGTCGGAAATCGTAATGTCTCCCTTGATCCGATCGAGACGGTACTGGAAGCCGGCGTACGTAATCGAAGCCTTCCCCCGGGGCTTGAGCACGATCTGCCTCTGCTGCTCGCCGTCCTCGTCCCTCCAGATACGTATCGTCGCGTCGGTCGCACCCTGCGGCTGACATTGCTCCCAGACCTCCGCGAAGCGGTCCGGAATTGCCTCCCGAAGCGCATCGTCCAATGGGACGTCGTATGCCTCCACGGTTATCTCGTACGCTCGCCGCCGGCGGTTGGGAACCGTGCCGCGCACCCGGAACGACGCATCGTCCGAGCGAAGCCAGAGGTCGACGCTTTCGGCTCCGTCGGAAGAAATCCGTATAGTGCTGTTGGGATCGATCCGCCGGTTGGCAGATACCGGATAGGGGAAATACTTGTACTCGCCGCTCACGTCGGCAAGCACCACGTTGCCGTCCACCTCCAGCGGCGCGCCGGGGCTGGGCCTGCGGACATCGAGAAAGACGTCGAACGTTCCATTCGGCTTGAATTGCTCGCGAACCCAACCAACCGCCCCCGCCAGCGGCCCGAGATCGGAATTGGAGTCCGGCACGGACATCCCGACGATCTCAAGCTGCTCGATCGACATCCGGGATTCCGTGCCATATCCCGTATATCTCCCCTCCTTGATACGCAATTCGGCATTGCCCGCCGCGGGGATCCGACCCCGGATTCCTTCGAGGGTCACCTGATTGGCATCGAACAGAAGCTGTCCGGAGACGTCAGCGATCTGCAGGCTGTCTTCACCGAAGAGGTGCATCGATACGTCCTGCAGTTGGATATGGAAGATCCGCTCCTGAACGTCGGTTTTCCCCTCCCTGACCAACTCGATACCGCCTTCCAGGCCGTATCGCTGCATCCACTTGACGTACGCGGGAGGCAGAGCGTCCATCAGGTTGGCGATCGGAACCCACCCCGTTGGTTGCTCTACGGTACCGTTGGCAGCATCGATGACCAGCGCGCCCCGCGCGCCTGACTCATCGCCCCGAGCTTTTTCCTCAAACTCGACCTCGTAGCGCCCGCCTGCTTTCGGGCGCATCTTGATATCCAGCTGGTAGACCCGGCGAAGAATCGGCTGGCCTCCCACCCTTTCGAAGGACCGGAATTCGCTGTCCAGCAGGCGAATTCTGGGCAGCCTTCCCTGCGCAGTATCAACCGGCGAACTCTGCCGGGCCGCCAGCTCGAACAGCCGCTGGGCGTTGGTTGTGCCCCGCTTCTCGTCGTATTCCAGATTGACCGCCGGCTCGACCAGGACAATCTCGCGCGCCTCGATCCGTCCCAGGAGCATCGACCAGGGATCATGTACCAGTCGAACGGCCTTGGCTGCGATGAAGGGATTGGGCGAGTCGTCTCCGGGCACGTGAACGCGAACGTCCTGCATCTCGATCGGCCCGAAGATGCTGAACTTCACATCCCCGATCAGGACCTCTCCGCCGGTCAGACGGGCGAGATACTCGGTGGCCTCCCGCCGAACGCGCCGGTCGTTCGTGAGGTACCAGTACCCATAGAACAGCGCCAGCAGAATGGCCAGGACCGCAAGACCCGCACCGTGGCGGTGCGGCGATACGAACCGCCAGAACCGCCTGCGGCGCAACGGCCTTCGCGATAAAATGTCAAGGATCTTGCCCATGGATGGTCTGCACAATCGCCCGTTCCACAATCGGATGGAGGCTTTCCATGATATCGGATGGTCTGTGATGGTTACAGCAGCCGCTTTCGGCTCAGGTGCCCGGCCCCGCACCTGCCTCCGGACTTTCCGGAGCTGCGACCTCGTCACCCCCTGCATCGGCCGACCTGCGACGGCGCAGGCCCAGCCTCTCGGAAGCCTGATCGATATCGGCGGCGAGGGACTTCGAGGTGAGCTTCTCGTCGACACGAACCGCAAGCCCGCGACGCGCCTCATCCATGAAGAGGTATCGCGAAACCAGACCCGTGCGCAGATCCCGCGACGTGCGATCCCCGGGCGGACATCCAGCCCGACGAACGTCCTGGATCAATTCCTCCAGCAGATCCTCGCTCGGAGGGTAGTCGACGCGTCCACAGGCCGTCAGGTCCCCGCTACGCACCGCAAATACCTTGGCCCACGCGATCGACGTGGTCTGCTCGACCAGCAGGAAGCTGAACTCCTCGGCCGGGGCCACCCACCGATAGGTTGGAGAATCCAGTTCCGCCAGGCGCTCCAGGCGTTTCTTCAGAGAGGCCGCCTTCTCGAACTCCAGCGCCTCCGACGCCAGACTCATACGCTCTGTGAGCTGGTCGGCGATTGGCTGGCGACAACCTCGAGCGCACTGCCATGCGCGCCGCACAGCAGCGCGGTATTCCTCGGACGAAATCGTCCCATCGCAGGGGCAAAGGCAACGGCCCATCTGGGCGTACGCACACCGCTGGCCTTCAGGAGCCTGCAAGAGATGACGACGGTCGCGACACAGGTCGAAGGCGTCGTCGATGATCTGGACGTATCGGTCCGCGTCCTTGGCCGTCGCGAACGGCCCGACCGCATCGGTCGCACCGGCTGTCGATCTCGCGGGCCGAAGGGACGGATAGGCTTCCTCCAGGTCCACCACGACGAACCACGCGGGCTTCCAGGCAAGAAGAGTTGGAAACGTTCTCGGCCACAGCAGACGGGCGAGTTCGAAGTACGCCAAATCCGTCTCGAAGTGGCTGGTCGTCAAAACCCAGTGAATGGACCGTGTGATGCCCTGGAGATCGGGGAGCTTCCCGGTCGGGAGGGGTTGGTCGCCATCAGGATCCGCCCCGGCCATCCGGTTGCGGATTCGGGCCCGCATATCGGCTGCGGGGAGCAATACGATAGGTTGATCGGCCTGGGCGACGAGAAGCGCAACGCCCCGCCGGGCGGGGATTCGACTCAGCCAGTCCTCCGGCGATCGTCCCTCTTCGATCTGCACATGCCCGTCGAACCTGCCCTGCCAGTCGGTCATATTGCGGTGGTCGAACCTCCTGATGCGGCCCCGGCAGCCTGCAACTCAGCCCAGCCACATCCCTTCGATCCTGCCTTGGAACACCATCTTCCCGTCGACGTATCCCTGCGTCTCAGCCGAACACCGTCGTTTGCCCAATTCCACCATCCTGCCAATCAGCACCAGTCGGTCACCCGGCTGGACCGAACCCCGGAATTTCACTCCGTCCACCGCCGAGAAGCCCATGAACCCCTTGTCGGGCATTCGGACGGTAGCGTAGTAGCTCACCATCTGAGCGGCCGATTCGATCATGAGAACGCCCGGAAGCAGAGGCCTTCCAGGAATGTGACCGCGGACCCAGAACTCCTCTTCGCTGACGTCCTTGTATGCCGCCATCGTCCCGTCATCGTGATCGATGAAATAGATCCCGTCGAGCTGTTCGAACTCGAAACGGTGAGGATTGACCTCGTAGACGCCTTTCTTGTCTACGGATACCTTGCTCTGGTCAATTCTTGAAAGTTCGAAGATCGGTTCTGGAGGCATGGACCCTTCCCGTCTGACGTCCTGATATCGTTTCTGTCTGGCAGGCAACACCAAACGGGGGAGCGTACCTGCGGTGCCCGGTACGGTCAATGAAAATCAGCGAGATGGCGCCGGGCCAGGTGCCTCGGAGGGCTGCTTGTAGAACCGGTTGGAGAAAAACGCCTCCCCTACCATCAACAGAAGCAGGCCGATCAGAAGTGGAGCCATCAGGTCCAGATCCTGGGCGACCATCTGCTGGCGCCTGGTGATCTGACCGGCTTCGGAGACCACGGCAAGCCGATCGGCACCGGCCAGAGAGGCCAGGGAGTTCGGGTCGATCGGTGACAGATCGCTTTCCGGGGAGGGGGCATTGACGGAGAAGCCCAGCGTTTCCTGCTGATCTTCACCGGTCAGTTGGACCTCCCAGTTCCCCAGTTCCGTCGCCAGAACCGTCATCCTCCCATCCTCGGACACATTCAGAGGCTGGGGATTGCTGTCCCCGGGCTTGCGAACGGTTGCCGTGACGGCTCCCAGCCGCTTGGGAACGCGCAGGTTCACGGTCCGGCCGTATTCCTGCAACGGATCGTTTCGGTCGCTGGAGAGGTAATGGCGCACCACCCCCTGCCCCAGCAGGGCGTGCTGGGTGAGCCCCGCGAGGTTGGACCAGGGGGGCAGTGGGTTGAAGTTCCAGAACAGGGCGCGGCCATCGCCCACGGGGCGCTCAATCACGGCGGGGGTACCGTCGCTGAAACGAACCACCACCGACGCGTCGCTCGCGATGGATTTCACGCCGAAGCGCAGCTTGACCTTCGCATCCGAAAGCGGGAAATCGGGATTGGCACGCAGTGGGGCAAGCAGCGGATGACCGGCGTCGCCGACCTCAAGCGATACGGCCTGGTCGAGTTGCTGTACGGGCTGAAGCTCAGCCGGCATGGACTTCTGCGCTTCGTCGGAGTTGTAGGAATCGATGCTCAAACGCGACCCCGCGACCACCCACAGGGCTCCGCCGCGACGCGCGAAATCCTCCAGCAGCCTCCACTGCGCCTGGGAGACGAACGAGACATTCGGAAGCAGGACGATCGATGCATCGGCCAGTTCGTCGGGGTTCAGGTTCTGCATGGTAACAGTCTGTCGGGTCATCCAACTCTGCGTGCCGAACGCGACTGCAGCCGCCACCGCCCTGCCAGTCAGGTCATCCTGCCCGCGCTCCTTGGTCAACAGGAGCTTGCCCGGCGGGCTGGCTTGCAGCGTGAAGTACCGGACGTTGTCCATCGCCAGGGGATCCTTGGTCTCAAGTACGATCCGCCCGTGCAGCACCCCCGGCCGCGAGGCATGCGCGACCATCTGCACACTCGCCGCTCCCCCTACCGGGACGTCTACCTGCTGGCGAGGCATTGAGCGGCCGTCCAGTTCCAACTGAATGTTCACCTGGCCGCCAAGATTCAGGCTGGAGACGCTGACATCCAGAGGCACGTCAACCCCAACTGCCGCTGACGTACTGGCCAACCTCGGCGGACCCAGGGCGAAGTTCGTATCCCGGCCAGGCCCGACGTTCAACACCGTCAGCGCCACGTCCTTGCCGACCCGCAAGCCGGAGACTTCCTCCCAGCTTCGCGAAGTCATGTCCGAGACAACGAATATCTCCTTGCGCGGCATGTCGATCTTCGAGAGCATCGACAGAGCGCGGGACATCGCCGGGGCCAGGGTCTCTTGTCCGTACCGCTCAGGGACGCCGTTGATCTGCTGCACCACGATGTTTGGATCGCTCAGGAAGCTCCCGGCTACAACCGATCCGGACGTGCTGATCACGGCGAACCGCGAACCGGTAGGCATGGCGGAAACCACTTCCCTGGCCATTGCCTTTCCACGATCAAGAATCGCCACGCCCTTGCTGCGATAGCTCATGGATCCGCTGTTATCGACCAGAATGACCGCCGCGGCGGGCATGGTCCGGTCCGGGACCTGCTTCCAGTCTTCGATGAACGCCCTGGCCAGCAGCGCCACCAGCAGGAGAATCGCCCCCATGCGCATCGCCAGGAGGATCAGGTGCTTGAGCTTGAGCTTCGAAACGTTCGCCTTGTGGGTGACTTTCACGAACTGCAACGCCGGAAAGACCATTCGGCGCGGGCGTGTGCGCATGGTCAGGTGGATCACCACCGGGGCGGCGGCAGCCAAAGCCCCCCACAGCAACCCGGGGAACAGAAAGCTGAAGGCTACGACGGTCACACGACGCCTCCGGGGACAGTCATTGGAACATCACTCCCTGGAGCAGTTGAGGCAGGTCGGTCACGACAGGCTGATCGGTTAGGGCAATTGACTGACTCGCAGCGAGAAGACACCAGTCCCGCGGGTCGTCATCCACCCGGCCACGCGAGGCTTTCACGTGCGAAAGGTCGAGGTCAAGCCGGCGACCGTCGCCACCGGGCAGCAACTCGCACGGGTCGTACCCAAGCCTGCCCGGCACGCCGGGATGCTCTGCGAACACCGGGGGCCTCTGATCGACGGGCCACCAGCGATAGTCCAGCCAGGCGTCCGCTCTGGCGAAGATCACTCGTTCTCCGGCCCGGTCGTGTCCCATCCCGCTGCAGAATACCTCCTGTCTGGGCACCACGCTCTCGATGGCTGGGTCGGCCGAAAGGATCTCAGCTGCCTTGTCGGCGACGTCCTCGGTCCTGCAGTACAGGTGAGCTACCTGGTGATCGGTCAGGGCGAAGGCCTCGGTCGCCTGGAAATCGATCAGTTCGCCTGATTCAGTATCCCGCGCGGCCAGCAGACCCGCCTCGCGCAGCAGGCGGTTGGGGTGTCCCACCTGGGAAACGTTCACGTACCCGCCATCGGAGCAAACCACCGTTACGCCATCGTCACCGACGACGGCTTCGTGCAACGTCGCACAGATGCGATCGAGCTGGCGAACGGCCAGCTTCGCTTCGTCGGATTCCACGCCGTGACGGACGAGTTCGAAGTCGATGCCCGGCAGGTAGACCCACATCAGATCTGGCTTCCGCGTCTTCCAGATCACCCGGGCCGCCGAAGCGATCCATTCACTGCATCGCCAGGAAGCACCCGGCCCCTGGAATTCGTCCAGATTCGCCTGGCCGATCTCTTCTGTGACCTCGGCGTACATGTCTACAGGCTGCTCGGAGATGTTCGCGTGATGGGAGTCGTAACTGGTCGCTCCCAAAACCCAATCAGCCGCTCCGGCCAGGGGATTCGCCCAGAACACCAGCGCAACTTTGGGGCGTGTGGGTAGATCCTTGGCGTGCCAGAAGCGCTTCTTGGTCAGCAGGGAATTGCTGCGTTCTTCCAGACTGAGGGCGCCGGCCTGCCTCCGATAGACCCCTCCGGCAACCACGCCGTGCTCGCCGGGCTGTTTCCCGGTGGTCATCGAGGCCTGCACGACTGCGCGCAGCGCCGGAGAAACAGGCTTGGCGGGTCGGGCAGAGAGGGGCAACTGGTCCAGCCAGGGATGCTGGCCGGTCGTGTCCAGCAATCGCGGACTCAAGCCAGCCACGTCGATTACGCAGATTCGCTTCATGGACTCCCTTTATGTCCTGTGGTCCTCGCTGTGGGAGCACATCCTTTTGCCCCCGGTCCACGCCGGTATAATACACCGATTCATCGCGGATCGCGAACCCAAATCGCCTCCGCCAAGCGTGCAATCGAGGAGTCGCTTTTTCCATGGGAAAGATCGAGATTATTCAGGGCGACCTGACGCGGTTCCAAGCCGACGCCATCGTCAACGCCGCCAACAACGACCTGGTCCTCGGCGGGGGCCTCGCCGGGGCGATCGCCAGGCGCGGCGGGCCCGAGATCCAGAAGGAATGCTCAGAGCATGGGCCCGTCGAAGTAGGATCGGCTGCCATCACCGGCGCGGGCAACCTTTCGGCTCGATATATCATCCACCAGGCGTCCATGGCGATGGGGGGAAGGACAAGCCAGCAGTCTCTGAGAGACTCCACGCGGGCAGTCCTACAATTGGCCGAGGACCACGGCCTGCGAACGATCGCATTCCCGGCCACCGGCACAGGAATCGCGGGCTTCGACCTCCGCCAGTGCGCGCAGATCATGCTGAAGGAAGCGAGAAAGCACCTGGCTGGGGATTCCGGCCTCGAGCGTGTGGTCTTCGTGCTGTTCTATGAGAAATCGAAGGACATCTTCGAGCAAGAGCTTTCCCGACAGGGAGAGTCCTGATCATGCGAAAAACGATACAACCGATGGGTCGCCGGGTTCCATAGACAGGTATGTCCCCTGCCCGAACCAGACCGATTGCCGCTGTGTTGTTGGCTGCGAGCTTTGCCATCGTGGCCGGCGTTGCGCTGCGCCCCGCGGTGACTGAGACCGACGATTCGCCCTCCAGCGATCTGGATTACTGGCTGGATCGTGCGACAACCGCGCCGGCATCGCAGCCGACGGAGGATCCCGACAATCTCGGCAGCAATCCCCTGGCAAAGGGGGAGTTCGTGCGCAGCGACGCGCTGCCTGGCGCGATGAAGCTCTCGGACGGCACGCTCCTGGCTGGCGGGATCTACACGACCCGCGAGAAGCCATGGCGTGTGTATGTCGCCAGCGAGAAGAGATGGCGACGGATTCCTCCGCTCGCGGTGCTTTCGATCACGGCGAAGGTGATCGAAGAGAAAATGGAACTCGAATGGCGGTGGAAGTCCACGGGCGAGCCCGAGAAGGTCTACACGGGCAGGAAGTACCCCACCCGCAGGCTGGAATGGAGATTCCTCCTGATTGACGGCAGCGAGATTGTCGGCGTCGTCAAAGGCCAGCCGATCTGGGTCGAAAGCCCCGACGGTGAGACCCACGGCCCGTTGGTTCTGCATGAACGGTCAAAAGGCGAGCCCGGCCAGTCCCTGGGCGATCTGGTCTACGTCAAGAAGGCCGTTCTCTCGCGCAGAATGATGAAACGCGCGAGGGCATTTCTCCGCAAGAAGGACAAAGAGCAGGATCCGAACTCTCCCTCCGACGAGTCGGCTGAGTAGGGGGCTCCGCCTGTTCCTGCCTTGCTTCCGCCTGCCCGGCGGCCATCCTTCGGCCCGACGAAACCTCCGAAATGTTTCAGCTTGGCGGCTGCGGTTGCCGAAATTCTACGCGCGGGCTTGACAAAGCCCCGGTGCGCGTCAAATGATGATGCCCCTTGTGACTCTGCGGAGAGTACGCACCACAAGCAAGCCGTCGACATCAAGAGGCCCAGATGGCCAAGGCAGCGAAGAAATCGACTCGGAGCAAGGCGAAGAAGGCCTCCGGCAAGGCCGGCGGAACCGCTTCGCGCAAAAAGGCTTCCAAGCGATCCAAGCAATCCGGATCCTCCTGCGACGGCCGGAAACTCGTCGTCGTCGAGTCGCCCGCCAAGGCAAAGACCATCAACCGCTATCTCGGCAAGGATTTTGTCGTCAAGGCCTCGATGGGACACATCCGCGACCTGCCTCCCAAGAGCATGGGCGTGGACATCGAGCACGGCTTCACGCCGACATACGAGCCCCTGGCCGGCAGACGGAAGGTCTTGGCAGAGCTGAAAAAGAATGCCCGCAAGGCCCCGGAAGTCTACCTCGCGACCGACTTGGACCGCGAGGGGGAGGCCATCGCGTGGCATCTCGCCGAGAGCCTTGGCGTCAAGGCGGAGGCCATCCGCCGGGTGATCTTCAACGAAATCACCCCCTCGGCGATTCGCGAGGCGTTCTCCCACCCCCAGACGGTGGACATGAGCAAGGTCAATGCCCAGCAGGCCCGGCGGATCCTGGACCGCATCGTAGGATATCTGGTCAGTCCCCTGCTGTGGCGCAAGGTGGGGCCTGGCCTCTCTGCCGGGCGAGTGCAGTCGGTCGCCGTTCGTCTGGTGGTCGAGCGCGAGCGGGAAATCGACGCCTTCACCCCGGAGGAATACTGGAAACTGGGAGCCGTCTTCACGCCGGAACTCGCAGCTGCGGCCGAACTGGGCGATCAGTGGCGGGCGTTCCTGAAGACCGAAGACGACCGGGGCATGAACCCCACCCAGGCCGCCCGCACCGAATGGCTGGCCGAACGCGGATGCTTCACCGCCGAGCTGACCAAGTGGAAGGGCAAGCGGTTCAAGGTCGACCAGGCCGACGAAGCCATCGAGATCGCCAAGGCATTGGGCATGGACGTTGCCGATGTGAAGCGAGCTGAGAACCCCAAGGCCAAGGGCCCGGCTCGGAACGAGGTGACGGTACTCGGTCCGGTGGGCGACCATCCGGACTTCACGGTCCGCAATCTCAAGCAGCGGAACAGTAAATCGCGCCCGCCGGCTCCGTTCATCACATCCACGCTGCAACAGGCTGCCAGCGTTCGTTTGCGATACTCCACGGGCAGGACCATGCGGATCGCCCAGCAGCTTTACGAGGGCATCGAGATCCCGGGCGAGGGAACCGTGGGCGTGATCACGTACATGCGTACCGACAGCAGACGTCTGTCCGGAGACGCCATCGGCATGGCCCGATCGCTGATCGAGAGCAAGTTCGGTTCCGAATACCTGCCGGAGAAACCCAACGTCTATTCGTCCGGCCAGCGAGCCCAGGAGGCCCACGAAGCGATCCGTCCGACGGATCCCAGCCGGCTGCCGGAGAAGATCCGCAAGGCCCTGACCGACGAGCAGTTCCGCCTGTACGAGCTGATCTGGAACCAGTTCGTCGCCTGCCAGATGACCCCGGCCGTTTGGAAGGTCACCGAATGCGAAATCGCAGCGGATACCTCGGCAGGCGAGGCGATATTCCGAGCCATGGGAAGGACAATCAAGTTCGACGGCTATCTGCGCGTGATGGGCATGCCCAAGAGCGGCGACCAGATCCTGCCCCAATTGGACGAAGGCCAGCCCGTCGGGCCGGTTGACCTCAACCCCACCCAACACTTCACCCAGCCGCCTCCCAGGTACACCGAGGCCTCGCTTGTCAAGGCGTTGGAGGCCGAGAACATCGGCCGTCCGAGTACGTACGCGAGTATTATCAAGACCATTCAGGATCGCCAGTATGTCCTGCTGGAGAATCGCTCGTTCACGCCGACGGACCTGGGCATCGTGGTAACCGACAAGCTCGTGAAGCACTTCCCGCAGGTTTTTGACGTCCGTTTCACTGCCAACCTGGAAGATCAGCTCGACGCCGTCGAGGAAGACAGGGCAGACTGGGTAGCCGTGCTGGAGCAGTTCTACGGGCCCTTCAGCGAGAAGCTCGAGACCGCCAAGGAAGAGATGGTTCACGCCAAGGCGGAGACCCAGCCAAGTGAATACACTTGCGAGAAGTGCGGCAAGGAGATGGTCTACCGGTTCTCCAAGAACGGAAGATACCTCGCCTGCACGGGCTATCCCGACTGCAAGCAGACACACCCGGTGGACAAGGAAGGCAAGAAGATCGAGAAGATGAACACGGACATCGCCTGTCCGAAATGTTCATCTCCGCTGGTATTGCGTCGCGGCAGATTCGGCCCGTTCCTCAGTTGCTCCAGGTATCCCGACTGCGACGGCATTGTGAACCTCGATCGCAAGGGCAATGTCAAGCATCCCTCTCCCCCCCCGTTGCTGGTGGAGGATGTTCACTGCCCCAAGTGCGAAGCGCCGGTGAACCTGCGGCGAGGCAAGAGAGGCCCGTGGCTGAGTTGCTCGGCGTTCCCCAAGTGTCGTGGGCGCGTCGGCTGGACTGGCCTCGACCCCGAGAAGCAGAAGGAACTGGAAAAGGCCCTGCTCGCCCACGAGAAGGAACACCCCGTGCCCATCGTGCGGCACGTAGACGGAACACCGGTCGGCCCGGAAACCAAACCCCAAGAAATCGTCGAAACCGCCAGCCCGGATGGAAAAACCGAAACCCGGGGCGATGAATCGCCGGACTCCGACCGAGACTCTGATTCGGACAACTGACCTCCCAGCAGGCTGCCTGGCGGCTAGAATGTCCCATGGCCACCCCTCCTGAATGCCGGATCCGGGACCTCGCCGAACCGGATATCGAATCCGCCTGCGAGACGCTGGCTTTGGCGTTCGCACACTACCCCATCATGCAGTACTTCTTTCCGGAGGACGGCCCCAGCCTGCACCGCCACCTCGTGAGCATGTTCCGCTTCTCCTGCGAACTGCGCCTGGCGATCGGTTGGCCTCTGCTGGGCATCGTGGATGGCAACCAGATCCTGGCAGCCGCGTGCGTCCAAGGGCGAAAGGACAAGCCCTTCCCGCCGGCAATCCAGAAGCTGGAGGAACACATCGACCGACAACTGGGCCCGGAGATCATCCAACGGTTCCAACGGTACGCCGAACTGAAGGAAGCCCACGCGATCGACCAGCCGCATTACTACCTCACCGCTGTGGGAGTCCGCCCGGACTGCCAAAGCAACGGCCTGGGAGGCAGGCTGATCCACCGAGTGCTTGAGCTGTCCCGTAATGACCCCATGTCAGCGGGCGTCGCGCTGGATACAGAATCGAAGTCGAACGTCGATCTATACCGCCACATGGGCTTCGAGATTACCGCGTTTGACGAACTGGATGGCCTTGGGGTATGGTTCATGCACAGACCGGACGACCCGGCCTGACGTGAAACCAACCAGGAGAAGCCGTGACGTCGCCCGATTCCACGCCGATGCACATCAAGCTGACCGACGACCGCCGGGAAGCGCTGCTGGCAACCCTTAAGGAATTCTACGCCGAACACTTCGACGAACAGTTGAGCCAGTTCAAAGCAGATCGCATCATCGATTTCTTCGTCGCCGTCCTCGGGCCCGCCGTCTACAACCAGGCGATCCAGGACGCCCGCGCCTTCCTGTTCGAACGATTGGAAGACCTCGACGCCACGTTCTACGAACCCGACGCCCTCGACGGCCTGACCGGCTGAGCTTGACTTTCAGCCCTTGTCGGGAAGGTCGAATCCGAAATACCTTGCAGCGTTGTTGTAGCTGATATCCCGCACCATCCGGCCGACCATCTCCATGTCGTCGGGGATCAAGCCACGCTGCATCTCGCCGCCGAGAAGATCGCAGAGGATCCGTCGGAAGTACTCGTGACGGGTGTAGCTCAGGAACGATCGGCTGTCGGTGAGCATGCCTACAAACCGGCTGAGCATTCCTTCGGCCGACAGGGCTTCCATCTGTCGTTTCATGCCATCGATCTGGTCCAGGAACCACCAGCCGGATCCGAGCTGGATTTTGCCCGGCACGGATCCGTCCTGGAAGTTGCCCAGCATCGTCGCGAGCAGTTCGTTGTCCCGTGGATTGAGGTTGTAGAGGATGGTCCGGGGCAGTTTCCCCGCCATCGCCAACCGATCCAGAAGTCGGCTGAGAGGCTTGGCTACCCGGGCGTCGCCGATGGAATCGAACCCCGTGTCGGGCCCGAGTTTCTCAAACATCCGGGTGTTGTTGTTGCGGATCGCGCCGTAGTGGATCTGTTGGGTCCAGTCCTTCTCGGCGTCCATGAGGCCGAACTCATAGAGCATTGCCGACCGGAACTTGTCGGTCTGCTCGCCGTCGAGCGGGCTGCCGCTGCGTATCTTCGCAAACACAGCCTCGATCTCGGCGTCGGTGTAGTCCACCTGGTAGACCGTTTCCACGCCATGGTCGCTCAGCCTGCAACCCACGCTATGGAAGAAATCGTGCCGTTTTCGGATCGCATCCATGTAAGACGCGAAGTCGGTGATCTCTACATCTGCCGCAGCCGCGAGCTTGTTTACCCAGGCATTGAAAGTCTCGGGGTTCTCGACGGCCATGCCCTTGTCAGGCCGCCACGTCGGGTAGACCTTCACCTCGAAGCTGTCATCGGCTGCGATGGCCTGGTGATACTCCAGAGAATCGGTCGGGTCGTCGGTCGTGCAGACCAGCAGCACGCCGCTGGATTTCATCAGCCCACGTGCGCTGAAATCAGCCTCGGCTAATCGGGCGTTGCAGGTGTCGTAGATCTCCCGAGCGGTCTCCGGACACAGCAGATCATCGACCCCGAAGTATCGCTTGAGCTCCAGCTGTGTCCAGTGGTACAGCGGATTGCGAAGCAGATAGGGCATCGTCTCAGCCCATTTCTGGAACTTATCCCAGTCGTCTGCATCGCCGGTGATGTACTTCTCGTCGATGCCATTGGTCCGCATCTGCCGCCACTTGTAGTGGTCCCCGCCAAGCCAGACCTCGGTGATGGTCTCCCATCGCTTGTCCTCGGCGATTTCCTGAGGAGACAGATGGCAGTGATAGTCGACGATCGGCATGTCCGCCGCGTGCTGGTGATACAGCCTGCGAGCCGTCTCGGTCTGCAGGAGAAAGTCGTCATGGATGAACGGGGTCGTCATGGTCGGGTTCCCTTCGGTAAATCACTTCGTAGGATCGAGCCTGTCATTATGCACGAGGCGGTGGCCTGCTTCAACGTCCGAACCACCCCGCAGACAGGATCGATGAAGCGTAGGAGGCCGTTGCACGGAATCGCCTCTGCGTCTACACTGATTCTTCATCATCTCCGCAGGATGTACCGGACGTGCAGTAAGGAAGGGAACGAGGATGGCATCGGGAAGTATGCGATTCTACTCGAAGTCGCTCCAGCGATTCGTTCCGCTGGAGGTTTATCTGCCCAACGGGCCAGGGCCCTATGGGATGCTCGTGCTGCTCCACGGCCTGGGAGGCGATTGCAGAGCATGGGGCGCCGCGATGGATCTGGAAGCCGCGGCTTGCAAGGCCCGGCTGGTGGTGGTTCTGCCAGAAGGTGGCCGCAGTTACTGGGTCAATGCACCGGGCGACACCGGCGAACGCTACGAAGACCACATCATCGAGGACGTCGTACCGTTCGCGGAGCGGACATTCCCGATCTCAAGTGGCCGGGCCGGTCGGGCCATTGGGGGCTTGAGCATGGGAGGATATGGCGCGATGATGCTGGCGCTGAGACACCCCGAAACCTTCGCGGCCGCCGTCTCGATGTCCGGCGCGCTGTACTTCGCAGCCATGGAGCACCCCCTCGGCCGAAGCTACCCCACCGCGCTGATGAACTCCCTCCCCAAGCGAAAGTATGACTGTTTCGCACTGGCCGAGAAGGTCGCCGGACTGGACGCACCCAAGAGACCCGAAATCGCCATGACCTGCGGCCGGGATGACTATCTGCTCGAGCCGAACCGAAAATTACACGAGCACTTCGAGAAGCTTTCGATCAAACACGCATGGTCCGAGCACGAGGGATCCCACGATTGGGACTTCTGGCGTGCAAGAACGCCGGAGATGATGCAGTTCGTGCGAGAGCGCGTAGCACCTGATTAGCCTTCCCCACCCCCCCGCGTAACGCAAGGGTGTCGCGTCAACCCGACGCGCGTTGTTCGAGATCCAGCATGCGCTGCTTGAGCGCGGGCCCGCCGTCGGCGGAGAATCCGCCCGGCTTGCCGTTTGCGTAGGTCACCCGGTGACACGGGATCACCAGCGGCGTGGGGTTCTTGCTCAACGCCGTGGCCACGGCCCGGGCAGCATCTTCACGCCCGATCTCCCTGGCGAGTCCTGAATAGCTCATTGTCTGGCCGAAGCGGATCTCCCGGCAGGCGCGGAGGACCTTGCCCGAGAACGTGCGCTCACCAGGAAGATCAACATCGATTTCGCGGAAATCAGCCTGTGAGGCGCCAAAGTACCCCCGCGAGAGCTCAGCCAACCTGCTGAAAGCTGCGTCGTCCCGCACGGCCTTGGGATGGTTCCACGCCAGGAGGGCTTCCAGGTCGTCCAACTGGTAGTGGGGAAGTACCACGGTACAGAGGCCCTTCGCGGTGGCGGCTGCACCGATGGGGCCCCAGGGCGTTGCCCACAGAGAGTAGACCCGGGCTTTCGTATTTCGAGCCAATGTCATGGCGGGCATGATAGAACCATGCCCGTCATGACGCAAGCTGCGAGATCAATCCGCCCGCTCACCGTCGCTAGCTGCTCATCGCGCGGCGGGATTTCTCCATACGATATGCATCGTTGCGGATTTCTGTGACCTTGTTGCTTATGGTTACCAGGGTCTTCTTGCCTTCTTCGGTCGCTTCCAGGCCGAGGAACTGGAATCCCAGCAGGAAGTCCTGCCCGACTTTTTCGAGGTGCCGAAACTGTGCATCGACCCGAACGGACTCCTGCCCGGGCCCGAACGAGATATGCATGCCGACCATTTCGCCGATCTCGATCATCCGCACGGCTTCGGGGTCGGCTTCCACCTGCACGCCGCCAGCAGAGATGTTGCGGACCTGCCCTGCCCAGACCGGGTTGTCCAGGTCGCCGCCGGCCGGCTCGGCGTCACAGCCTCCCAGCCAGAACGACGCCCTCACCACGCGATTGTCGGGCACCTCGGCACGGAGGTACGCACGTCGCTGGGCACGCTGCATTTTGCTGGGACTCACCACGCTGAGCACGGGCATGGTCTGGCCTCCGTCAAGCGGAAGCTGCTCGACACCCGCCACGGTGACGTTGGTGATGTGCTTGTAGTGCTTGAGTTTGAAGCTCACACCCAGGCGGTCTGCCGGGGCGAATTCCCGGGGCGGAACGTCATCGTCCACCTGGGGAGGCTCGATGAGCACGCGGCCGTCTCGGTTTTCGACGAATCGGCTGTGGAGGGTGATCCACTGCGATCCGTCTTTGATCGTGACGGTCAGGGGCACATTCCGCTCAACGGCATCTGCGATGGCTTCGTTGATTTCTTCGATCGCCAGGTCTTGTAGTCGGGCCATGGTCGCTGACGCTCCCTCTCTGCTTGTATGGATGCATGAGACTCCGGACCGGAACCCCACAGAGGGTTTCTTCGGCGCAGGGTGGGGGCGACTTAAGTAATCACTGCACTCGGAGATGGCAGGATTGACCGATCATGCTCGGGGCGACAAGATCGGCCGACTACGCCTCGGCTGGGCGAATCCTCGACGGGTCGTCCAGGCTGTCCTCGCACGGGTCCTCGGGTGTGAACTCATCGCCGAGGCCTTCGACGCCAAGTTCTTCCTCAACATCCTCGGACGAGGGAAGCCTCGGGGCTTTGAGGGCGACAATCGAGCCCGGAAGCGCACAGATCACGGGCAGCATACGAGCAATCAGCGCGAGTCCGAAAAGCGTGCCGTCTTCCGCGTAGCCGGCGAAGAACAGCAGGTAGAACCCCTCGATCAGTCCGACGCCACCCGGGGTTATCGGGGCGGCTCCGAGCGTGTAAATCACAGGGACAAAAAGAAAATACATGTACCACGGTGCATCGATGCCCAGAGACACCCCCAGCAGCCAGATCGACCCGATGAACGGAATGTGGGCGCTGACGGTGATCCCCACGGCCTTGAGAAGCTTGCCGATCCGCGTTCGGTACAGCCTCGCGGCATCTCCCGCCTGCTCGAAATGGTGCGCGATAGGCAGACGCTTGTAGATCTTCTGCAGATGGAACAGCTTGCGGAATCTCCGGGAAAGCAGGAACAGCACCATACCTGTCAGCAGCACCAGCACGCAGGCCGTGACGATTGCAGCCAAGCGGATCTTCTCGAACGGCTGGATCCCCGTGACCATCACGACTAGGATCATAATCCCTGCCAGGCAAGTCAGTTCCGCAAGGCCCAAAAGGCGATCGACAAATGCGCTGACGAGCACAGCGGCTTTCTTGTCGCTCTCACGTGCGACGTAGTAGGCCTTGACGAGATCTCCGCCGACGGTTCCAGGCACCACCTGGTTAAAAAACTGGCCCAGGAACATCAGCTTTATCGCCTGCCAGGGCGTGATATGGATATCCAGTACCCGCAGCAGATACCACCACCGCAGCGCGACGGTCAGCCAGGAAATCAGGAACACCATTCCCGCAAGAGCGACGAATACCCAGTTGGTCGCCTGAATGGTAGACAGGAACCCCTTCTGCACCTGTCCGTTGGCGTCGGTGTAGTCGTGGAACGGGACCTTGCTGATGATGTACGCGAGCAACCCCGCCGCCAAGACAAGTTTCGCTGCGACGATCAGGACTTTGCGGGTCTTCTTGTTCATGCTTGCCAGCTTTCCTGGAACCAGCGGAAAGCGGGGATTATAGCCCCAGCATTCAGGCACTGCAATGGCGACAGAAGACTGGACGCACAAGGAACCGAACCGGCAGGCGAAAACGGTCGATACACCCTCGCAGGAACTTCGCTGCATGGGTTCCCGTAATTACGGTGACAGCCCCGGCCAAACAAGCTACAATCATGGTATAACTCGATCTTCATCCATAGCTAATACTTACGAAGCGCGGTAGGCAGTGACAAGCAGTCAGAACAGTCTTGAGGCTCCCGGATTCCAGGTTCTGGAGTACCTTGGCAAGGGGGCCCGAAGTACCATCTGGAAGGTCCAGGACACCCGGACCGAGCAGATTCTTGCGCTCAAGCGCGTCGTCAAGAGCGATGCCTCCGAGCAAAGGTACCTCGAGCAGGCGGAGAACGAGTACGAGGTCGGCAGCCAGCTCGATCATTCGGGCATCCGAAGAATCTACGAGCTCCGTCGACGTCGTAAGTGGTTCTCTACAAACGAAATACATCTTCTAATGGAGTTCTGTCCGGGTCAGAGCATCCAGCAGGACCGCCCCGAAGACGTTCGCGAGATCGCCCGCATCTTCACCGAGGTAGCCTCGGCACTGGCCTACATGAACGCAGCCGGCTTCGTCCATGCAGACATGAAGCCCAATAACATCCTGGTGGGCCCGCAAGGCGGCGTGAAGGTCATTGACCTGGGCCAGAGTTGCCCGATCGGGACGGTCAAGAAGCGCATCCAAGGCACGCCGGACTTCATCGCTCCCGAGCAGGTACGCCGCGAGCCCCTCGATGAACGGACCGACGTCTATAACTTCGGCGCCAGCCTGTATTGGACGCTCGTGGGCATCCCAATCCCAACGATCCTGCCGAAAAATGGTGGCACCGGCGTGACCTTCCTCCAGGATCTGGACATCCAGCCGCCGCACGAAGCCAATCCGGAGATCCCGCTGTCGATTTCCCGACTGACCATGGATTGCCTCCATCTCCAGCCTCGCCAGCGGCTGGAATCCATGAAAACCATCGCAGACCGCATGGAGTTGCTGGCTGCATCGCGGGCGCTGGATGTCACTCCCGATCAGGTCAACGGAGGGGCATGAAGTGTCCTGCCCCGTCGCCGAGCTTTTCCAGGAAGTAGCCCAGCTGCATCGCGAGTATCCCACACGCCAGGGAAACGTGATCTGCGTGCCCGAAGGCCTCGAGGTCGTCCTGGTGGGCGACATCCACGGGAACCGACGGAATCTCGCCAAGGTCATCTCGATGGCCGACCTGCCCAACCATCCTCAACGACTGCTGGTGCTGCAGGAACTCATCCATGGCCCTGCGGATCCGACGACCGGCCATGACCGAAGCGTTGAAGTCATGATGCGCGCTGCCCGCCTGATGCGACAGCACCCTCAACAGGTACTGCTGCTGATGGGCAACCACGATGTTGCCCAACTGACCGGCAACGAGATTGCCAAGCATGGCTATGGGGTATGTGAGGCATTCAGGGCCGGAGTGGCTGCAGCGTTCAGAAACAATGCCCAAGAAGTACTCGACGCCGTAGACGAAATGACGACCTCGCTACCTCTTGCGGGGCGCTGCCCCGGGGGTGTGTTCTTCTCTCATTCGCTGCCCGACCCGAGGCGCATGGACCTGGCGGGGCTTGAGATTCTCCAACGCCCGTATCGCGACGAAGACTTCTCGCGCGGCGGGCCTGTCTACGAATGGACCTGGGGCCGGGGCCAGACCGACGAGCAGACCGATCAGTTGGCCGAGGAACTCGGCGTGGCCTTCTTCGCACTTGGCCACAAACCTGTTGAAGCCGGGTGGGAGCGCATCACCTCGCGGGCGATCGCCCTGGCTGCCGACCACTCCCGGGGCTGCCTGCTTCAGTTCCAGGCTGGCGAATTACTTACCGACGAGAACGTGGGCGACAGGATCCACCAGGTTCTCTCGCTCTGAGACCACAGCGGAATGCCGATGGCGGAACTGACCGGCCGACAGAAAAGACGACTGCGAAGCATGTCTCGAACGATCCCGCTCTCGGCGAGGATTGGCGGGGCAGGCCTCACGCCCGAAGCGACGGCCAACGTCAACCGGCTGCTCGAACGGCACGAACTGATCAAGCTTCGCATGCCAGCCGGACGCAAACGGAAGGAACTGGCCCGGACACTCGCAGAAAACACCGGTGCCTTCCTCGTTGCCGTCATCGGACGCACTGCAACGCTTTACAGGCCCAATCCCGCCCTGCCGCGCGAGCAGCGGGTTTGTGCGGGCTGACAGGAACGAAAGGGAATCTCCGTTCCGTTCGAACACGGGTGGAAACCTCATCCCCCCGTCCGGTATACATGGAAGAAGAATGCTACGATTCACCTGCAGATATTGTGGTCAGAAGGTACGGGTATCCGAGGACAGCGCGGGCAAATCCGGTCGATGCCCGGGTTGCGGAAGGGTCTCACCGATTCCTCAGCCTTCCGAACTGGCTGAAGCCCGCCAGGCGCCCCCCCCGCCTTCCCCGGACAGCGCCCCGGCGATCCCACCGCCGCCTGCGGTCTCGGAAGGGCCCGATTCGGTGGAAATCGACCTGTCCGCTCCGCAGCGCAGCCGATCCGAAGACACCGACGTCATCGATGCCCTCGACGCCCCTGCCACCCGAAACGCTCCTCCCGCCCAGGCAGGCCAGCCCCCCGAAGGTTCGGAGAGAGCCCCAACCAAAGGGCGCCCCACCGCGGGCAGAACCAGCAGTTCGGGCAAGCTCTGGCTGTGGGTTCTTGTCGGCGTGGGGGCGGCAATCATCGCAGGTGTGCTGATCGTATTCGCCTTGAACTGAGTGCTCTGACCACCTGGACTATGGTCGCCCCGGGCCAAGGAGCTGCTCCACTCCGGCTGCGAAGTCACCACTCCGCATGAGCGTCTCGCCTACAAGCACGCCCCGGACTCCGGCCTGACGAAGTCGATCCACGTCACTGGCGGTCTTGATACCTGACTCGCTGATTACGGGGGTCTTCGAGTCCACCAGCCCCAGGAGGCGCAGTGTCGTCGCGATGTCCACGTTGAACGTCGTCAGATCCCGGTTGTTGATCCCAAGCAACCCGTAGCGAGGCAGCGGGAACCCCACCATCGAACGCACGGCGAGCACTTCGTCGGCATCGTGTACCTCCAGCAGCGTCGTCATGCGCAGCTCGGTCGCCAGGATCATCAGGTCCAGCAACTCGCCCGGGGGCAACGCAGCAGCGATCAGAAGGATCGCATCGGCCCCGGCTGCCCGGGCTTCGTACACCTGCAGAGGATCGATGATGAAATCCTTGCGGAGCACCGGCAGCGAGCAGGCCTCCCGGACCTCTCGTAAATACTCCAGCGAGCCTTGGAAGTACTGCTCGTCGGTTAGAACGCTGATCGCGTCGGCTCCACCTCGCTCATAATCGCGGGCAATGGCAGCGGGATCGAAGTCCTCGCGGATCACGCCTGCCGACGGAGAAGCCTTCTTGACCTCCGCGATCAGATTGAGCTTCCGACGTGGCTTCTGGGTCATCGCGGCATAGAAATTCCGTGGGCGGGGCGCGTCGAGAGCAGCCGTCTTGAGGTCCTCCAGATCCCAGGCTTCGCGCAACTTCTGCACCTCTTTGCGCTTGGTTTCCAGAATGGTGTCCAATATATTCGCCGCCATCGCTCTTTCAGCCCTCGAGTCTCGTGGCCTCACCGGGTTGGTACCGTAACGACATGAGTTTATCGCTGTCAAACGCATTGTATGCCTGCATCCCCGGGCCAGACGCCCAAGTTCCCCCTGCGCAGACAGCCACCGACTCGGTCGAACAGGTGACCTCCTCCCCCGTGGCAGAGGAAGGGCAGTTCCTTGGCCCCCTGTCGACGCCCCTGACCGCGATCGGCCTGATCGTGCTGATCGCATGGATCATCCGCCGGATAGCCCGGCCGGGCAAACTCAAGCTCCGTCCGAGCCCGGGCAGGCCGAACTCACTGACCCCCCTCCACGCGGTGGCCCCGCTGCTGGTCCTGTTCGGCGTGTCCCTCCTGGCGGGGGACAATCTGCAGGGCAACTCCTGGCGATACCTGCTGTCACTCGTGGCAAGTATCGCCTGGCTGTTTACCTCGCTGACGGTGGCCAGAATCGCTTTCCGAAGCGGCCTGTCGCGAGGCATGGGCCTGACGCTGCGCCGCTGGCTTGCTGATCTCACCCGGGCGATCATCGCCTATCTTGCCGTTCTGCCCGTAGTGGTGGGGCTGGTGCTGCTGGCGAGATTCATCATCCCGCCCGAAAGCCAGCGGACCCATGATATCCTGTTGGACCTCCCCCACTTGCAGCTTCCGTGGCTACTGGTGGTGATCTTCTCGGCAGTCGTCGTCGCCCCCCTGGCCGAGGAGATCTACTTCCGGGGGATTCTCCAATCGCTCATCCGCCGCTACACCGGCCGGCCCTGGGTCGCAATCGTGTTCGCGTCGGTTCTCTTCGGCCTCATCCACATGCCGTTCGTCCAGGATATCCCGGCACTGATCATTCTGGCCGTGGCGTTGGGGTACAACTACGAGCGAACAGGCAGGCTGACCGCATCGATCCTTATCCACGCAATCTTCAACGCGGTAAACATCACCGACGCGCTGCTGACCATGTGAGGGTCTTCACGAATCTCACCGGCTGACGCGATGGACATACATCGCCCCGATCGCAAGCTTCTGGGTCCACTCCACGGGAAGTAACTGGTAAGTCAGAACGGCCAGCAACGCATGGGCGAGCCCAAGCGGCAGCAGGTTCGGATGCCGCAGAAACAGCCTGCACCAGACAACCCCTGCCCCGCTCGTCAATGCCACCAGAGGCCAGTTCGGCGCGTGGAACAGTCCGAACAGCACGGCAGCAGCAAAGCAGGCTACGGTGTCTCCCAGACCGGCCTGCTGCAGCCTGCGCAGACAGAACGCCTGGAGCAGATACTGCTGCACCAACCCCCAGATCACGTACAGCCCGGCCATTTCCGCAAGATCATCGGCTGGGAGCCAGTGGATTCCTCCCGCCATCGCCCCGACTCCAAAAAGTCCACCAGCCATCAGAGCGGTCGCGATGGCCGTCTCGGTCGCCGAGCGGCGGAGGGTGTCCTTGCGGATTCCGCTGTCGACCGGCCTGTCGCCGTGCAGCAGGTTCATCGCGATCGGGAAGCCCAGGAAGAACAGCCCGAAAACGATGTCATACCAGTGCACGCCGTGATCGGTCGGGCTTCGCCAGTTGAGGAAACCGATCCCAACGGCCAGGAAACCGACCACCTCGGCCAGGAGCATCGCACGAACGGCGCCTCGCGCAGGCTGACGGGCAAGTCCGGATCTCCCTGGCCTCGCCCCGTCGCTGTCAGCCATGCAGTTTGACCGTCAAATGCCCGAGCACCTTGCCGTAGTTCGCGCACTGGGTCCTGGAACGGTCATCGACATCGCCGATGGCCACGGGCCCGTAGTGGTCGCCCATGGCCACGCCCTGAACCACCATGCCGTGGATCAGAAGCGCCTTGAGCAGGTCCATGATCGTTGTCTCGTTCCCGCCGCCGATGTTCGCGCTGCTGGCAAACGCCCCCCCGACCTTGCCCGCAAGCCGACCGTGAAACGACACACTCTTGTCCAGCAGCGACTTGAGCTCCGCGGCCATCGAACCGTAATAGGTCGGTGAACCCAGCAGGATCGCATCGGCCTCCAGCAGTTCGTCCACGGCCGTGCTCTGTACCGAGGAGACCGTAACGTCCAGATCGTCGATCTGCCTGGCGCCTTCGGCGATCGCCTCGGCCATGTTGCGCGTGTGCCCGCTCCTGGTGTAGTAACAGATCAGCATCTTTGCCATGACTTACTCCCTGGTTGACTTCCTCTCTTCCGGTTGCCAGTTGACACATTGAGCGGACATCGGTCAAGTCCCAAGCCTCCCGCAAGCGACAAACCTCCGTCGCAGGCCTTTGTCTATTATCTTAGAAGCAGGTACACTATACAGCCTGAGAACCTGCATCTTATCGGAGGCCAGAATGGATCAGAAGCTCTCGTACCCGAACCCGTCTGACACGACGAGGTGGCTGCCGCTTGCCCTCCTCGCGGCGTTTCTTCTCACCCCCGTGTCCTTGCCGGCGGATTCGCCCCTCGACGACGCCGGTTTGGATCAGCGAGTCCGGGAGGCCATTCCGCGAATGGTGTCGTTCCTCTACGACTCCCGCAACGACAAGGGGCACTGGGACATCTACGAGCTGCCCGACCTCGAGAAGATCGGCCCCAAGGACGACAAGAAATCCAAGGAGGCCAACCGGGGCGGCTATACCGCCCTGGCACTCAACGCCCTCGCCGCAGCAGGAGAGCGGAACGACAAACGTTTCAAAGACGCTCTGGAGTGGCTGATGAAGCAGAAGCTCTATGGCACCTACGCGCTGGGGCTCCGGCTGGAGCTGATCGCCCGCCTCGATGCCTTCGACAAGTACCGGCGTGTCGCCGAAGCCGACTACCGCGAACTGCTCGCCTCCGCCCGGGGGCAACTCGGGACCGTCACCTGGTCGTACTTCGACGTCGACAAACACAGCGACCAGAACTGGGAAAAGGAGAACTACTGGAAATCCAAGGCTTCGGGAGACTACTCCAACACCAACTACGCGCTGCTGGGCTTCTGGGGGTATCACCACCTCACCAATGAAATCCCGGGGAGGCAGTGGCAACTCGTCGAGCGGGCCTGGACCGTCGGCCAGCATCCCAACGGAGCCTGGTCTTACGTCGCCCCCAAATATCATGACGGGCTGGATAAAAAGTACGCAAAGCCGGCCGGTACCATGACCGCTGCCGGTATCGCCAGCCTGTATATCGTGCTGGACTCCTACTACGGCCCGCGGTCCAGGCTTGGCGCCCACCGCAAGACCCTCGCCTTCCGCTCTGTCCAGAAGGGACTCGAGTGGATGGCTGAGAACTTCGACGTCGAGGAGAACCCGGGGCGAGGCAACAACGCGGGTGGCTATTACTACTACAACTGCGAGCGCGTAGCCCATGCTGCCGGGCTGAAGTACTTCGGCGACCACGACTGGTTCCGGGAAATCGCGCCGCGCATCCTCGCAAGCCAAGCCAACAACGGCGGAGTTTTCTTCGGCAAGAAGAACCCCCGCGTCAACGTCCGCAAGAACGGGATGGCGGAGTTCATCCCCAACACAGCCTTCTCGCTGATGTTTCTCCACGCCGGCGCCGCCCCCGTCGTCATGAATAAGCTGCGTCACGACGGCGACTGGGACAACAACCTCACAGACCTGAGCTCCCTGACCCGCTGGCTTGCGAAGAAAAACGAACACCCGGTCAACTGGCAGGTAGTCCGGCTGGACGGCGACAAGACCACCGCCGAACAGGCTACCGATTCACGGATGCTCTACATCTCCGGCGTCAGGCCGCTCAAGTTCGACGAGAAGGTCAAGGCTCGACTCAAGCGCTACGTCCAGCTCGGAGGAATGCTGGTGTTCCACCCCGATCTGCCCGGCCATGCGCGAACCAGGGCCTTCCGCGATTCCGTCAAGGACCTGCTCTCCGAGCTCTGGCCGAAGCTTGAGCTCCAGCCGGTGAACCTCAAGGAGCATCTCCTGGGCACAATCCAATACGAACTGGACGATCCGCGCCTGGATCTGCGGGTTCTTCAGACGCCCACGCGTGTGCTGGCCGTCGTACTCGACGGAGCCCCAGCCGATGCGTGGAAACAACAGGACTCCGCCGGAAGAGATAAGGTGTTCTTCGAACTCGGGCAGAACCTGCACATGTTCGCCAACGACCGCGCAGCCATGAAGGACCTTCCCAGCAAGGTCACCTATTTCGCCCAGATCTTCCGGGAAGAGATGCCCGAAACCAGCCGGAGCGTCTCCCTGGCCCGCATTCAGTTCGACGACAATCCTCACCTCTGGAATCCCGAACCGCTCGCATTCGAAAGGTTCCGCCGTCAGCTCGCCCGGGACCACGCCGTCGACTGCAAAATCGAAGTCATCCAGGCCGACAAGCTCGGGGACAGTTCCGCGAAGGTCGCTCATCTCACAGCCAGCAGCCCGTTGGACCTGACCGACGAGCAGATCGCCGGACTCCGCAAGTTCGTCCAGGCCGGCGGGGTGCTGCTGATCGACCGCGCCGGAGGCCCGGGCAAGAACAACGACTCGTTTGACAAGTCCATCGCCCGGCTTGCCGGGAAGGTCACCGGAGAGTCCGTCGACACCATGCCGCGGATGCTCTCGTCCGGCAAGCTCCTTGACGGGCTCGGAGAAATCTCCTATCGCAACATCGGCGTCCAGCTGACGAAGTCCCTGGCCCCGCGTCTGCGACAGGTAAGGATGAACGAGAAGCCAGCCGTCATCTACAGCGAATATGACCTGACGTCGGGCCTGCTGGGCAACCCCAATCCGCTGATCACCGGAGCCGCGCCGGACGGGGCCCAGAAGCTGATGAGTCACCTGCTTCTGAAGCTTCATGGAATCGATCCCGCCGCGGCCAAACCGGCCAGCCAAACGGAGAACAGAGATAGAAGAGGCAGATAGCGCGGCAGGTTCGAAAGCTACCGCTCGATGCTGTTGGGATCGGCGTAGGCCTCTTCCAGATCGGTCACCGTCCATTGCGCGCGATAGAACGCCCGCGCAACGGTCGTCCAGATGAACACCCGCTTGCCCTGGATGTACTGCGGGCCCTTCTCGGCCAGCAGCCTGGGCACGAACGGCCCGGAGCCCATCGCGTGCAGCAGAGCGACCGGCATGTTGATCTGCGCAGCTGTCTGGGCACCGAAATGGGCCGCTTTGTCCCTGTAGATCCGCGCGAAGCTGTCACCGGTGATGACGATTGGAGAGTCGTTGGCATCAACGTATCGCTCGCCTGTGACCTTGTCGTAGACCGCCAGGACCGGGTCGTCCAGGTCCGGGTCGTTCTCCGCACGTTCTCTTTGCTCGGCTGACCCCAGGTCCGCCCTGCCCGGGTTCGGTTCCTGGCGTGTCTCGTAGCGTGCGGGCTCGGCCATTGCTTCCCGCACGAAATCGTACCGCTTGAGGCGCTTGGCGATTTCGTCGGCTGCGATCTGCGAGGACACGTTCCGCCAGTGGGTATCGTACGGATGGTACAGCCGGTACCGGTCGCGGATCCGATCGCGGTGGTCTCGGAAAACGGTATACAGATCGATGACCTCCACGCCCCCCTGCAGCAGATCCCGCATCAGCCGCTTCATCGCCAGGGCGACCAGGCGGTCTTCCGGCACGGTGCGGGAAATCTTGTCCGGGTAGATCGCAGCCTTGTCGGGAATCGGCATCACGATCAGGTCAATGCCCCTCTCGGCAAGCTGACGGTCGAGGGAGAAGATCGCGTCGAGTGGGCCCTGGCCCTTCACCGCCGGAGTGGCTTCGTTGACCAGCAGGAATCGCAGCTCATTGCCCGTGAACCGCCAGTCGCTCGGGCGCGGGCGTTTGCGCATGCCCTGCCGGAATGGCTCGAGCCTGTCAGCCCATGCAGCCCAACTGCCGCCATGACTGGCAAGCTCGCGTTCGATCCTCCCGAAGCTCTGGGCGATTCCTGCCCGCCGCGCACGCTTCTCGGGCCCGCTGGCGGGGGCAATGGGAGACGGCTTCCAGCTGGTGGGGCTCCCGGCGCCCCTGGAGGCCGAGGGGCCTGCGATCGATGCGTCGCCGTTCCCTGCTGCGTCGTCCTCGTTGCAGCCAGCCACTCCCGCTGTCACAGCCACCAGCAGCAGGACGAGAGATTGCTTCAGGTCGGCATGGAGACGTGTCATAACCCATCCCTGCGGGCAAAAGAAAAGGCGGGGCTTTTGATCGCCCCGCCCAGATCCAATGGAGCCGCGGGGATTCGAACCCCGGACCTCCTGCATGCCATGCAGGCGCGCTCCCAGCTGCGCCACGGCCCCGTGGATTGCTTCTTGTAGCAGGAAGTCGCTCACCGGTCAACCCCACTGAGCATTTTCCTGCAAAACGCCACCGGACGCCCTGTCTATCGGACGCCAGCCGGCCGATCCTCACCCGTCATCGCGGCTCCCCCCGGGCTGCAACCACGCGTGCACCGAGGTCCTTCGGCAGCCGGCTGACAAGCTCCCCCAGCTCCGAAGCATCGTCGCAGAGCACGAACAGCCCCGCTCCGCTGCCCGTGACGCTGACCGGCAGTCCCAGGGCACTGGCCAACCTGTCCCGCAATTCGCCGAGTTCCGGGCAGACGACCGTCGCCGGACCCGCCAGATCGTTCCGGAGCCGGCCCCGCCACCTGCTTGGCGGCTGGGTTGCGATCGCCTCCAGCATTTCCTGTCCCGCAAGCGAAACGGGCTGCTCGTCGTAGGCGCGGTAGACCTCGCCCGTCGAGCAGTGCAGTGGGGGCAGAATCATCAATACTGCAAAAGGGTGGACCTCGACCGGAGAAAGCTGTTCGCCGCGCCCTTGCATCCGGCTGGTCGGGCCCGCCAGGAACAGAGGCACGTCGCTGCCCAGGCTGGCTGCCATCTCGGCGAGCTGCTCCTCGGAGACATCCAGCGACCAGAGCTCGCGAAGCCCACGAACCACGGCTGCTGCGTCGGATGATCCTCCGCCCAGTCCCATTCCCGGCGGAATCTGTTTGCTCAGCCGCAGGTTCGCGCCGGGCCCCCCGGCCTCATCGAGCAGCATCCTGGCTGCCCGCAGGGCGAGGTTCTGCTCTCCGGGCCCGCAATCGAACCCGTCGACTTCCAGCAGAAGACGCCCGTCGGTGCGCCGCTGAAGGTCGATGCGGTCATAGAAGGTCACTTTCGCGACAAGCGAATCCAGCGGATGAAAGCCGTCGTCCCGCACCGGCCCCACGTGCAGGTTCAGGTTGATCTTCGCCGGCGCCCACAGGCGGATCGTCTCCCCCAGGTGTTCCATCGCAGGTCGGGGCGGAGCGATCGCCCCCCCGTTGTCCTCACGCTCGCCGGAGGTCATGCCTTCCCCCCATACAAAGCAAGCCCACCGGGCTGGCCGATGGGCTCGGGTGGTTCGATGGCAGTCACCGGGTCAGGACCTTTCGCGCCGCCGGACTTCCAGAACCGGCATATCGCACTCACCGGCGATATCGAGAAACTCGTTGCGCTCGAGCTGTTCGAGCTGTTTTCCGCGCTCGCGGAGCTTTTCGTTCATCTTGATGCACTTCTCCTGCATCGACTCATGGGTATCCTGCGAGCCGCCGACGAGGTGGAAATTGTCCCCGCGCGTAACCCGCACATGCCCATCCTGGTTGTCCAGCCCCACGCCGAGGACCTTGGGTTTCTTCTTTTCACGCACTACGAGGTACTCCTGCCGCAACAAGCTTCACTCCCTGCATTCTAATGCCGCGCCGAATCGTGCTCAACCCCCGCTGGGGAATCATCGGAAAGGGAGGGCAGATTTCTTGACACCTTCCCGGCATCGCCTATGCTGATGCGGTTGCGTTGCCCAGGTTGGGGCAACGTCTGTTCGCGGATTGACAGGATGTTGTCATGGAATCGAAAAACGTAACGGTTGTCGGGCTTCAGTGGGGTGACGAAGGAAAGGGCAAAATTGTCGACGCCCTGGCGAAGGTGTCCCAGTACGTCGTGCGGTTCTGCGGCGGGGCCAACGCCGGCCACACCGTCGCGGTCGGCGACGAAACCTACGCCCTGCACCTGATCCCCTGCGGGATCCTGCACCCCCACGTGGTCAACGTGGTGGGCAACGGTCTGGCGTTCGACCCGGCAACCGCACTGACGGAGATCCAAGGCCTCCGTGAGCGCGGCGTGAACGTAAGCAGCGAGAACCTGCGCATTTCCTCGATCGCCCACGTGGTCATGCCATGGCACAAGCTGCAGGACCGCCTCAGCGAGGAGGCGCTGTCCTCCGAACGCAAGATCGGGACCACCGCACGCGGCATCGGCCCGTGCTACTCGGACAAGACCAACCGCTCGACGGCCATCCGCGTCGGCGACCTGATCCGCCCGGATGAACTCTGCCAGAAGGTCCGCCTCATCGCCGAGATCAAAAACCGCATCTTCGGCGCCCTTTACGACGCCCAGCCACTCGACGCCGACGCGATCGCCGACGAATTCGCCGGCTACGGCCGGGAGCTCGAGAGCATGATCGGCAACACCGGTGCGCTGCTGCGCGACGCCATCGCCGGCGGCAAGCGGGTTCTGTTCGAGGGCGGCCAGGGCTCGATGCTGGACATCGACCACGGCACGTTCCCGTTCGTGACAAGCTCGTCGGTCACGGCCTGTGGTGTCCCGTCCGGCGCCGGGGTTCCCCCCACCGCCGTCGGCACGGTCGTCGGGCTGATCAAGGCGTACACCACACGCGTCGGCGCCGGGCCCTTCCCCTCCGAACAGGACAACGACACGGGCAACTACCTGCGCGAGCAGGGCAACGAGTACGGCACGACCACCGGCCGGCCTCGACGTTGTGGCTGGTTCGACGCATTCGCCGCCCGGTACACCGCCGACCTTTCCGGCGTGCACGAGCTGGCGCTGTCGCTGGTCGACGTGCTGACCGGACTTGAGGAAATCTCCATCTGCACTGGCTACACCGTCGACGGCAAGCCGCTGGAGCACTTCGACCCGGCACGGATGGGCCAGGCCCGGTGCGTCTACGAGACCATGCCCGGCTGGAGCGAGGACATCACCGGCTGCAAGACGTTCGACGACCTGCCCGCCACGGCGAAAGACTACGTTGCACGCGTCGAGCAGATCCTCGATCGCCCGGTAGGGTTTGTCAGCGTAGGCCCGGAACGGTCGCAGACCATCGTCCATCACTCGTCGATCTCGGAGCTCGTCGATGGCTGACGTATCGGCAGAAGCCGTAGCCGCTGCAAGAGCCCAGCTCGGCGTGCCCGACGAGCGCATCCCGCGGTCCGTGGCGATCATCATGGACGGCAACGGCCGGTGGGCCCGCCAGCGAGGCCTGCCCCGGTCGGCCGGCCACGAAGCCGGCGCGGGGAACGTCCGGAGGATCGTCACCGAAGCCGCCCGCCTGGGGCTCGAAGCGCTGACGCTCTACAGCTTCTCCATCGAGAACTGGTCTCGCCCCGAGGACGAGGTCAACACCCTCATGCACCTCTACGCCGACTACCTCGTCCACGAGCGACCGACCGTCATGGAGCACAATGTCAGGCTGCGGCACCTCGGCCGGCGTCAGGGTCTGCCCGAACCGGTCCTGCGCGAGCTCGATGAATCAGTGCGCGTTTCGTCGAGCAATACCGGCATGTTTCTCTGCCTCGCGCTGAACTACGGATCCCGCGTGGAAATGACCGACGCCGTCCGACACATTGCCCGCGACGCAGCTGAAGGGACGATCGACCCCGAGCAGGTTGACCAGGAGCTGATCTCCAACCGCCTCGATACCGCCGGCGTGCCCGACCCCGACCTGCTGATCCGGACCTCCGGAGAGAATCGCATCAGCAACTTCCTGCTCTGGCAGATCTCCTACGCAGAATTCTTCATTACCGATACCTACTGGCCGGACTTCGACGAAGAGAGGTTCCGCGAGGCGATCAGCATCTACGCTTCCCGCCATCGCCGGTTCGGCGGTGTCGACGCGTCCAACCGCTAGCCCCTTACCGAAACCAGGGAGCACCCATGGCTGCAGGCGACGTTCTCTCCGCGGAGAAGCAGACCTTCCGGGATCCTGTCTCCGGGGCAACGGTCACGCAACTGACCGACCACCTCGCACACAGCCATCACCCGTACTTCACCAACCAGGGGTTCTGGGACGGCGGAACGCGGCTGATCTTCGGCTCCGACCGGCACAACGCCACGAACCTGTACAGCATCGAGCTGGCATCCGGCCAGATCACGCAGATCACCGACTTCTCCCGTGGTGAGTGCTCCTCGCTGCTGCGGAGCTTTGTCAATCCGTCGCGGGACGAAGCTTACTTCGTAGCCGAAGCGGACGGACACCAAGCCGTACTTGCAGCTGATCTGAAGGAATGCGCGACGCGCCAGATCTGGCCGCTGCCGGAAGGCTACCTGCCCAGCATGCTCTCCGTCACCGCCGACGGACGGACCGTGTGCATCGGCATTCAGGAGGATCTCTCCAGCCGCATCCGGACCGACATGCACCATGGCTATGTGGGATTCGACGAAACTTTCGAAGCCAGACCCCACTGCCAGATCATGGCGATCGACATCGACAGCGGCGAGGCCCGGCTGCTTCATGAAGACCATCGCTGGATCGGGCACGTCAACACGTCGTCTACCGACCCGGACCTGTTGACGTTCTGCCATGAAGGCCCGTGGCATCGGCTGCAGAGACTCTGGGGGCTGCGCATCTCAACCCGCGAGGTCCGCCAGCTCAGGCCGCAGGAGCCCGGCGAGGCGATCGGCCACGAGTACTGGTTCTCCGACGGCCGGCGGGTGGGATACCACGGCTGGCTGAACCCGGAGCAGCACCTGTTCGGCTATGTCGACTGGGAAACCGGCGAGAGGCGCGAGTGGCCCTGGTCCGGGCGCAGCATGCACTTTCACAGCATCGACGAGACGCTGATCGTCGGCGACGGCTTTGTCGGCGGGAACCCGAACCTGCTGCTCTGGAAGCTTGAAGGCGAGCAGTACGTTGGCCCGCGCATTCTGATGAACCATCGCGGCAGCTACCACGCCCAGAAACTGCACCCCCACCCGCACATGTTCCGGGGAGCCGACGGCGAGACGCGCGTGCTGCTGACGGCCGACCCGCAGGCCTATGGGCAGGTCTTCATCGTCGATGTTCCCCCCTTCCAGTCGCTCCCCGAGGCCACCTGACCCCGCCGACCTGGCGGATACAATGAAACCCCATGCAAGTAACCGACGACATTGTCATCGACGAAGGCGACTTGGTGTGGAATTTCGTCCGCGCTTCCGGGCCCGGCGGCCAGCACGTCAACAAGGCCGCCACCGCTGCGGAACTCAGGCTGGACGTTCGCAACTGCCACGCGATCCCCGGACACGTCGAAAAGCGCCTGCGGGCCCTCGCCGGCAGCAGGATGACCGAAGACGGTGTGCTGATCATCGATGCCCGCGAGCATCGCAGCCAGTCGCGCAACCGCGATGCCGCCCGTCATCGGCTCAAGTCCCTGCTCCGCAAGGCAGCCAAACCTCGCAAACGTCGCCGGAAGACCAAGCCCACCCGCGCATCCAACCGGCGCCGACTCGAACGCAAGAAGCACCGCGGGCAGATCAAAAAACTCCGCAAGCCCCCCAGGCTTCAGTAGCCCGTACCGTCTGATCGCTCGCAGCTGCCGTCGCCGATGCTCCTGCTTCGGCGTGCGTCCTACCACCGCCAGGTCAGCTCGTTGGTCCGCTCGACGCCACGCCGCATCAGCTGGTGGGTCAGCTCAGGCTGCTCGGGAGCAAGGTTGCGCAGCTCGTCGGGATCTTCCTGCAGATCGTACAGCTCGGGCTCAGCGCCGAAGTTCTCGATGACCTTGTAGCGACGGGTGCGCACGCACCGGAAATTCACCAGTTGAGACAGGCAGTCCTCGCGATGCTCGCGTTCGTCACCGGCCAGCACGTCCGTGAAGGGCATCGCCTCGATATTCGGCATCACGCCCAGCCCGGCCATCTGGGTCATGGTGGGATTCAGGTCGTTCAGTTCGATCAGGGCATCGGAGACCAGGCCCTGGTTCACGCCCGGACCCGCAGCGATAAGCGGGACCCGCAACGACGCCTCGTACGCGACGTTCTTGGTGTACAGGCCGTGGTCGCCAAGCATCTCGCCGTGGTCGGCAGTGAAGAAGATCAGCGTGTTGTCCATCTGCCCCGAATCTTCCAGGGCCTGCAGGATCTCGCCGACCTGGTCGTCGATGCATTCAATCGCTGCGCAGTACTGCCGCCTCGACCGGGCAACCTGCTGTTCGTCTCCGCCCCGGTGCTTGCGGCGGATGTACTCGGGCTTACCCTCCAGGTCGCCCCCAATCGCCGGAGGCATGGGCTTGTCGCGATAGCGATCGGCGTAGTCGGTCGGCGGGTCGAACGGGTTGTGCGGGCCCACGAAGCTCACGAAGTAGTGCCACGGGAAATCCTGATCCACCGTGCGAAGCCACCGCGCAGCATGCCTGCCGATGTACACGTCCTCGAAGTCCTCGGTCGGCAGCGCCGAGTCACTCATCGCGTGGCCGAACGTGTAGCCGGCGGCGGCACGGCGGGCGTAGTCGTCGTGGAATCGCTGCAGCAGGCCTTTGTGCCGAAGGTAGACCCCGTACGGTCCCAGGGGATTGTCCGGCGTGCTGCGCCCGGCGTGCATCTTGCCCTCGCACTCATGGGGATCGGTAAATCCCCACATGTACGTGCAGGGCCTGTCGCCCTGCAGGCCGTTGTACGGATCGGGCTTGGCGAGGTCGAGCTTGCCCACGCAGCCCACGCGATAACCGGCGTTCCGGAAGTGCTGGTAGTACGTCGGCGTCGAGGCCGGCAGGAACGCGTGGTTGCTCAGCGCACCGAACCGGAAAGGCTGAATGCCCGTCGCCAGGCCGATCCGGGCTGGAGCGCACACCGGCGCGTTGGAGCAGCAGTGCGTGAGCACCGCCCCCCGGCGGGCGAGGCGATCGAGATTGGGGGTCTCCACCCAGTGAGCACCAAGACAACCGAGGTAATCGTAACGCCATTGGTCGGCCATGATCAGCAGCACGTTGGGCCGCTGGTGATGAGACATGAATCACACTGCCTTTCTTCGAGGGAATCGTGTGTGAAGGATGCCATGATAGCGAACGCCAGCCCACACCGCCACGTTACGATCTCTGCCGTACCGGCGCCGGCCGGGGCAATGGCCTATGGCCACCGGCAGCCGACCTCTTGCAGGTTCCCGGGTTCCGGTGTGCGTTTTGGCGTTGTTCTCTGCCCCGGGCAGCGTTTACCCTGTCGCCCGGCCGGGTGGCGGACCCTCCGCCCGATCCCGGAACCGACAACCAACCATGGATCGTGTTCGATTCGGCATCCTTGGCCTTGGCGTAATCGGCCGGAAGCACGCCGTGACCGTTTCGTCGCTGGGCGAACTCGCCGAGCTGACAGCTGTGGCATGCGCGCACCCCGACAACGCCCACCAGGTCGGCGAGGCGTTCGACGTGCCGCATTTCCACGACGCCGGAGAACTGTTGAAGTCCGGCCTGTGCGATGCGGTAATCATCGCCACGCCCCACTACTGGCACCCGCCGCTGGCGATCCGTGCCGCCCGGGCGGGCCTCCACGCCCTGTGCGAGAAGCCCCTCGCCGTAACCGCCGGGCAGGCGAAGCTGATGGTGGAGGAGTTCGACCGCGCCGGCCTTTCGCTGGGTTGCATGCTTCAGCAGCGGACGCGCGGTATCGTCCGCCGCGCCAAGGAACTGATCGAAACAGGCGAGCTCGGCAAGCTGTTCCGCGTGGAGATGCTCTGCTCCGGTTGGATCCGCACGCAGGCGTACTATGACAGCAGCGACTGGCGAGGAACCTGGTGCGGCGAGGGAGGCGGGGTGCTGATGAACCAGGCACCCCATTCGCTGGACCTGTTCCAATGGCTGGGGGGCATGCCGAGGCGGTTGTTCGCGATGCTCGCTACGAGGTTCCATCGGATCGAAGTGGAAAACACCGCTGAAATCGTCTGCCAGTACGACGAGGACACCACCGGCCACGTGTATGTCTCCACGTCGCACGCACCGGGGTGGGAGCACATCCGCCTCTCGGGCGAGAAGGGCACGTTGTTGATCGCAGGCGACACGCTGCGTCTCGCACGCCTCGCGATGCCGTTGGAGCAGCATATTCTCACCTGCCCCGCAGCCGGCAGCGAGGAAGGCAGCCTCGATGTCACCTGGGAGGACATCCCCTACCCTTCCGGCGACGAGAGCATGGAGGCCTTGCACGCCAACGTGATCGACGCGTTCGCGCGTCACTTGCTGGACGGATCGCCCATGGTCGCAAGCGGACGGGATGCCCTCAACCAGACCTCGTTGACCAGCGCGATCTATCTGTCCGGCTTCCGCGGAGAGCCCGTGGACCTGCCCGTTGCCGACGAGGACGTGGAAGACCTTCTGGACCGGCTCGCGAGCGACGCAGCGGACGGCGCGACCGATCTCCGCACCCAGGCCGGTGACGATCTTGGAACCCTACTGAAAGAACAGGCCAGACCATGACCGACTCTCCCGCAGCCATCACCCCGATTGCAGCCGGCGTGTACTTCCTGCCCGTTGAAACGCGCGTGCCGCTGAAGTTCGGCACGGAGACCCTCACGCACGTAACCTGCGCACGGGTGAAACTCACCTGCCGCACGCCCGACGGCCGGGAAGTCATCGGCTGGGGCGAAACGCCCCTGAGCGTGCAGTGGGTCTGGCCGAGCGAGTTGCCCTACGAAGACCGCCACGAAGCGCTGAAGGCCTTCACCTGCATGCTCGCAGAAGCGTGGGCAGGCTTCGGCGAGACCGGCCACGCGATCGAAGTCGGCTGGGCGTTCCAGCAACGCGAGCTCACGCGTCTGCTGGCGAGGTTCAACCAAGGCCGCGACGAACCCATGCCCTACCTCGCTGCGCTGGTCTGCTGCAGCCCGTTGGATATCGCTCTTCACGACGCCTGCGGGAAGGCAGCCGATCTGCCCGTCTATCGAACGTATACACGTGAATACATGTCCCGCGACCTGGCCGCGTATCTCACGGCCGCAGACGACGCCGATATCGACTTCGCAGGCCTGTATCCGAACGATCTGCTCGTCGACGCCCCCGACACGCTGCCCGCGTGGCATTTGGTGGGGGGCAAGGACCTGATCGACGAGGATGAACTCACCGGACACGAACCCGACGACGGCTACCCGGTGCTGCTGGCCGACTGGATCCGCCGCGACGGGCTGACCTGCCTGAAGGTGAAACTGCGCGGCAACGACGCACGGTGGGACTACGACCGCCTGGTGCGCGTCGGGCAGATCGCCATTCGCGAAGGCGCGCTGTGGCTGACCAGCGATTTCAACTGCACCGTCACCGATCCCGCCTACGTCAACGAGATCCTCGACAGGCTGGTGGTCGAGCATCCGCGGATCTACGGCATGATCCTGTACGTCGAACAGCCCTTCCCGTACGACCTGGAGACCCACCGCATCGACGTGCACAGCGTTTCGGCGAGGAAGCCCCTGTTCATGGACGAAAGCGCCCACGACTGGCATCTGGTCAAGCTCGGACGGGCCCTCGGGTGGACGGGCGTGGCGCTGAAAACGTGCAAAACGCAGACCGGGGCGATCCTCAGCCTCTGCTGGGCGAAGGCCCATGGCATGACGCTGATGGTCCAGGACCTCACCAACCCCATGCTCGCTCAGATCCCCCATGTCCTGCTGGCTGCCCATGCCGGAACGATCATGGGCGTGGAAACCAACGGCATGCAGTTCTACCCGGAGGCATCGCTGCCCGAGGCGAAGGTGCACCCCGGACTCTATACCCGCCGCGACGGCCGGGTCGACCTGTCGACCGTCCAAGGTCCGGGGTTCGGCTACCGGCTGGAGGAGATCCAGCGGGACCTGCCCAACCCGGCAGCGGAGTTCTGAGCGTACCCGTGAGCTACTCTTCCTCCGCGTCTATCTCCTGAACGACCTTGCGCATGTAGGCGACTTCCTCCGCCAGGCCCTTGGTCATCGCATCGGTATCCTTCTCGTGATAGAAGGGCATCCACACGAACGTGCCCCCGAAATCCACCGACTTCAGGGCACGCGCGAAATCATGCCAGTTGATCATCCCCCGGCTGAGCAGATCCCATTGCATCGACCAGCCCTTGTCCGGCTGGTCTGCCCGGTCGGCGTCGCGGGAAACCGTCACGTCCTTGATGCCGGCCGATGACAGGAAGTCGCCCAGCAGCCTGACCGATCGGCCGAATTTCTCCCGGCCCTCGTGCATCTGGTTGCCCGGGTCGATCATCACGCCCACCGCCTCGGGCGGAAGGTCTCGAAGCATGTAGTACGCCGCCAGCGCCGAGGGAATCAGCGTGCCGTGATGCACCTGGTACACCGCACGGATCTTCGCGCGCGAACACACCTCCGCCACCTGCTCCATCTTCGCGCGGGCATCGTCCAGGCCGGCGGCAGGGTCTTCCTTGAAGCCACGGAAGTACCCCATCCGGAACTCGCAGATCCCGCAGTCGGCCAGGACCTTCAGTGGCGTGTCGTCCGCGATAATCTCCTCGGCCGAGAAACCCGCCGTAGCGAAGGTCACCTTCACCCCGGCCTGGTCCATCTTCTGCACGAACGCCGGCGCCTCGGCTGCAAGATTGTCCGGCGAAACCCAGTACCCCTTGCGAATCACGAGGTTCACGGCGTCCAAACCGACCTGCCCCACCAGTTCCGCCAGTTGCTCGACGGAGTAGCTCGCGTAGAACTTCGGAAAGATACTGAAGGTGATGTCCATCGGCTGTGCCTCCCGGCCGCGGCGGGCCTGGAAAATCGCTTGTCGAGTTCCGGAAAAGCACATAGCATAAGCCGCGACAGGAAGGCCCAACAATGACAAAACCGACGGGCAAGATGGCAATATCCACGTTCTCCGACGCCGACAACCGACCCCGCGCAACCTGCCGCGTGCTGCTCTGCCACCGTGGGACTTCTTCCGAGCGACGCCAGTGCGTGCGACACGACCATTCCTTCTGGCAGGCCGAGATCGTCACGGCCGGCCCGATCCGGGCAGACCTCGCGGGGCAGGATCAGGTCCTCCGCGCTGGAGATATCGTTCTGCTTCCGCCCGGAACGTCGCATCAGTTCTTCTACCCCGCCGAAGACGTCGCGTGGGTGTCGGTGAAGTTCTCGTGCGAGGCGATCGAGTGCCGCCCGATTCCCCGACGCGTCCCCCGGGATGACTCGACCCACGCCCTGCTGACCGCCCTGCATGCCCATCTTCCGGAATCGCCCGACGCGCCGCGCAGCGACCAGCAGATCCTCGAACACCTGCTCGCCGCCCTGCTGACCCGCCTTTACTGGGCGGGCTTGTCTCAACCGCGGGAAACCGCCAGTTCGCTCGTCCGTCAAGTGGACCGGTATCTCCGCTCCACCGGCGGGCGACGCGTTACTGTCGCCGAAGTCGCGGGGCAACTGGGCTACTCGGTCAGTCACGTCTCGGCCATCTTCCGCAAGGACCGGGGGCAGACCCTTAAGAGCCACATCGACCGCCACCGCGCCAAACTGGCCGGCAGGCTGCTTGAGTTCTCGGACCTGAGCGTCACGGAAGTCTCCCGCATGCTCGACTTCCCGGACGTGTTCAGCTTCTCGCGGTTCTTCAGCCGGGTCGCGGGACACAGCCCGAGGAAGTTCCGCAAGGAATCCAGCGGCCAGGGAGATCCAGCGGACAACTCCTGACCCCGATATTGCACGCGGCCGATCCGGACGATACCCTCTCGCATCCGAACCCGTCGCTCAACGATCACAGAAAGGCATCGACCGACCATGAAGCTCGCCACGTTCCGCATCGAAGACCGCCAGACGTTCGGCCCGGTCACCGAGGGTGGCGTCGTAGACCTCCCCGCGGCCTGGCCGGAGGGTCCGGCCGATCTGCTGACGGCCATCCGGGAAGGAAGGGACACGCTCAACCGGATCGCCGAGAAGGCCGGAAACGCTGAGGCGATCCCGCTCGACAAGGTCCGGCTGCTTGCGCCCCTGCCAGCGCCACCGAAGCTGCTGGGCATCGCGGTCAACTACGTCGAACATCACAACGAACTGGAGCGGATGGCCTCCCTGCCGGAAAACCCACGCATCCACACGACACCCCGTCCGTTCCTGATGCCCACCACAGCCGTGGCCAATCCGGGCGAGGAGATCCCCTGGCCGGCGTTCAGCGAGGATCTGGACCACGAAATCGAACTGGCCGTCGTGATCGGGCGCCGGGCCCGCTGCGTTCCGACCGACGAGGCCCTCAACTGCGTGGCCGGCTACACCCTTGCCAATGACATCTCCGCCCGAAGCGTGACCCACATCACCGGTCGAACCGACCGGCCCAAGGACGCCTTTTTCGACTGGCTGCACGGCAAATGGGGAGACGGTTTCTGCCCCCTGGGCCCGGTCCTGGTGACCGCCGAAGACATCCCCGACCCCCAGGACCTCACGCTGGAACTGACCGTCAACGGGGACACCCGCCAGAAGGCTTCGACGTCCTTGATGATCTTCCCCGTGGCGGAACTGGTATCCTTCTGCAGCCACCTGATGACCCTCACTCCGGGCGACGTAATTGCCACCGGCACGCCCAGCGGTGTGGGCAAGGCCACCGGTAAGCTCCTTGCCCCGGGCGACGAGGTAAGCTGCTTCTGCGGGCCGATCGGCCGACTGACCAATACCATCGGCCCCAGGCCGGAGCGATTCTACACGCCCTGTCAGCGATGAAACCCCACCGGCTGCGGGTTGCCAAGTTCGCCCCCCGCCGGTAAGCTACGGAACATGAGCGACACCGAGGAAAGCATCTCGCAGGAAGCTGCCGTCGAAGACCAGGCCGGGACTGATTCGCATGCTGAGACAAGCCCGCCCCCCCAGGAGGCCGGCGACCCCTGCGCGGCCCCTGACGCTGCGAGTGATGACGCATTCGACGACGCCCCGACGGACGACGTCCAGCAAGACGGCCTCGACGAAGCCGAGATCGACGCGGTGGTCGAAGCGATCCTCTTCTCGACCACGACTCCCCTCTCTGCCGGGAAGATCGCCCAGGTGGCGGAGTTTCCTTCCCGCAGGCCGGTCAAGGGCGCTATCGAACGCCTGAACAATCGGTACGCCGAAATGGGCTGCACGTTCCGCATCGACAGCATCGCCGGCGGCTACCAGATGCTCACCGTCGAGGAATACCACGACGTGGTGTCCCGCCTGTTCAAGCAGCGCAGCGACTCGCGCCTCAGCCAGGCTGCCCTGGAAGCCCTCGCCATCGTCGCCTACCGCCAGCCGATCATCCGGGCCGATGTCGAAGCCATTCGCGGCGTCGCCAGCGGCGAGATGCTCCGCAAGCTGATGGAGAAGAATCTGGTCAAGATCGTCGGTCGGGCGGAAGTGCTAGGCCGGCCTATGCTGTACGGCACGACGAAGCAGTTCTTGGAGGTCTTCGGCCTCAACAGCCTCGACGACCTGCCGCGCGTGGAGGAGCTCCGCAGCGGTGCGGGCGACGCAGAGAAATCCGTCCCCTCGGAAGACGAAAACGTCGCTGAGGAACCGCAGGAGAAGGATCCATCCGGCGAAGCAGGCGGGAACCAGCCGGATGCGGGTGCAACGGATGATTCCGAATCGGCGTCGGAGGACGTTGACAGCGCGCCCGAAGTGGCTGCCGACGACCTTGCCGACACTCCCCGTGACGTGGACGGTGAATACCAAAGCGATGATTCGGGGGACGAAGAGTCCTGGCCGAAGGACGACCGGTCGGGCCAGCAGGCCCGCGCACGCGAGCAACAGGATTGACAGCGCAAAAAGTCAGCCAGGCCGGGCTGTGGGTCCCGAACTGGCTGAAAGCTCTATGAAGACACGCCGTTTCAGGCGGCGGCAAACTCCTTGGATTCTTCGCTCTTGTCGGCGGCCCCCGATTCGGACTTGGACACCAGCGACAGTTTCCGTTCGGGTACGCGAACAATGCTGTCGAGCCCGAAATCGCCCGGCTCTACGCCGAACGCTGCGTAGTCGGTGAACCATTGGCCGTCGCAGTAATACCGGAACTTGTACTCGCCGGCCTGCAGACGAAGCTTCGCCGTCCAGTAGCCGTCTGCATCGGCCGACATCCGCAGTTCCTCGCGGCGCCATCCGTTGAAATCCCCCGCGAGATACGCACCTTCGGCGTGAGGCCTGAAGAAGCGAAATTCAACCCATTCTCCCGTTACGTTCACCATGTCTGGACGTCCTTTTTCTGTGCCCGAAGGGCAAGTACCTGAAAAGCGCTGATCCCCCAGCCCCGAAAAATGAGGGGC
>CAZXSK010000021.1:43668-52666 GCA_964642855.1 uncultured Planctomycetaceae bacterium | reverse complement strand
GTGCGCTCGTCGGCATTGAGATGGAAGTACGCGTCGCTGCGGAGGATCACGGTCATGCCGATCCCGCCCTTGCCGGACTTGATGTTCCCGAAAAGCCGCTCGGACTTGAACCACCAGAGCTTCCTGCCCGTGCGGGCATCGAGACAGAGCACCGTGTCGCGCATGTGCCCGCGGGCATTGGCCATGGTCCGGGGATCGGCCCCGAGCTCAACGTACACGTTGGTGGCGATCTCCTTGTCCTTCGCCACGAGTTGCTCGTCGGGGTGGGTGACGTACTGGAACACCTTGCCGTCGGCGACGGTCACTCCCGCGAACCCGCCGTACCCGATGTTCTGCCATGCGTAGGGATACATCGCGAATCCGCCGCGCGAGAGCACCGCCCCGCGCCCGCCACCGATGGTCTCCTCGCCCACCCACACCAACCGGGCGTCGTCGAGGTTGCTCACCAGCTCGGCGTCGGTGTCGAGGGCTGCTCCGGTGAGCATGGGCCCGCGGACCTGCGGCCAGTCCTTGCCCCTCTCGTAGCTCTGACCTTTCCCGGGCTTCCAGTAGTCGTTGTCCCAGCGCGACCCGGTGAGGCTGACGGAGGTCTTTTTCGCGTCATCGTGGCCGTAGTCGTAATCGTTGGACTCGTAGTTCCACCAGGTCGCCTTGCCGTCGATCTTCCCGCCCATGTCGCCGCGGGCGCCGACCTGCACCCGATAGGCGACATCGAACGGGCTTCGCCCCGTGCCGTTGGAGAGATTCACCGAGGCGATCAGTACGTCGACGAATCCGCTCAGCCGGCCTTCTTTCCAGGCGATCGGCGGCGTGGAGATGGGGTAGGCAATCTTGATCTTGCCCTGCTCATAGAGCGCCTTGTGGCGTTTGAATTCCGGGCGCTTGTACGAGTAGTACCCGCGCAGGGACATCGGAACGTCCATCGGCTCGCCGTCGGCGGTCTGCCACTGCACCGGCCGGGATGGCGTCACGTCCACGCGGTGGGAGATGTTGTCCCGACCGGGAACGAGGGCGTAGCCGTGGTGGAACTCGCCGTCGCGGTGGAAAAGAACGATCTCCATGTCCCACCGGCCGTCGACGGCGTCGGGGAGAGTCAGCCGGCAGACGTCGGACGCAGTATCGCCAGCCAGCGGCGACGCCCACGTGGCCAGAACAAGGAAAGACAGGATCAGCGCGCAAAGATAATGGGTGGTCCTCATGGGAAGGATCTCCTCGATGAAGCTATGGATGTCTGCCTCAGTGTCGTTTCGAGGCTGCGATGAAGTGATGCGCTGGCCAACGGCATGCTACTGCGGATTCGGCCTCAACGCAATGCAGCATTGTCGGCGTGCGCACAATGGCACAGGGCTACTTCTCTTCACGGTCGTATTCCCAGGATGCCCAGTACCGGCTGGTCCAGGTCTTGTCTCCCAACTCGCTGGTCGCGCTGCCGCAGCTGGATTCGCCCATCACCGGGCCCTTGACGCGGATCGTGTACGTACCTGCCTTGGCGTTGGTGCCCGGCTGGATGGTGGCGACCATCTCGGCAGTCAGCACCTCGTCCTCGATCCGGAAGGTTCCGCCGGTGATCTTTCCCTTGAGCTTCTTGTCGTGATTGTTCCACACCCGCCCGCCGATGATCCTGCCATCTTCCAGGTCGAACGTGAAGAACGCGCGATAGCCAGCCTGGCTTCCGTCGTACAGGCCGCCCTCGGGCTTGATCGTGGCGTGGGTTACCTTGCCGACAACCGGCTTGGCCTGGAGGTGCCCTTCGATGTCGCCGCGGACCTTCCTGCCCGCGAACTGGCCCCGGTAGCTGCCCAGGACCTCCGCCCCCTCCAGCCGGGCGTCGATCTCGTACGACGCCTTCTGCTTGCTGTGGTCCTTCGGGACCCAGGCGTCGGGGAAGACGGTCACGTCGATCTTCCCGGCCAGTTTGTCCTTGCGGAGCGCCAGGCCGGAGACGTCGACCTCGTGGGTGGCGTTGTTGTAGTTGGGTGTTACCGCAAACGCGCTGACGGGTTTGCCCTTGCGGGTGTTGACAAACACGTTGATCATCTGCCCGTCGTTGACGCCCTGCTGCAGCGTGAGCTTCCAGATGCTGTTGCCCGGGTTGGGCACATCCGAGAGATCCAACTCGCCCCGGCAGCCGCCAGTGACCTTGTGCTCCCCGTCGACGATCGAGGTGAACTGGCCGGAGACTCTCGCGGCGATCACGGTGCAGTCCAGCTCCACCACCAGCGACCGTTTCCCCTTGCCCTTGTGCTCGAGCCGGCCTTCGATCCGCCCGGTAAGCCGGCGGCCGTCAAAATCGATCTTCGCTTTCTCGACGATCGTCGCCGAGCCGATGTCGGTGATGCTCCCGGCGGGGACGAGTTTGACGCCGACGGCTTTGCCGTCGTGCCAGCCGAACTGGATGCCGACCTTCCGGAGGCCTTCTTTCGTTGTCCCGCGCGGCGCCCGCGCGACCAGCACGAAGCGACTTCGCTTGGGCAGTTTGCCCTGCCTGCAGACCACGCCTTCGACGCTGCCCTTTACGTCCTCGCCGTCGCAGGACCCTTCGAAGGTTCCGGTGGCCTTGCCTTTGCGGAACGCGACGTCCAGCGCGTAGGTGCAGGTCATGGATTTCCCGCCTTTGGGTACCCAGCCGTCGGAGGGAACGGTGACGGTGATCTTGCCGACGAGCCGGTCGGACTTGACCTTCAGCCCGCTTTGGTCGACGGTGTAGGGCATGGTGTTGTAGGTTCTCGCCGAGGCGAAGGCAGCCGTCGCCTTGTCCCCGTCGAGGGCGACCGAGAGATCCATCGTCTTGCCGCCGGGGAGGGCGTCGTGCAGTTCCAGCGTGCAGGTCCGCGCACCAGCCGACGCTGCCGCCGAGGCGGCCAACACCACCCACAGCGCGATCGCCGGTGCAGTCCGGTTTCGGTTCATCCTGGCCATGTGCATCTGCTCCTTGTCCCCGGCGGAGTTACGAACTCTGGTGGCGCGATTCTCCCGCGGACGCGCCCAATTGGTCAAACATCGGCCAACCCCGCGCAGGCCGCAGAATTTCCATTGAGGCTTCCGATCTGCGCATCGCAGCGGACCCCCCGGAGCACGCAAGGCAGCCCCGGCGATCGTCGATTTTGACATATCCTTCCGCGCTAACGCCATGTCATCCCGCAACGACTTCCCTATTCTGACATGTTTACAGGAACGCAAAACTCCGTTCGGGCCCGGTGTGGCCCGGCTGGGTCTGACTGGCTCCATGCGAGCAGGGAGAGAATCATGGCGAAGGTGCGACTTGGAATCATCGGCACGGGAAACCGCGGCACGCAGCTGATGCACGGCTTCATGAAAAACGACGGCTGCGAGATCGTAGGCCTGTGCGACATCTACAAGCCCTATGTAACCCGCAACCCCGACGACCTCGACGAGGAATATCGCCAGATCGGCAAGTGCCCGGAGATGGGTGAGGACCTCGGCGAGTACACCCAGCATCACGACTTCCGCGAGTTGCTGGCCCGCGACGACGTCGATGCCGTCGTGGTCGCCACGCCCGACCACTGGCACGCGATCCAGACGATCGAAGCGTTCCGGGCGGGAAAAGACGTATTCGTCGAGAAGCCGCTGACGATCACCGTCCGGGAAGGCCGGCGCATGGTCGAGGCGCAGAAAGAAACCGGACGCATCGCGGGGGTATGCCTCAACCGTCGCGGCTCGTCGGTCTACAAGCACGTGGTGGAAATGGTCCGCAGCGGAAAAATCGGCGAAGTCAAAGCCGCCTACGCCTCGCACAACAGCGTGATGTTCCCGGGCGGAATCGGCAGCGAGAAACCCGCCGACCCGCCGGCGCAGCTGGACTGGGACGCCTGGCTGGGCCCCAGGCCGAAGCGCCCCTACCAGTACAACCTCGCCCCGTACTTCTTCCGCTGGTGGAGCGACTACTCCAGCCAGATGGGCAACTGGGGCGTCCATTACATGGACGTCATCCGCTGGATGACCGGCCAGGATGCGCCCGTTTCGGTCTCCGCGATGGGCACCAAGACCACCCTCACCGACGACCGCACGATTCCCGACACCCTGGCAGTGCTCTTCGAGATGCCCTCCGGCATGATCATCCACTTCGACGTCAACGAGGCCTCCGGCGCGAACCGCATCCCCAGCGGCGAGGTCATGCTCTGCGGTACCAAGGGCACGCTGTGCGTCAACCAGAACGGCTACAGCATCAAGCCCACCAAGCCCGGTCAGTTCCAGAAGTGGGATCCTTACCTCGAGCCCGAGGAGGAGAAACTCGAAGGAGACGGGGCGTTCGGCGACCTGGGCATCAAGGAAGACTCCACGCAGAACCTCATCGATGATTTTGTGGAATGCGTGCAGACCCGGCGCGAGCCGCTCTGCCCGCTGGAACAAGGACATCTCTCCACGACCTTCGCGCACCTGGCGAATATCTCGCTGGCTGTCGGGCAGCGCATCGAGTGGGACGCCGACGCCGAGAAGGTCACCAACGTCCCCGAAGCCAACGACCTCCTGCACTACGAGTACCGTAAGCCCTGGTCGCTGGACTGAACGCAGGCACACCAGGCTCCAAAGCCCCCACGCCCGGATCGGGATGGGAGCTTTCTCATGCGCAGCAGCCCGGGCGCGGTACGCTCGTCCGCCAGCTGCGGGCGGAACCCCCCGCGTCCGGGCGGGTTGCAGGAGGGAGCGTCGATCCCTGCCGGGGGGCAGATGGAACCCTCGCGCAGACGACAGCCTCGCCGCAACCTGACCTGAAGACTCTGCCATGCCAAGCCCGCTCCGGAAAACCGCACTCGCCGCTCTGATGCTGTTTCTGCTTCCCGCTACCCTTGTCGCCCGGGACGACCGGGAGTTGCCCGGCCTCCGCGGCCAGTACTTTCGCGACACGCGCTTCAGGGAGCTCGCCTTCGAACGTCTGGACCCACAGGTGGATTACGAAGAGAAGTTCCATCTGCCCGATGGCATGGACGAGCAGAAGTTCTCTGCCCGGTGGACCGGCCTGCTGCGCGTGCCGCGTGACGGGGAGTACATCTTCTCCGCCGACGCGGACGACGAGATTCGCCTCTGGGTCGGCGGCGCGCTGCTGCTGGATACCACCGACGACGCGGAAGTACAGCTGCTGGAGGCGAAGGTGCGTCTCAGCGACGGCGAGTTGCCCCTTCGCATCGATTACCGCAACACCGGAGGCGGAGGACGGGCGCGGGTGTTCTGGTCGGGCCCGAAATTCGACCGCAGACCTCTCGACGCCGACCGGCTGAGGACTCCCGCCTGGGCCGACATGCCTGCTTACGCGATGGAAGCCCTCCAGCGCGACGACCGCGGCAAACGACTGGACCGCAAGCCCGGCTGGCGTGGAAGGTACTACCAGGGGAGGCGTTTCGAGAAGCTCGTGGCCGACCAGCGCGACCGCAACATCCTTCGCATGGGCCGGTTCCCACTGCCCGATGGACGTACGGAAGACCTCTCCGTGCGGTGGACCGGGCTGCTGGACGTGCCGCGCGACGGGGAGTACACCTTCCACTACGGAGCGGACGACGGCATCCGGATCTGGATCGACTACCGGCTGGTGACCGAGGAATGGAAGGACAGCGGCAAGGAGGATCGCCAACTCAAGCTCCGCCTGCGTCGGGGCAAGCACCCGATCCTGGTCGAGTACTACCAGGGACGAGGCCGGTCGGGGGTGTCGCTGGCCTGGTCCGGGCCCAAGCTCGACAGGCGGATGCTCGACAAGCGATACGTCTCGACGATCGACTGGCCGACGATGTCGGAACCCAGGCCGATGGTCATCCTGCTGGCGACGGGCCACTCGAACATGGAAGGCCGTGCGAAGTCGGCCAGGTCCCGCCCGTGCCCGCACGGATACATGTACGACGAAGAAGGGTACTGGCGCCAGGCTGACAACGACGACAAGGGCCCGACCTGGCCTCTGTTGCACGAATTGACCGACGCCTACCCCCACGTGGACTTCGGCGTGGTGAAGGTCGCCAAGAGCGCCGCCACCCTCCGGAAAGACTTCCTGCCGGGCAAACGCAGCTACCGGGAGCTGATCGACCAGGCCAAAGCCGCCCGGCGTTTCGGGCCGATCGCAGCGGCGGTGATCATGCAGGGATGGGTCGAATGCGAACGGAGCGACTCGGTCGACGAGGCCCGGCGGATCGGGGAGGATTACCCCAAGCTCATCCGCAGGCTGCGGGACGATCTCGATCTCGACAAGCTGCCCGTTGTCGCTTCGCAGATCGAGTTGGGCACGGGCAGGAAGGGCAGGGAAGACCGCTGGGCTGCGATCCACCAGGAAATCGCCGCGCTTCGGGAGAAGTTCGATCACCTGCGCGTCATCGACGCCAACGGCCTGGACATGGTCGACGACCACCATTTCAGCCGGAAAGGCAACGAGCAGTGGGCCAAGCTTGCGATGGAAGCCTTCGCCGACCTGAAAGCCTTCGACGACCTCCCCGAGCCGAAAGACTCCCACGACGACGGTCCGATCGCCCTGCCCCGCCGCAACGTCGAGCCGGACAAGGTGATCGCGGAGGTCGACGCCGTCGTCCGGCGACACACGCCGGGTCGATCGCTCAAGCAACTGGGAACATACCGGAACCTGCTGGTGGTCACCGAGTACGAGATCCGGAAGGTCCGCAAGGGCAAGCTGCCGGGCAAACGGGTTCTCTGCGTGGAGTTCGCCATCCGCGACGGCAAACGATGCGAGGCGAAGTCGCTCAGGAAGGGCAGCCGTCGGCGGCTGAAGCTGGGATCCTGGCGGGCGCAGAAGAAGCTCCGTGCCCTGCCGATGGACGATGACATCAACGACTTCGACGCCACGCTGTACTACGTGCTCGATGGCGACTGAGAGCCGGGGGTCAGCACGCGTCAGGCGTCCTCGTCGGGCCGGTCGTCCAGCGCGTAGACCGACTGGATCACGCCCTTGATGTAGCCGTACGCCCAGGCGAAATGCTGCATGCCGCCGGGATCGTCCTCGTGGCTTGGCGTGTGGTCGGGCATGACCATGCCATCGTACCCCACCCGCTTATACTCGAGCGCCGCACGGGGCATGTCGATCTCGCCTTCGTCGTGGTAGGTCTCGGCGAACTTCTCCGGTCCGCCTCGCAGGTTGCGGAAGTGCACCCCGAAGATCTTCTTGCGTTTGCCGAACCAGCGGATCGCCTCGTACAGGCCGTCTGGCTTGGCCTTGGCGGGGAGCATCTCCCAGACGCATCCCTGGCAGAAGAGAACCCCGTGGTACGGGCTGTCCTGGATCTTCACGAACTTCTTCAGGCCATCGACCGAGTCGAGCACCTGCGTGATCCTGAACTCGTTTCGGTCGGGCATGGGCGGGTCGTTTGGGTGGCAGCTCAGGCGGACCTTCGACTCGGTCGCCACGGGCACGACCTTCTTCAGGAAGTACTCGATGCGATCCCAGAGTTCCTCGGCGTCGATCGGGCCGATGTCACGCTTGCCCTTCTGTCTCTCGACCTTGCTGAGATCCCACGCGCCATACTGTCCCCCACCCCGGCCGGTTTCCTTGCCCGTCCTCGCCCGCCAGGTTCGCACGTGCAGGTTGTACTGCAGGCAGGGGATGCCCGCCTTCCCAGCCGCAATGATCTGCCTGCGGCATCGCTCAATCGCCCCGTCGCGTCGCCTGGGCATGAGCACGTCGAGGGGTACGCCCCAGTACATCGCAGCCAGCTCGAGACTGGCGTCGCGGACCTGCTTGATCCGGGCCCGGCAGGTGTCCGGCGTCCAGATCCCGTCGTCGCCCCGGGCTGCGGGACTCGCGCAGATCGCTTCCACCCCGCATCGCACCTGGAAGGGCATGTGCTTCTCGCTGGACCCCCACCGCTGACAGCCCAGTTTCATACGTCTGGCCGGTTCCCCGGAATCGCCGCTACCGGTGGAACGGGCTGCGATGGCAGGTGTCCGGCCGGGCCCGACCAGGCCCGAAGCCACGACCGCACCTGCCGCGGCTGCTCCTGCCTGCAGAAATTCGCGTCTTCGCATGACGATCTCCTTGCGTGTCTTCCCCGCCCGACCTCTTGAACACTTCGCCCGCCGGGGGAGGTTTCCAGTATACTGGAAACGGATCTGGGAAAGACGGGTCGCGACCACGAATGCGGAGGTGAGGAACGATCATGCCCGACCGGATCACCCTTCTGGTGGAAAACACGGCAGGAAGAGGCAGGCTGCTGGGCGAGCACGGCCTGGCGGTGCTCATCGAATGGCGCTGCAAGCGCATCCTGTTCGACACGGGGCAGGGACATGTGCTGACCGGCAACGCCATCGAGCTCGGCGTGGACCTTGCCGACGTCGACGCGGTCATTCTGAGTCACGGCCACTACGACCACACGGGCGGCCTGGCCGATGTGCTCGATGCCGCCCGCGGGGCGTCGGTCTACGCCCATCCTGCCGTCGTGCAGGACCGCTACGCCCGCAATGACGATGGATCGAGCCGACATATCGGCATCCCATCGGCTGCGAAGATCGCCTTGGAGAACCGGACAGACATCACGTGGACGGATCGGCCGGTCGAGGTGGCGAAGGGCCTGACTGTGACCGGGCCCATCGGGCGCAGGACCGAGTTCGAGGACGTCGGCGGGCCGTTCTTCACCGACCCCGGCTGCCAGTCACCCGATCATATCCCTGACGACCAGGCCGTGGTAATCGACACGCCGGAGGGGCTTGTTGTCCTTCTGGGCTGTGCCCATGCCGGGGTGGTCAATACACTTCGACACATCCGGTCCCTCTGGCCGAACCGGAAAATTCAAACGGTTGTTGGGGGCATGCACCTGTTGCACGCAAATGAACAGAGGCTGGCGGCTACGATCGAAGCCCTGGGCGAGATGGAGATCGCCCGACTGATGCCGTGTCACTGCACGGGTGCGGTTGCGACGGCCCGAGTGGCTGGCGAATTCCCCCGCGCTTTCGTCCCATGCAAAACGGGAACGGTCATCGACCTTTGGCCGTAAGTTTCCCGTGGCGTCAGCCTCCCGCCGACAGCATGCGCGCAGCAAACGGGCCCGCCGGG
>CAZXSK010000021.1:20187-43568 GCA_964642855.1 uncultured Planctomycetaceae bacterium | reverse complement strand
CCCGTGGCGTCAGCCTCCCGCCGACAGCATGCGCGCAGCAAACGGGCCCGCCGGGTGCCGACGGGCCCGCGTATATGCACGTCTGCGATCGAGGCTGAAGCTTACAGATCCAACGGCGAAACGTAATCGCCCTTGGCTGCCTGGAGATCGGTCAGCCGCTTTTTCTGAGCATCGAGCTCATCGAAGACAACCTGGGGTGTGTCGTCGATGTCGTTGTAGATGTTCGTAATGCGCTCGATCTTGGCCAGAAGCTCGGGGATGCGGATCGTGAACTGCTCGACGTACTGCTCCTGGGTGTAGTCCTTGCTGCGGACGTCCTGGAAGAGCTTCTTGAGATCCTCGTACAGCGGCAGCCGGCCGGTCGGGCCTTCGATGGCGTCGACGTCGCCGTGGGCACGAAGCTCCATCCACTTGGCCCAGACCGCCTTGTCGAGCATGCCGGTGAGGAACTGGCCTTCCTTGTCCTTGATGAAGTAGTTGGTCCCGAAGATCTTCGGGGCCTTGTCGGCGAGCTTGCTCCCGAAATCCAGGTTGTTCTGGATGTACTTGCCCAGCGGGATGGCTACGAACTGCATGATGCTCATGAGGTCGAACTTCCGCACGCCGGCCTTGCCGACGGTCGCAGCGGTCGATTCGCTCTCCAACGACGCACCCATCGTCACGATGCCGTGCTCCCAGCTGAAACTCTCGGTGACGGGCACGGAGGTGTCGCTGTCCCGCCCGCCGTACATGATGCCGCCAACGGTCACGCCCTCGGGATCGTCCCACTTGGGGTCGAGATTCGCCAGATCCGTCAGCCGGACGGTGTAACGGGCGTTGGGGTGGGAGGGCTTGAGCTCGGCGCCGAGGTTGTCGGTCTGGCCTTTCTTCCACGAGCCGGCGTAGTTCTCGCCTTCCTCGGGGAGTTCCTGGCCCATGCCCATCCAGTAGGGCTTGCCATCTTTGACCAGCACGTTGCCGAAGATCACCTCGCCGGGCTTGTGGAGCACGTCCCAGATGACCGGGTCGCCTTCTTCGTTGACATCGCGGATGATCCCGAAGATGCCGCTCTCGATATTCACGACCCGCGGCTGGCCGTCGATGATCCGGAAGTACGCCAGGTCGTCGCCGACGATGGTCTCGCCCGGGAGCATGGCCGTGGAGGTCTTGCCGCAGCCGGAGGGGAACGCACCGGTGAAGTACGTGACGCGGTCGTTCGGGCCATGCACGCCCATCACGAACATGTGCTCGGCCAGCCAGCCTTCCTTGTCGGCCTTGCGGATCGCCAGGCGCAGGGCGAGCTTCTTCAGGCCGACCGTGTTGCCGGCGTACTGGGTGTTGACGGACATGACCATGTCTTCGGTGATGTCCATGTAAACGCGCTTGTTTTCGTGGTCGCTGGAGGTATTCCGCTCGTCGACCGGACCGGTGGCGTGGAGGAAGCGGAAGAAGTCGTCCTTGTCGGACATCCGCTTGAACTCCTCGTAGCCGACGCGGTAGAGCATGTCTTCGCTGTGACCTACGTAGGCGGAGTCGGTAATCTGCGCGCACTGGATGCTGAACGGCGAGTTGACCGGGCCGAGGCAGAAGAACCGCACCAGCATGGTCCTTCCCTTCATGGCGCCGTTGAAGAGCTCGCGGATCTCGGCGAGGCCTTCGTCGCGATCCATCGAGTTCAGCCGCTCGCCCAGCGACACGCCCTTGGGCAGGAGATACTTGGTCACCTTCGGATCGCGTCCCTGGTCGCTGATCTCGCCATTGACGTACCCGTCGAAGTGCACGGTGTGGCCTTCCATCGCCAGGGGCTTCTCTTCCTGGTTGTCGATGGCCATCTGTCGGACCTTCGCGATGTCTTCGTCGGAATCGTCGAAAACCATCACCTTGTCGGGCTGGCAGAGCTCGACGGCGTCGGCGACGAAGGCGTTGAGTTTGTCGTTCTCCAACGCCTGCAGCTTCGCCAGGCTGTCAGCGTCGGCCTTTTCTTTCAGTAGATTTACAGTTTTCTCGTCCATGGTCCTCTCGTCCGTTTGGGGGAATTCTGATGAAGGACAGACTGCCCGGCAGGCAGCGAGACAACCCGCCAGCGCGCAGCGATAGTCTGCGATCCAGCGGGCCGAGCGGGTCTTATACGCGATCTTTTCGTACCTGTCAATAAGGATTTATCTCTTTGGTGTCACGTCGCGATCCCGGGGACAGGCACCGCGCTGGTACCCCATCGCAGACCCCGGAGGATAACCTGTGGAACCCGACCCCGATCTGCGGTTATCCTGTCCCCCTTCGATCGCTACCCGACGGATTTCAGGAGCGCTATGCAACTGCAGGCAGTCCAGATCGTCCTCGAGCCACCCGCCTGGCCGGTGCTGTTGACGGCCCTGGCAGCCGGCCTGCTCACGCTGGAAGCCGGGGCGCTGTTGCTGCGGTCCTGGCGGCGGACGCGGAACGCGTGGGGACCCCTGGCCGCCGTTGTCTCCATCGCCGCCGGGCCGGTAGTCTCGCTCGCCGCAGCGGGGTATCAACTCATGTCCGGCATCGCTCCCGGGCGAAGCGGCACGGCAGGCTGGCTGGTCCTTGCGGGCCTTCGCGGCACGCTGATCGCCACGTGTGCCGTGCTGACTGCCCGATGGATTCCCGGCGGCGGGGTGATCACCCTCGGGGCCGTGGCCGTGCTCTGGTCTTTCCGCAGCTACTCGCGCACTACCACTCCAGTGAAACGCAAGGTCAAGGCTGTGTTCCTCGCCCTTCGCGTACTGATCATTCTGCTGCTGACTCTCTGGACACTGGGCCCCAAGATCGAACGCCGCACGGAGAAAGAAGTCCGCGGCATCGCCCTGGTCGGGGTGGACCTGTCGGGCTCGATGAGCCGCAGAGACATGCCCCTGGACTACCGCTCGACGGAAATCGACCCGGAGGTTGAACCGATCGCGCGGATCGCAGCTGTCAGGCAGGCGCTGCGAGACCAGGATGACTCCCTCGAGGAAATCGCCGAGCAGTCCGAACTGGAGCTGTTCACCTTCGACGTGTCTTCCCGGCGAACGGTCCCGCTTGCCGAAAATGAGACGATCGACTCGATGCTGGTCGAACCCGATGGACCCGCCACGGCATTGGGGGATTCCGGCGCCAGTGCATTCGGGCAGTTCGCTACCGCCCGTCGGGACGTCGTCGCCTTGATCCTGCTGTCCGATGGCTGCAACAACACGGCGGATGTGGTCACACCCGAGAAATTCGCCCGCCTGATGGCCTCACGGAATATCCCGGTCTACACGGTCGGCGTCGGATGGGACACGGTCACCCAGGCGACCCACCAGCTCAATCTCCGCAACGTAGCCGCTCCGGACCAGGTCGAAGCTTTCAACCGCCTGCCGATAACCGCAGCGATCGATGCGATCGGTCTGGCGGGCACGGAGATCAAGCTCACCTGCACCTTCGGCGACGAGGAGGTGGGTACCAAGACCATCACCGCATCGGAGAACAATCAGACTCTCACCGCGCGGTTCGAACACGTTCCCACCAAGACCGGCTATCACAGGCTGGCCGTCAAGGCGGAGATCCAGGGCGAAAAGCCCCGCGACCTGACGGGCAAGTTCTCCGCCGACAAGCTGGTGCAGGTTCGGGACACCGGCATCCGCATTCTCTACGTGGAAGGAAAGATCCGTTTCGAGGTCAAGTTCATCACCCAGGCGCTGGCCAGCGGAAGGCGAATCACCGTCGACCGCCATATCTTCACCCAACCATTGGGACAGGGACAGCAGTCGCCCCTGGGCGAGAAGATGGAGGACTGGCTGCGCTATCACGCGGTGATCCTGGGTGACGTGCAGGCGGCGAACTTCACCGACAGGCAGCTGGAGATCCTTGCCGAAATGGTCACCAAACACGGCAAGGGCCTCTGCATGATCGGTGGGACTGACACATTTGGGCAGGGCAACTGGCCCAAGGCCATCCGTGACATCATGCCGGTCGACCTGCAGGCCTCCACCGGCCAGATCAAGGGCCCGATCAAGGTGATTCCGACAGACCAGGGCGCCAAGGTCGACCTGATGCGCATCGGCCCGAAGGGCGAGGTAGCCGACCCCTGGCGGAAGCTACGTCCGCTGCCCGGGGCCAACCGCCTGGCCGGGGTCAAGCTCGGAGCGACCGTGTTGGCGGAGTCCGGGGACGGGGCACCGATGATCGTTCGCCAGAAGGTTGGCGCGGGCAGGACCCTCGCCATCGCCTTCGACACGACCTATCGCTGGGTGCTGACCCCCGACGAAGAAACCCCCGAAATGCAGAAACGCTTCTGGCGACAGGTCGGGCTGTACCTCGCTGCCCCGCGGGGGAACATCTGGATCGCCACCGACCAGCCAACCTATGACCTGCGGCGCCTGGGCAAGGGCGTGGATGTCGTGGAGGTGACCGCAGGGGTGGAGGACGCATTCGGCCGTCCGCTGCTCAGCGAAAACCCGCGGATTGAGCTGGTCGATCCGGACGGCGGGCGAACCCCGCTTACCCTCCGGCCGGGCGAGACCTCCTTCCGGGGCACGTTGCCCGCCGCTTCCGTGCAGAAAGAGGGCGTCTACCAGTTGCACATCTCCCACATGGTTGAGGACAAGGAACTCAAGGCGGAGCATCGCTTCGAAGTCGTCTTCCGCGATCTGGAGTCGCTGGACGTTCTGGCGAATTTCGACCTGCTTCGCAGGATGGCCTCGGAAAGCAACGGGCTGTTCGTCCGACTGGCCGAGCTGCCCGAACTGCTGGAGGAACTCAGGATCACCACCAGGCCCCGTCGTGTCGAGCAGTTCGAACGCGAAGAGCTCGGAAAAGACTACCGCTGGTGGCTGCTGGGAGCGATCCTGGCGATGATGTGCGTCGAATGGGCGGTCCGAAAACGCAAGGGTCTGATCTGACGGAACCCACCTCGGATGTCGACCCCGATTGCACGTTGTCTCCAAGTCAGGGGCGATCCTGGCGATTCTTCTTTTGACCGAAGGGGGAATGATCGCTTAAATGAATTCCCATGCTAGGCCGTGTTCGTCGAACAACCCGATTGGACGTGGGCCTGTCCGTGGGATTCGCGGGGGTAGCCTATCTTGTTTGGGCTCTGGTGGCTGGGACCACGCGTGCGATGGTCAGCGACCTCATCGATGCTCTCGCCGGCTTCGATGCCAACATATCGCTCCTGACCGAATGGGTCCGGTATGTCTTCGTCGACGCTGGGGTTGCCATTGACGTGGTGGGCATGGTCTGGCTGGCGGGTTCGCTGCTGCTGGTGGTGCTGTCCTCCCGCCAGCGGATCAGCATCTCCTGGGGCTGGCTTACCGCATTTCTCCAACTGGCAGCAGCTTCTCTGGGAGCCGTCCTGGTCTCCTACGACATCCACCGAAGCTACACCGAACTGATCAGCCCGATGATGGACCCGAACACCGAGGTCCAGCGCACGGGACTGCAGCAGGTCAGTTCGATCTCCCTGGCCGTGAGCATCCCCATCGCAGTGCTGATCTGGACGGTGTTCCTGGTGTGGCTATTGGTAGAGCGGGCTCACTACACACGACGACAAGGCCCGACACTCCGCGACGCCCTCCGCACGAACATCTATCGATGACAGGCTCCGGCCGCAAGTAAGCGACGAGCACAGGTCCGCACGTCACCAGCGAGAGAGACCTCCGTGTCGCCCTAGTGGCTGTTACAGGTCCTGGATATCCGGCGGGCCTTCGATCGGCTCGGGGTCGCACACCCCGTCGCGGAACGGCGTAAGCCGGCCACAACTCATGCAGGCATATCTCATGTCTTCCGGCGGCGCGCCGGCGTACCGCTGCGCGGGCTGGCCCCGGAACATGCAATGCGCCAGGTCCAGATCGGGCTCTTCTACCGAACAGAGATGGTTCCTGCCCCGCACGAGCTTGCCGCAATTGGGACATACGAATCCACGGGGCTTCTTCTTGTTGGAATGCTGGGTCGAGCCGGCGCGTGTGCTCCGGCCTTTGGGGCCACGTTTCCTGGCCATGCCCTTACCTCCCGTCTACTCCTGCGGGATCGTCAGCACGAGCTTGCCGAACTGGTCTCCCGCTTCCATTCGCTGCGTAAGCGATACGATCTCCTCCAGCGGAGCTGTCGAGTCGATGACGGGCTTGATCTCCGCAGCCGAGACCAGCGCGATCATCTGCCGGAAATCCTCCCGGCTGCCCATCGTCGAGCCCAGCACCGTAAGCTGGTTCCAGTAGAGCTGCTGTATATTGACCTCGGCCGTGGCGCCGGTGGTCACGCCGCAATGGACGATACGCCCGCCTTTGCGCGCAGCCTGGAAATTGGCCTGCCACGTCGCCTCTCCGACGGTATCGAAACAGATATCCACCCCCCGCCCGCCGGTGAGCTCACGCGTACGGGCTGCGACGTCTTCCGTCGCGTAGTTGATCGTCTCGTGAGCGCCCAACTGCCGGGCACGATCGAGCTTCCAGTCGTGCGAGGAGGTAACGATGGCAACTCCCCCCGCAGCCTTGGTCAGCTGCAGCGCATCAATCGCCACCCCACCCCCGATGCCGTGGATCAACACCGTCTCGCCCGGTTTCATCTTCGCGCGGGTAATCAACATGCGATACGCCGTCAGCCACGAGAGCGGAAGAGCAGCCGCTTCTTCGAAACTCAGGAAATTCGGCTTGGCGTTGACACACAGCGCAGGCACAACGGCGTGCTGGGCGAATGTCCCGGGCCGGGTCAGTCCCACGATACCGTAGGAAGCGCACATGCTGTCTTCCCCCGCCCGGCAGAACTCGCACTGCCCGCAACTGAGCCCCGGGTTGAGGATCACTTCCTGCCCGACCTCCAGGCCTTCCACGCGATCGCCGACCTCGGCGACCACCCCGGACGCATCGGAGCCGAGCACGTGAGGCATCTGCAGAGAGGTCCGCCCGCCCATACGGACCCAGACGTCCAGGTGGTTCAGGGCCGCAGCCCGGACGCTCACAAGCACCTCTCCGGGACCGGGCGATGGTTTTGGGATGTCTTCCACCCGAATCTGGTCAACATCGCCGTGATGGTGAATGACTGCTGCCTTCATGCCAATCTCCTTGCATCATCATAGGCCGTGGGGCAGTTGGGCCCGAATTCCCCCGGCCGCCTGAGCAAAGCATCGGCCCGGTTGCCGTGGCTTGTTGCGATCTTGGCGCGGCTGCCCGCGATGCGTATGGTACGAGTTGCGTTCTCATGATACCTGCCCTCGACGACGATGGAAAGGACTCGACCTTCGGGGGCCTTCGGACAAGGCAAGGATGGTGAGCCATGATCTTCGGATCGCACAAGCCAAGGTTCTCGAATGTGTTGGCCGTCCTGGCGGCCTTGGTGCTTATAGCCGGCTGCGAGGCCGGCATGACCCCCCAGGCCAGGGAACTGCTCAACGAGGCCAACAGCGCCCTGTCCCGCAACGATCGGCATAGGACCATTTCCCTCACCACGCGCTTTCTTGCGGAGAATCCCAAATCCCTCGGGCGCGACCAAGCCTTCTATCTGCGAGGCATGGCCAAGTACCGCCTGCGGAATTACGACGCCGCCGCCGTGGATTTCCAGCAAGCCGTGGCGGAAGCGAATACTGACCGCGTCAAGGCCTACGCCCAGACGCAGCTTGCCGAGATTGCCTACCGGGAAGGGAGTCTTCAGGCTTCCGGACGCTATGCCCGGCAGGCCTTGGAACTGGTGGACCCGAACTCTCCTCCAGCGGACCAGTTGTACTACCGTCTCGGCTGCGTCTTGCAGCGTCAGGGACGCTGGCGGGACGCTGACGCGCAGTTTGGTCATGTCAATTTCTACTTCAAGGGCAGCGAGCTTGCCAAGCGGTCCCTGGACCGCATGTCCGCCGAGGCGTGGACCATACGGGCTGGGCTGTACCAGAACCGCCGCTACGCCCTGTCCGCTGCCGGTGAGCTCAAGGACAAGGGCTTCGCCGCGGAGGTGCTCGTGGAGGTCCGTCAGAGCAGGTTGTGGTACCTCGTACAGGTTGGGCGGTATGAAACGATGGAAGCAGCCATGGCCAGGCTGGACGATGTCAAGGCCATCCGCTCGGACGCCTACGTCGACGTGACGCGCTGACAAGAGCGAGCTGCCCTGTTTGCCTGCCTGCGTGCCCTGCGGTTATCGGCCTCCCGCCTTTCGCGTAATGCTATTTCATCGCTTATTTTGCGCTAAATTGAGCCAAAAAAACTCCCTCTTGCCGCCGGTCAAAGCTAGATCACCTCTCGCGGTATGCCGATGAGAATACCAGGTGATTGCAGGCACACAGCACCCGTACGGGCAAGCAGACAGGACCCGCCCATGGAGGAGTCTTCGGGCGGCTACCTGTGCCGGCCTGACCCAGGCCGGGCTTGCGGGTCCACTTGATCGAGGGAGAGGTACGTGAGTCATCTGCTCGAACTCCTGGGACGTGGGCTGAACCAGGAACTCGATGACATCCTGCGCAGTTACTACTGGTCGTCGCCGTCGCATTCGACCGAGGAACTCGCGAAAGGCTGGGCCAACCAGCCCGACCTGCCTGAAGTGGGTCTGGAACTTGGCTTGGCGCATCTCCGCGAGGAAGCGCTGGACAAGAGCATCGAGGTCTTGGAATCCGTCTGCCAGCGTCATCCGGAGTTTCTGCCGGCCCGGCTTGCCCTGGCGTCGGCGTGGGAGCGAAAAGGAGACCTCGAAAGCGCAATCACCCACCTTCGGGCCGCCGATGATCTGGAATCGGGCCAGGCACCGGTTCTGTTTGCGTTGGGATTCTGTCTCGAACGTCTCGGCCAGCCCGACGCAGCCATGCTTAGCTATCGCCAGGCGACCGAGTTTGACCCGTCCTACTTCCCCGCTCGCGAACGGCTTGCAGCGGTGGCCTTGCTGCAGGAAAATGTCCGCGAGGCCATTGAGCAATATCTCGCGATGCGCCGCGATGAGCCCCAGGAGGGTCGAATCCGGACGGCACTCGCTCATCTGTACTATCGGGCCGGCATGCACGACCAGGCGGTCGAGGAGTTCGAATCGGCCATCGTCATTGAACCGGAGAACTGGGCCTTGGTCGACGACCAGGTCGAGGCACTCGTCTCCGAGGGCAAGGTCACGCAGGCAATCGATCGCCTCAAATCGCTGATCGAAGAACAGGGACCGTTCGCCGACCTGCACGTCAGGCTGGCCGACCTCTACGACCAGGTCGGCGAGGACGAACTGGCCACGCAGCACTATCTCCAAGCGTTGGAAATTCAGCCGAACTATCTCGAAGCCACCGTCAAGCTGGGCACGCACCACCTGATTTTCGGCCGGTGGGAAGAAGCCGCAGAAACCTTCTACCAAGCCGCGGATCTCAACGACCGCGTATTGGTCAACTACGTGGGCATGGGTGTGGCCCAGTACGCAGCCGGCAAGGTCGACGACGCGATGAACAGCTTCGATCTCGCCGCGGCTGTCGAACCCAACAGCACCCTGTTGATGACCGAAATGGCCAGACTCCAGCTCAAGGCTGTACTGGCTGACACGTTCTCCAGAAGCTTCGGTGCGATCGTGGACGGCCCGGCTCCGGAGATCGATCTGGATAACGAATCCCTGGTCGACAGGCAGGTCGAACGCCATGCCGAACAGATCAAGCGCACTCCGGGCCATGCCGACATGCGGTATCGCTACGGGGTGCTGCTTCGCAGCCAGGGCAAGCTCCGCCAGGCTCGCAGGGAGTTCCAAGAAGCGGCGAAGCTGGCGCCCACGTACGTGCAGGCAATGGTCAAACTGGGCATCACCCTCCAGGAAATGGGCAAAGTCGAGGCGGGTATCGAGGCCTTCCGACGGGCGCTGGACGTCAAACAGCAGCATATCGAGATGCACTACAAGCTCGGACTGCTCTTCACCGACCGCGAGAAGTTTGAGGAGTCCATCCGTCAGATGGAACACGCCTCGGCCGGTTCGAAAGACGAAGGCCAGATCCGCGCCGGACTTGCCCTTTCGTTGCAGATCATGGGGCTGATGGACTCGGCCGCCGCTACGTGGCGAAGCCTGCATCGGATCCACACGGCAGAGACGTGAGTCCGGGTGGCCGACAGTAAAGCAAGGCCCGCATCCCCTAGCCGGGACACGGGCCTTTTTCGTTCCATCGAATGGCAGCAGACTACGAGAGCAGCTTCTCCAGCCGGTCTATGCCCTTGTCGATCTGCTCCATGCTGGTGGCGAAACTCAACCTCACGCAGCGGTCCTGACCGAAGGCAGAGCCAGGAACCAGCGCGACATTCCCGCCCTCCAGGGCAGCCTTGGCGAAACTCAACGAGTCGGTTACCTCGACACCTGCGATGGTCTTGCCGTAGTGTGCGCTGATGTCGGGGAACACGTAGAACGCCCCGTCCGGCTCGAGACAGCGGACCTCGGGGATCGCCCGAAGGCGCTGGACGATGTGCTTGCCCCGACTCTCGAACTCCTGCCGGCGCTGCTCGACGATCTCGGGCGCTTTCGGGTGCGTGTACGCGGCCAGCCCCCCCGCCTGGGCAAAGCTCACCGGGTTGGTCGTAGAGTGGCTCATCAGCCGCCGTACGCCGCCAATGGCCTGCTTCGGACCGGCCAACCAGCCCAGCCTCCATCCGGTCATGGCGTAGGTCTTGCTCAACCCGTTCAGCGTGAGCGTGCGTTCCTTCAGGCGTTCATCCAGCGCTGCGAACGACACGAACTTCGTGTCGCCATAGATGAGCTTCTCGTAGATTTCGTCGGAGAGTACGAGCAGATCGGTCTCCAGCACGGCATCGGCGATGGCCTGGAGTTCATCGGGCGTATAGGCTACGCCGGTGGGGTTGCTGGGCGAGTTGAGGATCAGCAGCTTGGCGTCCCGGCCTTGCTGGCGGATCTGGTCGGGAGTAATCTTGAAACGGTCCTCGAAAGAGGTGTCCAGTGTGACAGCGTCTCCGCCGGCAAGGTGGACTGCCTCTGTATAGCTCACCCAGTACGGTGCGGGAATCAGGACCTTATCACCAGGGTCCAGCAGCACCTGGCAGGCGCAGAAGACACCGTACTTGCCGCCGAAGGTCACCACGACTTCTTCCGGGGCGTACTCCAAGCCGTTTTCCCGCTGGAGCTTGTCGAGGATCGCATTGACCAGCGCCTTGCCGTGACGCGGGGTGTACTTGGTGTCCCCTTCGTCCAGAGCGACTTCGGCAGCCTTCTTGATGAAGTCGGGCGTGTCGAAATCCGGTTCGCCCGCGCCGAAGCTCACGACGTCCTTGCCCTCGGCCTTGAGTTCAGCCGCTCGGGCGGTGATGGCGATGGTGGCACTTGCACTGACCGATTCAATTCGTTTTGACAGCTTCATGGGGTCCTCTCCTCGGTAGGAATCGGGTGCAGAATAGCGGAGAAAGACGTTTTGTCAAGGCAAACAGCACCGGTCGTGTACGAACCGGTGATCTGGGCGCAGCAAAAGGCCGGGCCGTTCTCGAGGGAACCGCCCGGCCTGGGTGACTGGTCCTGCAGGATCAGTACTGCTGCGTCTTTTGGGGGTGATAGCCCGTGTAGGCCAGGAACCGCGTGGTATTGAAGATCGGAATCCCGAGGCTCTTGGCCTTCTCCTCGATCTCCTTGTACTGGCGGTAATACTTCAGTTTGCGGTCGTATTCGCCCTGATCCTGGGTGCCATCACGGGGTTTGGGCGGAACCACCGGGTCGACGCCGAGGACGACAAAGTCGGTCTTGACGGAAACTTCATCGACTACCTTCCCTCCGAAGCGACGGATGAGGCTCTCGACGATCTCCGCTTCTTCGGTCGAGGGACGTTCGGTACCGAACAGGTCAAACTGGCCGAAGACTGCAAACGTCGGCGTCCGGATCTGGTTGAATGCGACGTTGGCGATAACGTCACCCTTGAGCACGGCCTGTCCTCGCTCCTGCTCAACGATGCGGCATTCGCTGCTGTCTTCCAGGACCTTCGTAACCAGAATCTTGGCCTTGCCCTCGCCCGATGTCGGGATGCCCTTGTCGGAGTACACGCTGAACGTCAGGCCGACCGACACATTCTGGTCCTCGCCCAGATCGATATAGCACACGTCGTCGGCTTCAATAACCTTGAGAACCTTACCGTCCGCCCGCTTGGCCGATGCGAAACTCGTTCGGCGCTGACCCTCGGGGAGATTGGCATCCTCGGGCAACTTGGGCGTCTTCAACTCCCGGATAATCGTCCGGGCCCGGTCCAACTGTACCACAACCTTGTTGTACTCGTCCCGCATGTCGTCGATAACGTCATTCTTCTCGCGAATGGTATCGTTGAGCTGCTCCCGGCGGGCTTTGTAATTCTCCTCCAGCGTCTGGACGGCCTGGCGGTGGGCTTCCTCGCGCCCCTGCAGCTTGTTCTCCAGCGCCAAGACCTCTGACTTGAGCTCCTCGACACGCTCGGAGTTATCCTTCTTCAGACCGGAAATGTCGGCCCGGAGGCTCTCGATGGTTTCGTTGAGTCCCGCGATCTCGCGACGCAGGCTGGCCTCTTCGGACTTGCTGTCGCCCAGTTGGCTGCGGAGTGCTTCGATCAGCCATACCAGACCCTTGTCGGAGGTCAGTTCGTATTCCTCAGCCTTCTCGGTCCGACGCAACTGCTGCCACGATTCACGTGCGCCTGCGAAGGTAGGCTGGTCGGGCTTGACGTACGAGGCGAGTTCCTCGATTTCTTCCTGCAGGCGGGGAATCACCGGCTTGCGATCAGCCTGGCGGCGCATCGCGGCGATCTTCGGATTGTCCAAATCGCTGGCGGTGCCGAATTCATCGATCGTCTGTTTCTGCTCGACGATGACCTTCGCCTGGTCCTCGGACTCCATGTAGAACAGCACCGCGACGGCGGTCGAGATAAGCATCAAGATCACGGCCGCAACCAACAGGTAGATCACGGTGGGGTTCGTCCGTCGCTGAACTACGCGTGCCATTTGGGTTACTCCTCATGGTATTACGTCGATCGCCGGCCTGGGGATACAGCCCGGCCGGGGCAGGCCCGACACGCCGCGGGAGAGTCAGCCTCTCCGCAACGATCACGGGCCGCTGCAAGCGGACAGTATCCCCGCTTGTCGGGCCGTTCGCAACCCAAAATTGACCCGCCGACCAGGGCGTTTTCCGCCGACCCCGCAATAGGGGCTATTCCACGCACAGCTTCCGTTTGAGCAGCTTCTGCACCTCGGCAGGAGGCGCAGCCCCTCGAGACTTCTGCATGACCTGCCCCATCAGGAAGCCAAACGCTTTCTTGGTCTTCTTACCCCCTGCTCGGACATCCGAAACCGCCTGCTCGTTCCCGGCGATCGCTTCGTCTACCCACTGCTCGATCGCTTTGGTGTCTTTGACGGCCAGCAGGCCGGCGGTTTCGGCGATCTCCCGCGGGTCGCCGCCGGATGCAGTCATCGTGTCGAACACCTTGTCCGCCGCGGTGGCGTTGACATCGCCGTCTGCAAGCATCTTTGCCAGGCCCGCAAGCTGGACGGCCGAGATGCCCACCTCGCTGATTGCAACGCCTTTCTCGTTGGCGATCGCTGCGCCCCTGCCCAGCAGCAGATTCACACACCGCTTGGGGTCCGTTCCTTCCCCGACCGCCTCGTCGAGCAGGTTGCCCGTGGCGGGGTCCTGGGTGAGTGCATCGGCCTGCTTCTCCGACAGGCCATAGCTCTCGAGGTATCGCTGCCGGCGGGCGATGGGCAACTCGCCGATCCCGCTGCGTACCTGCTCCCGCCACTCTTCGCTGACCGTCACGGGCACCAGGTCCGGATCGGGGAAGTACCGGTAATCGTGGGCTTCTTCCTTCTCCCGCTGAAAGACCGTCACGCCGCGATCGACGTCGAACCCACGATTCTGCTTGCCGAGCCTGGCCAGCGTGAACCCCTCCGGATCCTCCAGCCAGGATTCGTACTGGCGCTTCTGTTCGTACGCAACGGCTCCTTCCAGCGAGCGGAAGCTGTTGAGGTTCTTGACCTCCACAATCGGGGTCTTGTGAGTTTGCCCGCCCCGGGTGATATGCAGGTTGATGTTCGGCTCGAAGCGCATGTGCCCCATCTGCATGTTCGCTTCGGAGACACCAAGCCACCGCACCAACCGCTGCATGGCCCGGGCGTAGGCGCCGACCTCCTCCACCGAATTCATGTCCGGCTCGGAGACAATCTCCAGCAGCGGTACGCCTGCGCGGTTGAGATCCACCCCGGTCGCGCCGGGCACGTCGTGAACATTCTTGCCGGCATCCTCTTCCAGGTGGGCCCGGAGCACGCGAACGGTCTTGGTCGCCCCACCCGAAAGCGGGATCTCCAACCGCCCATGCCGGCAAAGAGGCAGGTCGTATTGGCTGATCTGGTAATCCTTGGGCAGGTCGGGGTAGTAGTAGCTCTTGCGATCCCACTTGGTGAAACCGGGCACCTCGCACCCAAGCGCCAAGCCGACCTTCATCGAGTATTCGACGGCCTTTTTGTTCATCACGGGCAGCACGCCCGGCATGCCGATGCACACGGGACATACGTTCGTGTTCGGGGGATCGCCGAAACGGTTTCGGCAGCGGCAGAACATCTTCGTCTCGGTGGCCAGTTCGACGTGAATCTCCAGGCCAACTACGAGCTGGACGGTATCTTGCGAATCGATCATCGCGTGACCTTGCAGCTTGGGATTGCGGGACGCTTCAGCGTTGCAAGGCTACGTTGACGGAGCCCGGGCGTCAAGGCCTGGCAGAACCCGATTCGCCTGCGCGGTCCGGACGGGTGAGATCCGAGTAGTCCAGGTCGTGCTGTCGCTGGAGACGCTCCAGCGCGACCTCGATGGGCACGTCCTCCCGGTCGTCGTTCTGTTGGGCGGGTTTCTCTCCGCGGCGAAGGGCCTCGGCCGCCTGACGGGCGCGGTCGGCTTCCTCCTCCAACGTGCGTTCGAAGGCCTCCATCGCCCGTTCGAACTCCTCGGCCTGTCGCTTCTGCTCCTCCGGGTCGCGCCAAGGAGCGGTCGCAGAGGCTGTCGCTGCAAGCGCCATGGCAGCCTGCGCGCCCCGGGCGATGGGCGCGTTGAGTTCCCGAATGTCGACCATCATCGCGACAAACCCACAGTCGAGGCATACGCTGCCCCTGAGCTTCAGCGAAAGGTCCGGGTCGGGCGGCCTGCCTTGGGGGGGCGACTTACGGCAGTACAAAGCGGGTTGCCCGGCTGCAAAGATCTCCCGGCCATGGTCGAAACGGTGTCCGCCACAGAAGGGGCAGGTGATCTTCGGAATGGATGCCTTGTCGTTCATGATGCTCCGCCCGATGGGCCCAGCAGAACCATCGGACAATCCCCAGCCCATCTTAGAACGACATCTCAGGCAATCAGGTTCCGCGCGGATACACGAGACCGGCGGTCGGGTGTTCCGTCGCGATGAGGACCTTGGGCGAGGATCTCCCGACAGCCAGGATCGGCCCGCCTAGTCTGCCATCGACGGCTTCAGGTCACAGACACCGGTGGCCTGTTCGACCATGCGACCGACGCGGAAGAGCAGCGATTCGCTGAATGCGGGCCCGGCCAGTTGCATCCCGATGGGCAAGCCGTCGCTGCCAAGGCCGCACGGCAGCGACAGACCGGGCAGGCCCGCCAGATTCAGGCTGATGGTGTAGATGTCGGCCAGGTACATCGTCAGCGGGTCGTCGGTCTTTTCGCCCAAGGCAAAGGCGGTTGTGGGCGAAGCGGGCGCAAGGATCACGTCGCACTCCTGCCAGGCGTGGTCGAAGTCTCCGCTGATCAGACGGCGGACCTTCATCGCCTTGTTGTAGTACGCGTCGTAATATCCGCTGGAGAGCGTGTAGGTGCCCAGCATGATCCGCCGCTTGACTTCCGGGCCGAGCGCCTCGGCCCGGCTTCTGGAATACATCTCCACGATGTCCTCGACCTTCTCGCCCGTCCGGTGGCCGTAGTGCACGCCGTCGTAACGAGCGAGATTGCTGGACGCCTCGGCCATGGCCACGATGTAGTAACACGCCACGGCGTAGGAGCTGAGGCTTCCCCCCTCATCGCGGTCGATCCTGCTGTGGGGCAGGGAGATTTCCACGATTTCGGCGCCGGCGTCTTTGAGCTTGTCCGCCGCCGCGTGAATGGCGTCGTTGATCTCGCCAGCCAGGGCATCGGTGAAAAACTCCTTCGGCAGGCCGATGCGCAGCTTGTCGACGGGTGTGTCGATATCTGAAAGGTAGTCCGGCACGGGAGTGTCTACGCTGGTGGAATCGCGCGGATCGTGGCCGGCGATCACGCCGGTAAGCAAGGCGGTATCGCGGACGTTGCGTGTCAGCGGGCCGATCTGATCGAGGCTGGAGCCATACGCCAGCAACCCGTATCGGCTCACGCGCCCGTAGGTGGGCTTGAATCCAACGACCCCGCAGAACGAGGCAGGCTGGCGGATCGACCCGCCGGTATCGGAGCCCAGCGAAGCAGCGCATAGTCTGCCCGCAACGGCAGCAGCCGAGCCGCCGGACGATCCGCCCGGAACGCGCGACGTGTCCCATGGGTTTCGCGTCGGGGCGAACCCGGAGTTCTCCGTCGACGACCCCATGGCGAACTCGTCGAGATTGGCCTTGCCGAGCACCACGGCTTGGGCGTCGAGAAGTTTCCGGCAGGCGGTGGCGTGGTACGGCGCTCGGAAGTTCTCCAGGATCTTCGACGATGCGGTCGTGCGACCGAAGGTCGTAGCCATGTTGTCCTTGATCGCCACGGGCACCCCCGCCAGCGCGCCCAGCGGCGTGCCAGCCGCCCGGGCGGTGTCCACCGCCCGGGCCTGATCCACAGCCAGTTCGGGATACGTCTCGTTGTAGGCACCAATTTCGGCGTCGCGGGCTTCAATGGCTTCGAGGTAGGCGCGGACGGTCTCTTCGGCAGAGACGTTTCCAGCCGCGATCTCGTCGCGAAGCTCACAGGCGGTCAAGTTCAGCAGGTCGCTCACGGTTTTCTCCGGGTCGAGGTACTCAGGCGCCTTCACCAAGGACCTTGGGCACTTTGAACAGGTCGCCTTCACGGGCGGGGGCGTTGGCCAGCGCCTCGTCGGGGGTCAGCGAAGGCTGGGGGGCATCGTCAGCCAGGACGTTGCTCACGTCGCCGGCATGGGCCATCGGCTCGACGTTCTCGGTATCGAGTTCCTGGAGTTTGTCGAAATACTCCAGGATGCTCCCCAGTTGCCTCGCGAAGACGGGCACCTGCTCGTCGGTGAGCTCGATGCGGCTGAGCTTGCCGATATGTCGCACGAGGTCGTGATCGATCGATCGGGTCATGGGTGTCTCGCAATCTGCTCGGGTCGGATCATCCTCTATCTTGCCCATAGGACCGGCGGTGTCAATCGGTGGAAGTCAAAAGGTTCGCTCGGCTCCCGGGGCGGACCTGACTGCCCCTCTGATAGAGGCAAATTGCATTTTCCGCGTGCGAGAGCATATTGACCGCCCGGCCAGGTGCCTATATCATGAAGGGCCTCAGCCCCGGCGACTGCAGTGAAGGGGCGTTGCACCAGGAAGTTCCGGAAGGAGTCATATGCCCAAGGGCGATGCTATTGAAGTTGAGGCGACGGTCAAGCAGGCACTGCCGAACGCCATGTTCCGCCTGGAAGTCGAGATGGGCGATCAGACGCACGAGCTCATCGGTCACATCTCCGGCAAGATGCGACGGCACTACATCCGCATCACGCCGGGAGACAAAGTGCTCGTGCAGTTGAGCCCCTACGACCTCTCCAAAGGCCGGATCGTCTACCGCCAGCGCTGACCGGTACGGGTTTTTTCCGGAACATTCTCTCTCCCGCTGCGTGCGTGCACGCTATGGGTCCGCACTCCCGCCTTCAGGCGCCCGATCTACCGGTCTGCTCCATGGCCCGGCCCGACATTGCGGTACTCGCCGTCGAGCACGATCTGCCGGATGTCCGTGCCCCGTTCGATCGGCCGGTCTGTTTCGATGTAGAACTGCCCCTGGAATGACAAATCGTGCACGTCGCCAGCGTTGACGACCGGCAGGTGCAGGCAGTCGGCCCGATCCCGTGCACACTCTGCCTGCTCCCCGTCCACGTTGGGCGTATGCCACTCGATGGCGTCGGGAAGCAGACCCTCGTGAAGAATCCGGTCGCCCCCGTCAAAACGGTACGGATGGGCCAGAACCGTCAGGCAGCCGTCGTCACGCGCCCTTGCGAGCACCTCAGCCGGACGATCCGCCAGTTGCAGGTACCGCTCGTCCTGGGTGCCCAGCACCAGCAGGTGCTGCAGACCGCCCCCCGCTGTCAGCGTCAGCTCGACCCCGGAGTGGATCTTCACGTCCGGACACGCCCGACGAAGCGCTTCAAGCTCCTCCACCGGCCAGATTGCATCGTGCTCGGTCAGGAACACCGCCCCGTAAGCCAACTCGCGAGCGTGATTGACCACGTCCATCGGCCCAGCCAAGGCACAGGCGCTGTATCGCCGGGTATGCATGTGGAGTTCAATTCGCATGGCAGAAGCGTGCTTTCGCAAAGGCATGGTAGCCGGGGCAGGCAGAAGCCTCAATCAGACAGCGACGAAAGCATTCCCGTTGCAGTTACTGCAACTGGATGGTTGCGTCTTGGGTCTTCACCTCCAGCGGAGCGGCATCGTACTCCAGCTGGACGGTGAATGTTCCTTTCAGGTGGGCGGGCACACGCCATGTGTGCGAGCAGAAGCCCCCTCAGCCATATCCCATGCGAGCCGAGTGGACTTCGTTGCCGTCGGCGTCGAGCACGCGGATCAACGGAGCTGCAGGGAGCGAGCCGTCCGGCCTGCGGAGATAGTTCCTGCCCTTGCCCAGATCGTCGAAGATCTTCAGCGAGAAACCGACCATCTTCCCGCCGCGCAACACCCGGGGAACCACGCGTGCGGTGTAGGTGCGTTCGGTGCTGCCCCGGCTGGAGCGGGGCAGCTTGCAGCCAGCCACGCTGATGATCGCAATGCCGATCGTCGCGGCCAGCAGAAGCTGTGAGTTCCTGCGAGTCATGGTGCAGACATTCTACCGGACCAGCCGGGCAAAGCGAAATCGCCCCGCCATTTACCGGCTTCACGGGATGAAGAAGCTGGTCTCGCGGGTGGTAATGTCCAGCGAGCTTTCGCCGCACTCGATGACCACCGCCAACTCGCCGCCACAGTCATAGGGCACACTCCATGTGTGCGAACACGTCCCGCCTCAGCCATACCCCATCTGGGCGGAATGCACCTCGAACCCGTCGACGTCGTAGACACGGATGGTGGGAGTGATTGGCCCGCCGCCCTCGGGCGGCGTGAGCCTGTTGTGCCCCTGCCCGCGGTCGTCCTCGATGCACAGCACAAAGGTCACGTATCTGCTGCCTTCGTCGATCTTCGGCTTGGCCCAGACGGTGTACGACCGCTCGTCGCGACCGGGCCTGGACATCGCCCGCCTGCAGCCCGGAAGCCAAGCCAGGAGCAGACCGGCGAGCACCACGACGAGTTGTTGTCTTCCGTCGATCATAGGGTCGACATCCGCAAGGGCTCGGGGTGTCCACAGTGACCCCCTGTCGACCGTATCGGGCGATCAGTGTCTCATCTCAAGCAGTGCGTCGCGGGCATGGAGAAATTCGTTCCACCGCCCATGGCTGTGGATGTCCTTGATGTACTCGTAGACCTCTTCGTTGACGTGCCACTGGGCGCTGGTGTCCGCCCGAAGGATGTTCCACCCATGGCCCAGGGTCTGATGAGCAAAGCGTTTGCGACGGTTTCCCAGGAAGTCCATCGCCAGGATCCAGTTAGGCGGCATGGTGTCGACCGTCGGGTGCTTGGGCGGCTCCCCGCCGTGGTAATAGGGTTTCTCCATGTCCGGGTTCGGATCGTACAGGTACGAGCAGAACACCTGGGTATCCAGAACGTCCTTCTCTGCCCAGTAGTCCTGGTATTTCGGGTTGTCGAAGCGGTAGCCATCGTACGGCTGGCCGGGACAGTACATCCACTCCGGCGTGGAAATGTATCCCGCGTGGAACAGCACGCCGAAGTTCAGAGGCCAGCGCTTTGGATTATCGCCCCAGCAACTGTTGTAGAAGATCTTCATCGTGGCGTGGGCCGTGCTCACACGGTTGCGCGGGTCATTCTCGTGCGGCGGGGTTCGGCCACGGAAGTCCGCGGCGTAGACATGGATCTGTTTGCCCACGTTGCTGAGGTTCACCTGGCAGACGGTTCGCCGGGCCAGATGTCGAGCCTTGGCCAGCGAGGGCAGCAGGATGCTCACCAGCAGCGCGATGATCGCGATGACCACGAGCAACTCGATCAACGTAAATGCGCTGCGACGCGCAGACCCGCTCCATCGGACGTTCCAGAGTCGAGTTTCCCGGTGATTGACGACGGCCATGTTCGGACTCCTTGCCCAACCCGCCCGGCCTGTCGGAGATGTGCGGACGCCAGCCGAATCGGCCCGATTTCCGGACATGGCCTGCGTCTGCTGCCTGAGTATACCTCAGGCAACTGGAAGAACCCAAAGTTTCTGACAGACTTGATCCCCAACCGGAACCGGTTGCCCGAGGTCCTGCACGCCGGTAGACTGGTCGGCTTCACGCGAAGCTCGCGGGCGGGCCTGGCTGTTCTGGACCGGCTTGCAAGACCTGAAAGGAAGACCATGAGTGGTGACATTCGCGAACACGGAGCCCTCCCCGGCCCCCAAGCGGTCAACACCGAAGCCATCCAGGCTGCCATTGACCAGCTTGCACCGACCGGCGGCCGGGTTACGATTCCGCCGGGCCTGTGGCGGACAGGGACCCTTCATCTGAAATCGGGCATCGAACTGCACCTGCAGCCCGGGGCCGTGCTCCAGGGCACCAGCCGCCTGGCCGATTACCCCGAATGGTTCCCCGAAGACCGAGTCCAGACCCGCAGGCCATTCACGCGCAGGTTGATACTCGCCGACAGCTGCGAGGATGTCGCCATCACGGGACAGGGCACGATCGATGGCAACCATGGCTGCCTGGAAGAGCTCTCCCAGGGTGAATGCCAGCCCCTGAACCTCCACTTTCTCTGCTGCAGGCGGGTGACTGTCCGCGACGTGAGACTCATCCATTCGGGAACGTGGATGCAGCAGTACTTCCATTGCGAGGAAGTGCTCATTGACGGGGTAAGCGTGTGGAACCACAACAATCGCACCAACGACGGCCTGGATCTCGACGGCAGCAGCGAGGTGCGTATCGTCGGCTGCGACATCGACAGCCGCGACGACGCGCTGGTGTTCAAGAACACCGGCCCTTACCCCTGCCGGAACATCGTTGTCACCGGCTGTCGTCTGCGGTCCAACTGCCACGGCATCAAGTTCGGCACCGAGAGCATCGCGGGGTTCGAGAACATCCGCATCGCCGATTGCGTGCTCACGCCCTCCCGACATCCCGAGCCGATACCCAGCCATCCCGAAGGCCGACCTCTGATCACCGGCTGCGCGCTGGAGTGCACCGACGGCGGAACCATGCGCGGCATCAGCATCGAAGGGCTGATCGTGGAGAAGGTCTTCGCGCCGATCTTCATTCGCCTGGGCGATCGGTGGGACCGTCGCCTGCCAGACGACACCCCCGACCACGGCCGGATGGAGGACATTGCCATCCGCAACGTTATCGCCCGGCAGGCAGGCCCGATTTCGTGCTCTATCTCGGGCTATCCGGGTCACCCGATCCGCCGTGTGAGCCTCTCGGATATCAGCATCGAGCAGGTCGGCGGGGTGCAATCCGAGAGCATTCTCCGGGAGGTCCCCGAGAACAGCGGGGCCTATCCCGAGGTGAACATGTACGGCAACAAGAAGGGCATGCACCTGCCGACGTACGGGTTCTTCATCCGGCATGTGGATGGCTTGAAAATGCGGGATGTCGACATCCGCCTGGCCTCGCCGGACGCCCGAAAGCCCCTGCTGATGGAAGACGTGACCAACGCCTGCCTCGACCGCGTGACAGGACAGTAACCCCACCCCCTGCCAGTTGGAGGACCCGATGGATACCCATGAAACTGCACTGGCTGAACGACTGCGACAGACCGATCACCCCCTGGCGACCACCGAAGCCATCCAGCGGGTAATCGATGAAGTTGGCGAGCGTGGCGGCGGAACGGTCACCGTCCCACCGGGTCGATGGACCATCACCACGCTGCACCTTCGCAGCGGCTTGCGGTTTCACCTGCGTCGCGGAGCGGTTCTTCAAGCCCATGACGACCTGAACGACTACACACCGCAGAAACGTGCAGGCGAGAACAGTCCGAATCGCTACCACACCCTGGTTGCAGATCACTGCGAGAACCTGACGATCGAAGGCGACGGCGAAATCGACGGGCGCGGCGAGCGGTTCTGGGAGCCGCCCCTGCGCGACCTGAAAGCACGCGGGGTGGACATCTCCGACGATCTCCGCCGCATGCCTCCCCACTGGCCGGAAGACGGGCCCTTCTGGCGAGGCTGGAAGCCCCGCATTAATCCGATGATCGAGCTGCGATACTGCAGCGACCTGGTGATCCGCGACGTCGTCTTCCGCAACGCACCGGGCTGGGGCGTGCACCCGTTCTGCTGCGACCGCGTGCGGATCGACGGCATCACCATCGACAGCCACATCTACGGCCCGAACACCGACGGCATCGACGTCAACGGCTGCCGGGACGTGATGATCAGCAACTGTCGCATCGTCGGCTGCGACGACAGCATCATCCTCAAGGCCACCGAAGACGCCCGCACCTGCGAGCGAATCGCGGTGACCAACTGCACGCTGAAGACCAACTGCGCAGCCCTGGGCCTGGGGGCGGAGACCAGTTGTGGCATTCGTGACGTGTCCATGAGCAACTGCGTGGTCGAGCAGGCCCTTCGGATGATCCAACTGGAAATGTGGACGCCCGGATTCATCGAGAACGTCGCGATCACGAACATCACAGGCCGGTGCATGGTGCCCGACGAGATCCCGCAGGAGAAGGTCGTCTACTGCGACATTCAGCACCACGGCCGCGGTCCCGACTCGCCCCTGGGCTCGATGCGGGGGATCGTTATCAGCAACATCGTAGCTGAGACGAAGGGTCGGTGCGTACTGACGGCCGCAGAAGGTTCGTGCATCGAGGACGTCACGCTGCGGGACATCGATCTGTCGCATCCGAAGCTCGAGGACAATCGTGAGCTTGCGAAGATCTGCAAGTCCCATCAGAACTCCAACGACTGCCCCTGGGGACAGGCGACCAATGCCGTCGTCGTAGCTGAGAACGTTGATCGCCTCTGGTTGCAGAACATCCGGACCCGCCTGCCCAAAGCCGGCGCCGACGTGCCGGCGTGGCATGGGTTGGCGGCCCGGAACCTGCGCGGGTCCGTCGTAGACTGCCCCCACCTGGCGGGGAACGATGGAGATCTGGATCCGGTTGCCCTGGAGGATTGCCACGACGTCGACCTGCGGGCAATCGGCTCGTAGCGAACATCTCCGTCGACGGTACGTCTTATCGGTAACAGATCGCCCGCCAACCTTCGCCCGGACAGCGGGTCCGGTTTGGTACGATGCATTGCCG
>CAZXSK010000021.1:0-20087 GCA_964642855.1 uncultured Planctomycetaceae bacterium | reverse complement strand
ATCTGGGTCGCGATCGATGCGAATTCATCGGAAGACGCCAACCCGTCTGTGGCTCGACTCGACCTGACTGGCCAGGGAGACTTCTCCGAAGCCGTTGTCCTTCCCCTGAAGATGCAGAAGAGGGAGCGGTTCTTCTCGGCGAGGGCGTCGGGCGAAGCAACGGTCCGGATCGATGGCAGGAGCGTACCAATCATCGTGGGCCTGCGCTATGTCAAGCGTGGCTCGACGCGAAACCTTACGCTGACGCTGGACACCGCCCGGGTGGCAACGATCGACGTGCTCGGCAAGACCTACCACCTTCGGCTGCATGATACGAACAACAACCTGGAGGCTGCCGATCGCTACCGGCCAGCCGGACGGGGCTACCAACGCGGCGACCTGCTTGTGCTCAGCCTCGATGCGAACTTCGCAGAACCCGAGGTGAAGGCGAGATTCGGCCAGCCCGTCCAGATCGCAGGCCGATGGTACGTTTCGTCTCTCCTGCCTCAGGATGACTCGCGGGTGGTCCTTCGTCCGCTGAAGGGCAAGATCGGCACGCTGAAGCTGCCCCACCGCTGGGACGCCTGGTCGCTGCAGCTCATCAGCGACAGGTACATCATGGAATTCGATCAGGGCGACGGCAACGAAGTGTCCATTCCGGCCGGCGAGTACGTTGTCGCGAGGTATGACGCAAGCAAGAAGGATAACGATCACCGGCCCGAGCTGGCTTTGGAGATCCGGGACTACGGTAAACGTGCTCCGGTGAAGATCGTAGCCGGCAAGACCAGCGCGCTGTCGTTCCTGCCGCTGCAGGCAACCCCGGCCGTCAGCGCGGGCAAGCGCGGACTGTTTGGTCGGAGCGTGCGGCTGTCGATGGCGCTGCGGGACGCCCAAGGCCGAGCCGTGCGGTCGGTGTACATGCGCAACAAGCGCCCCCCCGCCCCGACGATCACCATCATCGACGAGAACGGCAAGGAGCGATACTCGGGCACATTGGAGTATGGCTGAGGCTTCACCTGCTCGCGCACATGGCGTGCGCCATCCAGTCTGACCGGAACGATCACCGCAACGATCTCCTACCGGATCGACGGGATCGAGGTGAAATGCCCCGAAAAGAAACATGAGCTGCCCTAGCCGGCCGGTGCCTCCACGAGGCCTGGCCTCGAGGAGACACCGATATGCCGAACGTAGATCTCGCCAAGCGGCGACGCATCATGCAACGGTCGATGAAGCTGGGACACTGCATCTGCGACCCGCGAAAGCCCTGCCCGTGTGACGTGTTCCAAAGCGATGGCTACTGCCCCTGCGCGGGCGAGCGTCCGGACCCCGTTCCGGTCGACACCATCCGCCTGACCGAGCGGGTCCACAACGCCGGATGCGCCAGCAAGATTGCCCCGGCCGACCTGGAAACCGTGCTCAAGCGTCTGCCCGTTGTCGACGACCCGGCCGTGATCTCCGGCATGCCCGCCGGCGACGACGCCGGCGTATACCGCCTGGACCAGCAGACCTGTCTCGTCCAGACTGTCGACGTCATGACTCCCTGCGTCGACGACGCCGAAACATTTGGCCGCATCTGTGCAGCCAATTGTCTCTCGGACATCTACGCGATGGGAGGCCAACCCAGAAGCGCCCTGAGCGTGCTCGCATATCCCTCCGAAACGCTGCCCGGGGAGCTGATGTATCGCATGATGAAAGGCGCGATGGACGTCTTCGCCGAGGCCGACGTCGCATTGATCGGCGGCCACAGCGTGAAGGACGAGGAAATCAAGCTGGGGTTCGCAATCACCGGAACGATTGCAGCCGAGAAGGTCGTAGCCCGCAACAGCGCCCGGGTCGGCGACGTGCTGGTGCTCACCAAACCGCTTGGTGCGGGGGTGTTGAGCTTCTGCAGGCAGATCGGCCGGGCGGTGAACTTCTCGCCGGTCGAGGAGTCCATGGCCACGCTGAACCGGGAGGCCGCCGAGGCGATGAGCGATGTGGGTATCTCCGCCGCGACGGACGTCACCGGCTTCGGGCTCTTTGGGCACCTGGTGGGCATGTGCCGCCACTCGGGAGTTACCGCGCAGGTCTGGGCCGACGCGCTGCCGGCGTTCGAGGGCGCCCTGGAGGCCCTTGCCGATGAGGTGATCCCGGGGGCGATCGAGCGCAATACCGAGTACGTCGCGGAGGACATCGGCATAAGCCAGGCCGCTTCGCCGGAGCAGGTCGCTCTGGGATTCGACGCACAGACCTCCGGCGGGTTGCTGATCGCCGTGCCGCATCCGCATCATGTGGCGCTGCTGGAGGCGCTGGAAGCTCGAGGCGTCCGGGCGTGGACGATCGGGCGCATCGTTGCGGAATCGGCCGGAGCAATCGCAGTGACCCTCTCCAGCGAGGATGCAGAAGCCGCCACGCTTCGAGAGATCGTCGACACGCCGGGCCCCAACGCGCAGACGGCGGACGAAACCGCTGCCTGCTGTCAGCCAGCCGCGACGGAAACTTGCTGCGACAGTGCAACCCGGGAGCAGACTCTCTCCCCAACCGATGAATCCCCCTGCTGCTGCGGGTCGCCATCCGATCAGGCCGTCGCCGATACCACAGCAGGCGATTCGCTCCGGGCGTTCGGAGATCTGATGCGATCGGCGGGGCAAGAGGGGGCGATCGATGCCCGCACGAAGGAGATCGTCACCTTCGCGCTGGTAATCCTGGCCCGCTGCGAGCCCTGCTTCCAAGCCCACTGGCGCAAGGCACGATCGATGGGCCTGACCGACCAGCAGCTGGAGGAAGCCGCCTGGCTTGCGATCGCCATGGGCGGAGCGCCCGTTCGGATGTTCTACGAGGAGATGAAACAACGCTGCGATGACGGACCTGCCCAGGGAGGCTGCTGCGGATAGCAGGTGCGCAGCGGAGAAACGGCCTCGGGCCGGTCGCTTGATGGAACAGAAAGCCCCTCGCCGGCGGGGGAGGGGCTACGGAGGCGAATGGGAATCGAACCCACCCGGGACTTGCTTGAGCCCCGCACTGGTTTTGAAGACCAGGGGCGCCACCAGGTCGCCTGTCACCTCCGGGTCAATCGGCCAGGAATGCAAACGTCCGCCGACCGCCCGCCAAGGCGGGCCATCCGCGGACGCCTGCGACCAATCCACGGTTACTCGGGCAGGAGCTTCTTTGCCTCCCGGGCAGCCTTGGTGTCCGGATACTCCTCGATGATCTTCTCGAGCTTCTTGATCGCCTGCTCGCGAAGATCCGAATTCATGTACGCTCTGGCGAGGGTCAGAATACGAGCCGCCTCGGTTTCAGCGCCATCGTCTGCCGACGCTTCGGCCTTTTCGCTCGCATCGTCCTTCCGGTCGCTGTCGTCGGCCTCGGCCGACTCGCCCGAAGTCGACTTGTCCGAGCCGGACTCGTCGAGATCCTCGACCACAACGGCCGGCTGCTCTTCGTTTTCCTGCTCCTTCGCCTGGCCGGAGATTTCCTTGCCGGTCATCCGCCCTGAAAGCGTGCCCACCATGGGCAGCTTCACGGTCAACACAACACTTCCACTGTCTGCAAAGCCGTCTGGTACTCTCCTTGAGTACGCGCAAAGCCCGCCGCCTCAGCCATACCCCATCGAGTCGGAACTGACTTTCCGTCTGCCCTTGTAGAGACTTACCTTGGGGGCAGGCAGGTTCCCGCCTGCGTCGAAGGAGAAGCCATATTCCTCGCCACCGGCTCCGAGGACCTTGATCGGTGGGGCTACGTATACCTCGTCGCCTCGTTTGGAGGCAACGTACTCCAGCCTGAGCGGCTTGCCCAGACGGAGCGTGTTCTGCTTGCCACCGATGATCTTGTATGTCGGGCTTTCGCGTGTGGGGGATATCGGGATCTCCCACCGCCCTCCGGACAGCAGCCCGTACGAGAGGCGGTACTCCCCGGCAGGAATCTTCACAACGCCCTTCCGCGCGAGGTCATAGACCTGCATGTCCTTGCCGATCAGCACAAGGGTCTTGAGGACATCGCGATCCATGGGCACCTTGACCATGGCGAGATCATCGAGTTCGACAGGCTCTGCCGAGAGAGACAGGCCGTCCTCGGCTACGTCGATCCGGTAGTGCTTGTCGCCGATCCGGTGGATCTTGCCCAGAGGCAGTGCCCCCGGCCCGGCGCCTACGGAGATGGCATCCGTGCCGTCCTGCGTGATCGTGCCGCTGAGGTCCTGGTCGACCAGACGAATCAACTGGTCGCCCAGCTTGCCCCGGAAGCAGAATGCAGGCGTGTAACTCGCGGTGAAGTAGCTGACCGTCTTCCCGCGAGAGTAGATGCTGATGTTGTCCAGCAGCAGGTCGACGTCCACGGCATCGTCGCCCTGGCCGATAGAGAAGCTGAGAACGCAACTGTCTCCCCGAACCATTTCGACTTCCTTGGCGGAGATCTTCCCGTTGCCGTCGTGATCGAAGCCGATGAACGTCGAGCGCCGACTGCCCAAGGCGTACAGGGAAACAGACTCGCCAAAGACCGTGATGTCGGCCTTGGATGATCGCGAGACGAATCGCTCCTGCGACCCGAGAACGCGGCGAGGCGTGACAAGCTCCGCAACGGCCTTGCCCGTTTCGCGCTGGAGTTCGATCTTCACGGTCTCCGAAGCCTCGGCGGCCAGGCTGGTCAGCGGTCCTGACGCAAGTACAGCCAAGGCGACGAACCAAAGAGACATGCGGATTTTTCTCATGCGGGCCTCCTCTGCTGGAGGTTCTGGCTGGGTCGGAACAATCCTACCAGAAGGCCGAGGGTTGCGACACGCAAAAACTGCAAGGTTCCTGGTGGAGAGGGATTCCCCGGATTCTGGCGGCCGGAGGCCCGCTGGGGCCCCAGCCTGCCCGCTTTTGGAAGAATTCCTGCTTTTGATTGTCCGGAACGCAAGCCCCCCATAGAATGATCGTGCCAGGCAGGGCCCTGGGGTACTTTTTGGGCAATGCAGGTCTTTGTCTCAGCGGGCGTGTGGGTAGCAGCAGTTCTCAGGCCCATTCGCAGCGATGGAAACGGAGTTGCCCATCGGGGAATCCGCCCACCTGCACGGAGGCACATGTCGTATCTGACCACCGGATGATCACCCGAGAGGTCTTATTGGGTGCTTTTTTGCACGCCAGTGGGTGAAAACCGGGATTTTCTCGTCAACGAAAGAACCGGCCGTTCCGAAGTAGCATGCGAAAGGTAGGGTCCGGTTTCTGCCCGCCGCGGAGACTGGCCTGTTGGTCTGGCGTGCCAGGCCACGCATTCGGAACCGGCCGGGGGTTACTACCGGAGTCGCACCCGGGAAGGCAGGTCCGTGATGTGGTCCATTACCACAGAAGCCGTACGACAGCGCGGGGGGCGACCGTGAACACAACAACCGAAAGACGTAGGTTCCGCAGGCTCAGCGTCAGCCTGCCGATCGTGTCCCTGGAATTCGAGGACACCTCGGCGAGCCCAGAGCAGACGGAACTGAGAACCGGGGATATCTCCCCCAACGGCATGATGGTGTACCTGTCGTCGCCGGACGAGATACCCAATGGAACGAAGGTCAGCTTCGAACTGGCCGTGCCCCCCGGGGAAGGATACAGTTCTTCGGAAGGCAGGATCCGCGGATCCGGGCAGGTGGTGCGTGTGGAAACCGAGCCAAGCGAAGGCGTTGGCGTAGGGATTTGCTTCACAAAGCCTCTTTCGCTGGACTTCTGAGACCGCTGCAACCGATCTGTCTTCTACGGACGCACCAAGCGTTCTGACAGGCAGTTACGTCGGATCGACGTCGAAGTATCGGACGAAGTGATCCTTCAGGCAGTGAAGGCAATATGCAGACGGCAGCCGGCTTCAAGTCTTTCAGCCAGGCGACCGTGTGACGGTGTTCGGGCAGGATGCCCGCAACCAGGGTGCCCATGGACGGACGTAACGAGACACATCAAAACAATGATTGGGAGTACCCCATGGCCGACGCGAGGGGGATGACCCGCTTCTCAGCGCCCCAGGACATACAGCAACCCGTAGAGACGAACCCGGACTACCAGGGGACGACTCGTCTGTGCCTCGTGGGAGGCAAGAAGATCCTGCGACAGGCGATGCAACAGTTCTTCCGTGCCCGGGGGCTGGACGTTACCGAAGTCGTAGAGGATGACCTGCAACTGGGCGAGGCCCTATCTGACGACCAGGGCATCTCCGCACAGGTTCTCCTGCTTCTGGTCTCAGGCGGGCCGTTCACGACCTTCCATCGCATCCATGACACGCTGAGCAAAACGGGCAACTCCCTGCCGCTGGTGGTGCTCTCCGATCAGGCCAGCCGCGGGCAGGTATACGCCGCCCTCCGTATCGGGGCCAAGGCCTACGTCAACTTCGACGCCGACCCCAAAGAACTCGTCAAAGCCATTCAGATGGCCTCGGAGAACAAGGTCTATCTCGCTCCCGACGCAGCCGAGCTGCTGGTCAACGATATCTCCACCGCGATCGAGCCGTCCAAGAGTTCCCGGCTGCCATCGGTGGAGCTTTCCCGCAGGGAGATCGAGATCGTCCAGCTGCTGTGCGAGGGACTCTCGAGCAAGGAGATCGCCCGTAGGCTGCATATCTCCTCGAAAACGGTCGAGAACCACCGGTACAACATCTACCGCAAGTGCGAAGTGGACAGCATCGCCGGGCTCATGCGCCACGCAATCCAACACGGAATGGTGTCGATCTGACACGGACGACAACTCGCGAAACGGGAATCTTCGATGCCCGCCGGCCAGTTCTGGCAGCGGGCATCCTTTTATAGGGCTGCTCGCTGGCCTGAACGCCTGAGTTCTCGGCCTGCGCCCTGCGGAACTTCCTCGCCTTTCCCACCGGTATGCCGTCTCAGAGGGCTTGGCCTGGTTGGCATGGGAGGAAGAAGTGATGGAAGCATCCCCGCCTCGTCTGCTGGGAAGGCCCAACCTGGCAACACCGGCGGCGCAGACGCCGCTGTGGGCCTCTGGAGACGGGAAATCGCTCGAGCCTTGCTCCCCAACGGGCATGTCAGGACAAAGGCGATCGGCCTCCGAGATGACCCGAACCCGACGGAAACGGAAAAGCCCCTCGCTGGGTGACCCCCAGCCGGTGAGAGAGCGCGGCGGTCCGGGCGGGAAACCGAGGCCTGCATCCGTGGGGAGCACCCTGCAGAATCCACGGATCCTGAAGCGTTTGACCTGGGTGGACACGTGTTGGTCAGCGGAGCTTTCGGCCAAATCCGTGGGTTCCTTTAATTTTCTGCCAGCCATTTTCCCACCGAAACGCCAGATTTCTCCCGCAGACGCAATAGGTAAATACACCCAGAAATGACGCAAACTACCTGATTTTTCTCGTTTTCTGCATCTTGTGTTTTGTAGTTCAAGCACCGCGACATGTCGGGGTTGTTTCCAGCGAAAATGGGGGATTCAGGCCAAAATCGGAAATCATAGCTAGGTTATCTATCTTAACACGAGCAAAATCGCAAGCCCCAAAGTCCGAATTCCCAGCCAGCCTACCTATTGTTTTAGGGGAAGCGCCCTGTTGAATCTTGTTGGCCAGTTTCGCGATACATAGTGCGTCGCAACGCTGGATTGGCAACCAGACATATCTCCGACAGGCATTCTGAGCAAAGAGGACCAACAATGGGTGCGAAATCAGCAACCGCCAAGAGCCCCGTCGCCTTGATCGACGCACATCTCCCCATCGCGCGTCAGATCTCGGCCCGTCTCAAGCGCCGTTACTCCTGGGTTAACATGGAGGACCTCTACAGCTATTCCCTGTTGGGTCTGACCATGGCTGCCAACGCCTACGACCCGACCCGCGGCGTGCCCTTCGCAAACTTCGCCTCACAGAAGGCGATGTTCTGGGCAATTGACGAAATGCGCAAGGACAGCATCCTCAAGCGCAGAGGCGCCAAGGCCGGGCCACGGTTCGTTTCCATGAACGACACCAGCCCCGACAACGACCAGCAGAGCTTCGAAATCCCGGACCTCCATTCCGAAGACGCCAAGGACAAGCTCGAAGCCCGCGATCTTTGCACCACCCTGCTCGGACAGTTGCGCACCCAGGACCGTGAGCTGCTGGTGATGTACTACGGCCAGCAGTTGACCTTCAAGGAAATCGCCCGGGTGTTCGACATCAGCGAATCGTCGGTGTGCCTCCGCCACAAAGCCCTGATCCGCAAACTGCGGAAAATGGCACACACGATGAACGCTGCGTGACCGACCCCCGGCTTCGCCGTACTGCGTAGATGTCTTCGCGGAACACGCTCGTTCCGCTGGTAAGGAGTGGACCGTACATGCCCAGCCGCACGGAGTCCATGGCGACCCGACACGCCGACAATTCGACAACCCCGAACCCACAGCAAAGACCTGCCCAACAACCCGACACCCCAGCCGCCGGGCCCTACAGGAGGTTCTTCTGCGAACACTGCCCGCCCGACGTGCCCATGGTAGGCCACAGCGAGGGCATGGTCGAAACGCTCAAGACCGTCCGCATGGTCGCCGAGAGCAACTGCAACCCCGTCCTGATCGTCGGAGAGACCGGAACGGGCAAGGAACTCGCCGCCCGCGCCGTTCACGCCTGGCGACACGGCCGGGAGGGGCGATTCGTAGCCGTAAACTGCGCCGCCCTGACCGCCAACCTTCTGGAAAGTGAACTGTTCGGACACGTCAAGGGAGCCTTCACCGGGGCCGACAAGGACAAAACCGGGCTTTTCGAACTCGCCGGCGAGGGCACGCTGTTCCTCGACGAAATCACCGAGATGCCTCTGGAACTCCAGGCCAAGCTCCTGCGCGTCCTGCAGGAACGGACCTTCCGGAAAGTCGGCGGCACGCGGGACATCCACTGCAAAGCCACCGTCATCGCCACGAGCAATCGCGATCTGGAGAAGGAAATCAACGAGGGAACCTTCCGCCGGGACCTCTATTACCGTCTTGCGGTGTTCCCCATCCAGCTTCCTCCTCTCCAGTCACCCAGGCGTCGCGACGACATCCCCCTGCTGGCTGAGTTCTTCGCAGAGACCTCGGGCATCACGCCGCGCGATGACCTCGTCGGGCTGACCCCCGAATCGCTCGACATTCTGTGTGCCCACAGCTGGCCGGGCAATGTCCGTGAGTTGCGAAACGTTATCGAGCGCGCGATGATCCTCGAACAGGGGAAGCAGATCACCCCCCGGAGCCTGCTGATCAATGGCAGTGTTCCCTCGTCGCCCACCACAGGCCAGGCCCCCGCAAGCGACAACGCCGACGAAGAGCCCGATCCCAACGATTTCTCACTGGAAACCGCCGAGCGGGAGTTCATCCTGCGAGCCCTCCGCGAAACGGGCTGGCAGCGTACCCGGGCGGCCGCTCTGCTCGGCATCACGCGGGCGACTCTACACGCCAAGCTCAAGCGGTACGACATCGTGCCCCCCGACCGTCGGGGCAAGAAGTCCGCCTGAATCCGCCGACGGCCAAGCCTCAAACTCCGCCTTTCTTGCCTATCTTACCAGAGCACTTCTGAGAGTCATTCTCACTGCGCCGGACGGAGTGGGTCGTTCACCCTACCGACCAACCCACATGCCAAAGGACACCCCGGCCGCTCGCAGACCGGGTTTTGGGAGTATTCCAGACCTCTTTCCCTCGTCCATCCTCTGCACTGGGGAGCTGTCTCTTGCATTGCAGGCACTTACCGGCCTCTAGGGAATTCTCCCACGGTTTTGAGGGTCAACGCCCCCCTCAGTCCCGCGACGCGCCACCGATGATGAACGTAGCCGACAGGCGCAAATGCATTTCGAGACAGCCAGCACCGAGCAGGACGGTCCAGCCATGTCACAAGCGTCCTCAACCCAGAGACAGGAGCTGTCGCACAAATACCTGCCCCTTGCCCACAAGATCGCGGGGAGGCTGGGCAGGCGATACAACTGGGTCCCCCGGGAAGATCTCGGCAGCTACGCCTTCCTGGGCCTCTCCCGCGCAGCGGAAGTCTACTGCAGCGACCGCGGCGTGCCCTTCGCCAACTTCGCAATGTTCAAGGGCACGTACTACGCCGTCGACGAGATGAGAAAAGACGGCGTGCTGAGGCGCAAAGACTCGCCCGGAAAGCAGGTCAAACCGCTGCTGCCCGACGTCGTCGATCCACGCTGCGAGACCGCCCGCCGTCGCATGGAAATCCGCGACCAGACCTCCGCACTGGTCCGACATCTGGCCCCCCGCGACCAGCGCCTGCTGATGCTCTACTACGGCAAAGGCATGACATTTCGAGAAATCGCCGAAGTCTTCGATATCAGCGAGTCGGCCGTGTGCATGAGACACAAGGCCCTGCTGCGAAGGCTCCGAAGGCTTGCAGAAAGGTCCGAGGTCGCCTAGGGCAGCCTCCGACCGGATTCGGGAGAGACGTACCATGCAATCACAGCAACGCCAGCTCGATGGGAAACGAATCCTGGTCGTCGACGACAGCGACCAGATTGTGCAGCTCGTCGATGAAGTGCTCACGCGACGAGGCGCCGAGGTGTGCACCGCCTCGGGCGGACAGGATGCGATCTCCCAGCTCCACCTGGGCTCGTTCGACCTGGTAATCCTGGACCTGGTCATGCCCAAGCCCGATGGCATGGACGTACTGCACTACCTCCATACGCACCAGCGGGACCTGCTGGACCGAACGCTCGTACTCACCGGCGACCGCTACACCGAGCGGATGATCAATTTCCTGGACGTCGTCGAGATCCCCACGCTATACAAGCCCTTCCGGATCGATGAACTGCGGACCCTGGTAGGCGACTTGCTGAATGGAAAGCCAAGTCGCAGTTGCGTCGCCTGACAAGACCCACGCCCCCATGGCCGCGACCCGGGCCGTTCAACCCCCGCGCCCATGGGCCCGCCGGGAACACGCCGCCACCCCAGGCGGGATCGTCTTTGACAGGCGGGTGAAATTTGCTAGTCTATGTGGGTAGTTGCCGATTATGATACTGGCGGGGCCAGTTTCAGTTGCATCTGCATGGAGAGCTTGCGCCCCCGCCGGCGCACGTACAAACCGAGGAGTACCCACATGTCACTGCACGTCAAACGACCGGGACAGGCCCCCGCCGGCACCTCATCGAAAGGCTTCACACTGATCGAGCTGCTGGTGGTCATCGCGATCATCGCGTTGCTGGTCTCGATCCTCCTGCCCAGCCTCCAGAAAGCCAAGGAAATGGCCAAGACGGCCATCTGCCGCGTCAACATGCGAAACATCTCCCTTGGCGTCAATCAGTACGCCCAGCGCAACCGCGACCTGCTGGTGTGGTATCGCATCAAGCCCAACAGCAGCTCGCACTACTCCGACGGCGAGTTCTTCACCAATCAGCTGGTTCGCTCGGAAATGGTCGACGGACAGAATCTACACGAGGTCCCGCCGGGCGAGGATCGCAGCTCCTTCCGTTGCCCCAATGGCACCAACGAGGAGTGCACCTCCTGGGCAGGCGACTACGGCGATCAGCCGAATACCTTCATCGACTGGCGGGGTTGGTGGTACGATCCCTTTCGGTGGGGGTCCATGGGCGAAATCCTCGGCACAGCCACGCGAACATGGTACAGCCTCAACGCAACCAACAAGGGCAACTCGCCGTTCCGCGTAGTCTACAGCGACGACGTCGAAGACGACTTCGGCACCAGCAGATGGCGCGACGACGAACGGAAATTCATGCAGATGGGCAGGACCTCCGAACTGGTCATGGTCTTCGAGGGAGCCCGCGCCTTCCAGCGAACGCACGCCAACCATATCTCCGCCAACCACTATCCCTATACCTCCGAGTACAGCGGCGCGAGCAACATGGCCTTCTTCGACGGCCACGTCGAGACCCACGACACGACCATCTTTGCGGACCCCAAGGTCAACAAAGGCAGCAAGAAGTGGATGACCCCCATCGACCGCGACAGCGCACCGTACATGCGTTGGGAAACCGGCAAGGGAACGCGCATCCGCTGATCACACAACCGAGGACACGCACGAGTTCCCGAACCCGTCCGGATGCCACGCCCGCGGCGGGTTCGTTTCTGCGCACCCACACATTCGCCCAGAACCGACTCGGTGCACAGCCCTTCACCCGCCCGTTGATTGCAGCCCGACCCGCGACTATCCTCTCTGAAAGAAAACCGACGATCGAACTCCAGGGAGCCCATCGATGCTGACGCCCGACGACACCCGCATCACCACGCTGGGAGAACGCAACATCCCCTCGCCGCTGAGACTCTCCACCGTCCACGGCGACGGGGTGGTCAACTTCGTGCCCGAACACGCACGCAGCCGCTACACCGTGGAGATCAAGACCGGTCCACCCGACCCAACATCCGAGATCTACTGGGAGATGGCAGGCCCGCGCGAGAAGCTCTTTTTCGACCCGGCCAACACCACCGCCGCCATTGTCACCTGTGGCGGCCTGTGCCCGGGACTCAACAACGTCATCCGCTCGATCTTCCTGCAGCTTCATTACGGGTACGGCGTCGGGCGCGTGCTGGGCATCCGCTTCGGCTATGCGGGACTCTCCGAAGAGGGGCACGAACCCATCGAGCTGACCACCGACGTCGTCGAGGACATCCATCGCGAGGGCGGAACGATGCTCGGCAGCTCCCGCGGGCCGGGTGACGTCAGCAAAATGGTCGATTTCCTCCGAAGCCGAAAGGTCGACATCCTCTTTACGGTGGGGGGCGACGGCACCCAGGCCGGGGCGCATCGCATCGCCCGGGAGATCCTCGACCGCAAGCTGCCCCTCGCCGTGGTGGGCATCCCCAAGACCATCGACAACGATATCCGCTACGTGCAGCGAACGTTCGGTTTCTCCACCGCCGTCGAGGTCGCGCGGAAAGTGATCGACTCGGCCCACAACGAATCGCACGCCTACGAGAACTGCGTCTCGATCGTCAAGCTCATGGGCAGATCGGCCGGGTACATCGCAGCCGCTGCGTCGGTCGCCAGCCAGGACGTCAACTTCTGCCTCGTCCCGGAGGTCCCCTTCCGCCTGGAGGGCAAGCACGGACTGTTGGCGTGCCTCAAGGAACGCATCCTCCGGCGTGGACACGCCGTGGTCGTCGTAGCCGAAGGGGCAGGACAGGACATCCTCGCCGAACAGACCGACCGGCAGATCGGGACCGACGCGTCGGGCAACCCCAAACTCCTGGACATCGGTCCCTTCCTGAAGGACCGCATCGCCGCGTACTTCCGCCAGGAAAACATCCCCGCGAACTTCAAATACATCGACCCCAGCTACACCATCCGCTCGGTGCCCGCCGACGGCGACGATAGTGTGCTGTGTGATACGTTCGCGCGCTCGGCGGTCCACGCCGCCATGGCCGGCCGGACCGACATGGTCGTAGGCCTCTGGCATGGTGTGTTCATCCACGTGCCCACCGAACTGATCGCGTGCGAGCCCAAGCGGATGAACGTCGAGGGCGAACTGTGGCGATCGGTGCTCGCCGCAACAGGCCAGCCTATCCGGCTGGCATAGACTCGCCGGCCTACCCGCCAGGCCCCCTGCGCCGGAAGGATGACACACGCCCCGGCGGGCGATACAATGCCTCCCGATGGCCAGAGAGTGGAGCAACTTCTTCGATCCCGGCAAAGCAAAAGGCCCCGATACCGGTCCCGATGTGGGCGACTTCGATTCCGACACCCACCGCAACATCGCTGACGACCTTGCCGGCGGCGACGGACCCGTCACCGTCTCGGACCTGCTGGCGAGAATCAAACAGGCCCTCGCCCGCAGCTTTCCCAAACGCCTGGCCGTGGTCGGGGAAATCAGTAACTTCTCCTGCCCTTCTTCCGGACACCTGTACTTCACCCTCAAGGACTCTGCCTGCGCCCTCAAGTGCGTCATGTGGCGGTCGTCTGCCCGTCGGCTGAAGTTCCAGCCGTCCGACGGCATGGAGGTCGTCGTCGAGGGCAGGCTGGACGTCTACGAGTCCCGTGGCGACGTGCAGCTGTATGCCGAGAAAATCACCCCCAAAGGTCAGGGGGCCCTGGAACTGGCATTCCGGCAACTTTGCGAGAAACTCCAGAAGGAAGGCCTATTCGACCCCGCCGGCAGGAAACCCATTGTCCGCTTCCCGCGGGCAATCGGCATCGTCACGAGCCCGACCGGGGCAGCGATCCGCGACATCTGTCGCACGCTTCGACGCCGCTGGCCGGGCATGACTGCCTATCTCGTCCCCGCACGCGTCCAGGGCGACGCAGCAGCCGGCGAAATCGCCCGCGCCATCGCCCTGCTCGATTCCGCAGCAGCGAGGCTCGGAATCGATACGCTCCTGGTCTGTCGCGGCGGGGGGAGCATTGAAGACCTCTGGCCGTTCAACGAGGAAGTCGTCGCCCGGGCAATTCATGCCGCCAACACGCCCGTGATCTCCGGCGTAGGCCACGAGGTGGACACCACCATCGCCGACCTCGTCGCCGATGCCCGCGCCGCTACGCCCACAGCCGCAGCCGAACTGGCCGTGCCGAACCAGCAGGACGTCCGCGCCGCGATCGAACAACTCTTCGCCCGCCTTGCCGGGCAGGTCTGGGACGGCCACCTCCGCGCCCACGACCGGCTGAAGGCGGCGCTCCGCAGCGTGGTCTTCCGCGATCCGCTGTGGCGTATCAGACCAGGCGCCCAGCGAGTCGACGAACTCGCTCATCGTCTGCACGCCGGGGCGTCGGGCAGGATCTCGCAAGGTCATCGGTCGCTCGAGCCGCTGTCCCGTCGGCTGGCTGCGATGCCGCCCTCCCGCGTGCTGGAGCGCCGAGCAGCGCAGGTCGACCGGCTTCTCTCCCGCCTGCGATGGGCGCTGGGGGGCAGGAGTAAACGCGCGGGCGACCGGTTGGGGGTCGTGCAGCAGCGTCTGGCCGGTGTCCGTCCCGACGGGCTGGTCCGCCTGGCCAGGCAGCGCGTCCGAGCCGCCGCCCGACAACTCGAAGCGATGAGCTACCGCAGCATACTCAAGAGGGGCTTCACCGTCACCCGCAACGCCGACGGAGCGGTCATCCGCTCGGCCGACCAGGCCACCCGCGCGGGCAGCCTGGAGACCGAATTCCCCGATGGCCGGGTGAGCAGCACCGTCGACGGAGCAACTGGCCGGCCCGATCCCGCCAGACCCACCCCCTCCCGCAAACGGACCCGTCGCAAGCCCAAACCCGACGAAGACAAACCCACCCTGTTCGACTGAGGAATACCATGCCAGAGAAGAAACCCGACGACAAGCAGCCAAAACTCTCCTTCGAGGAGGCCCTGGAGAAGCTCGAACAGATCGTCTCGGACATCGAGACCGGCCGCGTGCCTCTCGAACAGTCCATCGAGAAGTACGAACAGGGCGTCAAGCTCGTCAAACAATGCAGGACGATCCTCGATACCGCCGAGAAACGCATCCAACTGCTCGCCGAGAGCGAGAAGGGCCAGCTCGAACCCTCGGGCGAACTGCCCGACCCGGAAGACTCCACCGGCCCGGAGTGACACGACCCCGTCCAACTCCTGTCGCGGCGTGAGCTTGCGAGAGGGGCAGAACCCCCGCGACCCCCGCCGGTTCAAGCTCCGGGCAAGCCCTGCCGGCCGGACACATGACCGCCCGGCCGCTCGCCAAGCGCGGTTGCGTCCCGGCCGGTCGTAGCCTACAATAATCGCCGGTTTCCACCGCACCGCAGAGGTGCGTTTCCGCAAGCTAATAGTCGAGTACGTCGATGATCGTCGATTGCCATACACACATCTGGTCCGACCCCTCGCAACTGGGCAAGGATGCCGAAGACTACCTCCGTCGCCAGACGGGTCAGGACTCGGTCGCTGCCGGGCCCAGGTTCCACGCCGAAGCCGCCCAGTGCGTCGACAAGACGCTGGTGATGGGCTTCATCAGCCGGCATCTCGCCGCCGACGTGCCCAACGAAATGGTCGCCGAACACGTCGCCGCGCACGACGAGACGATGATCGGCATCGCCGCGGTGGACCCGACCACCGACGACGCCATCGACGGCGCGAAGGAATTGCTGGACCGGCCTGAGTTTCGCGGGCTGACGATTTCCCCCGCTGCGCAGAACTTCAACCCCACCGACTCGCGCGCGATGAAGCTCTATGAACTCGCCGACGAGCGGGGCGCGCCGATTTTCTTCAGCCACGGCACGCACTTCCCGGCCAAGGGATCGATGGGCTACGCCCGCCCCCTGCTGCTCGACGAGGTCGCCCAGGAGTATCCGACGCTGACGATGGTGATCTCCTCGCTGGGGCACCCCTGGCTGGAGGAGGGGATCGCGCTGGTCGGCAAGCACAAGCGGGTCTATGGCGACATCGCCGCGCTGATCCGCCGCCCCTGGGAGGCCTACAACGCCCTCGTGCTGGCCCACCAGTTCAATGTGATGGACAAGGTTCTCTTCGGGAGCGATTTCCCGTATTCTACAGCGGAGCAGGCAATCGAGCGCGTCTACCGGCTGCATGAGGTCACCCAGGGAACGAACCTGCCCTCCGTGCCCCGCGAGACGCTGCGGTCCATGATCGAACGAAACACGCTGATGGAACTGGGCATCGCCCTGGCGGGCGAAAAGGCTTCCGAGCCCGCCGAGCAGCAGCCCGTGACGCTGGAAGATGACGAACTGTAACGACCCGGATTTCCCGCCCGTCCCGGCCAGACCGGCCGCACGGGGACGCGGCAACGACGAGGTGATATCATGACGACGCGCAAGTGGATCATCGTGCTGGGCATCGCCTGCCTGGCCGTGGCAGCCGGCTGCAAGCGAACCGGCGAAGTGCCCGAGGAACCCACCGTCTACGACCCGGAACTCGACGGCTCGGTCGCGGCGATCAGCACCGTGCGGACCGACCCGGCCGATCTCGAGCCCGGCTCGAGCGTTCCGTACGTCGTCGAGACCCCGAGCGGCGGAACGGGAGACACCGGCGGCGGCTTCCAGCGCCAGCCCGCACCCGATACCGGCGACCCCGTCGAAGACGTCAAGATCATCTACGGCCGGATGATCGATGCCGCCAAGGCGAACAACTGGGAGGCCGTCGCATCCTATCTCGACAAGCCGGAAGCCACGGTCTTCCTGATGCTCAAGGGCATCGAGAACCTGCCCTCCAAGGCCAACCGCCTCGAGCAACTGATCCAGGAGAAGGGCATCGAGCCGCCGCAGGACTTCAAGGACGACCTGTCCAAGATGCCGAACAGCGACCAGTTGCGAGAGCTCAATGTCCTTCAGGAACTCGCCAACGAGAGGGTCTCCGACCTGGAATTCCGGCAGGATGGGTCCACCGTTCGCGTTTTTGATGAGGACGGCCAGCCGGAAGCAGATTTCGTGAAGGTCAATGGCCAGTGGAAGCAGCGAATGCCAAGCGACATGCGGGGGCTGGCGATCACCATGGTCGGTGCGATCGGCGCCATGAACCAGGTCACCAACGACCTGGTCGCCGGAATCGAAAACGGTTCGATCACGAAGGACAACTTCGAGACGCGTTTCGAGGAGATCTTCCGGCGCAGCAAAGACAAAGTCAACTCGGTGGTCCAGGGCATTGGCGGCGGAGCATCCATGCCCGACATGGGCGACGACGATGACGGCGGCGGGCCGATCCGCAGACCCGGCGACGATGAGGACGACGATGACGACGGCCAGATGACCGACGACGATGACGATGACACCGTTCTCGATACCGCCCCGCCGGAGGACGATACCGACACCGACGACGACCAGGACGACACCGATGACGATAGCGACTCGGGCGATGCCTGGTGGCGGCCCGACGTGGAGGAATAGCCCTCTCGTCCCGCCCGGGCGGGCACTTGGTCATGGATCAGCCGCTGAAGGCACATTCGATCCGCGAAGTCGAGTACTACTGGAAAGTGACCCCTTGTCGCAACTGCGGCAAGGGGCCGCTTGTTCCTGAGGACCTGCCCCCGTCGACCCAGCCGGGCGAGATCGTCGATGTCTCCGCTCGCTGTCCCTCGTGCAGCCAGACTTCCGCCGAGACCTTCACCTGCGAGCATCCCCAGGGCGAAAGCTGGCCGGCGAGCGAGCAGATCAACCCCACGCCCCACCCCAGTCGGCTTCTGGGCCTGTCGCAGTGGCTGAGCCTGTTCTACGCCCTGCTGGAGCAGGCCTACCACGCCGACGAAAGCGAAGACACCCGCCGGATCGGTCTGCAGGCGGCGCTGTGCCTCGAAGAGGCGCTGAAATTCTACCCCGACGATGACGACGAACTGCCCCCCGCCTCGGCGATGTACACCCAGGCCGGGCGGGACGCCCTGGCCGACCAGCCGGGCAAGTTCGCCCGCCAGAAGCTCCAGGCGATGCGCGACCGGCTGCCGAGCGTCTCGGCGATGACCCGGCGGGTCGCCCGGGACCATTCGCCCCCCGCCCCCCGGCGATGGTGGCAGTTCTGGAAGCGATGAATTACCCCCACGAAAGGAACCCCATGCTGCCTGCCGACGTGCGAGCGTATCTCGATGCCCACCGCGAGGAACACCTCCAGCGACTGATGGACCTCCTGCGGTTCCCGTCGGTGGCCAACGTTGTCGCCGACCCCCACCCCTGCGACCTCTGCGCCGACTGGCTGGCCGGGTATCTCGCGGATCTCGGACTCGACGCGCGCATCCTGCCCACCGCAGGCAAGCCGTGCGTGTATGCCGAATCACCCGGACCCGCCGACTCGCCCACCGTGCTGATCTACGGCCACTACGACGTCCAGCCGGCCGAGCCGCTGGACCTGTGGGATTCCCCCGCCTTCGAGCCGGTCGTCCGCGACGGAAAACTCTACGCCCGGGGCGCCAACGATGACAAAGGCCAGTTGTTCACCCACCTGATGGCCGTCGACGCGTGGATGCATACCTCGGGTCTGCCCGTGGGCGTCAAGATCCTGCTGGAGGGGGAGGAGGAGATCGGCTCGCCCACGATCGAGCCCTTCCTGGTCGAACACCGCGACCTGCTGGCCGCCGATGCATGCGTCGTCAGCGACTCGGAGTTCTTCGCCGAGGGCATCCCGAGCATCACCTACGCCCTGCGTGGCCTGTGCACGTGCGAGCTGACTGTCACCGGCCCGCAGCGCGACATCCACAGCGGCATCCACGGCGGGGCGGTCGCCAACCCCGTCAACGCCCTCGCCCGCCTGGTAGCCAGCCTGCACGACGAGGCGGGACGGGTCACGGTGCCCGGGTTCTACGACGACGTGCTGGACCTCAGCAACGCCGAGCACGACAGTTGGAGCCACCTGCCCTTCAACGCCGATGCCTACGCCCGCGAGCTGGGCGTCAACACCCTGGCCGGAGGAGAACGAGACTACTCGCCGCTCGAGCGACGCTGGGCCAGGCCCACCCTCGACTGCAACGGCATCGTGGGCGGATACACCGGCCCGGGGGACAAGACGATCATCCCGAGCGTAGCCTCGACGAAGATCTCGATGCGCCTCGTGCCCGACCAGGACCCCAAGAAGATCTACCGCGCCCTGGAGAGCTGCATCCGGGAGAACGCCCCGGCCGGGGTCGAAGCGAAGCTTGAGTTCCATGCCGGCGCACGGGCGGTTCGCATGCCGCTCGATTCCCCCGCCATGCAGGCCGCGATGGAAGCGTGCGAGGAAGGTTTCGGCCGGGCTCCCGCGATGATCCGCTGCGGCGCGTCGGTCCCGATCACCGAGCTGATCCAGCGGACCCTGGGCCTGGACCCGGTCATGCTGGGCTTCGGCCTGCCGGACGACAACATCCACTCACCCAACGAGAAGTTCGATCTCGAGCAGCTCTATCGGGGCTCGGCGACGTCCGCGGCGATGCTCGGCGCGACAGGCCGGCTGGCGTGACGCCCGGCAAGGGCGAATTTCCCGCCGTCGGGCCTTGACAATCGTCGCAATTCCGCGATAATGCTGCGTTCCTTGTGAAGGAAGGAGCACTCCCGTGTATGCAGTGATTGAAGACAGCGGCCAGCAGTTCCGTGTCAGCGAAGGCGATGTGCTGGACGTGGACCTGCGTGACCTGGAAGAAGACGTCAAGGAAATCGAGTTCGACCGCGTGCTGCTGGTCTCGGGCGACGGCGACGTGAAAGTCGGCACGCCCCTGGTCGACGGCGCGAAGGTCGTCGCGGAAGTCGTCGATGCCGATTTCAAAGGCCGAAAAGTCCAGAGCTTCTATCTCCGCCGGAGGAAGGCGTCGAAGAAGAAGATCGGCCATCGGCAGCGGTACACCAAGGTGCGGGTTTCGAAGATCGTTTCGTAACCT
>CAZXSK010000020.1:43103-53614 GCA_964642855.1 uncultured Planctomycetaceae bacterium | reverse complement strand
AGCCCGATCGCATCGCCCGCAGCGCGAGGGCAATGCCCGGGGAGCGTCGTCTCATGGGTCCTGCAATGGAGTCCGCCTGGGCGTTCGAAGCTCCGTGGGGGTCTTGCCGAACCGGCGATGGATCAGGCGGGAGAGGTGCTGGCCGCTGCCGTAGCCCACGCGAGAGGCGATCGTCTTGACCGGCAGCTGCGTGCTCTTCAGCAGGTGAAGCGCCTTCTCCAGGCGGAGGCGACGCAGGTACCGCATCGGCGGCAGGCCGAACGTTTCCCGGAACGTTCGCGATAGTTGCCACGGGCTCAGCCCGGCGTGGCGGGCGAGCTCACGGAGGTCGAACGCGTGGCCGGGCGTGTGACGCATGAGTTCGGCGACCCTTTCTGCCGGGCCGGACGCCCGGTGCGGGCCGGCGAGCACGTGCTCGACCTCCAGCAGCACGGCCTGCAGCAAAGCCTGCAACAGCGGCTGGGTGTCGGCGTACTCGCGTCGGAAGGCGTGCCACATCCACGTCATCGCCGAGAGGATGCGTGCCTGGGGATCGCGGGCGATGAAGGTGCGGTCCCAGGGCGGACGGGCCTGCGGGGCGTGCCACTGGGCAACGAGCACGCGCGGCGGGGTGGGGTAGATGGCTCTCGGATGGTGGATTCCGCCCGGCGGGTAATAGCACAGTTCCCCCGCAGCCGCGGAGAGCGCAGTGCCCTGGCGGGCTGTTTCGTAGACGCCTTCGACGACGTAGATCAGCTCGGCGAACGGGTGGCGTGTCTCGTGAGGTTGGAGGTCGGCGACGGGTACGATCTGCCAGATCCGCACGTCGGATGGCGTTGGGGCGTCGGACATGGTTGCGAGGTTACAAGCACGCGCACATGAAAGCAAGATTGCGCACTCCCCGATACAGGCCGGGCGCGGTAGAGTAGCGTGGGCGAGGCGAGGCCTGCCGACGCACCGGCGGCCGCCCTGCGTGACCTTCCCGGATATGCATGACACGAAGTAGCGAATCATCAACTCGCCGCAACGCAGGCCAGGCCGTTGTGGAGTGCATCGGCAAAGCCTACGCGGAGTCTCTGCGCGAGCCGGCCGGGGCGCTGGCCCACCGGTTCATCGACCCGGGCGCGGGCTATCGCGATCTTCTGTGGGACTGGGACGCGCACTTCTGCGCGATGGGACTGCTGCAGTGGGCCGACAACGTCGGGCCGTTCGTTCGGGGATGTGTGCTGAACTTCCTGGATCACGTTCGGCCCGACGGTTCGGTTCCGTACTGTCTCAACGCCCGGGCGGAGAAGGCGGCGGATGATCGACCTCGCGGGGCGGACAACCCGGCCAACACCATCAAGCCGCTGCTCGGGCAGATGGCGCTGATGGCGGGCGAGTACCTCGGCGACCGCGGCTGGATTGCCGGCTGCTACGACAAGCTGTGTCGTTACCTGCAGCACTGGCAGGACACGCAGCGTTGCGAATTGGGGCTGTTTGTCTTCCGGTCGCATCGTGGGAGCGGGGCGGACAATCACCCCGGGGTTTATGGCCGGCCTCTCAACTCGTCGGCGGATGTGTTCCTCAACAGCCTGATGGTGCGGGAATTCGGGGCGATGGCGGAGATTGCCCGCCAGGCCGGGTCGCCGGACGACGCGGGTCGGTGGCAGCGCAGGCAGGCGGAGCTGGCCGGCGCGATGCAGCAGATGTGGGACCCGATCGACGGGATGTTCTACAACCTGGACGTCCAGCGGCATCCGATCCGCAACACCAACCAGCCGATCGACTGGGTCGTGCCGCTGAAGTTCCGCAGTTGGACGGGGTTTGCCCCGCTGTGGGCGGGGGTGGCTTCCGATGCCCAGGCCGAGCGGCTGGTCCGCGAGCATCTGGCGAGCAGGGAGGAATTCCGCTCCGGGCGGGGGTTGCGGTCGCTGGCTGCCAACGAGCCCGCCTACTGCACCTTCGCGGGGTCCAACCCCTCCAACTGGCAGGGGCCGATCTGGGTCGTCAGCAACTACATCGCCTGGGAAGGGCTCCGGCGGTACGGCTACGAGGAGATCGCCGCCGAGCTGGCCGAAGACCTGCTGGAGACCCTCGCACGGGACATCGAAGACAACGGTTGCCTGCACGAGTACTACCACCCGGAGAGCGGCGAGGGCCTGACGCATCCGGGATTTGTGAACTGGAACACCCTGGCCGTGCGGATGGCGGACTCCGTCGGCGGGACATGACCCAAACGGCCTGGCAAGCACATCGGAGAACAAGCAGACCGATGACGACCGGTAAGACCCAGACCAGCCGGCAGCGCGTGCTGCGGACGCTGGAGTTCGACACGCCCGACCGCGTTGCGCGCAATCTCTGGCTGGCGCCGGGCCTGGCGATCGAGAACGGACGCGACGCGGTCCGCGCCTTCCGCAAGCGCTGGCCGGACGACTTCACGCAGGTCAGCGCGGGCAAGCCGCAAGCCCTCCGCGCCCAGGGCGACCCGTACCAGCCCGGCACCAGCACCGACGAATGGGGTTGCGTGTTCCACAACCTCCAGGCCGGCGTGCACGGCGAGGTGAAAGAGCCCCTCCTGGACGACTGGAGCAAGCTCGACGACGTCGTCCGTCCCCCCGAGGAACTGCTCGACATCGACGTCGAAGCCGCCAACGCATTCTGCCGCCAGGAAGACCACTTCGTCTTCGCAAGCGGCTGGGCGAGGCTGTTCGAGCGGATGCAGTTTCTCCGCGGCAGCGAGAACCTCTACATGGACCTGGCGCTCCAGCCCGACCGGGTCCGCGAGCTTCGCGACCGGGTGCACGCGTTCAATGTCAAGCTCTTCGAGGCGTGGTCGAGGACCGACGCCGACGGGCAGGTGATCATGGACGACTGGGGCAGCCAGCGCGGGCTGCTGATCTCGCCCGGCACGTGGCGCGAGCTGTTCAAGCCCTGCTACGCCGAGTACTGCGCCATCGCCCGGGACGCCGGCAAGAAGGTGTTCATGCACTCCGACGGACACATCATGACGATCTACGAAGACCTCATCGAGATCGGCGTCGACGCGATCAACAGCCAGCTGTTCTGCATGGATATCGAAGCGATCGGCCGGCGGTTTGCGGGGAGAATCACGTTCTGGGGCGAGATCGACCGCCAACAGGTGCTGGCCTTCGGCAGACCCGACGACGCCCGCGACGCGGTGCAGCGGGTGGTCGACGCGCTCTACCGCCCGGAAGGCGGGGTGATCGCCCAGTGCGAACTCGGCGCGGGATCGAAGATCGAGAACGGCCACGCCGTCTACGCCGCCTGGGACGAACTGACCGCCCGACCGGCCTGACGGCGCGCAGGAATACGGGGCCGCACGAACCCGCCTGGCGACCGCGCGGAACATTCCCCCTCCGCCGACGTCCAGGTCCGTAGCCGAAGCGCAGGATCACGGGGATCTCGCGGATACACAATCCGGATCGCCCTTGCCAGCGAAACCGATATGGCCCTACAATCGCCCGGACAAGGAGCTTCCCATGTCGCCACGTATCGAAGGGATCCGGTCCAGCGGGCAGCACCTGCAATCGGTCTCGGCTGCGTACTTCTTCTCGATGCCGACCGTCGTGAACGAAGGCGGCTTGGTCCGAATGTTCACGCCGCGATGGAAGAAACTGCTTGTCGGCGGGCTGGTCATCGCCCTGGGGGTGGGCATCGTCTTCGGCTTCGGCGCGCTCCTTGCCATGGCGGACATGCCGGGCTTCTTCCGTTTGCTCCCGATGATCGTCGGGTGGGGGTTCGTGTTCTTCGGCCTGCTTGCGATGGTGACGCTGCGCGAGGCCGTGCTCGACCCGGCCACATCGACGCTCATGCTCCGGAAGGGACTGATCGGCATGCCCCGCGAGACCCGGATCGACGCAGCCGGAGCTCGCACCGAAACCCGGGTCGGATCGACAGGCAGGGACTGTCTGTTGAAGCTCTACCCGGCCGGGGGCAAGTCGATCGACCTGGCGCGGGGCTCGAAGAGGAACCTGCAGCGGATCGCCGACCTTCTGGATCAGTCGCTGCGAATCTCGCAGGACGACCGGACGGCAGCGCGGACGAAGCTGCCCGACGGGCAGGTCATCGCGTTTTCGAAGCTGCCCATCGGCACGAGCAGTTCTAGCGGCAAGGCGGTTCGCCTGCACGTGGTCAGCGATCAACTCGCCAGGACGTCACCCACGCTGGTCTGGCGGATGCTGTTTCTCCTGCCTGCTCTGCTGGCCGGGGGACTGTTCGTTCTGCTGATCCCGCTGACCCTCGCCGACGGGGCGATCGCAGCGGCGGGCACCGTTGCGTTGCTGACGCTCCCGCTGATGGTCGTTGGCGGGGCGGGCGCGCTGGGACTGCTCTCGGCGACCGCCCGGCTGGACAAGACAGCCGACCTCGCGACGCTACGCGGCTGGGTGCCGCGCGAGGGCGGGGCGGGCAAGACCTTTCCCCTTTCTCAGATCGCTGCGGTTCAACTCACGCGGCGGGAGGCATCGGGCTCGTTCCGCCACGACGACACGCTGCAGGCGTCGTTCATGGCGTGGCAGTTGATCCTGGTGCTTCGCGACGGTGGGCGGGTGCGGCTGATGAGCCAGGGAGATGAGATGCAGGTCCGCTCCGACGCCGGGAGGCTCGGGGAGTTTCTCGACGTGCCGGTGGTGGATAGCACGGCTGATTGACGACAGGCCGGCCAGGCGAGGTGGTGGCTAGTTGTCCTGTGAGCTGCCTTCCGGTTCGACGGGCACGGGCCCCTTCTCGATGGCATGGCAGGCGATTCTGCGGCAGCGTTTGCAGAAGCCCAGCGTCCACTTCTTCCAGGAGGCCGCTCCCCGGCGGATGCCGAACCTGCCCCAGTGCTGCTTGTATCCGCAGCGCAGGCATCGTACCCGCCAGCCGGGCGCTCGCTTCTGGCAGCGCTTCCAGGTTTCGCGATCGAGCATCTCATCGGCCACGGGGTGTTTCTCCTTTCGGCGCGCGTGGTTGTGGACAGGTCACAATATCAGACGTCGGGACTGCCCGCGAGCTTCGGGGAAAGTAAGACGAGAGATGAATTGGGATATGCACCGAAACGCATGGGATGCCCGGAGGTTTCAGTGAGAGGTTCAGTTTGTCGCGCAGGTCATGGCGGCCAAAGGTTTTCGGAAAGTCCTTGCCGGTTCCGGCAGATGGCTTTACGATTGAGTGTACTGAAGTCGACGTTGCGGGTCGACGTCAGGGGGAGCACGTCTCAACCATTCGGAAGTGGCAGTTGCTGTGGGAAAGAGCAGATCATATCTCGATGTTGTTGATGCAGTTGGCGGTTCACTTCTGCCGTTGCATTTCATTTCTTTACTTCCTGTAGTTCCGCTGTGGAGGCACATCTGATGGCAAAGGGTACGGTGAAATGGTTTAACGACGCGAAGGGGTTCGGTTTTATCCGCACGGAAGACCTGGAAAGCGACATCTTCGTCCATCATACGGCGATCGTCGCGGAAGGCTTTCGGACGCTCAATCAGGGCGAGGAAGTCGAGTTCGAACTGGTTGAGGGACCCAAAGGCATGAAAGCGGAGAAGGTTCTGAGGTCGGCAGCCCAGACCTGACCGCATGAGCACGTCCCTTGCCGGGGGCGTTTACAGTACGGGAATCGAGCGACGCGAGCCTTGCGCAAGAGTTGCGCGCACGTTTCGTCGGGCAGGATGAATCCGGGCACGCCTGCCAGCCGGCAGGTCATGCCCGGGTCCGTCCGGTGAAGCTTCGTGCGTTGAGGCGACCCGAAGCCGGTCCGTAACTGGTGATCCCGGTCGGGGCGGATCTGCGGCCTGGGCTCTGTTTGTCAGGGCGACACGCGGTTCAGCGCCGCGACGATCGCCCTTACCGCTGCCTGGTCGATGTTCGTGTCGCTGCCAACCCCGAAGGTCACCTTCTGGCCGTCGGTGATGAGGGGCACGTACGCCACCGCGCGGGCGTCGGCGCCTTTGCCCACCGCCTGCTCGTGGTAGTCGTCGACGTTGAACTCCATGGGCACGACCTTGCGCATCGCCTGCACGAAGGCCGATACCGGCCCGTTGCCATCGGCCTTGACGACGACCTCCCGGCCATCGACTTTCAGCTTCACCTCGCCGTGGATCTGCGTGGGGTCGGTGTCGTCGGGTCGAGGCCAGAAGCCCACCAGCTCGTACGGGCCCTGGGGGTTCACGAACTCGCTCTGGAAGACCTCGTAGACCTCCTGGCCGGTGACTTCGCGTCCGACGCGGTCGCTCATGGCCTGGACGGCCTGGCCGATCTGCGGGTGCATGGCGCGGGGCGTCTCCAGGCCGTGCTCGGTCTCCAGAATCCACGCGATCCCGCCCTTGCCACTCTGGCTGTTGATGCGGATCAGGCCCTTGTACTCGCGCCCGAGGTCCACCGGGTCCACGTGCAGGTAGGGCACCTTCCAGCCCATGCCGAACACGTCCGGCGCCTCGTCGAGCTTGTGCATGCCCTTGCGGATGGCGTCCTGGTGCGAGCCCGAGAACGCCGTGAATACATACTCGCCCGAGTAAGGCTGGCGGTAATAGACCTCCATGCCCGTGAGGCGCTCGACGGTGCGGGCGATGTCCTGGAGATTACCGAAGTCCAGCTTCGGATCCACGCCGCGCGAGAGCAGGTTGCCTGCGACCGTCACGAGATCGACGTTACCCGTCCGCTCGCCGTGGCCAAACAGGGCGCCTTCCACGCGGTCGCCCCCGGCGAGCAGCGCCAGTTCCGTGGCTGCCACGGCCATGCCCTGGTCGTTGTGCCCGTGCAGCGAGATGAGAATCTCGTCGCGATGCGAGAACGCGCGGGAGAAATACTCGATCATGTCGGCGTAGTGGTTCGGAGGGCGCCGTTCCACGGTGGCGGGCAGGTTCATGATCATCGGCCGATCGGCCGACGCCTTGCCCCATGTCTCGAAGACCGCTTCGCAGATCTCCAGCGCGAAGTCGATGTCCGTGTCGGTGAACTCCTCGGGCGAGAACTCGAAGCGGATGTCCGTATCGCCCATGTCCTCCGACAGGTCGCGGATCTGCCGGACGGCCTTGACGGCCATGTCGATCGTCTCCTTGCGCGTCAGGCCGAACACCTGCTTGACGTGCAGATCACTGGTGGCGACGTAGGCGTGGACGATGGCGTTCCTTGCCCCGCGGAGCGACTCGAACGTGCGCTCGATCAGGTGCGGCCTGCATTGGGTGAGGCCCATGATGAACACGTCGTCGGGCACGTGATTCTCTTCGATCAGCCGGCGGGTGAAGTCGAAGTCGTCCTGCGAGGCCGACGGGAACGCCACCTCGATGTGCTTGAACCCCACGTTGCAAAGCAGCCGGAAGTATTCGAGCTTCTGGTCGGGGCCCAGCGGATTGGGCAGCGCCTGGTTGCCGTCCCGCAGGTCGACGCTGCACCAGATCGGTGCCTGGGTCACGGTACGGCAAGGCCACTGCCGGTCGGGAATATCGATCGGCTGGGGCGCGACGTATTTCGGTGTATGGTCTTGTCTGGCCACGGTGGGCTCCTTCTTGCTGGGTTGCGTCATGTCATTCCTTTCGTCCAGTTGCGTGCAATCGCTGCAGCGCGGTTGGGGCGGATGCGCCCCGGGCTTCCCCGGACACACGTAGCGGCCAGGGGAGCATTCCGGGCAGCCTGCCCGCGCCGTCGGGCGTGCGGCCCATGAGCACGTTGCACTCGCGCCGAGGGGGCGTGGGGCGATTGGCCGTGCCAGAGCGGGTTGTGCTGTCTGCCTGTTCCATCGTTCCGGACAAAAGAAAAGACCCCGAAGTCGCATGGACCGCGGAGTCATGGTCAACGTCTGGCTGCCCCGGGGGGGCAGGTCCGCGATCCGTCAGCGCGCAAGTAGAGCCAGCCGCAGGGACAGGCTCAGGATGTCGCGTCGACGGATCTTCATGGTGATTCCTCTACTACCTTATATCGTCGCGCGGGGCGAATCGCCAAGCGAGAAATCCGCGGAGGCGGCAAGATCGGAGATGGTCCCGCCCGCAAGGCGGCTGCAACCGCCCTGCCTGCACGCCCTTACCACCCCACCGCCCCCAGCCATTCGTGGGCGATCAACATGTGTCCGGGCTGTCCGGGATGGACCGGCTCGGAGCAGAAACACTCCGGCGGCCGATGCTGCAGATGGCGGGCGAACACGTCGTCCAGCGGCACGAAGGTCGCGTCGAACTGCTCGGCCAGTTCGGCGACGATCGGCTTGTACTCCTCCAGCGACTGGCGGAGCTGGGTCCGCGAACTGGCCGGGTCGGTGTCGCGGGTCATCAGGAACGGCTGGAGCAGGATCAGCCTCGCATCGGTCTCGTCGCGCGTCCGCTGCAGGATGTGCGTGTACGCCTCGCGATAGAGCGCGGGAGACACCTGGTCGCGCTCCGGCCTGAACCGCCGGCCCGCGTCGTTGATCCCCACCAGAATCGACACCCAATCGGGCTGCAGCGCGATGCAGTCGTCGGTCCATCGGTCGCGCAGCTGGGTGACCACGTCGCCGGCGACGCCGCGGTTGTGGAAGGTGATCTTCCGCTCGGGATATCGGGCGGTCACGAGTTGTGCGACCATACGGGCGTAGCCCGCGCCGAGGGGGTAGTGTTTGTCCCGCCGGCCACAATCGGTAATGCTGTCGCCGGTCAGCAGGACCGTCTGTCCGTCCTGGATCTGGAAATCGCTCATGGCTGGTTCAGGTCAGGGGTTTGAGGACCATACCCGTCGCGAGCTTCGGGTAGAAGTATGTGCTCTTGTGGGGCATGGAAGCGCCGGCGTCGGCGATGGCCGAGACGCTGGCAAGGGGCGTGCCCCGGAGAATCCAGGCCAGGTCGGCTTGTCCGCTGCGCACCTCGGTGAGGGCGTGGTTGCCGTCGGGCGTGTACTCCACGCTGGTCTGGTCGGCCATCCAGGGCGACAGCGCTCCGTCGATGCACAACGTGTGCAGAATCGCCACGTCCAGTTCGCGGTAGGCCTGGCAGTGATCGCCGGCGCTTCGCTGCATGGGCTCGGGCCCTTTGAGCGTAAGCACGCGCATGGCCTTTCCGCCTTCGCCCGCAACGGCCAGCGAGTGCGGGGGGAAATCGGCCAGAAAGGCGTCGGCGTCGGAGAGGTCCGCCCCTTCGGGGGACACGGTGACGATCTCGAAATCTTTCGCGAGCGACTCGAGCAGCGCGTCCCAGGTGAACCCGCCGGCCAGGTTGTGCACCACGCGATGGGTAGGCAGGACGATCAGCCCCTCGTCGTTGTCGGCGACCAGCGCGAAGAGCACGAAGTTGGCGGGGTGGTCGGCGTCGATCTCACCCGACTCCCGCAGGCTGCGCGCGTAGTTCATCGCGGTGGTGTAGCGATGATGGCCGTCTGCGATGTAGACCTTCCGGCTCTTGAGCAGGTCGGTAATGGTCTCGATGACCTGCGGGGCGGTGACGGCCCAGAGCTTTTCATCGACCCCCTGCAGGTGGCCTTGCAGATCGGGCTGGCGCGATGCGGACTGCTCGCCCAGCAGGCGGCCGACCTTCTGGCCTTCGTCGTGGTAGAAGCCGAAGATCGGCGACATCTGCACGCCGGTCTTCTCGGTCAGTCGCAGGCGATCGGCCTTGGGGCCGGCGAAGGTGTGCTCGTGGGGCATGACGTCTTCACCGAGTTCGGTCGCGCGGACGCCCGCGAGCATCGCCCGGCGGGTGTGGGTGGTTCCCGCCCAGGTGTAGGTCTGCTCGTAGACGTACACAGCCGGCTGGTCTTCCTGCAGGAAGGTGCCCGCCTGCCGCCATGCGTCGAGCGTTTCAGCAGCCAGCTGGTAGGCCTGGTCGGGCCCGAGCTGCTTGGGCGGCGTGTGGGGCAGGTCGATGCGGACGATGTTCCGCTCGTCCTGGGCGAGCAGGGACTTCTTGTCCGCTTCGGTGAGGATGTCGTACGGCGGGGCGATCAGCTTCGATACGTCGCCGTCCTGGGGTGCGTACCGCAGGCCGGGAAACGGTCGGATCTCCATGCAGTTCTCCAGCAGCAGGGGAAAAGGGATACCTTACCGATTCGCCGGGCGGGTTCAAGTACTTCCCTGCCCGGCCGCAATGGCGGTGGCAGCGCAGGGCCCGAGGCAGCGCAAAGAGCGGGCCCGGGGGAGTCGATCCTCCGGGCCCGCTGGCAGGTGTTGCGGTGAGTCGATTCTACTTGTGGAGCGATTCCTGCAGCGCCAGCACGCTGTAGCAGGTCACCAGGCGGGGGTCGGCTTCCATCCACCGGCTGGCTTCGTTGACCCACGAGCCGTCGTCGCGAATCTTCTCGTCGAGCGCGTCGATCAGCTCTTCGCGCCAGTTGTGGACCTCGCCGTCCATCGTCTTGATGCGGTCTTCGCCCCATGCCCGCAGCGCCTTGGCGAAGGCGTGGTAGTAATAGTACAGCCCCTGCAGAGAACGCTTGCCGGGCATGTTGGGGTTGGTCTCCAACGTCCAGTTGGAGCGGATCCAGTCGAACGCCGCCAGCACGCGGTCGTCATTGCGATTCATGCCCGTGGCATACAGCAGGCTCTTGAAGCCGCTGTAGGTCATCGAGCCGTAGCTTCGCAGGCCGGTGTCCGTATCGGC
>CAZXSK010000020.1:0-43003 GCA_964642855.1 uncultured Planctomycetaceae bacterium | reverse complement strand
CCGCCTTCCATCGGGTGGCCTTCGGTGATCTCGATGCCGTCGGGCGTGGTCGTGCCGGGCACGAGCTGAATGCCCTTGAGGTACGCGATGGCGTCCTGCTTGATCTGCTCGTACTGCGGATCATCCAGCGCAGCGATCGCCATGACCGAAATGGAGGTCGTGTAGCTCTCGTGCCCCTGGCCGGGCTGGTAGATCCCGCCGTCTTCCTGGACGTGCTTCTTGAGGACCTCCATGCCTCGCTGGATCACCGGCGAGGTGCTGTCGAACTCGGGATGCTGGGCGAGGACCTTCAGCACAATCGCCGTCAGGGCGGGATCGGGCGATTCGCCAAAGCCCCACCCGCCGCCGGACATCTCCTCGGAAAGCAGATACGCCACCCCCCGGTTGATCAGCGTCTTGACTTTCTCGGCGTGGGCATCGCTGAGGGCTTCGGTCTCCACGACCGGCTGGGCCCACGACGTCGTGTCGCCTCCGCCGGGGTCTTTTTTCTCCGGCTCGTCCTTGGAGCAGCCGGCTGGTGCGAGGGCAATCACACAGGCAAGCATGGCCGAAACAAAAAGATACGTTCGATTCAATCTCATGGTATTCACTCCCAGTTGTCGTGCGGCCGCAGCCGCCGGGTCGCGTCTGGCTGACGATTCGCTTCCCTTGTGGGTACTTATTCAGACGATTTCCATCGAGTTCGGTTCGCTGATTGGGCAGGTTTCCCGGCCTGACACATTGTAGGACAGCCGACTGCCCCGATCACCGCGCGCGATTCATGACGTACAACGTCAGGGACAGCAACTGAAGCCCGGCCGCTGCGGTCGCCCAGAACTGCGCGTCCCCGACCGACCGGCCGCTGTACCAGGTCACCAGCGCGTAGCCCAGTGCGAGCACCGCGAGCATCATCACCAGCCCCGCTGCGATCTTGGCGTAGGACAGCTGCTCGTCGTCGTTTCGCGTCAGGAGGGTCAGCTCCTGATAGATGTGCTCCAGCAGCGCCTCGGACCGCGAGGGATCGTCGTCGCGACCGGCCGGTTCCCCGCCCGGGTGGCTGGCGGGGTTCGCCACCGGCTGGTCCATCGCCTCCGCCGGCGGCGTGGGGGGAGTCTCGTCGGCGGCGACGGGGGCCTGCGAGCCAGCTGGTGGTTGCTCGTCCGTCTCGGCGGAGAGACCAAGCCTGCTGGCAGGGGCACGTCTTTGCTGCGGACTGCTCTCTTCCTGCCCGGCGGGAGGATCTGTTGCCCCGTCACTGTTGCTGGCAGTCACCTGGGCCTGCCCGTTCTCGCGATGGGCGTTGTGCATCGCCCGGGAGACGATGCCGCCCGTGGGCTGCCTGCCACCTTCCCGGATGATGACCCGCGCCGCGTCCACAAGGTTGCGCACCGTGTAGTCGGGCTGGGCCACGTCGCCGACCTGGTCGCGCGGCAGTTGCTCGCCTGGGTGGCGGATTCGAACGGTTCGCGTTCCGGCGCGCTGGCCGGCTTCGACGTCGCGCGGAGAATCGCCCACCATCCAACTGGCCGAGAGGTCGATGTCCAGGTCCTCGGCAGCCTTGAGGAGCATGCCCGGTTTGGGCTTGCGCAGCTCGGAGTCCTTGGCGTACTTCTCCACCTGGGCTTCAGGATGGAAGGGGCAGTAGTAGATCGCGTCCAGGCGGGCACCTTTCTCTTCCAGCCTGCGCTGCAGTTCGGCGTGGATGGTCTTGAGCGTCTGTTCGGTGAACATGCCCCGTGCGACGCCCGACTGGTTGGTGACGACCACCAGCAGGTAGCCGGCCTGGCGGAGCGACTTGAGTGCCAGCTCCACTCCGGGCAGGAGCTTGACCTGGTCGGGGTCGCTGAGATACCCCGGATCGTCGATGATCGTGTGATCGCGGTCGAGAAACACTGCCTTGTTGGCCATGGTACCTTCCCCACTGCAGCGGTCTCAGCCGGAGTGGCTGGAGATCCGCGTGATGATTTCGGTCGTGCTGACACCCTCGGTCGGAGGCGTGACGACCACCTTCCCGCCGCGGGATTCGACAATCTCGCGCCCGACGACCACGTCGGTCGCCGAGCCCTTGACGAGCACGTCGGGCGACAAGGTGCGTATGATCGCCTCGGGTGTGTCCTCGTTGAAGACGGTCACGTAGTCGACACATTCCATCGCGGCGAGGACCTCGGCCCGCTGGTGCTGGTCGAGCACCGGCCTGCCCGGACCCTTGATCCGCGCGACCGACTCGTCGGAGTTGATCGCCACCACCAGCAGCGAACCCAGTTCCCGGGCCTGCTGAAGGAACCGCACGTGCCCCACGTGCAGCAGGTCGAAACAACCATTGGTCAGAACAACGGTCTCGCCGTCGTCACGGCGACGCTTCAGCTCGCCGGCGAGGACATCCGGGGCGAGGACCTTGCTGCCCCGCAGGCCGACCATCCGCCCGAGCTCTTCGAGCATTTCCGGACGGGTGACGGGCACGAAGCCGAAGCGCTCGACCTCCAGCCCACCGGCGACGTTGGCCAGCGGCACGGCCTGATCGAGCGGGCAACCCTCAGCCAGCGCGAGCGTGATAACGGCAAGGACCACGTCGCCGGCGCCGCTGACTTCGTAGACGTTCCGAGGCCTGGCGTGGGGGAACCGTTGCGACCCCTCGCGGGTCACCAGGTAGGCGCCTTCGCGGTCGAGCGTGATCACGATGGCCTGTGCATCGGCGGCTTCGAGCAGGATCTGTCCGGCGCGGTCGAGCGTTTCGTCGCCGTCGATCTCCATGCCGCTTGCGATGGACGCTTCGTAACGGTTGGGCGTAAGCACGGTGGCTCCGCGGTACCGGCTGTAGTCGTCGATGCAGGCCGGGTCGACGGTCACGGGCACCCCTGCCCTGCGGGCGAGGTCGATCAGTTCGGGCGTTGAGTCGTCGGACAGGAGCCCCTTGTTGTAATCCTCCAAGGCCAGGGCCCCGGCACCTGGAAGAATCTCCCGGAGCTTCCCTGCCAGTTGCTCGCGCAGCTCATCGGCCAGGGAGGCGGTGGATTCGTCGTCGATGCGGATCATCTGCTGGGCCCGGCGGTGCTGCGCCAGCCCGACGTAGCGCGTTTTCAGCGCGGTCGGTCGCGAGGGGTCCAGGAGCATGGGCGAGCAGTCGGCTCCGGCGCGGGTGAGCAGGTCGGTCAGCTCTTCGCCGGTCGGGTCGTTTCCGAGCACGCCGAGGCACGACACGCGACAGCCCAGCGCAGCGGCGGCAGCGGCGACGTTCCCCGCCCCGCCGACGCGGCTTTCGCTGCGCGTGGTGCGCAGCACGGGCACGGGCGCCTCGGGGTTGATCCGCTCGACGTGTCCGTAGACGTAGCGGTCGAGGATGAAATCGCCCACGAGGGTGACCCGAGGCCGGCCGAGCTGCTCCAGTCGTTCCATCAGTCGGTGCATGTCGACCGGATTGTACCCGTGGCACCGGCCGGCTGCAACTGCTGTGGGCTTGCATGGCCCTCGCCTAAAACCCCCACAGCGCAACCGGCTCGCTGGCATGGACGCTCAGGGCGTGTGCGCACCCAGTTTCTGCTTGCATGGCTGAGGGGGGCATCTATAATCGGCCGTTGGTTTGGCGGGCGTTTTGTGCCCCCGTTGCCGTGCCATGCAAACGCAATACACCCAAACGAGGCCCGTTCGTCGACCGGGGGCTACCCAGTGGCTCCTGGTAGCCGCGCTGGGCATTCTGGCCGGAGGCTTGGTAGTCGAACTCGCCCGGGGAGACTCCAACTCCGAGGCAGAGCGGGATTCCGGCAAGGCTGAGCGCAGCGGCCAGGTCTTTGCGATGACCTCGCCGGTTGGTGAGAAATCCTACGGCGTAATGCTTGCCGACACCCGAGAGGGTAGCCTGTTCGCCGTTGGCGGCGAGATCGCCAAGGGCCAGTACGGGGTGTTTCTGATCGATGCCGAACGTGGTAAAATGGCTCTGTACGGCTGGTCGCCGAAGGAGCGAAAGCTCCGTTGGTTGGCGACGCGGAACTTCACGTACGACCTGAAGCTCGACGATTACAACACGGAGATCAAACCTCGCCAGGTCCGGAACCTCGTTGAGAGATCCGAACCCCTGGGAGATTCCGACCGCAGGCCCTGAAGCAGGCCTACAGCGAAGGAGCAGTCTGTCATGGCAAAGATGTATCTCACCGAAGAAGAAGCTGCCGAAAAACTCGGCGTCAGTGCCGAGGGCTTGGAGAATCTCGTCCAGGGAGGCAAGTTGAAGGTCTACCAGGATGGCCCCCGGAAGATGTACAAGACCCAGGAAATCGAAGAACTCATGCAGCAGACCGATGCCGGCGAAGGGCAGGAGGAAGAAGACGCCGACGAAATCGAGCTGTCCCCCGTGGGACCCGACACGACCGTCGATGCCATCAGCCTCTCTGCCGCCGACAGCGTAGCCGCCGCGGACGGCAAGGAAGACACGGTCATCACGGCAGAAGGCATCAGCATCTTCGACGATGAGGATCTCGAAATCGAAGACGCCGATCCGATGGCCAAGACACAGATCGCACCTTCGCTGGAAGACCAGATCGCCCTGGAAGGAGTTGGCAGCGGCTCGGGCCTGCTTGACCTGACCCGCGAAAGCGATGATACGTCGCTCGGCGCGGAAGTACTGGACAACATTGATGTGGACAGCGTCGTTGGCGGAGATTCCATCCCCGAGCCGGAGCCCTACGTACCCCAGGCGCCGACTCCAGCCGAAGCCCCGGAGGTAGTCGAAGCGATCGACAGTTCTGCCGGTGCGTTCTCGGGCATCACTGTTGTTGTAGCGATTCTCGCGCTTCTGGTGGGCATGGTCTCCCTTGCCGCGATGAAAGGCTTGGTCCCGGGCATGGTGGCAGGTCTGCACGAGAATCTGGCGATCGTGCTCGGAGCCGCAGCGGTGGCGATTTTGATAGCCGCACTGATTGGCTATTTCGTAGGCAAGTCGATCGCCGATAAGAAACTGGCGATGCGACGCATGGGCAACTGAGCCCGAGGGAAGGTTCCGCCTGCCATGATAGCGGAAATCCTGCACCTGCCCGATACGTCGCCGAGACACGGATGTTGAGTCTGCTGGGTGAAAGAAAGGATTGACCACCATGAAATCGACCGTTTCCGGCGTTCTCGCAACAGCTCTGCTGGCGGGGCTTACCGTCGCCGGCGGATGCGTCTCCAGGCAGGAATACGAAAGGGTCCACGATCTGAACCGTCGGGCCCATGAACAACTCAGCGAACTCCGCGAGAAGAACCATCAACTGCAGAACAAGAACGACCAGTTGCTGGTCCAACTGCAGAACAAAGAGCAGGCGCTGCTTCGTCAGCAGGAAATCGCTACCCGTACGGAAGAAGCCCGCCAGGAGTTGGAGAAGCGGTTCGAAGAGATGAACCGACGGTACAAGGATCTCATCACGGGCACGACTCCCCCCTCGGTTGGATCGATCCGGGTACTGCCCGCTCAACTGGACCGGGCTCTGCAGGCCTTCGCAAAGGAGAACCCCGATCTCGTCGAGTACTACCCGAAACGGGGCATGCTGAAATTCAAGAGCGACCTGACGTTCGAAAAAGGCAGCGACTTCGTAAACGACCAAGCCAAAAAGGCCCTCCAGGCATTTGCCAAGGTCGCAACGGGAGACATCGCCAGCAAGTTCAACATCTATGTAGCTGGCCACACGGACAACATCCCGGTGCGCAAGCCCTCCACCCGCCGCGTGCATCCCAACAACTGGTACCTTTCGGTCCATCGAGCCGTGTCGGTCAAGGACGTTCTGGCCAAAGCGGGTGTCGATGCCGACCGTATCGGCGTGATGGGCTTCGGCGAGCATCATCCGATCGCTCCCAACAAGGCGAATGAAGGCGGCAATCCTCTCAATCGCCGCGTGGAGCTCTGGATCGTGCCCCCGGATCAGTTCCTGACCACGCCGGCAGATATCGCCACCAGGGAAGCCGAGGAAGAAACGAATTCGGAAACGGAATAAGAAGTAACCGGGAACAGTACGCAGCAGGAGATTATCTCAAGGGCCCCATCCATCACGGATCGGGGCCTATTTCTTTCTTCCTCGCCCGCGTCGCGCCTTGCTTCCGCGAGGTCGCCCCGTGCCTCCTCTGCCAACAGACTGGTCCCCACCCCGCCGCTGGCGGAACAACAGGCGAATGGGCACCTCGGCAAGTGGTGTCAGTTCCCGCAATCTGTTCAGGAGGAACCGCTCGTAACCGGCATCGAAACTGCGAAGATCGTTCACGAAACAGACAATCGTCGGCGGATGGGTGCTGATCTGCGTGGTATACAGGATCTTTGGCCGCTTGGTGCCAGCCTTGTGGCTTGGCCCCCGCAGATCGAGTATCTCTTCCACCACTGAGTTCAGTTCGGACGTCGGAATCCGAGTCCCTGACTGCTCGTGCAGTTGCCGAACGAGATCGATCGTCTCGCGAACATTCTCTCCCTCCGTGGCTGTCGTCAGAGAAATCGGCGCAAATGATAGTTCCGGGAAGCTCCTCTCGAGATACTCAGCATAGTCGGCCGGGTCGGCAACATCCTCGGCAAGGTCCCACTTGTTGACGACCAGCACGACGGGCTTGAACTCCTGAGCTATCTGACCTGCCAGGTGTTTGTCCACCTGGGAAATCGGCAGGGACGCATCAATCAGCAGCGCCACGACATCGGCTCTGCGCACGGAGCGTAGGGAACGGTGCTGGCTGTAGTACTCGATCTCGTCACGGATTTTGCGCTTCTTCCGCACACCGGCCGTATCGATAAGCGTGATCGACCTGCCGTCGATCTCGATGGTCACGTCCACGCTGTCACGTGTTGTCCCGGGGGTTTCGGATACGATCACCCTCTGCTCCCCTGCCAGGGAGTTGATGAATGTGCTCTTGCCGGCATTCCGCTTGCCGACGATCGCAAGCTTCACCGTCTCAGCAGCCGGGTCGGGAGCGGTAACATCTCCCATATCCTCGCGCAGCCTCTGGCGCAACTCATCGATACCCCGGCCATGGTTGGCCGAGATCGCAAGCGGATCGCCGAAGCCAAGACGGCCGAATTCATACACTTCGGTCGTCAGATTGACCTCATCGATTTTGTTGGCCAGCAGGATCACTGGCTTGTCCTGCTTCCTCAGACGTTGAGCAACATGGTTGTCCAACGGCGTGATGCCCTCCCTTGCATCCACCACGAAAAGAACCAGTTCAGCCTGATTGAGCGCGTAGCTGATTTGCCCTTCGACGTGATCGGTGAGGTCGTCGACATCTTCGACCCCCATGCCCCCGGTATCCACGAGTTCCACATATCCGCTGGCATCTTGGTCATGGTCTTCTCTCAAGGCCAGCGGGGCAGACACTCGATCGCGCGTAACTCCAGGAGTGGCCTGGACGATGGAGATCCGCCGACCAATCAGCCGATTGAAGAGGCTACTCTTGCCGACATTCGGACGGCCTACGATGGCAACTACGGGTAAGCTCATGGGGTACCATTCATACAGCACGGGAAGAGCAAACGGAAGAACGATGGATCGATCAGAGTGGAAAACTCAGACGCCCGCCGCCCTGGCGAGCACGGACCACGTCAGCGAGAACACAACGCCCATTGCCGAGCAGACCTGTGCGGCCCAGGCAACAGACATGGTCGTCGCGCTGGCGAACCCACCCCTTCCTCGCCGAACCACTACCAGTGCCAACATTGCCCCGATCGCTGCCAGAAGCAGACCGATCGGGAAAAAGCCGAGGATCGAGCCAAGTGAGAGAATGTAGGCGATAACGGCCAGCTTCGACAGCCTCTCGACCCGGGGGTGGCTGCTCCGAGCGTTCCCCGGGGCCGGCGTGGGTTCCCACGTTAGATCGTAGTACCTGCGTGCAGCCAATAGATCACTGGGCGGAATGCCCCGGACAGTTCCCCTCTCTCGATCATAGCGACTTCGGGAAGAAGGATTTATCAGAACACGGTAGGCATGGACGACATCGCGGAATCGCTCAATCGAGGCTTGATCCTCGTGTCGGCAGACGTCGGGATGATAGCGCAGCGCGGCCTTGCGATACGCCCGACGGATATCGGCGCGTTTCGCGCTGGGGGAAATCCCGAGCAGCTGGTAATAGTTGGAAGCCTGAACCATTTCCTCACTCGTATCGGACATCGTCGCAGCTGTCTGCGAATGCAATCGCAGGCAGCCTGGCGGGAATCGACGGAACTCCTCCCTGAGCCTCTGAGCAATGCCATTATACCCCAGAAACCGAGTCGGCAAAGGGGAAACACTCCACGGGAAGGGGCGCTACAGGCCCGCCGGCGAGTCCTGTTCTACCTCAGTGGAGCGATGGAGAAGCTCGATCTTCGATTCCACCATCTTCCAGCCGATCCGCTGCCAGAACGCAAGCCCTTCCGTATTCTCCGCGTAGACCAGGATCAGGCATCTCTCGATGCCGCCGCTACGGATGGCCTTAAGACAATGCTCGGATACGGAACGCCCCATTCCTTGTCGGCGGGCCTCGGGAGCTACCGCCAGCCTGCTGAGCATTCCGTGCTTGCCATCGTGACCGCCCAGGCAAGCCGCGAGGATGCTGCCGGTTTCGTCCTCAGCTACGAAGCTCATCTTCGGATTCCGGGCAAGGAACCGCTCGATGCTCGCCTTGGAGTCAGAAGATTCGGGACGGCAGGCCACGTGCTCCGAAGCCAGCCACAACGCAAGAACCTGGTCATAGTCTTCGATCGTCATTGGTCGGATCGTAGCGGCCATGCTTCCTCCGGATGTGGGTTTGACATGCTTTCTCAAGACGCCTATCTTCGCGGCAGTACCCTTGCGGAGCAAGCCATGAGCGATGCTGATTCCCGGAAAACTGCACTCCACGATGCCCATGCTGCAATGGAAGCGCGCATGGCTGACGAGGGGGGCTGGCTGGTTCCCATGAGCTACCGCGGACCCCTGGAAGAAGCCAAGGCCGCCCGGCGTGGCGCAGTGGTTGCCGATGTCTCACATCTGTCACGGGTTCGACTGAGGGGGTATGGGGCGCTGGATCTCCTGCAGCGAGTCTGCTCTCACGATGTAGCACACCAGGAAGATGACACAACGCGACTGACCTGTCTGTGCAACGCCCGGGGCGGGGTGATCGATTTGTGCGCGTGCATACGCCTGACCGATACGTGGCTGCTGATCGGTGACGCCGGCAATCGGAAGAAACTTCTTACCCACTTGCGGGACCACGCAGATGACCTCGATGTGAAAATCGACGACCGCACGGAGAAGACCGCTCAATTGGCTGTAGTCGGGCCAGAAGCTCCCGGCATACTCGACGAAGTGCTGCCCTTCCGAGTCTCGGATCTGTCTCGCGGAACCGTCAAATCGGGAACGCTCATGGTTGCCCGCTATGTCGCCGCTCGCACCGGCCCGACCGATCTCTGGTCACTGGAAGTAGTGATCCCCAAGCTTATCGCCAGCCAGGCATGGCGGTTCATCACCCACAAGTTGGGCGATAATGCATTCCGGCCTCTCGGGATGGTTGGCCGCGACGTACTCCGGGTAGAAGCGGGGCTTCCCCGCTACGGCTCCGAGGTCAACGAGGCGATCGACCCGTTTGCAGCGGGGTTGGGCAGGTGCGTGGACTTCGTGGGCGATTTCCTCGGATCGGAAGCTCTGGCAGAGATCCACAGTCGCGGGCCTTCGCGGGTGCTGACCGCGTTTCTCCTGAAGACCTCCGGCCAACCCACATCGGATAGTATCCCTCGTCGCGGATGGGCGGTCGTAGACGCCCTGGGGACAGAGGTCGGCACGGTCACAAGTGGCACGTACTCGCCGAAGCACGACGCGCTGATGGCGTTGGCACACGTCTCGCGGTCGGCCTCGCCGGACGACCTGGCCATTCGCACCCCCTCAGGCGAGGTTCCCGCCGAAGCGGTCGATGCCAACCGCGCTTGACTTCGCGCAGGTCACGACCGATCATGACCACCTTGTCCCAGCGGCCGGGAGAGGGTCTCCCCGTCGCCGAAAGAGACCTCAGCAGACCCACACCATGCTCGAAAAAGTACAGGCAGACCGACTCGCCAAGATGGAGAAGATTCGCCAGTTGGGGATTGACCCGTACGGCTGGCGGTACGACACCCACGCGCCGATCGCCGAGATCCTGTCCGGCCACCGGGAAGACCCGGAGGGCAAGAGCGAACCGAACCAGACCGCCGATGCAGCTGGTCGGCTGGTTCTGATCCGCGATATGGGCAAGATGATCTTCGCCCACCTGCGCGATCAAACCGGGACGATGCAGATCGCCCTGCGGAAAAACGCGCTCGAGGAGAAACAGTGGCAGTTGGCGAAGCTTCTGGATCTGGGTGACGTGGTCGCAGCCGCAGGACAACTCCAGAAGAGTCGCACCGGCGAGATCACTGTCTGGGCCGACCGCCTGACGCTGTTGACCAAGAGCCTGAACCCGATGCCGGAGAAGTTTCACGGTCTGCAGGACATCGAGGCCCGCACCCGTCAGCGATACCTCGACCTGATGACCAATCCTGACTCGATGCAGGTCTTCCAGAAGCGGATCCGGATTATCGACAGAATGCGGCGAGTCCTGAATGACCGTGGCTTTCTGGAAGTGGAGACGCCCGTGCTCCAGCCGATCTACGGCGGCGCGGCGGCGCGGCCCTTCATGACGCATCACAATACGCTGGACTGCGACTTGTACCTCCGCATCAGCCCGGAACTGTACCTCAAGCGCCTCCTCGTGGGAGGCATGGAGCGCGTCTACGAATTCAGCCGGAATTTCCGTAACGAGGGCATCGATTCCTCCCACAATCCGGAATTCACGCTGCTGGAGTTGTACCAGGCCTATGCGGACTATGAGGTGATGATGGAGATCACCGAAGAGCTCGTAGCCGCAGCAGCCGAACTGTTCACTCCGAACATCGCCGTTGACGCCGACCGCTTCGAAGCAGAAGCCCAGAGGCTTGAGAAGGCCTGCACTTCGGCAATCAAAGCCGCCGAGGCGGGCAAGGCAGATGCCGACGCTGTAGCCGTCGCAAACGAACGGAGAACGGCTGAAGCAGCTGCACTCCGCAAGAAAGCAACCGTCTATTGCCGTGCTGCAGAACAAATCGCCGCGGGGCGAATCGCTCTACCTTACGGCGAGCAGGTGGTGGACTATACCCCGCCCTGGCCTCGCGAGAAATACGCCGACCTGCTTGAGCGCCACGCAGGTGTGCGCATCGGAGACATCGACGCCGTCCGAGAGAAGGCTCGGAGCCTGGGCATTGAGGAATCCAACAAGGATGATGCGGTCGTCATCAATGAGGTCTTTGAGGAAACAGTAGAGCCGCACCTGGTCCAGCCGGTTTTTGTCTGCGATTACCCGGCTGCGATCTGTCCGCTTACGAGGCGTGATCCCGAGAACCCGGACGTGGCCCTACGCTTTGAAGCCTTCGCGATGAGCATGGAACTTGGCAACGCATACACGGAACTCAACGATCCGGCCGTTCAGTTGGAGAACCTTTCCCAGCAGCTTCGTGGCGAGGATGAACTGGAGACCATGCGGGTACTGGATGAAGATTTCATCACGTCGTTGCGTCACGGCATGCCTCCCGCCGGCGGGCTGGGTGTGGGCGTCGATCGCATCGTGATGCTGCTGACCGACACCCACAGCATCCGCGACGTGATCCTCTTCCCGTTGCTTCGTCCGGAGGCCCACGCTTGACAGCCGTGCTCAGGAAAGCAGACGCCTCGTATTCAACGGCTTGACACCGGTGCAAGGAGTCGACCGGACGCATGTACAAGATCTTCCTCTGCCTACGTTACCTGCGAACCCGCATCATGGCGATGCTGGCTATCCTGGCGGTCGCGCTGTGCGTAGCGATGTTGCTGATCGCCGTCAGCGTAATGAACGGCTTCCTGGACAAGCTGGAGGTGGCAGCCAAGGGCTTGTTCGGCGATGTGGTCATCGACGATGCCTCGATGCGCGGCTTTCCCCTGTACGACGAGTTCATCGCTTCGATAACCGAGAACCCCGACGCGTCGCAGAACATCCCGGAGATCGAAAGCGCCTCGCCGTTCGTACTGACTGGAGGATTGCTGCGCGTTCCGGGCGATGATACATACCGCCGGGCGGTGCAGGTTGCTGGAATCCGCCTGCCTGAACGAGCGGACGTGACCCCTTTCTCGCAGGATCTGTGGGCCCAGAAGGGCATGGACGATCCGACCTTCGATCCTCCGATTCGCATACTTCGCGAAGCGATTGCAGAGGAGCGGGAACGGTACGGCTCGATCATCAGTGACCTTCAGAAGCGGCTTGAGGAGACAGAAGACCCCGTTGCTCAGGCGGATCTATCCAATCAGCTTTCGCGGGTTGCCCGCGCGAGAGCTTACCTTGGCAATGCAGACGACAAGCTGCAGGCGGCCCAGCCCTTCCAGCAAGGCCTGACAGAAGCGTACGGTGAATACGAGAAGGCTCTGAACCGGGCCAACGACGAGGAGACACCTGCGGTCAACCGTCTCGCGGGGAAGATGGATGTTCTGGCCGACAAGGCTGGCATTCAACCACCGAACCAAAGGGTCATCCTGGGCGGCAGGATTGCGGGGCTCACCGCACGTACAGATCGAGGGGAGAAGGTCCGGTTCCTGGGGCCGGGGGAGGACGTGGTGCTCATGGTCTTCCCCTTAGGCGGACGCATCAGTGAGACGGACATCACACTGCCCAAGCGCCGAATGACCGTCGTCGACGAGTGCAGCACCGATATCTACCAGATCGACTCACAATTCGTGTACATCCCCTTCGAATTGGCCCAGAAGCTGAACAACATGGGGGCTGACCGCTCCGCGGAAGATCCCAATCGTGTTATCAATCCCCCGCGATGCAATGCGATTCACCTGAAGGTCAGCCCCGAGCACGCGGGTGACGAAGCCGACCTCGCTCGGGTTGCGAGAAAGGTCGAGAAGCGGTGGAATGAATTCGCCCAGGCCAACGCCAATCAGCTGTTTGCTTCGCAGGTGACGGTTCAGACCTGGCGAGAGAAGCAGGCGTCGATCATTGCACCCATTCAGAGCCAGCGCACGCTGGTAGTAATCATGTTCGGCATCATGTCGATTGCAGCAGTATTCGCGATCTTCGTGATCTTCTACACGATCGTCTCCCAGAAGACGCGCGATATCGGCGTGCTGAAATCGATCGGTGCATCGGGCTGGGGAGTCGCGACGATCTTCCTCACCTACGGCGGGTTGGTAGGACTGGTCGGCGCTGTCCTGGGAAGTGCGATGGGTTCGTACTTCGTGTGGAATATCAACCCGATCCACGACTGGATGGGCGAGAACTTGGGATTCCAGGTCTGGTCCATGGAAACGTTCCTGTTCAACAAGATTCCCAATGAAGTGAACCCGACCGTCGTATTCATGGTCTGCGGCGGCGCGGTTGTCGCGGGAGTTATCGGCGCGCTGATCCCTGCGATCAAGGCGGCGCGGATGCAGCCGGTGGAGGCACTGCGGTATGAGTGAGCACGCCGTCGAGATTCGCGACATACATAAGTCCTACCGGATGGGAAAGACCCGACTGGATGTTCTCCGGGGCGTCTCGTTTCAGGTACGGGAAGGCGAGTTCCTGGCTATCGTGGGTGCATCGGGCTCGGGCAAGAGCACGCTGCTGCATCTGATCGGCCTTCTCGACGAAGCCGACCGTGGCAAGATCACTCTCGCTGGACGCGACGCAGCCAGCCTTCGTGGCCGGCGACGCAATCGTGCGCGCTGCCGGGAGGTCGGGTTTGTCTTCCAGTTCTATCACCTGCTGCCCGAAGCGACCGTCCTGGAGAACACACTCATGCCAGCCATGGTCGACGGGCCGGGCTGGACGTGGCTCGCGAGACGTGGTGAACTCCGCAAACGAGCCCGCCGCCTGCTGGACGAGCTGGGTCTAATCGAGCGACTCGGGCATCGACCGAAAGAACTCTCCGGCGGCGAGAGACAACGCGTAGCGATCGCTCGCGCGCTGATCAATGAACCGCGCCTCCTGTTGGCGGACGAGCCGACCGGCAATCTCGACTCAACAACCGGCAGGCAGATCATGGACGTTCTTTGGAGCTTCCACAAGAAACGGGATCAGACGCTCATCATGGTCACTCACGATGCCTCCCTCGCCCAGCAGGCAGACCGCATCCTGACTCTCCGCGATGGCAGAATGCAGAACGAGGCCTGACTGACTGCCAACGCGCAGCTGAGCGCTATGGCGGAGGATCTGCAGACAGCTTATGACTGGAAAGAGTGGAGACGAATGCCTGTAACTCGCAGTAAGGAGCCTTTCCACATCCATTCCCGTAACTTGTCACTCATGTCGGCTATGGTTCTTGTCTGGCTTGTATTGCTCGCTGGCTGCCGATCCCATGGGGACAAGATCCGTGTTGTCATCATTAATGAACCGCTCAATCACGTCGACGACAGGCTTTTCGGACACTTCATGGAGCGTGCCAGTTGGGGAGAGCCCGGCTATGATGCAGCCCGCGTGGGTGACACAGGCCAGCTCGACCCTCGCGTTGTCGAGCTTCTTGAGAAATGGCATGTGCCAGTCATACGCTGGCCCGGGGGAGGAGATATCCGTCACATCGACTGGCGGGACATGGTCGACAATGTCCCCAACAGGAAAGGCCCTCGTCCCGTATTCAATATCCGTGACGACCACCCGCCCCTGACGAATCGGTTCGGGCTGGATGAGTTCCTTCAACTGTGCGAGAAGCTCGACGCCGACGCTCTGCTGCCGGTCAATTTCGGCATTGCGCTGCGGAAGGATAAGCCGCTGAAGGAGGCAGCCTTGCTGGCGGCAGGAATGGTCGCTTACTGCAACACTCCGGTCGGGGCAAAGCTTCCCGAGGGAATGCCAGACTGGCCGGCAGTTCGCGCTCGTAACGGACATCCCGAGCCCTACGGTGTGCGCTATTTCCAGATCGGCAACGAGATATGGATCTACGCTCGCAAGGCCTTCGAGAAAATCGGCATGGGGCAGGGCAAGTCCACCACCTCCCAACGGAAGGCGTGGTACCTCAAATGTTTCAACGCCTACGCCGACGCCATGAAGTCGGTGGACCCACACATCGAGTTGATCACGGAACTCAATCATGTCGGCCACAAACTGGACCCGGACCTCAACGAGCGTATCCTGGAAGACCGCTCGCTTGCCAAGGCGGACTGGTTCGTCCGGCACACCTACGCTCCGTGGGCGATACGGAAGGTCACCCGTCAAGGTAGGGAGATTTCTCCGGCCTCCCTTACCGACGAGCAAATCTGGAACGCATGGGTCACTACCCCAAAGATCGATCCCTCGACGGGCCAGGCCATCCTGGGATGGGAAAGCGAATTCCGGAGACGCGGCTGGCGAGTAGCTGTCACCGAATGGAACTGGAACGGCTGGTGGTCTGTTCCCAAGGAACGCAGGCCTGCATTTAACAGCGATCTGGCGAAGGGAGTGGGCGCTGCCGGGTGGCTGCATGCCTTCATGCGCCTGGGCGATGAGATTCGCCTGGCGTGCCAGTCAATGACAGTCGGGTCGACATGGGGCATCACGGGGATCCGTGTGGCTCCCTCGGGACAGTTCAACCCGTATCCACTTCCGACCGGCCAGGTCACCGGTCTGTACAGCCGATACCACGGCAGCGTTCGACTCCGCCTGGAGCATGCCAATGTTCCTTCTTACAGCCAGCCATTCCGGATGTCGGGCATCGCTCCCGCTCAGAAGGTTCTGGCGCTGGACCTGGTCGCCACGGCGGACGGGGACAACGTGTACCTTCACCTGATCAACCGAAGCTTCGGGCGTGATCTGCCGGTTACAGTAGATCTGAACTGCTTTGAGGACCTGACGGGAACGGCGACGCTGCACACTTTGACTGGCCGGGTGAGGAACAATCCCGTTGAGGATGAGTCCCGGCAGGTCGCGGATGTGAAGGACACTCCACTTTCTTTCACGGGAAATTTTCTCGAGGTCACAATTCCGCGACGGTCGGTTTCGGTTCTGGTTATCCCTCGGAAAGCGAACGATTGACGTCGCGAGAGGACCTTGGGCGATGAGGCATCCAATATGGTAACTGGACTGCTGTTGATCGGCGGAGGGCTGGTGATTCTCGGATTCGCATGGCACGACTACCACGAGGGCGAATCGGACACCATCTTCCTGCTGGACTGGGACTGGATCTGGTTCGATCTGGACCGCGAAAGCCACCCGGTTCTGTACTGGGTCGCCATCGCCGCGCAGGTCACTGCCGGGCTGACGGCCATCAGCGTGGGAGTAGTGTCGCTGCTGCTGTAGCCCAGCGCGACCGCTGCAGCGGTTTCCGGGAGAAATTCAGGCGGTGAGCTCGGCTCTCTACTGGTAGGGACTGAGCAGTGCATACTGACGTATCTGGCTGTCTGGCCGGGTCAGTCTTCCACGCCTTCAGAGACAGCCCGAACCGCGTCGGGCAGGTAGTCCAGCAAATCCGCTGCGATCACGGACACCTCACCAATCTGCGAAGCCGCCAGATCCCCTGCCAAGCCGTGACAGTACACCCCCAACCGGGCCGTTTCGAACGGCTCCAAGCCCTGGCCAAGCAGTCCAGCCGTCAGACCGGTCAGAATGTCTCCGCTGCCACCCGTGGCAAGACCGGGATTGCCGGTGTCGTTAACGTAGACCCGTCGGCCATCGGTAACAACCGTGCCTTGCCCCTTGAGTACGAGCACGAGCGGGCCAGTAGCGTCTGCCGCGGAGGACCATTGGCGGGTGTATTCCGCGGCCAATCGCACACGATCAGACTGGATCTCTTGGATGCTTCTCCCGGTCAAGCGTGCAAATTCACCCGGATGCGGAGTCAGGATCAACGGGCCGGTCCGGAGAGAAGGCCAGTTGTCCATCTCAGCCAAGTTGTTCAGCCCGTCGGCGTCGATGACCGTCGGCTTGCCCGCCTGCAGACCCGCACGGATCAAGCTCTGCCGATCATCGCCCAGATCCATTCCCGGCCCGATCGCCAGGAAATCGTTTCGGCCGACCTGAGTCCTGAACATCTCGATTGCGTCATCGGTCAGCACATCGTCTCGCGTGGGCAACGGGACCGATGTTGCACACGGACAAAGTGCGGCGACGTGGAGTTGGATATCCTCGGGGAGCGCAAGCGTGACAAGCCCAGCCCCGCCGCGCAGGGCGGCCTCGCCCGCCAGGGCAGGCGCTCCGATCATGCCCCGAGCCCCCCCTGCAATCAGGACGCGCCCGAACGTGCCCTTATGCCCATCGCGAGGTCGACGGGGAAGTCGCGGGATTGGGCCGATCTGCTCAAGACGGTCAGAAGTCATGGGGTCTTCCCTTCCGGGCTGTCGCTCCGAACAGATTGCCCGGCGATCACCGCGGCCAAATACCCGCCGGAGAAACCATTGTCGATGTTGACGACGGCTACTCCCGACGCGCAGCTATTGAGCATCGTAAGCAACGCCGCCAGCCCCCCGAAACTGGCGCCGTAACCGACAGAGGTGGGCACGGCGATGACCGGGCAGGCGACAAGCCCTCCGACGACGCTTGCCAAGGCCCCCTCCATCCCGGCAACCGCAACCACCGCATCGGCCTGTTGGAGCGACTCGCTGCAGGCCAGCAGACGATGCAGGCCGGCGACACCGACGTCGTAATGGGTCCGAACGGCCGGACCCATGGTTTCGGCAGTTACGCGGGCTTCCTCAGCGACGGGCAGATCACTCGTTCCGGCGGCTACGATCACGACCTCGCCTGCAGACTCGACCTGCGTGCCCTGCCGCAACGTGATGGTCCGCCCGAGTTCGTTGTACCGGGCCGCTGGGTAATCGCCTACGATGGCAGCGTAAGTTTCGGGGGTTGCACGCGTGGCAAGCACGTTGTCTCCGCGCTCTGCAAGTCGACCGAAAATCGCCCGGGACTGCTCCGGTGTCTTGCTCTGGCAGTAGATCACCTCCGGGAAACCACAGCGGATCTGCCGATGATGATCGATCGTGGCGAAACCCAGTTGCTCGAAGGGAAGACTCCTGAGCCGACCAACGGCGGCATCGATGTCCAACTCGCCTTCACGAACCTGCGCGAGCAGTGCTTTGAGATCACTTTTGTTCATCGCCGCATTATAGATCCCGCCGGGAGCACAGACCAGCCGAGACACTACCTTCGAACGGTCGCACGGGCAGCGAGGGTGTAATCATCACACACCCCCCGTCGGAGATAGTGGTATCCAAGCCCGGCGATCATGGCGGCATTGTCCATGCAGAAGCGCATCTCGGGTTTGCGAAGCCTGCAGCCTTGCTTGCCAGCCAGAGTCTCCATTGCCGAGCGCAGCCTTGTGTTGGCAGCCACGCCTCCGCCGAGGACGATCGTCTTCGCCCCGGTTTGCTGGACGGCCCGCCGGGTTTTGATGCGCATCACGTCGACGACGGCCTCTTGGAAGCTGGCGGCTAGGTCCCGGATTTCCTGTTCGGAGAAATCCTCGATCCCCCGCTTTGCAGGGGGTGGCGGCAGAGGCCTGCCCGGCCTGGGCTTGGGTGGCGTGGGTGGACCATTGACATGGTACAGCACTGCTGTCTTCAACCCAGAGAAGGAGAAGTCCAGCGACTGGCCCTTCAGAAGCGAACGAGGAAAATCAACCGCCTGGGGGTTGCCTTCGCGGGCAGCTTTGTCGACCACCGGACCGCCGGGGTAGCCCAACTGCAGAATGGAGGCAATTTTGTCAAATGCTTCGCCAGCTGCGTCATCGATGGTCGATCCGAGCAGCTGCATCTCGGTAGGCGAACTGCAGCGGTACAGCGCTGTGTGCCCACCCGAACAGATCAGGGCGATTGCGGGGTAGTCGATCGGCTCCGCGTTGAGCCTTGCTGCGTATGCGTGGGCGTAAACGTGGTTCACCCCGATCAAGGCCACGTCATGGACGAAGGCAAACGTCTTCCCGGCCATCAGGCCAACCAGCAGCGAGCCGATCAGCCCGGGCTCGTGGGTAACAGCTACGGCATCGATGTCAGCAGGCTTCAGGTTGGCATCGGCAAAGGCCTGATCGATGACCGTATTGATCGACTGAATGTGTGCCCGGGAAGCGATCTCTGGAACCACTCCGCCAAATCGGGCGTGGAGCTCAATCTGGCTGGCGACGGCGTTCGCGCAGACCTCGTGACCATCGACAACGATAGCGGCCGACGTCTCGTCACAACTCGACTCGATACCCAGGATCACGTGGGCTTTCTCAGGAGGGGTCTTCGGCATGGCTATCCAGGGAATCGTCTGTTCGGGATCCTTCGGCACGTCTGCGGGCGTCCTCTGCCGCCCTTTCGCGGGCCTGCCGAAGCAGGGGCTCCATCTGCGAGGGCTGATTCAACAAGCCAACCGCTCGTGCGAGTTGCGCATCGACTGCCAGAAGCCGCTGTGCGTAATCTCTTGCCCTAGACTCAGATCCATCCGAACTGCCCTCGGCTTCCGAACGGTCCGTGTCCTCGTCGGTGAACGCCTGACCTTCCCAACGCAGCTTGCGGAGCATATCTCTCGTGTCGTCTGGCTGGGGCTGGACAACCTGGGGCTGAACACCCCACGCCCTGCTGCCGTTCCTACGGGTAATCGACACGTCGTAGCCGATCAGAAATTCCCCGGTCGTCAGATTGACCTGTCCGAGATCACCGGGCAGCGCGAACATCGTCTGAATGTATCCCTTGCCTCGCGTAGCCTTACCCACAGTGACCCCTCGACCGTGATAGCTGAGCGCTCCGGCGACGATCTCCGCTGCCGACGCGGTGTTCTCGTCGATGAGCAAGACGATCGGCACGTCGGGTTGGGTACCGTACTCCCTCGCCTCATGGCGCTTGGTGGGGCCGGCGCTTTCCACTACCGTCACGATCACGCCTTGGGAAAGAAACGTGTTGCAGGTCCTGATGGCTTCCTCGAGCAATCCACCCGGGTTCTGTCGGAGGTCCAGCACCCAACCGACGGCCGACCCGTGGTTCTGGAGTACCTCGCGAAGACTCTCTGTTGTGCCCCGCACAAGCTCCGTAATCCGGACGTACCCGATTCTTTGCCTGGAATCGATCCAGTAGCTCCACCGCAGGTCGCTCTCTCGACGAAATCCCTGCACCGTCTGCAAAGGAAACTCCTCACGTTCGAGCGTAACAAACCGCCGCCCCCCGGGACCGGCCAGCAGAAGCGAAACCCGGGTTCCGAGTTCGCCATCGAGAAGGCTTCGGACTTCCGCCTGCGACAGGTCAGAGACGCTCCTGCCATCTACGCTCAGCAAAGTCATCCCCGCCGGGATCTTCCTGCGGTACGCCGGGGAACCATAGAGAGGCCAGAGCGTCCGGAACATGCCGCCCTCTCGCTGAAGCCGCAGCCCAAGTCCCCGATCTCGCCCCAATACGCGATGATCGAAGCTTTCGACCTGGGCCTCTGGCACGTAGGAAGAGTACTCGTCCAGACACGCAATCATGCCTTCCACGGCGCCGCGGCGAATCGCTTCGTCCGGGAACTCTCCGTAGTACCGATCGCGCAGAAGCCCGTACGCACGTCGCACGTCGTCGAACCGGCCTCGGTCGGCGGAAGAACCTCGCCGGCCTGCGCGTGCAAGGAAGACAGACAGCGCAGCTGTCGCCACCACGATACCTATCCAGATGAGATTGCGCTTGGGCATGTCTGGTGGAGCTCCTGCCGCTTGGGCGTTCTGGCGGTTCGCCCAATCTGGGAACGTCTGGAATGATACCACAGAGATAAAACAGCAACAAGACGGCTCCATGTGGCTTGGCCAATACGGACCGTCCGAATCGAACAAAAAAAGGAGCGACGCCGAGCGGGGTTCGACATCGCCCTGACCGATCACTTCGCCCATAGTGTGGACGCAGCGACAGCCGATTTGCTGTGTCCCTGCCGGACCAAGTCGCTCCGGCCGGTAAGCAGTTGGTTGTTCACGACACGATCTGCTTCGCCCAGCACTGTCAGGCGCTGCGGGGGCCTACCACGCTGAGAGAGAGCTTCCGGGGCTGGTAGCCAAGATCGCTCCACAGGTGCTGGCGAACGTTCCTGCGGTGTCTCGTTAGCGCTTCGGGCAATGTGTCCCCTTGCGTAACACAACCTGGCAAGGTCGGCGAAATCACCGTGAAACCACCCCCGGGGTCCTGGGCCGTCAGTACGCATACACGCATCGGATCACCTCCGTCTGGTTCGGGGTGAGAACTCTGACTGCGGCCCGTCCTTGGCTGAGACCATTCAGAAATGCCATCCATGTGACGGACAAAATAGCAATTTCCTGAATTGTCCGCAAGAATAAAACGAGAAAAACCAGAGTCGGGTCCGGCCCCAGCCGCCGCGCCCTCGGTCATGCATTGGCGTCCTGCCATGGGTAGACATACAATAGCAGTATGGCGATTGAAGGAATCCAAGCGGGACAGGATGCCGATCAAAGCACTCGTCTGCTGGCGTCCCATCACCTCAGGAAGCAGCTCAAGCGACTCGGCAAACGGTGCAGGGAGCTTGCAGGCGGCTCCGTGGATCCGGAACACGTCCACAAGGCCCGGGTGGCAAGTCGAAGATTGCGATCCGTCATGCGCTCCTTCGGCGACTGCATCCCAATCAATCGCGACAAGCTCAAGCAGATCACAAAGGAGTTCCGCAGATCCCTGGGCGAGGCCAGAGACCTGGACGTCCACGTGGACTACCTTCGACAACTTCGTGGGCAAACCAGGGACAACACAGTCAGGAAGGGCTTGAAGCTCCTCCTCGAGCAGGCCCACGACGAACGTCGCAAGGCAGACGATTACGTCATCTCAGCTGCCAGGGACCTGCTCAAGAGCGACGTTATCACCAAAGCGCGGAAGAGTGCCCGACAAACCCGCCGGAGGCTTCGTCGCCAGGGAGTAACACCGGGCAGCAGTACCTCCCTGCTCAGGGCAGCTGGCACGCTGGAGTACCGCTGGCAGAAACTGCTGGACAAGTCAGAAGCGATCGGCGATCCGTCGGACTCTCAGGGCCTGCACGCGATGCGTATCGCTGTCAAGCGGCTTCGCTATGCACTCGAACTGTACGTCAAGGCGATGCCGGAGAAACCGGAGGACCAGTTGCAGAAGCTCAGGGACCTGCAGACCTTCCTTGGGAACGTACACGACTGTGACGTCTGGCAGAAGCAGATCCAGGACTATGCAAGCCTCCGGACGGAGTTGGAGCATGGAAGAGGCACTCGACAGCAGGCGATCTGTTCGGCGCTGAAACTCATCCAGGAGAATCGCCGCGAGTTCCGCGCAAGTCAGTACGACAAAGCAAAGGCGGTCTGGACCTCGCTCGTAAAGGGGGATGAGGTTCCAGAACTGGTCAGAAGCCTTCGCCAGTCCGCCGAATCCTGATCGCGCAGACCCAGCATCTACAGCACTTTCACGGACCTTACCTTCAAACGTGAAGATCGCATGAAGCACCGACGCCCCCTTGCGACGCATGGATGGTTCGCGATACCATCTGTAGCTCTCTGTGGAGCACTCGTCCCCTGCTGACTGGGGGTATGATTCAGGTCGACCTTGCCCCAGAAGCATCTGAAGGAATCCACCAGATGACTGACTCTGAAACACCGACAGCAGAGCCTCAGCAACCGGCAGCGATCGTAGGCGCGGTGGATATCGGAGCCAATGGCATTCGTCTGGTTATCGCTCAGGTTCTTCCCGGCGGCAGGCCTGAGGTGCTCGAAAAGTTCCAGCGGGCCATACGCCTGGGGCACGATACGTTCCGCCGGGGCAGGCTTCGCGGACAGACCATGCGAGCCGCAATCGCCATCCTTCGTGACTACCGCAGGATCATCGATCGCTACGAGGTCGAGCACCTTCGGTGCGTCGCCACCAGCGCGATCCGGGAGGCCAGCAACTCCGACATGTTCCTCGACCGAGCGTTCATGACGACCGGCCTGTCCATCGAGGTCATTGACACATCGGAAGAGAGCCGTCTGACCGTCTCTGCCGTCCGAGAGGTCGTCAAAGATGCCGTCGACGTACAGAAAGGCTATACGATCATCGTGGATGTTGGCGGAGGGAGTACTCTTCTGACGCTTCTGGAGGATGGAGAGATTGCCGCGTCGCAGTCACTCCGGCTCGGCTCGGTTCGACTTCAGGAAGTGCTCTCAACCAGCTATGAACCGCCTGACAGGTCCGCGGAGCTTCTCCGGCAGCAGATCTCGAATGTCATCTCTGTCACCCGTGGCGTGCTGCCCCTCTCGAAGGTTCGGTCCATGATCTCGGTGGGCGGGGACGCGCGGTTCGCCGCCCAGCAACTGTGCGAGGAATACTCCCCCCAGTCGCTTCAGGTCGTACCAAAGGCTGGACTCAATGAACTGGTGGAGAAGTGCGTCCAGCGGACGCCCGAGGAGCTTTCCCGGCGACACGGCATGCATTTCGGGGACGCCGAAACCCTCAACCCCGCCCTGCTGGTATACCAGGCCCTGCTACAGGCAACAAAGTCCGATGAGATGATCGTCTCGCAGGTTTCGATGCGCGACGGCCTGGTGCTTGACCTTGCTCGCGCCGTCACTGGTGAAGAAGACGAAGCGCTGGTCAAAGGCGTCCTTCACTCCGCCCTGAGTGTCGCAGAGAAATACAAGGTGGATATCGATCACGCCCGGAACGTTTCCGATCTGGCCGTCAGACTGTTCGATGAACTCGCCGGCGACCATCGCCTGCGAACCCGGCATCGTCTGCTGCTGCAGGTGGCAGGATACCTCCATGAAGTGGGTGGATACGTGTCCAGCCGGGCCCACCACAAACACAGTTGGTATCTGATCGCCAACTCGGAGGTATTCGGGCTCTCCCGGGAAGAGATCTCGATGGTTGCTCTCGTGTCCCGCTATCACAGACGGAGTTGCCCCAAGCCCACCCACACCGAGTACATGTCCATGCCGCGCGATCTGCGGATGGTGGTCAGCAAACTGGCCGCTCTGCTTCGGGTAGCCGACGCCCTCGACCGAAGCCACGCCCAACAGGTTCGCGATTTCCGGTGCGAACATCGCGGGGACGAACTGATCATCGAGGTCCCTGGAGTGACCGACCTCACGCTCGAACGCCGAGCCGTCTACACCAAGGGCGACCTGTTCGAGGACATCTATGGCCTGCGGATCCGCCTGGAGGAAGGCGGAGGCCGATCTGCCGGTGATCGACGTGCACGGGCCATGGAGTAGAACTTGCCGACGGGAGAACACTGGTGAGCAGGAAGGACAACACGAACGGAAGAAGTGGCAAGCTCGACGATCCGGATCTTTTTGTCAACCGGGAGCTGAGCTGGCTGGAATTCAACGATCGCGTTCTGCGCGAAGGGCTCGATGAGAGCCTTCCCTTGCTGGAACGAGCGAAGTTTCTCGCGATCGTCAGTTCAAATCTCGACGAGTTTTTCATGATCCGGGTGGCCGGCCTGAAGCAGCAACACTCCGCCGGCGTTCGGAAGACCGATCCCAGCGGGATGACGCCCGGCGACCAGATCCGTGCGATCTCCGAGCGTGCTCACCGGATGGTCAGCGAGCAGCAACAGGGAGTCATTGAGGTCCTCGGCAAGCTGGCCGGCCACGGGCTTAAGCTGCTTGCGCCCGAATCCTGGACCCCCCAGCAGCGATCCTTCCTGCAATCGCACTTCGACCGAGAGATCCTGCCCGTCCTCACTCCTTTAGCCATCGATGATGTTGACGTGCCTCCCCTGCTTCCGAACCTGCAGATGAATGTCGCCGCCCTTGTCTCTCCTCCGGGGCAGGAGAACATGCGCATCGTCGGGGTGCCCGTGCCCGGACAGATCCCGCGAATGATAACGATTCCGGCAGAAGAGGGCATTCACCTGGCGCTTCTGGAAGATGTCATCGCTGCCAACATCGGCAAGCTGCTGCCGGACTGCGAAATCCGTTCGACAGCGGCGTTCCGCATCACCCGCGATGCGGACGTCTCGATCCAGGATGACGAAGCGGGGGATCTTCTCGAAGCCGTGGAGAAGGCTGTCACCCAACGCCGGCGGCGTCATGCAGTTCGCCTGACGATCACCGCCGGTGCTCACGAACGCATTCGAACCTGCCTGATCGACTGGCTGGATATCGATGAGCAGGATGTCTACGACATCGAGGGTATGCTTGATGCTGCCTCGCTCATGGAAATCGCAGGCCGAGAGGGATATGAGAATCTCAAGTATGGTCCGTGGTCGCCACAGTCACCTCGGGACCTGATGGGCTCGGAGGATCTCTTCGAGACGCTCCAGGAACGCGACGTGATGCTCTGCCACCCCTACGAGAGCTTCGACCCGGTCGTGGAGCTCGTGCGTAAGGCTGCCGACGACCCCGATGTGCTGGCGATCAAGCAGACGCTCTACCGCACGAGCGGTGATTCCCCGATCGTAAAAGCCCTTCGAGACGCAGCCGAGAATGGCAAACAGGTGACGGTTCTGGTCGAACTCAAGGCCCGTTTCGACGAGGCGAGGAACGTGATCTGGGCGCGCCAGCTGGAAGACGCGGGCTGCCACGTGATCTATGGCGTAGCAGGCCTGAAGACACACGCGAAGATCCTCTTGATCGTCCGTCGCGAGAGCGGCCGCATCCGCAGGTACGTGCATCTCTCCACAGGCAACTACAACGATAAGACGGCGAGGCTGTACTCCGATATCGGCCTGATGACCTGCGACACCGATCTCGCGCTCGACGCCGCTTCCTTCTTCAACCTCCTGACGGGTTACTCGGAAGTAGTCGGCTGGTCAAAGCTTTCCATCGCCCCGACAGGACTGCGAAGACGAATCCGGGAGCTTATCGAGCGCGAAGCCCGCGCCTCGACACCGGACCGCCCGGGCCTGATCATGGCCAAGATCAACTCGCTACAGGACAAGGAAGTCTGCCAGGAGCTTTACCGCGCGTCGCAGGCCGGGGTGAAAATCCTCCTGAATGTCCGGGGTATCTGCTGCCTTCGACCCGGTATCGAGGGCATCTCAGAGAGCATCAAGGTCCGCGCAATCATCGATCGGTATCTCGAACACGCACGGATCTTCTACTTCCGGAACGGAGGCCACGAGGAAGTCTACCTATCCAGCGCCGACTGGATGACCCGGAATCTCGACAAACGTCTGGAAACGCTCTTCCCCATCGTCGACCCATCCCTGCGCCGTCGACTTGTCGGCTGGCTGGAACTGTACATGTCTGACAACGTCAAAGGCTGGCAACTCAAGCCGGACGGCACCTACGAGCGTGTGCGAGAATCCGGACCCAGGATCCGCGCCCAGGAGGCACTGCAGACTGAAGCAGAAGAAATCGCCCGGTCGGCCGAACGCACACAAGTACGCTTCAGGCCGCTGACGCGACCCGAAGGATAGCCTCTCCGAACCCGGGCTGTCAGGTGATCATCACAAGCGCAGCCCGTCGCTTCTTCGACTTGTTGAATGTCTCAGCTACCTCGGAAAGAGGAGAAAGCACCAGCCGAATGCCGCGATGGTCGAGATACACCTTTGCTTCGTGGGGCAAGTGGATATCCGTGGCGTCCGGGGCGGCGATGTGAAGCTCCTCGGGCCCGCCATCGACAAGCTTCTGGATTTCATCGAGCGATACGTGGTGAGGGGTATCGGCCATGTATTTCTTCTTCCGCTTCTTCGCCTTGCCGTTCACCTTCACACGGGCGTCGCGGGAAAGGGTCTTCTTGCCGAACGTAATCCTGCCGGGCTCGCCAGTTGAACACTTGGGATAGATCGGCTTGACGCGGAACCGCTTGCGGAACGGGTTCCTGCCGACGTGAATCTTCGCCAAGGCGACCGCACCCAGAACAACGGCGTCATCTCCCAATGCGGCAACCATCACCGGCCTGGCCGGCCGGCTGCCTGCCAGCGGGTCGCCATCGACCACCTCCTGCACGATGGGCAACATGAACGACGCGCATGCCTCGACCACGCCTCCCCCAAGGAAAATAACCTCAGGATCCATCAGGTGACGGATGTTCACACAGGCAAGGCCGATCGTCTTCGACGCCCGCCTCAAAACATCCATAACCAGCTTGTCGCCTTCGGCCAGGGCGTCCCGCAGCTTGCCGCTCCGAATCACTCCCAATTCGCCTTGCAGGAGATCGCTGAGAACCGTCTTGCGTCCCTCCGCAACGGCTTGACGGATGTCACGCTCCATCGCCGTTCGGCTGGCGAGGGACTCGAAGCAACCTTCGCTGCCACAGCCGCATTCCGGGCCGCCCGGCTGGATGATCATGTGCCCGATCTCCGCTGCGGAATTGCGATACCCTCGCAAGAGCTTGCTGCCGCGTACGAATCCCCCGCCGATGCCCGTGCCCACAAGGATGCCGAAGACACTCCTGGCGTTGCGCCCACAGCCCAGCCAGCGCTCTCCGAGCGTCCCCAGGTTCGTATCGTTGCCCAGCACAACCGGCACGCCAAGGGCATCCTCAAGCCGCGGGGAGATATCGGCCCCGGTGAGGTTCATGTTCGGCGTTACGATCACTACTCCACGCTTGGGATCTACCACCCCTGCCACGGCGACACCAATGGCTGCGATGTCTTTTGGGGAAAGTCCCTCCTCGGCAAGCGTGTCACGAATGGCAGCTTCAATGGCATCGATCACATCGTCCTGCGACACGCCACGAGGAGTCGGTGTGCGGTATCGGTCAACGATGAGTCCGGAACCATCGACAACGGACACCTGGATCTTGGTACCGCCTACATCGACACCGACGAAAAGCTGACCGGCCTGGGCAGCAATGTCTCTTGCCATGGGGCATTCCTTCGGTGGAGGTCATCGATCAATGCGACCATTGACGACACGCAGATCGCTCAAGTGGATCCTGCAGGCGCAGCATACCGTTCGTCATCTGCGATGGGAAGTCTTTTGACGCCTCGGCCGAGAGATTGCCCTGTTCATGGCTGGATTGGAGCGTGCTGCACTGGTTCGTAGTCCCCAAGGACCGGATCGCCAGGAATGAAAGCTTCCCACTTGCTCATGGCCTCGAGCATCGCCTTACCGGTCCGGCAGTTCTCGATCGTAAGCTTGCCCTCCCGGACCAGATCAAAGTAAGGCCCGAGGTCGGTCTGCCTGTAGAGCTTGGCGTACTCCTTGTAGAACTCCTCGCGCGGCAGGCGGGTCGGCAGAACCGAGTGCAGGGTATCATAGCACCGATAGTCGCGCGTCAGCAGTTCGTCGAACCGTTGACGGTACAGCTCGGTACCGGGCAGCGGTGTCAACACCGTGAACTGGGTGTGCGTGATCTCCTTGGCGTTGACGTATTCCCTCAGCTTGCGGAACTCGTCGCGGTCCCAGGCAGGGTCCACAATAAACGCACCCCAGATGATCACCCCGTTGTCTTTGAGGATCCGGATCGCCTCATCGTTGATCTTCGCGCTGTTCTTCTTGTTCACAGATTCCAGCGCGCTGTCCGAAGCCCCCTCCAACCCGAGCAGGACTGCGTACAGCCCGACGTCGACCCATTTCTCTACCAACTCCGGATGTCTCGCAATGGAGTCGGTACGACACTCCATCGAGAATCGCATCCGAATGTCTTCCGCCCGAATCATGTCGGCAATGGTCGACTCGCGCTTGTGATTCATCAGGAAGTTGTCGTCGACAAACGTCACGTGATCCGTATCGATCGTCTTGAGTTCCTCAACCACACGCCGGGCTGACATCTGAGACGTCAAACCATCGTAGAACTGCCACACACTGCAGAAGTTGCAGCGATACGGACACCCGCGGCCCGTCGCAACAGACGTATCGGGCTTGTCAAACAGGAAGAAGTACTCGTTGCGGTAGGCCTCGGTCAGATCGCGTCGCGGAATCGGCAGAGCATCGAGATCCACCTTCTCGCGCAGGCGGTCGGTGCGTACAAAACGACCATCGTCGCCGCGATAGACCACATTCGGCACGCCCCGGAGACTGTCCCCGGATTCGATGGCGCAAAGAAGCCGGGGGAATACCAGTTCCGCCTCACCAAGGGCGATGGCGTCCACGTCGGGCCGGAAGAAATCTTCCGGAAGCAGAGAAGCATGGTGGCCGCCGACAATGGTCCGGATGTCACGCGAGCACGCCTTGACCTCCCGAACGATATCCCAGGCTGCATAGACTTCCGGCGTCAAGGCCGTCACGCCGACCACATCCGGGCGGAATTCATGGAGGATACCGGCAAGATTCCCGTCAACGCGCATGTCGAGGATGCGGAAATCATGGGAGGGGCAACTCGACGCGACCATCTCCAGGTGGAGAGGTTCGGGCATGGCTGCCAGTCGAAACCCGCCATTGAGAGCAAAATAATTAGGCTGAACCAGCAATATGCGCAATGGCAGGCCCTCTCAGTAATCTTCGGCAGGGGTCGGAACGCGCCGTCCGGCCGGCGTCATGGCAGCCGCCAAGCTGCCACAGGCCCAATCCCACATACCCATTCTATCCCCGCGCGAGGCGGATATCGGAGTTTGACATCGACTCGCTTTTTCAACGAAACGGGCCCACCTCGGCGGGCCCGAACCGATGCCATCAATGTGCAATGGTCAGGGCCGGATTTGAACCGGCGACACCCGCATTTTCAATGCGGTGCTCTACCAACTGAGCTACCTGACCGTTCGGGCCAAAACGCTTCCCGAAAAGATCCTACAGATACCCCGGCTCCCGGAGGTTGTCAACCCCCAATATCAGCCACTTGCCTGTAGGCCACGCGCTCGAAGATCTGCCGAGGACCGAACCAGTAACCCATCTGCATCCTTAACTGCTGGTTGCTCAACTCCTGGACAAGACGCATACGACGCTCAGGCCGCTCAAGGGCAGCCTTGGAAGCCTTGTCGTAGTCGATCAGTTCCAGCACAGCTACAGTACCTGTCGCAGGAAGAGGCAAGACCGTCAAACGGTCCTGGTCGGACTCTCCCTCGACGGGAATCAGGCTGAAGGCCGCCTGCCCAAATGCCTGCACGCCCGGCCGGAAGATGCGTTCGTCTTCGCCCTCGCCGGTCGTAAGGTCCAGAGGAATCATCAGTATGAATCCGGGGTATCGCAACGCCTGCCTGGAGAACAGCTCCGTCTTGCCCGACTCCAAGCCACGAGCATCGGCGACTGCGTCCAACTGCCCCGATGTCTTTATCTTTGCGGCATCGGCCAGTGCCATCTCGAAGGCCAGTTTCGTTCTCAGATCTGCGCGAATCTTCTTCAGCAAGGCCGCATTCGGAGGCCATTCCGGGGAACCCTCCGGAAGAACGTCTTTGAGTTGCCAGTAGACTCTTCCCTTCTTCTTACCGGTCTGGGAATCGAACACAAGCATCACCGGTTGCTCGAGCTCAACCTGATCCGGGTTCTCCTGCCGTTGACGAAGAACGGATATCACCGTCTCCACCAGGCGCTGGCCTCCTTCCTGACGCGTCGCGGCCGCGCCCAGCACGTCGTGAGAAGCCAGGTCCGGTAACGACATCGCATCCGGCCTGCCAACCTGCAGAGGGAATAAATCCACACCCGCTGTGGGGAACAGCATGTTCGGTGCCAGCGAACAGCCCATCCAACCCAGCCGCGTGCCCTGCTCACCAAAGACCTGACGATCGATCTGAGCCAGGACCTGCCCGAGGGGCAGGCCCTCCACATCGAGTGTAATCGTCTGATTCGGGTCAATCTCGACCCCTGCGGCCTTACCCAAAGGATATGCAATCCCCTTGAGATCGGCCTTGCGGGAAAGCAAGCGGATCATTTCGGGAAGCGGAAGATCTTTCGCCTCCAGCGAAACGCGCCTGGCAAGCATCTCCGTGCCAGCCACCTCGGTCTCCCGGCGAACCCACGTGTACGCACCGGCAGACGGTCTGTCTTGCCTGTTCTCGTAGTCGTCCAGCAGGTCGCTGACCGACCGAGCCATGCTGTCCATCAGCAGGACCACCGCCTTGTTCTGCGCAGTAGCGTACGCCTCCTCCAACCTCTGGGCAGCCACGTTCGGGTCGTCGCTGGGAACATATTCCTCCGCCACTTCATCTTCCGTCGGTACGACAGCCTGCTCCAGCACGCCACGACGCAGCAGGAGGTAGTTGATCAACACACGCGTCTGCTGACGATACCCAAAACCAAACGACTGGGGCGAGTCGTATCGGCGCGGGAACTGGTTGCGGTACTGCTGGAAGTGTGCCCTCACCTGCGCATCGTTGGGCTCGGACACCTTCGTCAGATAGTCCTCGGCCGAGAACTGCACGATCCGCAGACGCACGCGTTCCATCTGGTCCCGGTGTACCCGCCGCAGGATTGCGTCGGACGGCATCGACGATGCGAGAGAGCCGCGGAAGAATTTCGCGACGGCAATCCACTCACCAACGGCTTGGCGAGCTTCGGCCTCCTTCATGCCAAACGTATCCCTCGCCTCGGCTACGAAATTGCTGTACACGTCGCCGGATACACCGCGGGCCTCCAGAAACCGCGTGACCTCAGAATCCACACAGGTTACACCGGCTTCGTCGGCTTCGCGAGAGAGAAGCTCGAACGCCAAAGCCGGATCGGGGCTCTGTTCGAGCATCACCCGGAAAGCATCGTCGGGCAGGCTGCCCATCCGCCCAAGCTGAACCGGAGGCATCCGCAGCAACTGGACGGCCTGCTTGGCCTTGCCGTGATCTTCGTAGGTGACGTCCTCACCGAAAGCGGTCCCCAACGGCGGACCCGAACCACGCATGGACTTGCCGATCAAGTCCAGCGCATAGTAGAACACGCCGAACCCCAGCATCGCCACGATCATGATGCCGATCACCAGCTTCTGGTGACGGCGGAAAAACCCCATCGCCATGGGAACTCCTCGCTATCAGGAACTATCGTCTGGTTTCGATCAGTCGAAGGCCGTTTAGTATTGCCGCCCTCGGACTGTTTTGCAAGCCCGGAAACTGCACCAACGGGCCCGATCCATCCACATGGAAAGCCTAGCCCTTGACCACACCAATCGGCCTGAGACGAACCACCGGGCTGGCCAGACCCGCCGATTCAACACACGAAACGACCTCCGCGACGCTCTTGTAGGCCTCGGGCTGCTCCTCAGCCAGACCGTGCCTGCCGCGGGCGCGGGCAACCACGCCTCGCTCGGCCAGTTCCCGATCGATCTGCCTGCCCTTGGCCTGCCGGATCGCCTCCTTACGACTCATCACCCGCCCTGCTCCGTGACACGCCGACGCGAACGTCTGATCGGCCGCTCCCTGCCGGCCAACCAGCACATAGCTGCCCGTTCCCATGTCTCCCGGAATCAGCACCGGTTGACCGATGTCACGGTACCGCCAGGGCAGGTCGTCGTGCCCTGCGGGAAGGCAGCGCGTGGCGCCCTTGCGGTGCACGCACAGACTGCGCGATCGGCCATCGACCTGGTGGATCTCGATCTTCGCAATGTTGTGAGCAACATCGTAAACCTGATCAAGACCCAGCTGTTCCGGCGACTGACCCAGGTAACGCGAAAGTGACCGTCGAACCTGGGTCGCAAGCAGCTGGCGGTTGGACCATGCAAAGTTGGCCGCTGCGCTCATTGCAGCAAGGTACTGCTTGCCCTCCGGGCTGTCTACCGGCGCGCACACCAACTGTCGGTCGGGCAGCGAAATGCCATACTTCCCTGGCGCTGACCGTAGCGACTTCAACGCGTCCTGGCAGACCTGGTGTCCCAGGCCGCGAGAGCCGCTGTGGATCATCACAGCCAGATTCCCCTCCCGGAGCCCCATCACGCCGGCTGCTTCGGCGTCAAAGACCTCCTCAACGACTTGGAGCTCCAGGAAGTGATTGCCGGCTCCCAGGGTCCCGCACTGGTCCAAGCCTCGCTTGACAGCTTTGTCTGACACGGCGTCGGCATCTGCTTGCTCAAGGCACCCCCTGGATTCGGTCACTTCGAGATCGTCTTCGGTCGCCAGGCCTTGCTGCAGAAGATACCTGCTCCCGCCGGCCAGGATCTCCTTGAGCTTCTCCGCCTGGAAGGTGAAGTCTCCGCCGACCCCCACGCCGGCAGGAATATCGCGGAACAGTTGGTTGACCAGTTCCTTCATGCGATCCCGAACGTCGCTGGAGGCTATGTCTGACCGAAGAAGACGGACGCCGCAGTTGATGTCGTACCCCACACCACCCGGGGAGACGACTCCTCCCTCGTCAATGTCCGTCGCTGCAACGCCCCCGATGCAGAAGCCATAGCCCCAGTGGATATCCGGCATGGCGAGCGAGGCGCCCACGATGCCGGGAAGCGATGCCACGTTGGCTACCTGCGTCGGCCCGCCTCCGCTTCGCACCTCCTCGATGAGCGTTTCACTGGCGTAGATGATGCCATCGACGCGCATGTCGCTGCGCTGATCCCTTGGAATTCGCCAACGGTTGGCGTCGATTCGCTCCATTCTGACGTTCGCATGATCGGCCAAGCCTGTCACCTTCCCTTCTGACTTCAGAGATCCAGAATCACCCGTCCGGTCCACCGGTCCCCATCCCTGGAGACCCTCAACTGGTGATACGTCACAGCCTTGATCTCGGTGCGGACCTCGTGACGTTCCCGGTCGAGCGGTTCACCCAACAACTCAGCCCGAACGCCGGTTTCATCTGCCTGGAGAATCCTGAATTCTCTCGGCAGAAACCGATCGACCTCGACGGCTGAGAGTACCTCCGACAGGAAATCCACTACCAGTGCTTCGCGATCTTCGGATTCGACAGCCACGGCGCGCTTTGATACGGGCTCAACGGTCTCACGATCGATGGCTACATCGACCATCCCTTCGGCCAGCGCCTGGAGAAGTTCGCCAAAGGTATCTGCGCGGGCATCGAGCCCGACGTCAGCTGTGTGATCGAACGTCTCTACATGTCTGCTCATCGGGGTTCTCCCTGTCGCCTTCCTGCCAGCGGGGTAGAATGGGTCAACCATGATACTCGGATCGCATCTCAGTATCGAAGGCGGGTTGCACAACGCCGTGTTACAAGCGAACAAGCTCGGGCTCGACTGCGTCGCCCTGTTTGTGCGCAACCAGGTTCAGTGGGCAGTGCCGGAGTTGAGCGACGACCGCGTGCAGCGCTTTCGCAAGGCCCGCAGGGAACTGGGCATCTCGCCCGTCGTCGCACACGGCTCATACCTGGTCAACCTGGCCGGAAACGACACGATCCGGAAGAAGTCTATCGCCGCGATGGCCACCGATCTGCATCGGTGCGGAAGGCTGGGGGTGGAGTACCTGGTGTTTCATCCCGGCACCCATCCCGATACGGATCGTGGCATCGAGATGATCGCGGACGGAGTGAACGAGATCCTCCGAGATTGCCCTTCCCGCAAGCCCAGATTGCTGCTGGAGACCACAGCCGGTCAAGGCAACAGCATCGGCCACTCGTTCGAGCAACTGGCAGCGATCCTCTCAAGAATCCGCAGGAAGTCCCGTATCGGCATCTGCCTGGACACCGCCCACGTTTTCGCAGCAGGGTATGACCTGCGGACGCCCAAGCGATACCACGCCATGATGAACGAGTTCAATCGGCATATTGGCTTGGGGAAACTGCTGGCCATCCATCTCAATGACAGCAAGAAGCCGCTGGGCTCGCGCGTGGACCGCCACGAGCATATCGGCAGGGGCGAAATCACCGCCCGCGGGTTCGGCCCGCTTGTGCGCGACCCCCGCCTGATCGACGTTCCGATGATCCTGGAGACACCCAAGGGTACCGACGAACGCGGCAGAGACTGGGACGGAATCAATGCCAGTGCGTTGCGCAAACTTGCCCGCCGCAAGACACGCTGATCCGACAGGTCAGCCGACGGATCGCCGAGAAGCTGATCGGCCGATGGTCAATCCGTGAAGTTGATCTTCACCCAGTCGCGCTGAGTTTCCAGCCTTCCTCCTCCCGCCTGCGCCCGGGCCCGGACAAGAACCAGGTAGACCGCGTCCATCTTCGTCTTATCCAGGGCTTTCGCCTGTCCGTCGAGGCCGCGACGGACTGTCGCGACGGGTTTCTGGCAGAGCAACACCTCGGCATCGCCCACTTTCTGACGCTGGACCGCACGGAACTTGGTCATGCCCTCCCCGTAGTGGTACCAGTAATCGTAGTTGCCCGAACCGAGGATCAATGAATTGTGGGCGTTGGTACTGTAGGTGTTGTCGAAGGGGGCGCGGGCCTGGAGATCGCCGCCGGACCGGGCAATGTCAAACAAGGTGGGTTCGGTGGAGACATTGACCAGCACGCCGTCCTCGTAGAGGAAGACCATGATGATGTCGAAGTCCTTCCGCGAGACGGTTACCTGGTGGTCCTGGACGACCAGCTTCTTGCCGTCCTGCTGAACCCAGAGGGCGAAGTAGTCGGGCTTGCCTCGGACCTCGGCCGGGCCAGGATCCGGCCCGGTGGGTCCATTGCAGCCGGCGATCGCTGCTGCCGCGGCCAACATCATGATTGCTGCTCGTCGCATGGAATATCTCCCGGTGCAATCCTTGGGGGGTCACAGGATGTATATCGCTCCACAAGGAACGGTTGCGCAAAGCTTCCCGCGTGGGATGGTAGCTGGCTGGTGTTTGCCTTGCAAGCCCGACGGGGTTCCACTAGGGTTGCTTGCCTCACGAAGGAGTCGAGCGTTGCCAGAGAAAATCATCGAACTGCTGCAGATCATCATCATTCCTCCAGCCGTGGGGCTGGGACTGGATATTCTCTTCGTTTCACTCGCCCGCTTGGTTGCGAGGACGGGCAAGTCCTCGGAGGCCAAGGCCTCGTGATCCTCGCCGAACTGTGGGCCATGCCGGAATCGTACTTCGCCAATCCGGTCTGGCTGCTTGCTGCGCTGGCGGGGCTTGGGTTCGTCGTGGGGATGCTCACGGGCATCTTCGGCGTGGGGGGGGGATTCCTGGTGACCCCGCTGATGATCGCGCTGCTTGGCCTGCCAGGCCAGCAGGCCATCGGCAGCGGGCTTTGCTTCATCATCGGCGGCAGCGCCACGGGCCTGCGACGGCACGTTCGACTGGGCAACTACGAGCCGCGAACAATGCTCATCCTCGCAATCGGGGCAATCGTCGGCTCGTCGATGGGCACAGGGGTCAATGAAATGCTCAAGCGATGGTCGGGGCCGGAGCAGTTCGACCTGGTCATCCAACTGCTCTACCTGCCGATGTTGCTGACGACGGCCTGGCTGGTCTGGCGCGGGCCCAAGCGCGACGAACACGGGCGGTGTCCGATGCAGAAACTGTCGCTGCCGCCCCGGATCGATCTGCCCAAGGCAGGCCTGACGAACATGAGCCTGCCCGGCATGGTAGGGCTGGGCGTATCGGTCGGCCTGCTTACCGGTGTGCTGGGCACCGGCGGCGGGGTGCTGTTCGTGCCCGTCCTGCTTCTGGTGGTCGGCCTGACACCTCACCAGGCGGTGGGTACATCTCTGGGCGTGGTCCTGCCCGGTGCAGCGACGGCCGCGATCGGCCAGGGGTTGCTGGGCAACGTGCGGATGGTGGTGGTCCTGGCGTTGCTGGTGACGAGCATCTGCGGCATTCAACTGGGCACGTGGATCTGCGACCGCCTGCACGCCACCAAGCTCCGGAAGTACTTCGCGGGCATCGTTCTGCTGGCCGCGGCGGTGGTAAGTGCCAAACTTGGACTGAAACTTCTCAGTCACTGATCGGTTGTATCCGGAGCGGGCCTCGGGCCCGGTGCATGGCAAAACGAAAAGGCAAATCCCGTCGACGGATCAAGAACTGGCAACAGATCCGCGAGAACACCGCCGCCCACGAGCAGGCCTCCCTGCGCGGCAAGCTCTACGAGCCGGGAGTCAAACTCCCCCCCAGTCGTCTCGAAGCCCCCGAGGAGAATCTCGACGATCTTCCCAAAGCCGAGGGAATGGTCGTCAATGTCTCCCGACGCGGCGCGTTCGTGCGCATCCCCGGCCAGGGCGAGGACCTGTTCTGTGGCATCGCCAAGACCTTTCGCGCCCCCGAAACCGCAACCGCCATCACGGTGGGCGACCAGGTGACCGTCGCACTGACCGGCGAGCACACCGAGGGACAGGTCGAGCTCGACCGCGAGCGGATGGATGGCATGATCGTCGCTCGCCAGCCGCGAGAAGCCCTGCTCTCCAGGCCCCAGCCAATGCGCGGCAAGCGTCGCGACCGGTACGACGATCAGCGGTTCGAGAAAGTCATTGCCGCGAATATGGATGTGCTTCTGATTGTCGCCGCCAGCCGCAAACCACGCCTGCGACACGGGCTGATCGACCGGTTCCTGATCATCGCCGAGCGAGGCGAGATGACGCCGGTGCTCGTGATCAACAAGATCGACCTCGGCCGGCCTGACGAGGCCGTGTACGCCGACTTCACTGACCTGGATCTCGAGATCTTCCTGACCTCGGCGGAGACGGGCGAAGGACTGGATGCCCTGCGGGAACGACTTTCGGGAACCCGAGCGGTGCTGGCGGGGGCTTCGGGTGTGGGCAAGAGCACGCTGGTCAATGCACTGATCCCCCAGGCCGACGCAGAAACCCAGGCCGTCCGCGAAAAGGACAGCCGGGGCAGACACACGACCAGTTCGACACTGGTCTACGAGTTACCCGCCGGAGGCATGCTCGTGGACACACCCGGCATCCGGGAGCTGGGCATGGACATCGACCCCGCGGAGCTGCCTTGGTACTTCCCGGAGTTCGAGCAGCTCGCGCCGCAGTGCAAGTTCAACGACTGCAGCCACACCCACGAGCCGCATTGCGCGGTGGTCGAAGCGGTCGAGAGCGGCGAGGTTTCTCCCAGACGGTACAAGAGCTACCTGCGGATTCTGGATACGCTGCAGGCCTGAAGCAGGCGGTCATCCGCTGCGTGCCAGCACCAGCAGTTGTCTCGTGCCCTCGTTCTGCGGCAGTTCGAACGGCTTGCCCACACCCACAGACAGGCCGAACTTCTCCGCCTCCCGCCGGGCGAGAGCAAGTTCGTCAGCTACCGATTCGGGGGTCTTGTAGAACACGATCGCCGAACCCGCTTCATGCGAAAGCAGGCTGCGGACCTCCTTCGTGAAATCCTCGGCGGTTCCGACCGCCCGCAGGAGAACCAGGTCGTAGCGCCCGACGTGCTCTTCCCGACCGGCCAGTTCGCGTGCCTGCACGGCCTCGGCTGTGACGTTCGTCAACGACAGAGCCCGGGCGGCTGTGTGCACAAACCCCGCCTTTCGTGGCCTGGCGTCGATGGCGGTGATTTCCAGGGCAGGGTTCAGCCACGCCAGCGGCAACGCGGGGAAACCGCCACCGGTTCCGACGTCCGCCACCTTCACCGACTGGCGAGCGACCTTCGGAAACGCCTTGGATACCGACACGCTGTCGCAGACGTGCGAAATCCAGAAATCGCGAGCGTTGAGAATCCGGGTGAGATTGGTAGCCTGGTTGGCCCGGGCGACCAGTTCGTGGAGCCTGGCCATGGTCGACAGCGGGCTGACCTGCTCGTCCCACCCGCAGCCTTGGAGAAAAGCAACAATCTGCTGCTCGGGCTGGAATGTCTGCTTCTGGGAATCAGGTATGCTCATGGAATCCTCTCACGCATTGGTGAGGGAATCGGCAAACGCGCCCGCCCGATTGAACATCGCCTGAACTTGAGACTCGTCAAGCCCCGCCCCGCGACAGACCTTCCGGGCCTGATCGAGGGTCCGGAAACCTCCCGGGCCATGCGAATCGGTGCCGAAAAGCAACTCCGCACCGACCTTCCGGGCAAGTTTCGCGACGTGGCCGTTGGTCAGACTGTGACCGGCCTTGGCGGTGATCTCCAGCATGACGCCCTGCTCAGCGGCACGCGAGGCATCTTCCAGCGTGATCAGGCCAGGATGGGCGAGAATATCCACGCCGGCGTCGATGGCCGCGAGATTGGTACCCTCCTGTACCGGCTCGACGATCGTCTCGCCGTGAACGATCACGTACTGCGCTCCCAGCTCGCGCGCCGCCTCGGCTGCCTCAGCAAGGTGCTCCGGACGGACGTGTGTCAACTCCACGCCCACCAGCACTCTCAGACGACCCAACTCGTTCTCCCGATCGGCTGCGTCGAGCAACACCGGTACGATATCCTCCATCGTCGCCAGGTCCACGTGGTCGGCGATGCCGAGTACACGGTACCCGGTGGTCTCTGCCCGGCGGATGTGCTCAGCCGGTATCAACCCGCCGTCGGACAGCAGCGTGTGCGTGTGGAAATCGATCATGGTCTCTCCCGGAACTCCTCTGTGCCGGAGAAACCCTACCGGTCTCCTCCCCCGCACGCAAGTGCCGCTGAAATGTCACACCGCCGTCTGCGTCAAGGACGGGTCAGTCGATCTGGTCGATCTTGGCTGCGAGGATGAAGTCGCTCTTGCTCAGGCCACCGATCTTGTGGGTGAAAATCTCGATCGTCGCCTCGCCGTAGGTGAAGGTGATCGTCGGATGATGGCCCTGCTGCTCGGCAATCTTGCCGACCTTGTTGACGAATTCGAGCGTCTCCTCGAAGTCCTCGAAATCGAAGTCTTTGGTCAGGTGATGCTCTTCGACGACGTCCCACCCCTTGATCTGCGACCGGAGCTTGCTGATCTCCTCGCCTTTGAGCGGCTGGGCGCCCTTCTGGCAAGGCTCGCATTTCATTTCCTGGAGTTCGGGCATGGCTGCCTCCCGTGTTGAGGTTAGCATTCAGCGCATTATAGCGCCGAACCGGGAGGGCCTGGGGGTTCTCAATACTCGCGGCGCTTGCGGGCCGAGGGAATGTTCATCAGGTTCCGGTACTTCGCCACGGTGCGGCGGGCGATGTCGATCCCGTGCTTGCCCAGTTCCTCCGCCAGCCGATCATCGCTGAGAGGCTTGGTCTTGTCCTCGGCATCGATGACCTCGCGGAGCTTGACCTTCACGGCGTCCCAGGACATGTCTTCACCGTCGGCGGTCTTCGTGCCACCCGAGAAAAACATCCGCAGCGGGAAGATGCCTCGCGGTGTCTGAGCGTACTTGCCCGCCACCGCGCGGGAAACCGTAGCAACGTGCACGTCGACTTTCTTGGCAATATCCGCCATCGGCAGCGGCCGAAGGGCTTCCGGACCGTGCTCCAGGAACTCCCGCTGGGTCTTGAAGACCTCCGTCGCCACGCGATAAACAGTGTGCCTGCGCTGCTGGATCGCCGAGATCAGCCACTGAGCGTTACGGATGTTGCGGTTGATGAACTTCTTCGCTCCGCGATCGGTCCGCTTGTCCTTGGCCATCTTGCGATAGGCAGAGGAAACGTACAGGCTCGGCGTATTGCCATCGGCCATGGTAACCACAACCTGACCGTTCTCGTCCAGGTCCACGATCACATCGGGGGAGATGATCGGCACGCTCCGCTCGCCGATGAGCAGGCCTGGCTTGGGGTTCAGTCTCCCCAGATCGGCCAGGGCGTCCTTGATCTCGTCGATGTCCCTGCCCGTCCGTTTGGCGATCTGCGGCAGGCGGTTGAGCTCGATGTCCCGCAGGAAGTTGCTCACCAGGTCGATCTCCAACGCGACCTGCCGGCCGGCCTGCTGCTCCGCGCGAAGCTGCAACAGGAGACATTCCCGCAGGTCCCGCGCCCCAATGCCTGTCGGCTCGAGCGTCTGCACCACCCGAAGAGCAGCCTCCAGGTCGCCGAGGTCGACATCGTCGCCCGCCTGACCGGCCAACTCCTCCAGTGGCGTCCGGATGTACCCGTCGTCGTCGATGTGATCGATCAACAACTCCCCGAGACGATCGGTCTTTCCGTCGGTCTCGACGAATGACCACTGCTCCAGGAGGTACTCGTGCAGCGACTGGGAACGGGCGGCCGTGTTGGCCATCGCGTCCATCTTGCGGTCACGCTCCCCCGCCGGAGCAGCCGGACGGGCCGGGGCGTCGTCATAGGGCATGAACTCCGGACCGTACTCCGCCTCCATGTCCGCCAGGCGCTCGAAGTCTTCGCTGTGGCCGTTGTCTTCACGGACCACCATCGGCTCCTCGCCACGATCGGGAGACTCGTCGTCCCGCTGGAGCGGCGCTTCCTCGTCGATGCCCGCTTCGCGCACCTCCAGCACCGGATTCGACTGGATTTCCGCGTCGATCCGCTCCTGCAGCGCCATCACGGGCAACTGGAGAATCTCCATCGCCTGGATGATCCTCGGAGACAGCTTCATCTGCTGCTCGAGGCGCATGTTTTGGGAAACGTCGAGCCTCATCGCATTCCTATTCTACTCCGCGCACTGCGCGGGGCAATACGGGGACCGGCCAGGAAAGCACAAATGCTGTCCATCGACGCGAGATCACGGTGACGTGGCCCGTCGTCAGGGTGCCTGCTGGATATCTCGGAGCGCCCGGGCGGGAGATTCACACCGGAGGAAATCCTTCGCTACAACTGGCGGCGCTCGTTGAGGGCGTCGGAAAGAATCGAGGTGCTGGCGTACTCGATCTGCCCGCCCGATGGCAGACCTCTCGCCAGCCTGCTGACCTTCACACCCTTGCTTTCGAGCATCTGACGGATGTGCAACGCCGTCGCGTCGCCCGAAACATTCGGGTTCGTCGCAAGGATGACCTCCTCGATGGGCTCGGCCTCCATTCGCTGCTGGAGCGCATCGAGCGTGAGGTCCTCCGGCTCCACGCCGTCCAGCGGGGCGATCTGACCCAGAAGCACGTGATAGAGCCCGCGATACACTCCCGTAGACTCCAGCGAAAGCAGATCCTTAGGCTGCTCGACCACGCAGAGCACGTGCTGATCTCGACGCGGATCCGAACAGATGGCGCAGAGCTCCCCCTCGGCCAGGTTGTAACACCTGCTGCACGGGCGGATCTGCGTCTTGACGTCATGGATCGCCCTGGCCAGGGCGATCGCCTCTTCGGTGGGAGATTTCAGCAGATGAAACGCCAGCCTCTCGGCCGTGCGCGACCCGATGCCGGGCAACTTGCCGAGCTCTTCCATGAGCCGTTCGATGGGTTCTGCGTACTTGGGCAACGTCATGCCTCCTTGCAGGCCGGGGCGATTTCCCGCCACGACACGCCGGGATGATGGTATCTGGACTGTTCCGCCGACTTCCTGCCGAACTGTATCGCCCTCTCCGGGCACCAGTGGAGGCAGGCGAAGCACTGCTCGCAATGACCCCGCCAGACCGGCCTGCCTTCGACAAGCTCGATGTCGCCGACGGGACAGATCTGCTCGCACCGTCCGCACGAAGTGCAGGACTCGTCAACGCGGAACTTTCGATCGGCCTTGGGCCAGTGACCTGAGGCCAGCCTGTTAACCAGTCGACTGAGCAACCGGCCTGGAAGCGAAGCCTGATGCATCTGCCAGTCGTCCGCATCGAGCGATGCGGCGATGCAACCGATTTCCTCGTCGGCGCTGGCATTGATCTCCCGCTGCTTGTCCTCGGCAGGAGCCCCGCCCATCGGCGGGTAGTTCTCGGGCATCTTCACGACGTATCCGCCGCGGAGCCCTCTGCCCCTTCCGGCGAGCAGCCTGCGCGTGATATCTATCGTGCCGCCTGCCGACGCGCCACACGTGACCGCGGTGAACAGATCGCAGTCATCGACCAGGGGCAAGCCCTGTCGAATCCGGCTGGCAACGAGATTCGGAGGCCCCCATCCGTAGACGGGGAACACCAGCCCGGCGCGGTCCATTTCCAGAGGCTGGAAGGCATCCGTCGAGTGGAAGGGCACGAGGTGAGTCTCGCCGTGGAGTTTCGCCGCGAGGCGCTTTGCGACGTGCAGCGAGTTTCCCGTTCCGGAAAACCAGAAGATCGCGGTCTTCATGGGTGCACGCTTCCCGGCAGCCGATCCATCACATCCCCAGCAATCCGCCCATGGGGCCGAGGTCCATCCCGCCGGTGATTTCCTCCATGCCTTCCTTGGCCGCCTGGGCGGCTTGCCCCTGGGCGGCAGAGACGGCTGCCTTGATGAGGTCCTCGAGCATTTCCACGTCGCCGTCAGCCACAACCTGAGGGTCGATTTTCACGGAAATGATCTGCAGCTTGCCGCTGACCGTAGCCGAGACAGCCCCCCCGCCCGCCTGGCCGGTGAATTCCGAGCGTTCGAGCTTCTCCTGAAGCTCCGGGAGCCTGGTCTTCATCTCGCTGGCCAGTTGCATCATCTTGCCGATATTGCCAAAGTTGCCGAACATCTTCTTGCTGCTCCTCGTCCGGTCGGGACGGAATGAACGTTGGGTAACCCATCTTCAGAAATCCCAGTCTACGAAACCCTGCCGCTTCGGGCAAGCCGGCCTCGATCAGCGTATTACCGCACCGGCACTCCCGCCTCGCGGAGCTTGC
>CAZXSK010000019.1:16784-55150 GCA_964642855.1 uncultured Planctomycetaceae bacterium | reverse complement strand
GGGCGGCTTGCTGCATGTTGTGGGTCACGATGACGATGGTGTACTGGTCTTTGAGCTGGGTGATGAGCTCCTCGATGCGCCCGGTCGCGATGGGGTCCAGCGCCGAGCAGGGCTCATCCATCAGCAGAACCATGGGTTTGGTCGCCAGCGCGCGAGCGATGCACAGTCGCTGCTGCTGGCCGCCCGAGAGGGCAAGGGCGGACTTCTTGAGATCGTCTTTGACCTCGTTCCACAGCGCCCCGTCGCGGAGGCATTGCTCGACGATCTCCTCGAGTTTCGACCGCGAGCGGATTCCCTGAAGCCTGGGCCCGAAGGCGATGTTATCGAAGATGCTCTTGGGGAACGGGTTGGGCTTCTGGAAGACCATGCCCACCTGCTGGCGAAGGTTCACCAGGTTGATCCGCCGGTTGTAGACGTTCGTGCCGTTGACCTCCAGCGCGCCCTCGGCGCGGGCACCGGGCACCAGGTCGTTCATGCGATTGATGCTCCGCAGCCAGGTGCTCTTGCCGCAGCCGCTGGGGCCGATGATCGCCGTAACGCTCTGGGGGTAGACCTCCATGGTGATCTTGGAGACGCCGGCCTTTTCGCCGTAGAACAGCGAGAACTCCACCGAACGGATGATTGCTTCGCCCGTGGGCTCGTTGTCTGCGGTGCCGGTATGTGCTTTCTCGGAGAGTCTGATCCCGGGTTTGGAGGTCTTGTCTTCCACGTCAGCTCGTTCCTCTGCCAGCCCGATTCGCTGGTCTTTGTGTTCGTCTGAATTCATGGTTTCCATCTTTCCGGTTATTGTCCGCGGAGCTTGCGGGCTACGCGGGAACGCAAAACGATTGCTGCGATGTTGAGCAGGAGCACCAGCATGATCAGCGTCATGATGATGCCATACTGATTGTGCGGGGTGTCCATGGCCGTTCGATCGCCGACGGCGACGTCGTAGGCGCTGTAGGAAAGGGCCATCGTTCCGCCCTCGAAGATTGATTCGGGAATGCCCCCGGTGTAGGCAACTGCGGCGGTGAACAGAATGGGGGCGGTTTCCCCGGCTGCGCGACTCATGCTGAGAATCGTTCCGGTCAGCACGCCCGGCAGGGCAGCCGGGAGGGTTACCGTCAGGAAGGTCCGCAGGCCTCCCGCCCCGAGTGCCAACGACGCTTCCTTGTAGGACTGGGGCACCGAGCGGATGGCCTCCTCGCTGGCGCGGATGACAATCGGCAGGATCATTACCGCCAGCGTCAGGCCACCGGCGAAGATGGTCGGCTCGCTCTTGATTCCCAGTGCAGGCTGGACGACCAGCACGAACAGTGCCAAGCCGAACAGGCCGAACACGATGCTCGGCACGCCGGCCAGCGTGTTGATACACATCCGGATGACCTTCACAAAGACATTGTCGCTGGCTACCTCAACGAGATATGCCGCGGTGATGATGCCCACCGGCACGGCGAAGAGCATCGCCAGGATTGTCAGCAGCATGGTGCCGACGATTTCCGGGCCCACGCCCCCGAACCGGTGGCCGGGCACGGAGCGGTCGACGAAGTACTGCCAGTAGAACTCGCCCTGGGGGGCGAGCATGCGTGCGAACTGCTCGTCGTCGCGGACCATCACGAAGAATGCGTCCAGCTTGCCGTCGAAGAGCTTGGACCGGTCGACCTGCCTTTCCTGCAGGAGCTTGGCGCCGGTGTCGACCTGGACGGACATCGTCAGCAGTTCCTCGCGGGCCTTGCGGGCCATGTCCATGCGGGTCGCGCCGTAACGGTACCGCATGTTCTCTGCCCGTGCAGGCCGGCCCGGCCTGGGCCCGAACAGCTCACCGAGTTTCGCTCGCAGCAGGCGGATGCCTTCGGCATAGGAGATCTGCTTGACCTGCTTGCGGGGGACGTCTCCGGATCGCCCGAGGTAGAACGATGCATCCATGACCCTCGGTTCGAAGGACGAGGTGGTCCTGCTTCTCAGGGACAGGTCCACGTTGGGGTCGTCGATGATCTCCTTGTACTCGTGGGCGAGGGGGAAGAACTCCTGGGCGGCAGTGCCTTCCAGCACCGGGTCCTCTTCGTAGCGCAGGGCCCGGTCGAGGTAGGCGCGGGCGGTTTCCTTGTCCTCGGCTTCCAGGGCCTTGCGGATGTAGCGGTCGATGCGCTTGCCCGCGCGTTCGATTTCGTCGTGGCGGTCCTGGGAGATGTTGTGCTCGCCCTGGCCGAGGCGGTTCTCCAGCTGGTCCTTGAGCTGGCGGAGGATCATCTCGCTCCGCTGCACTTTCCAGGTGGTGTCCAGGCCCCGGGCGAACTGGTCGAGGATCGCGTAGAGTTCGCTACGGGCTTTCTCGGTTTCGTCGATCTCCGCCTGGAGGTCCTCCTGGTCGATCGAAACCAGATGGAAGATATCCTCATTGGCCCGCATCTTGCGGAACTCGATGGTGGAATCGAAAAACACCGCTTCGGTGCCTTTGAGCAGCATGGGCCCGAGGATGATCACCAGCGCACCGGTCATCAGCAGGATCGACAGCCAGGCCACGCCGGTAAAGGCGTTGTTGGTGATGGATCGCAGGATTCGTCTCATTTGACCTTGCCCCTCACGACGCGCTTCGCACGACCCAGGAAGTACTCACTGGCCATGTTCAGGATGAAGGTGATCAGCAGCAGGGCAAAGCCGGTGGCGAACAGCGCCTGGCGATGCATGCCGCCCTCGGGGGCCTCGCCCATCTCCTGGGCGATGGTGGCTGTCAGCGTGCGGACCGAGGCGGTGAGGTCCCACCACGGGGTGGGGATATCGGCTGACATGCCGGCTGCCATCCATACGAGCATGGTCTCGCCGACCGCTCGCATGACGCCCAGGATGACCGCGGCGATGATCCCGCTGTGGGCGGCGGGGATGACGACCTTCAGCATGACCTCTGCCCGGGTCGAGCCCAAGGCGTAGGCGCCTTCGCGGAGGTCGCGCCCGATTGCCGACAGCGCGTCTTCGGAGATGCTCACGATGGTCGGCACGGCCATGACGGCCAGCAGCAGCGATGCGTTCAGCGCGTTGGTGCCGCTGGAGAGGCCGAGGTGGTTCTGCAGCCAGGGCGCGACCACCAGCACCGCGAAGAAGCCGTACGCGACCGACGGAATCGCCGCGAGCATTTCGACCACGGGCTTGACGATCTGGCGGATCCGGAACGAGACGATGTCGCTGAGGAACACCGCGGCCATCAGGCCGATGGGCACGGCGATGACCATGGCTCCGAGGGTGACGATCCCCGAGCCGTAGAACAGTGGCAGGCCGCCGAAGTTGGGGGCAGCGTCGTGGGTGGGGTACCACTTGGCGCTGCCGAACATTTCGTCGAGCCCGCCGGTGTGCTTCCCGATGCCCCAGCCGCCGGCGAGCTTCCAGCCGTCGGCGTTCCAGTCGAAGTCGAACTGGGCGGGAGCGTAGCGCGGGGATTCGGCGTCTTCCTCGCTGACCGACTCGGGCACGTAAGGCACGACGAAGAGGTCCTCGACGTACACGTTGGCCTTGTCGCCGGTTGGGGTGATCTCGACCTTGCCTTCCCCAAGCGTGGCCTGGTGCTGGACCTCGAGATCGGGGCGGTCCTTGACGGAGAGTTTCAGGTAGTCCGGAGCGGCTGTGAAGACCACGTCCATTGTCCACTCGTCGGCGGGGAGGTGCTGCTCGCTGACGCTGCCGGCTTTGTCGGGGGGCAGGAGCTGCCTCTCGGCAAGAATGTCGTCCTTGCCTTGGGCATCGGTCCGACCGATCGCCAGGCGGTCGCGCCGGAGTTCGGCGAAGTATGACCCCTGGGGGGTGGACCGGACCTTCAGGCGAACCCCGCCTTCCTTCAGCCATGCATCGCACTTGAGCGTGACGTGCTCGACCTCGCGCTGGGCGTAGACAGCTGAAGTGGTGGTGTCGTCGCCGGAAAAGTGCAGGCTGTGGTAGCCGCGGAAGTACGGCCAGGCTTTGAGGATGATGAAAAAGAAGATCAGGAAGACCGACAGGATCGTCAGCGACGTGATCGTCGTCAGCAGCACTTTGCCGATGATGGAGACGACGTAGCCGGCCAGGTCCTGCTGCGCAGTGAGCAGCAGCGGCCGATTGAACCTGGCCGCTGCTGCCTTCTGCGATGCTTTTTCAGATACGTCTGAGTCTGTATTCAAGGGACTCTCAACCTCTCGGCTGGGTGTCGATTAATAGTCGGTCAGGGGGACGAAACCGGCACCCTCGACGAGGTCCTGGCCCTTGAGGGTCAGGTGCAAGGTCACGAACTCGTGAGCCTTGGAGCCCAGCTTGGGATAGCCGTCGGTGAAGCAGTACAGCGGACGGGCGATGGGATACTTGCCCGAGGCGATGGTCTTCTTGGAAGGCATCACGCCGTTCATCGTCAAGGCTTTGACCTTCTTGTCCACGAAGCCCAGGCCGACGTAGGCGATGGCGCCGTCGGTCTTGGAGACGCGGGCGTGGGCCTGGGGGTTGGAGCCGACGGTCTCGACGCCCGAGGCCATCTTTTCCTTGCCCATCACGAGCTTGTGGAACGTCTCGAAAGTACCGGAGGAGCTGTCACGCGTGAAGGCGACGATCTTCATGTCCGGGCCGCCGATCTCGCTCCAGTTGGTGATCTTTCCGAGGTAGATGTCCTTGACCTGCTGGGTGGTCAGGGCGTTGACCTTGTTGCGGGGGTTGACGATCACGCAGATGCCGTCCATCGCCACCACGTGGGCGACGGGCATGATGCCCTTGTCGACGGCCTGGGCGAATTCCTTGTCCTTCATGAAGCGGCTCATCGTGGCGATGTCGCACCGGCCATCGACGAGGGCAGCTGCACCGTCACCGCTGCCGGTCTTCTTGACGGTGATGCTGAGGTTCTTGTCCTGGCCCATCATGTACTGGGCGAAGGCTTCGGCGATCGGGCCGACCGTGGTCGAACCTTCGATCGTCAGCTTGACCTTGCTGTCGCTGGCATCGTCGGCGGTCAGGCCCAGGCTCGTCGGCGAGACGACCAGGGCCACACAAAGCAACATCTTCAGGGTGCGAGTCATTGGGTTTCTCCTTGGATTTCCCGTGTTCATTTTCCCATCGTTGTCTCTGCTCCCAGCCACCCGGCCGGGGGCAAAACGTCACCTCTCCATGACTACGGGATCCGCGAGAAGGTTGGGCAAAGCCAACGTTAAGACGGCGTTAATCTGGAGACGGCGTCCAACCGCCCGGGTCGCCTGCGCTAAGATTACGCAGACTCCGTTAAGGAGATGCGTCGGCAAGGTGAAGATTGCGCATAGACGCCGAAACCCCCGTTGTCGAGTACCTTTCGGACCGGTAGAATCTCCGCCAATGGCCAAGAAACGCGTGCTCATCGTGGAAGACGAACGAGACATGGCCGAGCTGGTAGCCATGCGTCTCAAACGCGAACACTACGACGTCGACGTCGCCTACGACGGACGAACGGGGCTTCAACGCATCCGTTCGGACACCCCCGACCTGGCGCTGGTGGACATCATGCTGCCGGGCATGCCCGGAACCGACCTGCTCAAGGAAATCCGCAGCGACCCCCAGACCGCTGACCTCCCGGTCATCATGCTCACCGCACGCAGCGAGGAAAGCGATATCGTCGTGGGCCTGCACCTCGGAGCCGACGACTACGTGACCAAGCCCTTCAGCATGTCGGTGCTGCTGGCAAGAGTCGCTGCCGTCCTCCGACGTTCCGAAGCGGTCGTGGGCAGCGAAAAGGGTGTCCTCCAGGCAGGTCCGATCAAGATCAACCAGGATACCCACCAGGTCGAGGTGGAGGGCAAGAGCGTTTCGCTGACGCTCACCGAGTTCCGCATCCTGGTGGCGATTGTCTCTGCCCGGGGGCGCGTGCTCAGCCGCAACCAGCTCATCGACCACGCCATGGGCTACGACGCCGTCGTCACCGACCGGACCATCGACGTGCATCTCGCTGCCCTGCGGCGGAAACTCGGGCCCGCCCGCAAGATGATCCAGACCGTCCGCGGCGTGGGCTATCGCCTGGCCACCGAGGCCGAGCAGGAAGCCTGAGCACCCTCCCCCGTCGTGCAAATCGCCTGCGAGTTGTTCACCCCTCCTGCTGCTCCGGCCAGCGAACGCCCGAAAGCCTGCCCAGGCTCGGATGGTGGGTCATGTCGACGTGCAGGGGGGTTACCGTCACGAATCCCGCTGCCAGCGAGGCGACATCGCTGTCGGGGTCGCCCGTATCGAAGCTGAAGTCCACGATCTCGTAGATGTCGCGGTCGCCCTCGGTGTGCATCTTGCGGTAGACGTCCCGCAACTCGACGGTGGACTGGTGGGTGACCTTCACGCCTTTGGGCGCCCCGCGGCTGAACGAGGGAACGTTGACGTTCACCAGATCGCCCGGGCCCAGGCCGTCGGCGAGGATGGCCTCGAGCACGCCGCGGCAGTACGTCGCTGCACGGGGAAAATCGACCTCGCCGTCGGCGACCTCCGCCGAGAACGCCACGGCTGGGATGCGGAACATCGCCCCCTCGGCGGCCGCGGCGACCGTGCCCGAGTAGAACACGTGGATCCCCACGTTCGCCCCGGCGTTGATGCCGCTGAGCACCAGGTCCGGCGGGCCGTCGAGCAGTTCGAAGATCGCCAGGCGAACGCAATCGGCAGGCCGGCCGTCCACGCTGATGGCGTGGAAATCCCGCGGGCCTTCCACGTGCACCTTCCGTACCGACAGGGGCCCGCGGATGGTGATCGAGTGGCCGGCTGCGGACTGGGGAGAGTCCGGGGCCACCACGGTCACGTCGCCCAGATCGGCCATCGCGGCGTAAAGACTCGCCAGGCCCGGTGCGAGCACGCCGTCGTCGTTGCTGATGAGGATCTTCATGGCCGTCCAGTGTAGGCCTGCCCGGCCTCGCGGCCAAGCGCGATCCCGGCGACGCCCGGAAAGGACTTCAGGACCTCCGCCCCGGCTGGAGGACCGCTCGCAGCCCGAACTGAGATGCGAACACCGTTCCTAGCGATGCTCGTCCAGCCAGGTCCACATCGTGCGGGCGAACGTCGCGTAGTGCTGACCGTCATCCTCGACCGACCCGAGCAGATCGGCCGGCCCGGCGGGCGGGACGCGGAAACTCCCGGCCGAACCGTCCCCGCGGGCAGCGTTAAGCCACGGACCGTGGCAAAGCCCGCGTCGCACGCGGTACCGCCCATCGTCCCCCGCGCGCTGCCAGAACGGGTCGGCCAGCAGCGTGTCTCGAACAGGCAGGAAGCTCCGGCTGTCTTCTCCGCTGCCTTGCAGACGATAGAGCTGGTGCAGCCGCACGCGCGGCACACGCTGGTAGGCGCTGCCCACGCGGATGCGTTGTCCGCCGGCTGCCTGGGCGAAGATCCCCAGCAGCTTTCCTCCGCGCCAGGCCAGGCCCGGCGCCCGGTCGAACAGGTCTTCCGATGCAGGCAGGCGGAGGCAGTAACTGCTGAACCGGCGGGTGTGCGGGAACCGGCTGGCCGATCCGTCGCTGCGAAGGGACGACGCCGGACACCACATCCGCGTGGGGTCGAGGTACTCCTGTTTGACGAGCACCTGCAGATTGACGTCGTCCACGCCACGCCGGCCAAAGCCGGTCGGGTCTCCCTGTTCGCCTGCCCCACCCCAATGGCCGGACAGGGGCAGGTCGCCGGAGTAGTCGCTGAATGCAAATGGCGGCAGGCAGCCGTCGTGACTCCCGGCGTAGCCTGCAAGGGATGTCGAGCAGACACGGATGGTCCCCAGGCAGGTGGTGAGTTTCGCCTTCTGCCGGGCAGAAGAAAGGGAAGGAACCAGCATCGCCAGGAGCATCGCGATGATCGCGACGGCCACCAGCAGCTCAACCAGCGTGAATCCCTCTGATTTGCTCACGAGTTTCCCCTCTGCTTCTCGCCGGCCTATCCCCCGTGCAGGACCATGCTCGTGACATGGGGATGCCCCGGCCAGGCGAAGATGCTTGTCTGCACACGCACGCGGAGGCGTTGACCGGACATCCTCTGAAGCGTCATCCGGATCCGGGCCTGCCCGTCGGTGAAACAGCACTCGCGTGAGTAGCTCTCGTTCTCCACGCCCTGCCAGATATCCGGGTCGTCGAAACCGGCCGTTTTCTCGAGGCTGAGTATCTGTCCGCTCCGGCCTGTGTCATCGGGCACGATTCGGGCGGCGTTGATGAGAATCAGCAGGTAGTTGCGGATGTTGCGCGGGATCTGCAGTTCCCGGGCCCGCTGGTCGGGCGACAGTTCGATCTCGTTGGCGTCATCGGGCCGGGCGATCTCGACGGACGTCCGCCAGTGCAGCGCCTCGGTCCGCTCGAGATACGCTTCCTTGGTCGCGCGGACGATACGGGTGACAAGAGCATCCAGATCGGCTGGGATGTCTTCTGTCACCTGGTTGGCGTCCAGGCCCCGCGGGCCGACCAGGTCGCCCACGTCGTCGCCGACCCGCCACGCACCGGCCCGGAAATCGTCGCGAGAGAACTTGACCGGGTCGTTCAGGTCAGGTGCCCGCAGCCAGTCGTCGGGAATCGCCAGGACCAGTTCGGTCTTCTCGGTCATGGAGACCGAAAGCAGGCCGATCAGGGCGGAGGTTTCGTTGCGAACAGCCAGGACTACGTCTCGGTCGGCTTCGAGCAGGGCACGGAAATCGGTCCTGGTTCGGGAAATCGGGATCCAGGTGACCACCTCGTGATGGGCAGCCAGTCCGTATCTGCTCTCATGCACCCCGGAGGGCAGATCGCATCGGGCGGCAGCGGGCTGGCCTGCCTGCACCTGACGAAACGCCTGATTGGCCGGATTGCAGCCGGCCAACATAGCCGCCAGCAGCGGAATCCACGCCGTCCTGATGATCTGGTTCATGGGTAAACCACTTAAGTGTTCACGAACCGAATCCCGATGAGATCCGTCGATTGATCTTATCTGCACTTCCGCTGCTTTGCACACCGGCCACCCGTGGCCGGAGAACCTGCAGCAGCCTTGGCCTTGCTAGAACCACCAGGCCTGGCCCATCTTCTCGGTGAACAGGACTCGCTGGAGATAGAGCACCGCCTTTTCGAATCCCTCGTTCATGCTCATCAGGCTGTCTTCGTGCTCGATGCTGATCACGCCGTCGTAGCCATGCGTGCGGAGCATCGAGAGGAACGGCTTCCAGAATTCGTCCCCGTGGCCATAACCGACCGTGCGGAAGATCCACGCGCGTTTCTTGATCTCGCCGTAGCTCTGGATGTCGAGGTTGCCCGTGATGGCGCTGTTCTTCGGATCGATGCCGGTGTCCTTGGCGTGCACGTGGAAAATGCACTTGTTCTCGCCGAGGTACCGGGCAGCTTCGACAGGGTCGATCCCCTGCCAGAAGAAGTGGCTGGGGTCGAGGTTCGCCCCGAGATTCTTTCCCGCAGCCTTCCGGAGCCGCACGATGTCGGTGGGGTTGTGCACGGTCATGCCCGGATGGGCTTCGAAGGCGATCTTCACGCCGTGTTCCTTGGCGAAATCGTTCTCCTTCGACCAGTACGGGATCAATACCTTTTCCCACTGGTAGGCAGCCATTTCGCTGAACTCGTCCGGCCAGGGGCAGGTTACGAAGTTGGGCGACTTGTCGCCGGGGCATCCGCCCGGACACCCGGAGAAGTTGATCACGCAGGTCTTCAGCTCCGCTGCGAGCTTCACCGCAGCCCGGTGCAGCTTGTGGTGCTCCTGGGCGATCTTCTTGACCGGATGAACCGGGTTGCCATGGGCTGCGATGCCAATGACTTCCATGCCGTGATCGGAGATCTTGGTCTGGAGATCCTTGACCTTGGTCTTGCTCTTGCAGACATCGACCAGCCCCCACGGATCGCCCGGGTACGGGCCGAGCGGAAGCTCGATGGCATCCAGGCCGACCTTCTCGCAGTAGTCCAGGGCATCGTCGAGAGTCATCTCGCCAAACAGAGCAGCCATCACGCCGAGCTTCATTGCTGTGTCTCCTTGCTCCCGGTCTTGTGAGGGTGACATGATCGTCGGCCGCGGACCCACTACCCGCGCGTCGACCTGTGGCCATTATCCCCCCGCGACGAACCATTGCAAGGTTCCAGCGGACAAAGCGCCCCGGGGCTCTTGTCCGATCGGCGGGGGAGACGTATCGTAGAGGGATGCGAACCGGTTCACCCAAACAACTGGGCCACGGACAGCACGAGCGGTGGGATCCCACAGGCGTGCTGATCGATGAAGACGCGTTGCCCGAAATGGTCGATTTTGCGGGGCTGTTCGGCAACGACAGGCCTGTGGAGATCGAGATCGGCACGGGCAAGGGAACGTTCATCCTGCAACGCGGGAAGGACCGCCGCGAGATCAACCTGCTGGGAATCGAATACGCGCGGGCGTATTGCGCCTACTCCGCCGATCGCTGCCGGCGGGCCGGCCTGAGCAACGTGCGCATGCTCCATACCGACGCCGTGGCGTTTCTGACCGGCCGGGTTCCGGAAGCAAGCGTCTGGCGGGTGCATATCTACTTTCCCGACCCCTGGCCGAAGCGACGGCATCATCGGCGGCGGTCGATCAAGAAGTCATTCCTTCGCGAGATCCGGCGCGTTCTGCGCGTCGGCGGGCAACTGCTGGTCGTGACCGATCACGAAGGGTACTACCGGCAGATTCGAGGTGTGCTGGAAGGGGCGAAAGGGTTCGCGACGATTCCGTTCCCTCAGCTGGCTGGCAGCGGAGATGAAACCGAGATCGTGGGCACCAACTTCGAGCGGAAATACGTTCGCGAGGGCAGGAGCTTTTACCGGGCAGCCCTGATGAAATACCACTAGGCTGTGGAAAGCCTGTGGACAGCGGCTGGCTACTCCCGCGGCTGGGTGCTCGGCTGGCCGTCGGAGGGAACGGTCTGGAGCTTGTGGACTTCCAGCCCGGCACCTCGCCGGCCGACGAACACCACCGTATCGCCCGCGTTGAGTTTGAGTTCCGGCGTGGGCTGGTAGACAGCCGATCCGTCCGCTCGCCGGACGGCTACGACCACCGCGCCGATCCGCCGGGGCAGTTCCAGTTCCCGCAGCGTCTGCCCGACCATTGACGAGGTCTCCGTAAGCTGGAGCTGGTCCATTTCCAGGTCCAGCCCGCGGTGGGCCATCTCGACGAAATCCACCACGGCCGGTCTCATCACGAGGTCGGCAAGGCGGGTCGCGCCGATGACCTGGGTACACAGTACCCGCGTTGCGCCGGCTTTGAGGAGCATTCCCTCGGTCGACGCCTGCTGAGCGCGGGTAATGATCCGCAGACTTGGGTTTGCCTGTCTGGCAGAGAGCGTGACGAACACGTTGCTGGCGTCGTCGCGAAGCGTTGCGACGAGGACCTCCGCCCGAGTGATACCGGCAGCCAGGAGCGTTCGCTCCTCGTTGGCGTCGCCCAGAACGTAGAGCAGCCGCTGGCGTTCCGCTTCGGCGGTTCGCTCGGGGTCGGTATCCACCACGACGACCTTCTGGCCGGCTGCAACGAGTTCTTCGGCGACGAGGCTTCCCATCCGGCCGTAGCCGCAGAGAATGACGTGTCCGCTGAGTCCTTCGATTTCGCGTTCCAAGTGTCTTCTCCCGAACATTCCGCGGATCTGGCCTTCGACGATCATCGCGACGATCAAGCTGAGCACCACGGCTCCGGAAGCCACGCCGATGATCACCAAGAGCATGGTCCAGAGCTGCCCCCAGTAGGACATTTCCCTGCCCAGGCCCATCCCGACCGTGGAGATGACGATCAGCGTCATGTAAACCGACTCCGGCCAGGAGTAGCCCTCGATGAGGTAGTAGCCTCCCGATCCGATGAACACCAGCGCAAGCAGCACGGCCAGCGGAATCGCCACGTGTCGCGCGAGCGAGCGTTCTGTCCGATCTCTCGTACCGGGTGGTCGAGCCAGTTTACGGGGTAACATGGGCAACCGAATCCTATCGCGATGTTCGATCGAGCGATCCATCGAACCGTGCTCTCATTGGAGCATCGGCAAGCTGTTGGCTGTCGGGCCACCCTTTCTTACTGCTGTCTATTAGAATAGAGAACTTCAAGTAGTAGTCCCTGATAGGGCCTGTCGGAACTGTTGAGCTCCCGAATCCGTCACGATAACTCAAGTGAAAGGGCAGGGATGGGGAGTTTCACAGCGGCGGCGTGGCTGTGGATAACCTGTCGGGAGTGTTGACAGGAGGGGGGGCGTACCGGGGCGAATGTCATCACACAGCCGAGGCGCGATCCGGGTTTCTGTGGCGCACTGCTGGATACGGGGCAACTCTCAACCGGCATCCAATCAGTTATCCACATCGACGTGTTTACACTTCGCCCGCTGCATCTATCGGCAGGAAAGGCGGGCGACTTGAGCAAAGAGTTACTGCCGGCGCAGATTTTCTGCGTCGGGGGCGGGTCAGAAGCTGCCGAAGCAAAACAAATGCCGGCGGGCTTGCTCCCGGTTTGGATCACGTCGTCTGGACTTCCTCGGCCAGGCGGTCGATGGTGGCCTGGAACTGCACGTCCTTGTCCCGCAGGGCCTGGACGGCTTTGTTGGCATGCAGGACGGTGGTATGGTCCCGTCCGCCGAAGTATCCGCCAATTTCCTCGAGGCTGTGACGCGTAAGGTTCCGCGCCAGGTACATGCAGATCTGTCTGGGCAGGGCGATCGAACGCGTGCGCTTGCGTGATTGCAGATCCGCCAGCCGCACGTTGTAGCGGGACGTGACGACCTTGAGGATGTCCTCGATGGTGACCTCTCTGCTGCGGTCGGCGGGTTCGCCGCCCAAGGCCTGGCGGGCGAGGTCGAGATTGATCGGCTGGTCGAGAACCTGCGCGAGCATGGCGACCTTGGAGATGGCGCCCTCCAGTTCGCGCGTGTTGGCTTCGACCCGCCCGGCCACGAAGCAGGCGACGTCGTCGGGCAGGTCGATCCCGCGAAGCTTCGCCTTGCGGATCAGGATCGCCACGCGCGTTTCGTACGACGGGCGATCGATGCGCGTGACCAGCCCCCAGTTGAACCGGCTGATGAGGCGTTCTTCCAGTTCCTTCAGGTCGCCGGGGCCGCGGTCACTGGACAGCACGATCTGCTTGTGGTCCTGGTAAAGCGTGTTGAACGTGTGGAAGAACTCCTCCTGCGTCTGCTCGTGGTCGGACAGAAACTGGATGTCATCGATCACCAGCATGTCGGCATGGCGGTAGCGGAATCGGAAATCGTGCAGGTTGCCTTGTTCGACCGAGTTGATGAAATGATTGACGAACATCTCGCACGAAAGGAAGACGATGTTCGAGTTGGGCAAATCGATCTTGATCTTCTGGCTGGTGGCCTGAAGCAGGTGCGTCTTGCCCAGACCCACGTCCCCGTGAATGAACAGCGGATTGTACGCCGTGCCCGGCGATTCGCTGACCGCGATGCACGCGGCGTGGGCAAGACGGTTGCATGGGCCGGTGACGAAGGTGTCGAAGGTGTAGTCATCGAGCACCTGCTGCCCCGCGTCACTTTCATAGCTACCCGCAAACGGTTCTTTGCCGGAATTGCCACCGGCAGAGGGGACCTCCTGCAGTTCCGCTGCCGTCATGAAGCACACGCCGACCAGTCGCCCCGTAGCTTGCTGGGCGGAATCGTTGAACAAGCGCGTGGCGTGCTTGCGGCAGTAGTCCTGCTCGGCCCGGCCGGGCACTTCGATCTCAAGCAACCCGTGATCCAGCGAGATGGGTTCGAGCTTGGTGAACCACGGCTGGATGATGTTCCCGCCGTCGGCGATGACCTTCTGAATGATGTTCTGCCACAGCGTGCGGTCGACAATTGCCATGAGCGTCCCTGTCTCTACGAGCGCACAGCTTGCGCTTGGTTTCCGTTCAGGAGTCAACAAGACGTGACCCGAAAGGCGATGCCCTCAATCCTTTTGAGCCGTTGAGCGCTTCCCTGCGCCGGTCTGTGCCCTCGGCACGCGAGAAGCAATGTACTTCCGTTCCCGGAAGTTGTCAAAACGAAAATACCCGCATGGCGTTATGCACGCGGAAGGCATCGCTAGTTGAAGCGCGTAACTGCTTCGGACGCAACGCCCACTTGCCCGCGCGCCGAACGATTCGAGTTCCAGTTCCTTCTGCGCCCGTTGGTGGCGCTCTGCATCGGGCGCGGACAGAACATGAAATGCTTCTGGTCGCCCAGAACTTCCTCCAGCGAATCCGCCAGTGCGCGCGACGGCTTGATGCCCCATTCGCTGCCCGCGCGGATCTTCGCGCGAACGTCGGGCCTGCACGACGGGCAAAGCTCCAGCAGCACCGGACAGTTGCCCTTCTGCCCGGCAAGAACGTCCCGCAGCTTGCCCAGCATCCCGCCGTCGCTGACGGGAGGCAGGCGCAACACAAGCAGGCCGCTGAGCTTCTCCAGCGCTTCGGAGATGGGGATGATCTCGTCAACCAGAATGCTCGGCCGCTCGCGCCGACGGTCCACCGACCCGCGCAGGAAAACGATCGCCTCCGCCTCGACGAGGTGCCCGTACTCCTCGTACGCCCGCGGGAAGACCACCGCGTCGCACTTGCCGGACGTGTCCTCGACGGTGAGCATGGCCATCTTCTTGTTGGCCTTCTTCGTAAACGTCGGACGGACCTGGGAGATCATGCAGCCTACCGTCACCGACGCCCCGTCGGCCAGCTGGTCGGCGGTGGCCAGCGAGAACCCGCCCGGCTGGGACAGGCTCGACAGCTCCCGGCCATATTTCACCAGCGGGTGGGACGTGATATAGAACCCCAGCGTGTCCTTCTCGGCTGCGAGGACCTGCGATTCCGACCACGGCTCGACATCGGGGAAACGGGGCCTTTCATTCTCCCCCCCGCCCAGCGCGCCGCCGTCGCCGAAGAAACTCATCTGTCCGCTCTTGCGATCCTCCGCTGCGCGCTGACCAAGAGATATCGCGCTGTCCAGGGCGGCGATCATCGCTGCGCGCGTCGCGCCGAGGGCGTCGAACGCGCCGCACTTGATCAGCGCTTCAATGGTCGCCCGGTTCACCGCGCGAAGGTCCACATGCTCGCAGAAGTGGTACAGGTCGGTGAACGGGCCATTCTCCTGGCGGGCTGCGACAATCGCCTCGACGGCCTTTTGCCCCACGCCCTTGACCGCGGCCAGCCCGAACCGCACCGCCTGCCCGTCGACGGCGAAGTCCGAGCCGCAGGCGTTGATGTCCGGCGGGAGAACCTTCACGCCCATGCGCGCCGCCTCGGCCATGTACTGCACGACCTTGTCGGTGTCGCTGCACTCGAAGGTGAGCGTCGCTGCGATGAACTCCCGCGGATAGTGCACCTTCATGTACGCGGTCTTGTAAGCCAGGATCGCGTACTGGGTGGAGTGGGACTTGTTGAAGCCGTACCCCGCGAACTTGAGAATCAGCTCGAACAGCTCGTTGGCTTCCTGCTCGGAAATGCCGCTTTCCTGCGCGCCCTGCATGAAGTTGGGCCGCTCGGCGGCGATGACTTTCTCCTTCTTCTTGGAGATCGCCTTAATGAGCGTCAGCGCGCGAGCGAGAGGCAGTTTCCCCAGCCGGTTGAGCACCTGCATGACCTGTTCCTGGTAGGTCATGATGCCGTACGTCTCGGCCAGCAGGTCGTCCACCAGCGAATGCACCGAGGGGACGTCCTCCTTGCCGAACTTCCGCGCGCAGTACGTGGGAATCAGCTCCATCGGCCCGGGGCGATACATCGCGTTGGCCGCGATGAGTTCCTCGATCCGCTGAGGCTGCATCTGCATGAGCACGTTCTTCATCCCGTCGGACTCGAACTGGAACACCCCGTCGGTATGCCCCTCGCGGAAGAGTCCGAACACCTCGTCGTCGTCCAGCGGGAACTTGTCGGAGTTGATCGTTTCGCCCGTCCGCTCGGACGCCAGCTCGCACGCCCGCTGCACGATCGTCAACGTGCGCAGGCCCAGGAAGTCCATCTTCATCATCCCGGCCATGTCGCAGGTCGGCCCGTCCCACTGCGTGACGGCGTCTTCGCTGTCGGCCGAGCGACACAACGGCACGAAATGCTCCAGCGGCTCGTCGCAGATGATCACCCCGGCTGCGTGAATGCCCGAATGCCTCGCCAATCCTTCCAACCGGCTGGCTGCGTCGATCATCCGGCGGACGACCGGGTCGTTGTCGTACTCCTTCTGGAGATCGGGTTCAGCGGTCAGGGCCTTCTCCAGCGTGACCTTGGGCCCCTCGGGCACGAGCTTGGCGATCTCGTCCACCCGCGCGAGCGGTACGTCGAGTACCCGGCCTACGTCGCGAATCGCTGCGCGGGCCTTGAGCGTTCCGTACGTGATGATCTGCGCGACGTGCCCGTACTTCTCGCGCACGTACCGGATGACGTCGGATCGGCCTTCCTGGCAGATGTCGATATCCAGGTCGGGCGCCTCCTTCCGCTGCGGGTCGGTGAACCGCTCGAACAGCAGCCCGTACTGCAGCGGGTCCACCTCCTGGACCCGCAGACAGTAGCCCAGAAGCGTGCCCACCCCGCTGCCTCTCGGCGAGGCAGGAATGCCGTTGTCCCGGGCGTACTCCACGAAGTCGTTGACGATCAGGAAATACGAACTGTAGCCCTTGTCTCGAATTACCTCCAACTCGCGCTCGAGACGCTCGACGTACTCCCGGGGGATCTCATCGAGGCCTCTCTCCTGGAACCGCTCGGCGAGTCCGCGGTGGGCGATTTCCGAGAGGAACCCGTCGGCGGTCTGTCCTTCGGGAACCGGGAACGCGGGCAGATGTTCCTCGGAGAAGTCCAGCTCCACGTTGCACATCTCGGCGATCTGGAGCGTCGCGTCGGCGGCACCGGTCAGGCCTTTGAGGGCCTGGCGCATCTCATCGGGGCTCTTGAGGTACAGCTCGGGGGGGTAGGCGAGCTTGCTCTCGTCGCTGAGGGTCCTGCCCGTGGAGATGCACGTCAGAATCTCGTGGGCGGATTTGTCGTCGCGGGTCAGGAAGTGCACGTCGTTGGTGCCCACGATGCCCACACCCAACTCGCCTGCGATCTTCACAAGCTGGGGGTTCACCCGATCCTGCTCTTCCAGGCCCTGCTTCTGGACCTCGATGAAAAACCGCTCCCTGCCGAAAATATCCAGATACTCCCCGGCGACCTTGCGGGCTTTGTCTTCCTGCCCGGCCAGCAGCGCGGAAGGTACCTCTCCGCCCAGACAGGCGGTGGTGCAGATCAACCCGTCGGAGCACTCAGCCAGCAGCTCTCGGTCGATGCGGGGCTTGTAGTAGAAACCTTCCAGGTACGCCCGGGAGGAAAGCCTCAGCAGGTTCTGCCAGCCGGTCTGGTCCATCGCCAGAAGCAGCATGTGGTAGGCAGCGGTCTTCTGGTTGCCCATCGAGCGGTCGGTGCGGGTCGTCGGCGAGATGTAAGCTTCCATGCCCAGGATGGGCTTGATGCCCTCCGCCCGGGCAGCCTGGTAGAAATCCACCGCGCCGAACAGGTTGCCGTGGTCAGTCAGCGCCAGGGACTCCATGCCCGAAGCCTTGGCCTGTTTGACCAGATCCTTGACCCGGCTGCCTCCGTCCAGCAGCGAGTAGTGCGAGTGTACGTGAAGGTGCGTAAAGCCGTCGGTTCCTGCCATGGTGCGTCCGTGCAGTTGAGGGCCTGTGAGAACGGCGGAAGTCCCGAAGTGCAAGCCACTATACCAGTCGATCCGGCATGCATCCAGAGCGTTCGTTCCGGTCGGCGGCGGATCGGCAAAAAGCCCCTGAAAAAGTCACAAAAACGCCGGCTGAAATCTGCTTTCGGCGATTCTGGTTCCTAGAATACCAGTGGAGCAGGAGGGAAGCAGAACCTGCTCCGACGCCCTTCGCCAAGGTTGATTCTGACCGCTCCGTGTGGTGCGGAGCGCCATATACGGACGAGGTGGCCGATTCGGTCACCCCAAAACGGAAACGAAGCCGCCGGTCGCTCCGGTGGCTTCGTTTTTTTTGCTCCCTCGCCACGATGCTTTCCCACGCCGGGGGACTAGAAATCTGTTGAACCCGTCCCCTCAGCCGCACATGATGGCTGGCTGCATTCCGCTCGCCGTCAGGAAGGTTCGGCGGGCGACGGAATACCCACGGATCCGGGAGAGAAGCAGGTGGCCAGGCATACATTCCTGCACGACCGTCACGTCCGCCATGGCGGACGCATGGTGGATTTCCATGGCTGGATCCTGCCTGTCCAGTACGAGAGCATTCTCGCAGAGCATCAGCATACCCGCCAGGCGATCAGCCTGTTCGATACCTGTCACATGGGCCAGTTCCTCATTCACGGGCCAGAGGTAGCCGCGAAGCTGAGCGAGGTGCTCGTGCAGGACACCGTCGCCCTGAAGGTCGGCCGGTGCAGGTATGGCTTTCTGCTGAACGAACGTGGCGGGATCCTCGACGACACCATCGTGATGCGCCTCGGCGAGGAGGAGTTCTTCCTGGTGGTCAACGCAGGCCCGCGGGAAGACGACCTCGCCTGGATCCGCAAACACCTGCCCGAGGACGTCATCGTCGAGCAGCTCACCGCATGGGGCAAGCTCGACGTCCAGGGGCCCGAGAGCTTCGACCTGCTCAGCAAGCACGTGGAGATCGACCTGGCCGGGCTGGGATACTTCGGCGTCTCGCGCACGAGCGTGCTCGGCGGGGAGTGCATACTCAGCCGCACCGGATACACCGGCGAGCTGGGCTACGAGATCTTCCTGCCCGGCGGGCAGATCGGCGAGGTGTTCGACGCACTGATGGCTGACGATCGCGTCAAGCCGGCCGGCCTGGGCGCACGCGACAGTCTGCGCCTGGAGATGTGCTATCCGCTGTACGGTTCGGAGCTCAGCGAGCAGGTCACGCCGCTGGAGGCGGACCTGGCGTTCTTCCTGCCCGACAAGGGCGGGTACATCGGGGCCGAGGCCTTGCAGAGACAGCGCAGCGAAGGCGGACCCAAGCGCAGACTGGCAGCCTTCCGGTGTGAAGGGCGTCGTCGGGCCCAGCCCGGTCAGCCCATTCTCGCCGACCAGCGGACCATCGGCAGCGTGACCAGCGCGGCGTTCAGCCCGTCGCTGGGCGCGGCGATCGGCATGGGCTACGTCGACAGCGAATACGCTGACCCCGGCCAGTGGATCACCCTGGAGACCCCCCGGGCGAAGATCCGTGCCGAAGTGGGTGAAAAGCCCCTCTACAACCAGGGAACCTGCCGGGCGAAGCTCCCGGCCTAAGCGCGACTGATTGGAGCATACAGGATGATTCCGGACGACCTGAGTTACACCGACCAGCACGAGTGGATCCGTCTCGAAGGCGAAACCGCCACGGTGGGCATTACCGATCACGCCCAGCAGCAACTGGGCGATATGACCTTCGTCGAACTGCCCTCCCCCGGCCAGAAGTGCACGAAAGGTCAGGAGGTGCTCTCCGTGGAAAGCTGCAAGGCCGCTGCCAGTGTCTACGCCCCGGCAGACGGAGAGGTGACCGAGGTCAACGACTCGCTGGAAGACGACCCCGGCCTGGTCAACAATGAACCGTACGGCCAGGGCTGGATCTACAGGATGAAACTCGCCGACCCCGGCCAGGCGGACGACCTGATGGACCCGGCTGCCTACAAGGAATTCTGCGAGGGCCTCGAGTAGATGCCCTTCATCTCCAACACCGACGCCCAACGGCAGCAGATGCTCGAGGAGATCGGGATGACCCCGGCGGATCTGTTCGCCGACATCCCTGAGGACCTCAAGTGCGGGCCGCTGGATATCCCGCCCGGCCAGGACGAGCAGCTCGTGCGGACCCGGCTGGCGGAGATCGCCGGGCGGAACTCGGGCGACCTGGTGAACTTCCTGGGTGGCGGGTTCTACGAACACTTCATCCCGGCTGCGGTCGACGCGCTGGTTTCCCGCAGCGAGTTCTACACCGCCTACACGCCGTACCAGCCCGAGATCAGCCAGGGCACGCTGCAGGCGATCTACGAGTACCAGTCGATGATCGCCCGGCTGACGGAGATGGAGGTCGCCAACGCCTCCCTCTATGACGGCGGAACCGCGCTGTACGAGGCGGTGATGATGGCCCTTCGGATCACCCGTCGCAACCGCGTGATCGTCGACCAGTCCGTCAGCCCGATCTACCGGACCATGATCGAGACCTACACGCGCAACCTGGGCATCGAGCTGGAGGAAACCACGCCCGATGTCGGCCTGGCCGATCGGGCCCAGATCGAGGCAAAGCTCGACGACCAGACCGCTGCGGTGGTCGTGCAGAACCCGAACTTCTTCGGCTGTCTCGATGACCTGACCGACGTGGCTGAACTGGCCCACGCCCGCGGGGCGCTGCTGATTGTCTCGTGCTATCCGATCTCGCTGGGGCTGGTCAAAACGCCCGGCCGAATGAACGCCGACATCGTCACCGGCGAGGGTCAGTCCCTGGGCCTGCCGCTTTCCTTTGGCGGGCCTTACCTGGGCTTCATGGCCACGCGGAAGAAGTACATGCGCAAGATGCCCGGCCGGATTGCCGGAAAGACCGTCGACGCCGACGGCAGGGAAGGTTTCGTGCTGACGCTCCAGGCCCGGGAGCAGCACATCCGCCGCGAGAAGGCTACGAGCAACATCTGCACCAACCAGGGGCTTTGTGCGTTGACGGCCGTGGTGTACCTGTCGTTGCTGGGCAAGGGCGGGCTGGTCGACCTGGCGAGGCTGTGCAGCGAGAAGGCGTCGTACGCGCGGCAGAAGCTGCTGGGCATTCCCGGGGTCGAAATGTGGTTCGGCAAGCGTCACTTTTTCAACGAGTTCGTGCTTCGCTTGCCCAACCGTGCCGACCGCGTCATACGCCGGCTGCTGGAGAAGGGCTTCGCTGCGGGGTTCCCCCTGGGGCGGTACTATCCCGAGATGGACAACGCCCTGATGCTGGCCGTTACCGAGAAGCGCACGAGGCGCGAGATCGACCTGCTGGCCCACGTGCTGGAAGCGAGCCTTTGACCGGACAAGCCATGAACGGATCCACCCAACCGATGAAGCTGATCTTCGAGAAATCCCAGCCCGGCCGGCGTGGCGTCAGGCCAGGCCCGATGGACGTTGACGAGTCGGTCTACATTCGCAAATCGCTGCTGCGCGACACGCCGGCTGACCTGCCGGAAGTTTCCGAGCTGGACGTGGTGCGCCACTTCACCGAGCTGTCCCGGCGCAATTTCGGCGTCGACAGCGGGTTCTACCCCCTGGGCTCGTGCACGATGAAGTACAACCCCAAGATGGCCGAGCTCGTGGCGCGTCACGGAGGGTTTGCGGATCTGCACCCCCTGCTGCCCCAGTTGCCCACCGGCGAGATGCAGGTCCAGGGCGCCCTGGAGGTGCTGCACCATCTTGACCTGCTGCTTCGCGAGATCTGCGGCATGGCCGCGTTTACCAACCAGCCCCTGGCCGGGGCGCACGGCGAGCTGACCGGCGTGATGATCATCGCTGCGTATCACCGCGACCGCGGCAACGACAAGAGCACCATCCTGATCCCCGACAGCGCGCATGGCACGAACCCCGCCAGTGCCGCCATCGCCGGCTACGACGTCAAGACCATTCCCTCCGACGAGACCGGCGTGATGGATTTCCAGGCCACCCGCGAAGCCCTGAACGACTCGGTAGCCGGGGTCATGCTCACCTGTCCCAACACGCTGGGTCTGTTCAACCCGAAGGTAGCGGAAATCTGCAGGCTGGTTCACGAGGTCGACGGGCTGGTCTATTACGACGGGGCGAACCTCAACGCCCTGCTCGGGCGGTGCAGACCCGGCGACCTGGGGTTCGACGTGGTGCACGTGAACCTGCACAAGACCTTCGCCACCCCCCACGGTGGGGGCGGCCCCGGGGCCGGCCCGGTCGGCGTGTGCGAGAAGCTCGTGGACTACCTGCCGACTTCCATCGTCCGAGAACGCGACGACGGATCGTTCTATCTCGACTATGACCGGCCCAAGAGCATCGGATACATCGCGCCATTTTACGGGAACTTCGGGATTTTGGTGCGGGCGTATGCGTACATGCTCATGCTCGGGCGGGAAGGCCTGGAACGTGTCAGCGAGAATGCGGTGCTCAACGCCAATTACATCAAGGAGAAGCTCCGGAAATGGTATGACCTGCCCTTTCAGCAGGTCTGCAAGCACGAGTGCGTGTTCAGCGCATCGCGCCAAGCGGACAAAGGCGTCCACGCCAAAGACATCGCCAAGGCGTTGATCGATCGGGGTATCCACCCGCCGACGGTCTACTTCCCGCTGATCGTGCCCGAGTCGATGATGATCGAGCCCACCGAAACCGAGAGCAAGGAAACGCTCGACGCGTTCATCGACGCGATGATCGAAATCGCCAGGCAGGCAGAATCCGATCCAGGTGCGTTCGAGTCCCTGCCCCGAACCACGCCCGTCACGCGGCTCGACGAAACCCTCGCCGCCCGCAAGCCGGACGTAACCAGCACCCGGTAGCTTCGCCCGATCACGACGCGGGAGGTTTACTGACCCGGGTCCTCATCCGTCACGCAGCCCACGCAGGCCGGGGCGACGCAGCGGATGTACCTGCCCAACGTGCCGCGCGTCGCTTTCAGCGGCGGGGCCTTCCATGACTCCCGGCGACGGTCCAGTTCCGCCTCATCCACGCGCACCTGAATCGTGTTGGCCTCGGCGTCGAGGGCGACGATGTCCCCGTCGCGGATCAGCGCGATCGGCCCGCCAAGCTGGGCCTCGGGACACACGTGCCCGACGATGAATCCGTGCGATCCGCCGGAGAACCGTCCGTCGGTGACCAGAGCGACCTCCCCGGCCAGACCCGCTCCCACGATCGCGGAGGTGGGCGTGAGCATCTCGGGCATGCCGGGCCCGCCGCGCGGGCCTTCATAGCGGATAACCACCACCTGGCCGGCTGCGATCTCCCCCCTCTCCAGGGCGGCGAGCATCTCCTCCTCGCTGTCGAAGACTCTCGCCGGGCCTTCGAACCGCAGTCCCTGCTTGCCGCTGATCTTCGCCACCGCGCCCTGCGGGGCGAGCGATCCGCGAAGTATCCGGATGTGCCCGGTGGGCTTGATCGGGTCGCTGACCGGGCGGATCACGTCCTGGCCTTCGGCGAGGGCAGGAAGGTCCGCGACGTTCTCCGCCAGCGTCCGGCCGGTGACGGTCATCGTCTCGCCGTCGAGAAGACCCTCGCCCAACAGGAACTTCAGCAGCCCCGGCGTGCCGCCCACCGCGTGGAGGTCCTCCTGCACGTACCTGCCGGATGGCTTGAGGTCGCCAAGCACGGGCGTCCGGTCGCTGGCTGCCTGGAAATCGTCAAGCGTGAGATCCACCCCCGCCGACCGGGCGACCGCGATCAGGTGCAGGACGGCGTTGGTCGACCCGCCGACGACCATCAGCACCGTCAGCGCGTTTCCAAACGCCGCCGGCGTCAGGATGTCGCGCGGCTTGATGTCCCGTTCCAGCAGGTGGCGGATGGCCTCTCCGGCGCGGAAGCATTCGTCGAGCTTGGCCGGGTCGTCGGCCGGGGTCGACGAGCTGTACGGCAGGGACATGCCCAGCACCTCGGCAGCGACTGCCAGCGTGTTGGCTGTGTACATGCCCCCGCACGCGCCGGGCCCGGGGCAGGCGTGGCGGACGATCTCCCTCCGCTCGTGCTCGTCGATGTGCCCGGCCAGGAGCTGACCGTAGCTCTGGAAGGCGCTGACGATGTCGATAGGCTGGCCGTGGTGACAGCCCGCACGAATCGTCCCGCCGTAGATCATCAGCGACGGACGGTTGACCCTCGCCATCGCCATCAGGCAGCCGGGCATGTTCTTGTCGCAGCCCGGCAGGGAGATGTTCGCGTCGTACCACTGGGCGCGCATGACCGTTTCGATGGAATCGGCGATCAGGTCGCGCGACTGGAGCGAGTAGCTCATGCCCTCGGTGCCCATGCTCATGCCGTCGGACACCCCGATGGTGTTGAACCGCATGCCGACCAGCCCGGCGTCGACGACGCCCTCACGGACCCGCCCGGCCAGGTCGCCGAGGTGCATGTTGCACGGGTTGCCCTCGTACCACACGCTGGCGATGCCCACCTGGGCCTTGTCCATGTCCTGCTCGGACAGGCCCGTCGCGTAGAGCATCGCCTGGGAGGCCCCCTGACTGGCCGGCTGGGTGATTCTGCTGCTGTATCGGTTCAGTGGTCGCGACATACGTCACCTCGCGGGGTCGGGAAACGCAACATTCTAGGCGTCGCGGGAGGGGGCGGGCTTGTGGAGGGCACGCCTGCGAGCCTAACCTGTTGCATGCCAAAGGGCTGGCGCAGGATGCCGATTCGTGTGAAGGGAAGATTCCCGCCAGGCCGATTGCAATAAACACCCCCCCAGCCCGTTAGGCCAGGTGCGTGATGGACCAGCAGCAACTACGAGCAACGATCGCCTCGGCGAGAGGCGGAGACGCGTCCGCCTACGAGACGCTGCTGGACGCCTATGCTCCGAGGCTGTATGGCTACTTCCTGCGGGCAACCGGAAACCACCACGAAGCCGAAGACCTTCTGGGCGAGGTAATGTTGCGACTCGTCCGCACGTTGGACGGTTACGATGAGAAAGGCCGATTCGAGCCCTGGCTGTTCCGGATCGCTGCGAACCTGGTTCGCGACCGGATCCGGCGGATCAAGAGCAGGCCGGCGTCGGTGTCTCTATCGGCTGATGACGCCGACGGCGAGCCGATGGCCGATCGACTGGATGCCGAAGCTCGCGACGTTGACCGGAGACTGGTCGAGCGGGAACAGTCGCAGCAGCTGCAGGACGCGCTGGGTAAACTGGACGAAACCACGCGGGAGATGATTCTCCTGCGACATTTCGGCGGGCTGAGCTTCAAACAGCTTGCCGAGACCTTCGACTGTCCGTTGGGAACCGCACTGGCGAAGGTTCACCGGGGCATCAAGGCCCTGGGAAAGTGGATGAACGATGAACGATGAGGACAGGCAATACGAAGAGCTGGCACGGGCGCTGGATACCGGCGATACCGGGAAGCTCAGCGACGAGCAGCGCAGGCTGGCAGAGGAGATCCGCCAGCTGGAGGCCGGGCTCGGCGGGACGATGAACGCGGACCTGCCGCCCCGCGTTCGCGATCGTATCGCCAACCGCATGCGAGCGGAGCTGGCCCGGCCCGGCCGGGCGTCGGCGCGCAGGCATTCGCCTTGGCTGCAGGTGGCCGGCGTGGCTGCAGCGATGGTCGCCGTCGGACTGATCACGCTGCTTACGCCGCGCACCCATCCCAAGCCAGATTCCCAGTCCACTGCCTATGTCGTGACGGAAGAGGAAGTCGCCAACGTCCTCGACGACGGACAGTTCGAGGCAGAGCTGGATCTGCTGGCGATGGACGTCGAGCAGCTCGAAACCGAGCAGATCGTATCGGTGGCCCTGTCGAGCGGTTCGGTGGAATGGGAAATCGACGAGACAGAACAGGAAATCGACAGGTTCTGGTCGGATGATCCTTTCGAGGGTCTCTACGACCAGTGATGACCCGGGAGAGCAATATGTTCAAACAGGCAAGATGGTTGATGGTCGCCGCGGTGGTTGCTTCGACGTCAGTGGTTCTGGTCGCCAGGGACGGGGGCAAGGACCCCAACGCCGGCCCGACCCGGGACGAGAAGCGCCTCCAGGCCCGCGAGGACGACCGGCCCCGGCGCGGGGAGAAGTTCCTCGACGAGGAGCAGGAGAAAGCGTTCCTTCAGGAGCTCAAGGATACCGACTCACGCGCCTATGAATGGCTGGTGAAGCTCAAGGAACGGAATCCCCGCCGGTATCGCTGGGCCCTCTACGCCCGGTGGGTCGATCATCAGCGGACCAAGAGGATGCCCGAGAAGGTTCAGCAGGCGCATCAGACGCTTCGCTCCGGCAAGCGGGTCATCGCCGGACTGATCGGCCAGTATCGCTCCGCGACCGACGAGGATGTCCGCAGCGAACTGAAAACCAAGATTGAAGCGGCCGTCGAGAAGGTCTTCGACGCCGACCTGGTGATGCGGTCGTACCAGCTCGAGCAACTCGAGGAGCGGCTGAAGGACCTCAAGGAAGAGATCGTCAGCCTCAAGGAGAACCGCCAGCAGCAGATCGACAAGCACGTCGAGAGGCTGCTGGAGGGTAAGCTGGGCCGGCCTCGCGGACGTCGGCGAGGCCCCGGCGGTGGGCATCCCCGTCGCCAAGAGCAGTAGGATTCCGCCGCAACCGCTGGACAGCTTCCGCCACTCGCGCGAGGACCTGCGCTTGTCCGGCGCGGGTGGCTGTGCTATCTGTGAAGTCATGAAGGACTCCTCCCGCCCCGATCCGTCGACGCCCGAATCGCACCGGGCTGCGAGCCTCTCGTGCTTCCGCAGCGAGACGGTCGATCGCATTCGTGAGTCCGGAAACATCTGGAAGCTTCCGGCTGGCGAGCTCCGGCTGCCGAGGGTCTTCGGATTCTGCAGCGGGGTCAAGCGCGCCCTCGCCTGGACCGAACGGGCCGTCCGGGAGGAATCCAGCCGGCGGGGCAGACTGATCCTTCTTGGCGAGATCATCCATAATCCATGGGTGAACGACTACTTCCGTGCCCAGGGGGTACGGATCCTCACCCGCAGCGAGCGCGATCGCCTCCCCGACCATCTCGGGTGCGAAGACTGCGCAATCATCCCCGCTTTCGGCGTTCCCCTGCCCATTGAACGCTGCCTGGGCGAGATCGGCTGTCGTATCGTGGACTCCTCCTGCAGCGATGTCCGCAGGCTGTGGACGTGGGCCCAGCACGCCGTCGAGGAGGGTTATGGCGTGGTCATCTACGGCCGGGCCAAGCACGACGAGACCGTGGTGACCAAGTCCCGCCTTGCCGAGGCGGGGGGCAAGTATGTGGTGCTTGCGAGCCTGGCGGAAGTCGACGAGTTCTGTCGGATGATCGCATCGCCTGACGACACAGAGGGCTTTGCCGAGCGGTTCGACGACGCAGCGACGAATGCGGCTGATCTTTCCCCTTTCGAGCACCTCGCGCAGGTCAGCCAGACCACCATGCTTTACCGCGATACGCAGGAAGTTCGTCGGCGGATCGAGGAGGCGTTCGTGTCTCGGTTCGGCGTTGGCGAGGCCCAGCAGCGGCTACAGTTCCAGCCTACCGTCTGCCAGGCGACCCAGCAGCGACAGGAGGCGGCGGTGGAGTTATGTCAGTCCGGCTGCGACGTGGTGATCGTGGTCGGCGGGTTCACATCGTCCAATACGCATCACCTGTTCGACCTGGCCAGCTCGTACGCGCCGACGTACTTCGTGGAGAATGCCAAGGCCATTCTCGATGCCCGTCGACTGGAGGCTTTTGATCCCTCTCTCGGCAAGCCGCGGGTGTTCGAAGATTGGCTGCAGGCAGGCGATTCCATGCGGATCGGCGTGCTGGCCGGTGCGTCGTGCCCCGAGGTGGTCGTGGGGGAGGTCCTGGAGAGACTGGCAGGTTTTCTGCAGAAACATCCCACGCGCAAGTAAAGATCTGCAGCCGCGATACGTCAAACACAGGGGCAGTTAGTGTAGTCTTGTCCAAGGCGATGCGTTAGGATGGGTCCGGCGCCGTCGGGCGGCGTCTGCCCCTTCGGGATGGACAATGGGATGGCCTGGTACTACATCGCAAACAACACCCAGATCGGGCCCGTCTCGGACGAGGAGTTTCAGACCCTCGCCGACCGCGGCGAAATCACCGACGCCACCTACATCTGGCAGCCGGGCATGCCCGAATGGCGCAGACGGGGAGACGTTGTTGTTGCGGCCCCGCCGGCCCGGCCGCCTGGTGCGCCCCAGCCGGACCTGCGCCAACGGACCATCCAGGCCGGATACGTCGCGCGGGCCGGCGGTGCAGCCTTCTGCCGCGAATGCAGCCAGAGCTTCCCGCTGGACGACGTCGCGATCTTCGGCGACGAGGTGGTCTGCGCCGAATGCAAACCATTGTACGTGCAGCGATTGATGCAGAATGGCCTGGAGGGCCTCGGCCCGTCGGGACAGCTCGGGGTTCCGTTTGCGGGCTTCTCGCTGAGGCTGGCTGCCAAGCTGGTCGATGGCGTGCTGGCCTACGGTCTGGGAGTCCTGTTGCTGGCGCTGCTGATCCTCGCCTTCATCGCCGCGGATCGTCCGGCCGATGAGGAAGACGCCCTGGCCGGGATGATCGTGCTGGGATGCCTGGTGGGCCTGCCCCTGTTTTACAACGCGATCTGTCATGGCCTGTGGGGCGCGACGATCGGCAAGCTGGCGGTAGGGATTCGCGTTGTCCGGGCCGATGGCACGAGCGTAGGTCTCGCCCTTGCGACGTTCCGTGCCGTTGCCGAACTGATCAGCATCCTCGTACTGGGTCTGGGGTACCTGACGGTCCTGGTCGATGAAAATCGCCGCGCGCTGCACGACTATGTCTGCGGGACGCGCGTTGTATACCGGAGATAGGCTTGGCCGAAAGAACCCGTCACATCACGTGCGATCACTGCGGAGGAATCCTCAGCAGCGAGTACTGGAACCGCCGGCAGGCGTTTCCGTGCCCCTTCTGTGGCCGGTCGATCCTCGCGCTGGTGTTCCCGACGTTCACCCGCGGGCCGGCAGCCGGTGACCCGGGACGGCGCGTGCTGGAAGACGACGAGCAGGCCACCTGCTTCTACCACCCGACCAAACAGGCCGTCATCCCCTGCGATGAGTGCGGGCGGTTCCTCTGCGCCGTGTGCGACGTGGACCTGGCCGGCCGCCATATCTGCCCCACCTGTATCGTGGAAGGGCGCGTCTCGGAGCTGCGCGATGTTCTCGAATCGGGACGGACGCTTTATGGCGAGATCGCCCTGGCGATTGCGACGATCTCCGGCCTGCTGGTGGGTGCCCTGGCACTGGTGGAGATGGCGCCGTGGGTGCCGTTGATCTGGCTGCTTTCGGCGCCCGTGTCGCTGTTTCTCGCCCTTCGGTACTGGAACAGGCCGGGCAGCCTGATCGTACAAAGCCGACTTCGGAGCCTGCTGGCTGTGGGCCTGTCGCTCGTGCAGATCGTCGTGGCGTTCCTGATGGCTGCTTTGGTGTGGGGAGGTGCATGACCATGGCCGACCTGCAGGCCCAACCGACACCCCGACCCGCCCGGAACAGGGACTACCAGACGCTGCCGGGCAGGCGGTGGTTCTCGGTCTCCGAGCGCAGCGCCCTGCTGCTGGCCGACGACCACCTGCTGATGGTCCGCAAGAGCTGGTTCTCCGAGGAGTATCGCCGTTTCTTCCTGCGGGACATCGAGGCGATCACCGTGCGATACACCGCAGCCGGAATCATCGGCAACGTCATCTTCGCGCTGACGCTGCTGGGCGCCATCGCCCTGCTGTACTCGCTCAACGCGATGGACTCGATCACCTCCTGGGTCGCCCTGGCGCTGCTGGCGCTGGTCTGGGTGATATGGCTGGCCGGCGGGGGCACGTGCGAAGCCCGCCTGCACACTGCCGTGGCGACCTATCCCCTGCCCAGCCTGTCGCATCGCAACCCGTCGATGCGTGCGCTGAGCCTGCTGGACGACGCCATCCGCAGAGAGCAGCAGGAAGCCGGAGACCAGCAGCGAACCCGTCGCGAGAACCAGCCTCAGACGGAGGTCGCCGGTGGCTGATCTGTGGCAACAGCGCTGCTTCCACCACGCCTATCGCGAGGCCGTCGCTCGATGTCCCCGTTGCAGGCGACACTTCTGCAGGGAGTGCATCACCGAGCACGAGGGGCGTGTGATCTGCTCGTCCTGCCTGCGTAAGGAGCTGGAGACCCCCGAGAAATCCAACCGGGTCGTGGCAGCTGCCGTGATGGTGCTGCAACTGCTCGCTGCGGTAGTGGGCATCTGGGCGGTGATGTACTACTTCGGACGGATGCTGCTTTCGATTCCCACGTCGGTCTACCACGGGGCGGACCCGGGAGGCATGCTGTGAAACAGCGTCCGGGCATGATGATCCTCTGGCAGAAGCCGACTTCAGCGACCGGCCTGCTCGATGCAGCCGTGGCCTTGCTGCGCGTCGGGGGCACCTCTGCATTGCTGGCATACCTGGTGGGCACGCTGCCATTCCTGCTGGGACTGCTGTACTTCTGGGGCGATATGTCCCGCAGCCGCTTCGCGCATTCCGAACTGCTGGTCGCTTCGCTGGCGTTGGCCGTCGGGCTGGTGTGGATGAAGAGCTGGCAGGCGGTGTTCGTCGGCAGGCTGCAGCGGGTGCTGGTGGGCGATTCAGGCCAACCGCGCTCGTTGGTGCAGATCGTGCGGATGGTGGTCACTCAGGGGCTCGGGCACGCGTTCGGGCTGTACCTGCTGATCCTGTCGGTGTTGCTGGTCTTCCCGCTGGTGTGGGTATACCCGTTCCTGCAGAATGTGACGGTTGCCTGCGACGGCAGGATCGGCCTGGCCGAAGGCCTGCGGCGAAGCTGGCGACAGGCTGGCGACGATATCGGAATGAATTTCCGGCTGCTGACGCTGGTGTCGGGTCTGCTGCTTCCGTTACTGATCGCCAACGTCATCCTCGCGATGCTGCTGATCCCGATCCTGCTGAGTTGGCTTCTGGGGCTGGACACGTCCCTGTCGCGTGCGTGGCAGAGCGTGCTGACCGACCAGATGGCCTTGCTCCGCTGGATGGGCAACACGACGTTCCTCGCCGCGGTGGGCGCGGTTTGTTACCTGATGCTCGATCCGGTGCTCAAGGCGGCCTATACCATTCGGGCTTTTCACGGGCAGGCCAGGGCCAGCGGCAGGGACCTTCTCGCCCAACTGCGTTGGCTTCGCGATCAGGGCAGGAGCGTCGCTGCGGGGATCGTGGTCCTGGCAGCCGTGCTGGTCGCTGCTTCGCCCGTTCGGGCCCAGAGCCAGGCCGCTGGGGGCGTCGCGCCGGTGGTCTCTGCCACGGAAACACCCCCACCCCCCCAGCGACTGGACGAGGCCATCGACAAAACCGTCCGCCAGCGGAAGTACTCCTGGCGGATTCCCCGGCCTGAGGGAGAGGCCGGCGAGCCCGAGACACCCGGTTTCCTGCAGGACATGGCCAACTGGTTGGACGAGCGGATGAAGGCCCTCCGCGAATGGCTTGAGGGTGAGGAAGATCCTCAAGAGGAGATCTACGAGCCGACGGAGCCCGAGATCGGCGGCGAAGGCCCGAACCTGCAGGGCCCGCTGAAGTTCGCGACCTTCGCGCTGGTGGGCCTGGCCATCGCAGCCGGGGTGTACTTCCTGGTGCGGTACCTACGGGATCGCACGCCACGGGAAGACAAAGCAGAAGCTGAGGAACTTGCAGCGGATATCGACGTGGCCGACGAGTCGATCGTAGCCAGCCAGCTTCCGGAAGACGGCTGGATGCGGATGGCGAGGGAGCTGATCGACAAGGGCGACTACCGCCTGGCGCTGCGGGCGATGTACCTGGCCTGCCTGGCGTACCTGGGCGACCGCGAGTTCCTGATGATCGCCAAATTCAAATCCAATCGCGACTACCAGCGCGAGCTGCTGCGTCGAGGACACTCCTACCCGGAGGTCGTCGACGCATTCTCCGAGAGTGTCGGCGACTTCGAGAACGCCTGGTACGGCATGCACGAGGTCACGCGCGAAACGCTCGAGCGAACCATGCAGAACCACCGGAGGATCCACGAGCATGCGTAACCGCGGCGCAATGATCCTGGCGGGGGTGCTGCTGGTGGCCTTTGGCTACGGGCTGGTCCGGCTGATGACGCTGCGCTTCGAGACCGGAGCCGCCTATCCGCCCTATTCCTCGCTGCGTGCCGATCCGCTCGGGACCGCGGCGCTGTACGAAAGCCTCGACGCGCTGGCCGGCATCGACGCGTCGCGAAACTACCAGGACATCCCTCGCGACCCCAACGGGGCGGGAAAGACGATGATCCTTGCGGGCACCAGCCCGATGCTGCTGACGATCCCCTCCAGCCGCGACCTGGCGTTCTTCCGGAAGTTCGTCTCCTCGGGCGGCAGGTTGGTGCTGGCGTTCGCTGCCGAGGAACAGCCCGACCCCCTGGAATACGCCATGGGCATCGGGGAGGATGCCAACGAGGCCGGGGACGAGTCTTCGATTGCCCGGGAATGGCAGATCCAGGCTGTGGTGCGGTCGTACGACCCCAACGCGCCGGTGACCGCCGGGCCCGATGCCCCGTCTGCCCTGGCGGACATCGAGCTCGATCGCTGGTACTCGCCGATTGGCCTGGATCCGCGCGACGGTCGGTGGCGGGCGATTCTCCTGCGGGAGGGCGTGCCCGTAGCTCTCGAGCGCGAGATAGGCCGGGGCTCGGTTGTCGTGCTGGGCGACTCGTACCCCCTGAGCAACGAGGCGCTGGTCGCCAGCCGGCATACGGAACTGATCGCCTGGATCCTCGGCGGATCGAGACAGGTGATCTTCGACGAAACGCATCTTGGCGTCCGCGAACACGTCGGCACGGCTTCGCTGGCCCGGCGCTACGGGCTGACGGGTACGTTCCTCGTGCTGGTGACGATGGCGCTGCTGTTCGTATGGAAGAACGCATCCAGGCTGGCGCCTCCTCACGCCATCGGCGTGGCACGCGGGCACACCGTTGGCGGGCGCGATTCTGCTGCCGGCCTGATCAACCTGCTTCGCCGGGCGCTGCCCGGCAGCCAGTTGCTGGGCGAATGCGTAAGCCAGTGGACGCGCACCGTCGCGCCCAGGCGCGCCGACGCGGAGAAGAAAGCCCAGCGCCTCCGCGAGCACCTGGCGAGAAACAAATCCAGCCTGCGCGGCGAGCAACTGGTCCAGCGATATCACGAACTGTCGGACATAGCCTCAGAGAGGAAATGACATGAGCGAAGACGTGCGAACCGACCTGTCGGAACTGCAGGAAATCCTCGGCCGGGCCCGGGCGGAGGTCGCCAAGGTCATCATCGGTCAGGCGGAGGTGGTCGACCTGGCGCTGGTGGCGATCTTCACGGGCAACCACGCCCTGGTCGAGGGCGTGCCCGGCGTGGCCAAGACCCTCCTGGTGCGGACGCTCGCCTACGTGCTGGGCTGCGAGTTCAACCGCATTCAGTTCACGCCCGACCTGATGCCCTCGGACATCACCGGGACCAACGTCTTCAACTTCCAGCGGAACGAGTTCACCCTCGTCCGCGGGCCGGTGTTCACGTCGTTCCTGCTGGCCGACGAGATCAACCGCGCTCCGGCAAAGACCCAGTCTGCCCTGCTGCAGGCGATGCAGGAGCGGCTGGTGACGATCGACCGCGAGACGCACGCCCTGCCGCCGAACTTCACGGTCTTCGCGACGCAGAACCCCATCGAGTACGAAGGCACCTACCCCCTGCCGGAGGCCCAGAAAGACCGCTTCATGCTGAAGATCATCATGAATCCGCCCAGCCGGGAGGAAGAGCTCTCCCTCGCCCGTCGGTCGATGGGCAACGAGGCGCCCGAGGCGGTGCTGGCTTCGGGAACGGTCGAGCCGGTCATCCAGGCAGAGCGGCTGGTAGCGATGCGAGGCCAGCTGGAACGGATCTTCGTCCGCGACGAGCTGCTGACGTACCTGGTGGACATCATCCGCGCCACCCGCAGCCACAACAGCGTGATGGTCGGGGCGGGTCCGCGCGGCACCCAGGCGCTGCTGCTTGCCTCGCGGGCCATGGCTGCCATCGAGGGCAGGGACTTTGTCTCGCCCGACGACATCAAGCGGATGGCGGTGCCCGTGCTGGCCCATCGCCTGATCCTTCGGCCCGAGTTTGAGATCGAAGGCCTGACCATCGACGAGGTCATCCAGCAGATACTCCAGGAGATTGCCGTCCCCCGATGATCGCACCACGAGGCAGATTGATCTGGCTGATCGGGCTGACCGTCCTGCCCCTCTCGGCCGTGCCTGCCCTGACGGGGGGCACGATCTGGCTGGCGCTGGCAGCCGGGGCGCTGGTGGCGCTGCTTGCGGTGGCAGACGCCGCAGCCAGCCTGCCTGCGCTGCGCGACGTGGACGTCGAGATGCCCGACCTGGCCCGGCTGACCAAGGACGTGCGCGGGGAGATTTCCCTGCGTGTGCTCAACCCGTCCAAGGCGGGGCGGTCGCTGCGGGCGGCGATTTCACTGAGCACCGATTTCGACCTCGAAGACGACGAGAAAGACGTTCGCCTGCCCGAAGGCGCCGAAGCCGCCCGGCTGCGGTGGGAAGCCATCCCCCGCCGGCGCGGACGCTGGCCGATGCAGGAATGCTACCTCGAAACCCCAAGCCGCCTGGGCCTGTGGGCGATCCGCAAGAAGGCGACCTTCACCGGCGAGATCCGCGTGTATCCCAACCTGCTCGTCGAGCGGAAGAACATGGCTGGGATGTTCCTCAATCGCGGCGACTTCGGCATGCACCTGGTTCGGCAGGTCGGACAGGGGCGCGAGTTCGAGAAACTCCGCGAGTACATCCCCGGCGACAGCTACGAGGACATCCACTGGAAGGCGACGGCCAAGCGGGGCATGCCCGCCACGAAGATCTACCAGGTGGAGCGCACGCAGGAGGTCTACGTGATCATGGACGGTTCCAGGCTCTCCAGCCGGGCGTCGGCCGAATCACGGGAAGACCTCGAGGGCAATCCGCTTCCGGGCGAGTCGGTCCTGGAGCGATACGTCACAGCCGGGCTGATGCTCGGGATTGCAGCCGAGCGACAGGGCGACCTGTTCGGGTTGATGACGTTCTCGGACAAGGTCGATACATTCGTTCGCGCGGGGGCAGGTCGGGCCCACTTCCGCTCCTGTCGCGACGCGCTGTACACCGTCCAGCCCCGGACGGTCGCGCCGGATTTCGAGGAAGTCTGCTCGTTCATCCGGCTGCGCCTCCGCAAGCGGGCGCTGCTGCTGTTCCTTACGGCGCTGGACGACCCGGTCGTGGCGGAGAGTTTCTCCGAGGCGGTCCGGCTGATTTCGCGCCAGCACCTGGTGCTGGTCGGCGTGGTGGGTGGCCCGGAGGTCGCGCCCATCCTGGGGCGCGGGCCCGAGGTCCAGACGCCCGACGACATCTACCACCGGCTGGCGGGGCACTTCCGCTGGAGTCGCCTGCGGGAGCTGGAGAAGGAGTTCAAGCATCGCGGCGTGGACCTGACACAGATGGACGATGAGCGACTCAGCGCCCAGCTTGTGACGCAATACATGAACGTCAAACGACGACAACGCATCTAGCAGAGCGAGAGCCTGTGATTATCGACCTGGACAAGTTCGTCGCGCGCGAGCAGAAGTACTGGAACGAGCTGCGACAGATGGTCATTCGCCTCGAAGGCCGGACGAGGGGCAGGATGAGCCTCTCCGAAGCCCGCCGGCTGCATTATCTCTACGAGCGCGCCACCGCCGACCTCAGCCAGCTCGAGACGTTCGCCTCCGAGCCCCAGCAGCGGTTCTACCTGGAAGGCCTGGTAGCGAGGGCATATTCGCAGATTCACGAAGCCCGGCGGGGCGGGCACCGCCTCAGGCCGCTCCGGTGGTTCTTCGGGACTTTCCCCCGCGCGTTCCGTCGGCACGTTCGGGCATTCTGGCTGTCGCTGGCGGTGACGCTGGTGGGCTGCGCGTTCGGGGCCTTTGCCGTTTCCATCGATCCTGACGCCAAACGATATCTGCTGCCCTTCGGACACGGGGAAATGGACCCCACCGAACGCGTCGAGCAGGAAGAGCAGGAACAAGGCGACCGCCTGCAAGGCCAGAAGAGTGGCTTTGCGGCCATGCTGATGACCCATAACACGCGCGTGAGCATTCAGACGATGGCGCTGGGGATGACCTGGGGCGTGATGACCATCGTGATGCTTTTCTACAACGGCGTGGTGCTGGGGGGCGTGGTGCTCGATTATGTCCGCGCGGGGCAGACGCAGTTCCTGGTCGGCTGGCTGCTGCCGCACGGATCGATCGAGATCCCCGCGATTCTCCTGGCCGGTCAGGCGGGTCTCGTACTTGGCGGGGCGCTGATCGGCTGGGGCGATCGGACGTCGCTCCGCGGGCGCTTGCGGAAGGTTGCGCCCGACCTGGTGACGCTGATTTTCGGCGTGGCGATCATGCTGGTCTGGGCGGGCATTGTCGAGGCGTTCCTCTCGCAATACCACGAGCCGGTGATCCCCTACTGGCTGAAGATCTCCTTCGGCGCGGTGGAGCTGGTGTTGCTGATCCTGCTGCTGTCGCTCTCCGGCAGGCGGTCGGGCGGAGAGGAGCCAGCCACCCCATGACCCCCCGGGCAGAGACGCTGACCATCGAAACGCCCGAGGGCGTGACGTTCTCTTATGAACTGGCCGGGATGGTCCGTCGGGCGATGGCGTGGCTGATCGACGTGCTGGTGGTGTGGGGAGTTCTGATGGCGCTCAGCATTGCCTCGACATTTCTCTCGGCGCTGGCTCCCGCTGTGGTCAACGCCGTGATGATGGTGCTGTCGGTGGTGATCATATTTGCTTACAAGATCGTGCTGGAGTGGATCTGGCGGGGCCAGACCATCGGCAAGCGTGCGATGGGCATCCGGGTGCTGGACGAGCATGGCCTGCGGCTGACGCTGCCGCAGATCGTGATCCGCAACCTGCTGCGGGTGTTGGATTCGTTGCCGATGGCGTATCTGGTGGGCGGAATCGCTGCCGCGGTCAGCAGGCGATCGCAGCGCGTGGGCGACTTTGCAGCCGGTACGGTGGTGATCCGGAATCCACACGGCAGCCAGGTGGACCTTTCGCAGGCGCTGGGGGGCAAGTACAACTCACTGATGGAATATCCGCATCTGGTATCGCGTCTTCGCCAGCGGGTAAGTCCTCAGGCGGCGGGGGTTGCGATGCAGGCGTTGGTGCGTCGCGACGAGCTGGATCCCCAAGCCCGGGTGGAGGTCTTCTCGGAGATGGCGGAGTTGTTCCGCGCGGCGGTGGATTTCCCGGAGGAGGCGACGGAAGGTCTTTCGGACGAGCAGTTCGTCCGCAACGCGATCGACGCGATCTTCCGCGCGCAGAAGTAGTTCGGGTAGGCTGGCTCTTGGGCGGGCAAAAGCAGGCTGTTTCTGGGGGTTCGTCCGCGGGCTGAACGCCCGACCGGTTCTCCGCGGTGGTTTGGCCTGACGGCCGGGCCTTGCAGGTCGGTGCGACAGGCTGCGCCCCACCGGCTTCGCGAATCAGCGCGAGATCCTGGCCGCCCCGAGTTTCACGTCAATGTCGGCCTCTTTCGCGCGGGGGGCTTTGTTGCGGACCTCAGCCGGGGCTGCGCAGGTCAACGGGCCGCGGGCGCCATCCCGCCAGCTCGGGCAGTTCCCCCTCTTGCCCTTCTGCCGCGGGAGACTCCGACGACGCTCCCAATCCGTTGGCCTGCGCCGCGTACCGGCTTCGATCGCCCCCTGACCGAATCTGCAATCAACCACCAGTCCCTGTCCGAAGGCAGCTGTCCTGCTGCCTGGCCAATGGCAAGTATCGCAGCAACCGGTGCCAGCTAGATTGTCACGGGGGAGCGAGAAAATAAAAAAAAGCCGACTCCCGTCGTGGGAAGTCGGCTTGGCTGTGTGCGATGTCGCGAGACGACGTCATTCCGCGTGATACTCGCCGAACACCGGGTTCATGACCTGCGGCTCTTCGGTGAGAAGCTCCATCAACTGCTCGCGCCACTTGCGGAACATGTCATACTTCGTGTGGCTGGTCGCCCGCTCCATGATCTGCTCGTAAGGCCTGTCCGATTCAATCAGCCGCACCGCAGTATCCTTGCTGCGCCACGTGCCGATCCGCCGGAGGCCCACGTCCTGTTCGAACTCATCGAACCAGGCGGGAATGTCTCCCAGCAATCGGTCGAACCGTCCTTCCATGCCCGGCTCGATGCGCATCAGCATCAGCGTCCGGTACCGGGCAGCGCTCTTGACCGACGCGCGATGATCCAGCGGCTGGATCTGCTTGGCCTTGAGACCTTCGGCGGAGCGCACCATCTTGTAGGACACGCGCTGATCCTCAGCCAACGCCTTGAACCCTTCCATCTGGATATCGCTGAAGTGAAAGAAAACGTCCCCTTCGGGGCACTCGATAAACCCATACCCCTTATTCTTGTCGTACCACTTCACTCTCCCAATTGGCATGGCTGGCTCCTGGTGAACCTGTACAGGGCACACGTTGTCTCGGTGTGTATGCGTGTTCTTTCGTATCTGGACGACTTGTCATCCGGGAACACAGACACACCGGGGACCCTGCTCGAAGCCGACTGGCTCGTACGACGATGCGCAATAACCAGGCCTCTCCGTCCAAGAGGCACCCCCTTCGCCACAACGAATTACGTTTCACGGCCTCAGGCCGGCAAGCGAGCAAACGTCAGCATACCACGGAATAGTCCATCTGCCAACCGAATGCAAGAATCTTTGGTCCCCAGCCTCGCCTTTTCCACTCCACAAGCCAAGGCGCAACCACTGGACTTTGCGTTCTTTCCGATAACACCCGATCCGCCAGCGACCGCGGACAGCCAGCCGATCGACAACCCCGCCGATCCGTCGTTACGGCAGGCCCGGCCTTGATCGCCAAACGCCCCAAGCCCAAACCCCCCAGCCACTCATCCAAAGGCTATCATTATACGGAACACCTTCACGAGCATGCACGTTATCGTACATGAACAGACC
>CAZXSK010000019.1:0-16684 GCA_964642855.1 uncultured Planctomycetaceae bacterium | reverse complement strand
TATCATTATACGGAACACCTTCACGAGCATGCACGTTATCGTACATGAACAGACCGAGAATCACACCCGTCCGATGCGGTCGGCAGGTGCAACGAGGCTGTGGGCAGCCGCCGGGCCTGGCCCGGTGGGAGGGTGTCCGCAGCCTCCGTACTGGAAAGGATTCGCCGCGATGAAACGCTTGATCTGGCTGGCCGCTGTCCTGTGTGCCGCAAGCCCGGGCCTTTCGCAGGTGCCCGGCCTGCCTGCCGGCGAGGGGCTGGACCTCGACGCACCCTTGACCGAGCCCCGGTATCTCCAGGCCGAGGCCGTCGCTTCCCACAAGACCGTCCAGCCGGGCATGACCTTTCACGTCGCTCTCGAGCTGACGATTCAGGAAGGCTGGGCGTACTACAGCCCCGCCCCGGGCGTGAACTACCTGCCCGACGGCACGGAGATCCGCGTCCAGCCGGCGGAAGTCACCGTCGACGCCGGCACGTGGCAGGTGGGTCCGATCCGCTGGCCGATGGACAAGCCCTACCGCGACCCGTCCGATCCGTCGCTGGTCAACCACGTGTACAAGAATCGCGCAGTCGTGGTCGTGCCTGTGACCGTCCCCCCCGACGCAACGGCGGGCAGCAAGACCCTGACATTCACCCTGACCGGCCAAGTCTGCTCGCCGACCTCGTGCATCGAAACCGAATCCCAGACCGAGGCCACCGTCCGAGTCGGATCCGAGCCCCAGGCCGGGGCTTCGTGGGACCAGCAGCACCACCAGGCGCTGCAGGCCGGACTGACCGCCGAGCAGTTGCGTCAGGCCCATGGCGGGCCCAAGGCCGAAGCCGACAAACTTGTCTCGGAGGCCTCCGCCGCTGAGTTGACGATCTGGGCGGGTCTGGGCCTGGCGCTGCTTGCCGGGCTGGCGCTGAACATCATGCCCTGCGTGCTGCCGGTGATTCCCCTGCGCATCCTGAGCCTGGTGGATATGGCCCGCGAGTCTCGGCGGCGGATCGTGCTGCTGGGCCTGACCTTCGCCGGCGGGATGGTGCTGTTTTTCATCGGCGTCGCAGCGGTCAGCGCAGCCGTACGGGCCGCTACGGGACAGGCGGTGAACCTCTCCGACCACTTCCAGCTGGAATGGGTCCGGCTGCTGCTGGCGCTGGTGGTGGTGGCACTGGCAGCCAACCTGTTCGGTGTGTTCAACGTGGTCGTACCCTCCCGCCTTGCAGGGGTCGGACAGGCAGGCCCCCAGGCTGGCGGGGGGTATGCACGATCCGCCGGGATGGGTCTGATGATGGCGGTGCTCGCCACGCCCTGCAGCTTTGCGATCCTTGTGGGGGCAATGGCCTGGGCGCAGGTCCAGCCCCTCTGGCTGGGTTCGCTGGCGATCGTGCTGATCGGGGTGGGCATGGCTGCTCCGCACGCGTTGCTGACGTCGTTCCCTTCATTGCTCGCCAAGCTGCCCAGGCCCGGGGCGTGGATGGAGTACTTCAAGCAGTCGATGGGCTTCCTGATGTTGCTCGTAGCGGTCTGGCTGTTCAGCACGTTCAGCGACGATACGTATCCGTTCTGGCTGATTGCCTTCGCCGTGGTGCTGGCGATGGGGCTTTGGATCTGGGCGAACTGGGTCCGCTACGACGCGCCGCTTGCCCGCAAGCTCGTGGTCCGCGGAATCGCCGTGGCGATCGTGGTAGCTGCGGGACTCTGGATGATCCCGCGTCCGACTCCGCTGGCTGTGGAATTTGAGCCCTTCAGTCGGGCGCGCATCAATGAAGCCCGCGCCGAGGGCAGCCCGGTGCTCGTGAAGTTCACCGCGTCGTGGTGCACCAAGTGCCAGGTGCTCGACTACACCGTTTTCGATTCGCCCGAGGTCGCCCGGGCACTGCAGGATGCCGGCGTGGTCGCCGTGCGGGCAGACGTCACCACCAAGGGCACCCCGGCCAGTGAATACCTCCGCCAGGTCGGCGGAGCGCCGCCGCTGACGCGCATCTTCCCGCCGGATGGCGGGCCCGCGATCCGCCTGGAGGGCAGCTACTCGAAAGAGAAGCTGCTGGAGGTCCTCGGCGAGTTCGATGAGACGCCCGGGAAGACCGCCAGCCGCTGAGGGAGGAGAAGCATGGCCGCCCCCCCGCCGACTGACATCGCCCGCATGCTGGGCCGGACGGATCTTCTTTCCGGCCTGGACGAGCCCGAGCGCGTCGCGCTGGCAGATCGCTGCCCTGCCCGGACGTTTCGCCCGGGCGAGGTGATCGTCTCGCAGCATTCCCAAGCTGACCGGTTCTTCGCGATTCTCGACGGGCAGGTGAAGGTCTACCAGCTCGCGTCCAACGGCGACGAGCAGGTGCTGCACTTCTACGGGGCCGGGCGCACGTTCGGCGAAGCGGCCGTCTGGGCGGAGGGCACCTTCCCCGCATTCGCCGAGGCGGTCTCCGAGGCCACGCTGCTGGCGATCCGCCGTGACGTGTTGCGAGATATGATCGCTGCCGATCCGGAGATAGCCCTGCGCATGATGGCCGGCATGTCGGCCAAGCTGCGCGAGTTCGCCGGGCTCATCGAGGACCTGTCGCTCAAGGAAGTTCCCGCCCGCCTGGCCGGGGCGCTGCTGGCGATGTCCGACGAGGCGGGCTCGCCGCGCTTCCGCCTGCCCCAGACCAAGCGCCAGCTCGCTGGGCAGATCGGCACGGCGGCTGAGACGCTCAGCCGGGCGCTGGGCAAGCTGGCCGAGTCCGGCCTGATCGGCGTGAAGGGCTCGGAGATCACCATCCGCGACCGGCAGGGCCTGGCGGACGCTGCCCGAAGCTGAGGGGATTCACACCGTCTTTCGTGAGCATGACCCACGCTCTCTGCGCGCGACTCGGTTTTTTTCGGGGAAAACCGGCGCACTTGATCCACGTCAAGGGCTCGCCCGGCTGGGTGTGCGATACTCCCTTTCAGACGAGACAGCCATTCCCATCGCCAGGAGAACGACATGGGCAAAGTGATGAGAGAAATCGTGAAGATCGACGAAGACAAGTGCAACGGCTGCGGCGAGTGCGTGCCCTCGTGTGCCGAAGGTGCGATCCGGATCATCGACGGCAAGGCCAGGCTCGTCGGCGAGAACCTCTGCGACGGCCTTGGAAACTGCCTCGGCACGTGTCCGACCGGCGCGATCACCATCGAACAGCGCCCGGCGGAGGAGTTCGACGAGCAGGCCGTCGACGAGCACCTCCGGCAGGAGAAGACTGTCCGAACCCCCAAGGCCGGTGGACAGGCCGGCGACGTCGGCGGGTGTCCCTCCGCTAAGGCGGGCCCGCCGACGGGTGGGTGTCCCGGCGCGATGCTCCGCAAGCTCGCTGGCGAGGACGATGCACCTTTCTCCACCCCGCCTTCGGGGAATGCGTCCAGCGGCCGGTCGGCGTTGGGTCAGTGGCCGGTGCAGCTTTTGCTCCTGCCGGCTGGCGGAGACCTCTGGGACGACGCAGACATCCTGCTGGCAGCCGACTGCGCCGCGTTCGCGATGGGTGACTTCCACGACCGCCTGCTGAAGGGCAGGACGCTGGCGATCGCCTGTCCGAAGCTCGACGACACCCAGCCCTACGTGGACAAACTCGCAACGATTTTCGCCAGCCACTCCGTGCGTTCGCTGACGATCGCGCGGATGGAGGTGCCCTGCTGCGGCGGGCTGGAGGCCATCGTCCGTCAGGCGATGGACCAGGCCGATGTAACGATCCCGCTGACGGTCGCGACCGTCGGTGCTTCCGGTACGATTCAGAGTGTCAACGGCGTCTCGGTGGGCGGATAACCGTGCCCCCGCGACGCAGGCCAACAACAGAACACGCAGACTGATCCCGACTGACAGGGAAAAGGAAAGAAAGGACTACAGACATGGACATGTTTTGCTACCAATGCGAACAGACAGCCCAGGGAACGGGCTGCACCCGACACGGCGTGTGCGGGAAGGATCCCACCACCGCCGACCTCCAGGACCTGTTGCTGCACGTGGCCAAGGGGGTATCAATGTACGCCCATCGGGCAGCAGAAATGGGCAAGCGCGACCGCCAGGTCGGCCGGTACGTCATCGAGGCGTTGTTCACGACGGTAACCAACGTCAACTTCGCGCCCGAGCGCATCGCCCAGACCATTCACGCCGGCGCCGAAGTCCGCGACCGGGCGAAGGAACTCTATCGCCAAGGCTGCCAGGAGGCTGGCACGGAGCCAGAAGAGCTCGGGGCCCCCGCGGACCTTCAGCCAGCCGATACCGTCGAAGGACTCGACGAACAGGCAGCGAGGGCTTCGATCGCCCGTCGCAAAGAGCAGCGCGGCGAGGTCATTGCCGGGCTGATGGAGTTGGTGACCGCCGGCTTGAAGGGCATGGCTGCCTACGCCGACCACGCGCGGATTCTGGGCGTCGAGGATGACGAAGTATACGACTTCTTCTTCGAGACGCTGGACTTCCTGACCCGTGACGAGCTGCCCCGCGAGCAGCTGCTGGGCAAGTCGCTGGAAGTCGGCGAGATGAACCTGAAGGTCATGGGCATGCTCGACCAGGCCAACACCGGCGCCTACGGGCACCCCGAGCCCACGCAGGTTCGCATTACGCCACGGGCGGGCAAGTGCATTCTCGTTTCCGGGCACGATCTCAAGGACCTCAAGGACCTGCTGGAGCAGACCGAGGGAACCGGCATCGACGTCTACACCCACGGGGAGATGCTTCCCGCCAACGCCTATCCCGAGCTCAAGAAGCACGAGCACCTGGTGGGCAACTACGGCGGTGCGTGGCAGGATCAGCAGCAGGAGTTCGACGCCTTCCCGGGCGCGATCCTGATGACCACCAACTGCATCCAGAAGCCCCGGGAGAGCTACCAGGGCAGGATCTTCACCACCGGCCTGGTCGCCTGGCCGGGGGTCGAGCACGTGGAGAACGGGCAGTTCGCGCGGGTGATCGAAGCAGCCAGACAGGCCCAGGGCTTCGCAGAGGACGCCCCGGAGAAGACCATTCCCATCGGCTTTGCGCGCAATGCGGTTCTCGGCGTGGCCGACAAGGTCATCGACGCGGTCAAGGGCGGCGACATCCGTCACTTCTTCCTGATCGGGGGCTGCGACGGCGCCCGTTCGGGCAGAAACTACTACACCGAGCTGGCTGAGCAGGTGCCTGAGGACTGCGTGATTCTCACGCTGGCGTGCGGGAAGTACCGCTTCAACAAGATGGAGTTTGGCGACATCGGTGGCATCCCCCGGCTGCTGGATTGCGGCCAGTGCAACGACGCCTACTCGGCGATCCGCATCGCCGTCGCTCTGGCCGAGGCGTTCGACTGCGACGTCAACGAGCTGCCCCTCTCGCTGATTCTCAGCTGGTACGAGCAGAAGGCGGTGTGCATCCTGCTGACGCTGCTGCACCTGGGCATCAAGAACATGCGCCTGGGTCCGACGCTGCCGGCCTTTGTGACCCCGCCGGTGCTCGAGTACCTCGTCGAGCAGTTGAACATCCAGCCGATTTCGACGCCGCAGGAGGATCTCCAGGCCGTGTTGGCGTAAGATGGGCAAACGGCGGGTACGTCCCGCCCCAACTGCAGACAGCCGGGCCGTCCTGCTTGCAGGGACGGCCCCGCTTGTGTATCGCGTGACGAGAACAGCCCCCCACATCCCGCAGCTGCGAGGCGCCCTGGAGGCGGTCTACCTGAAGTACAACCGCCCGGAGCTGGTCCACCCCGACCCGCTGGAGTTCCTCTACCGATACGACGACCCCGCCGACCGGGAGATTGTCGGCCTGGTGGCTGCGTGCCTGGCCCACGGGAACGTCAAGGGCATCCTGCGGAGCGTCGAGTTGGCCCTTTCGCTGCTGGGCGACAGGCCGGGTGAAACCGTCCGGCGGTCCACGCCGCGCGAACTCCGCCGGCTTCTGGCCGAATTCCGCCACCGCTTCAACACCGGCCTGCAGCTTACCGAAATGCTCCTGGGCGTCCGCCGGCTGGTCTGGCTGCATGGCTCGCTGGCCGCCTGCTTCGGCCAGGGGCTCCAAGCCGCCCACGAGACCGTCCTGCCCGCGCTGACGCGCCTGGTGGGGCTCATCGATCCGCGCAAGCGCTGTGGGCATCTGCTGGCCAGGCCCGAGCGCGGCAGCGCCTGCAAGCGCCTGCATCTCTACCTGCGATGGATGGTCCGCGCAGACGCCGTGGACCCCGGCGGCTGGCCGGCGGAGTGGCAGGCGAGGCTCGTGGTGCCCCTCGATGTCCACATGCATCGGATCGCCCGGCAGCTCGGGCTGACCGCCCGCAAGGCAGCCGACGCCCGAACCGCCCTGGAGGTCACCGCGGGCTTCCGGCGCCTGTGCCCTGAAGACCCCGTGCGCTATGATTTCGCGCTGACCCGCCTGGGAATCCGGGATGATACGGACCCTCCCGACGCTCTCAGCCGTTGGATCAATAGAGAGAAACCATGATCGATTTTCTGCAGAGATTCTTTGTCGACTTCTGGGACGTGCTGCTGGAGATGTCGCCCTACCTGTTGCTGGGCTTCCTGGTGGCGGGAGTGCTTTCCGTTGTCCTGAGGCCTTCTCTTGTGGAACGACATCTGGGGGGCAAGGGCCTGCTCCAGACGATCAAGGCGTCGGCGTTCGGTGTGCCCCTGCCCCTCTGTTCGTGCGGGGTGATTCCCGTCGCTGCTTCCCTGCGCAGGCACGGCGCGGGCAAGGGTGCAACCACCGCGTTCCTGATCTCCACGCCCCAGACGGGCGTAGACAGCATCCTGGTGACCTACGGCCTGCTGGGATGGGTCTACGCGATCTTCCGACCCATCGCCGCACTGGTCAGCGGCATTCTCGGCGGCATGGCTGTGGGCGTGATCGACCCGCACAGCGAAAAGGAAGACCGCCGGATCCGCCAGGAAGCCGGCGCGACCGACGCGGAGGCCTCCGAAGGTCCGGCCGTCGTTCGGGCGGCCAGGTATGCGCTGGTTACCCTGCCTCGCGACATCGGCATGGCGCTGCTGGTGGGGCTCGCGATTGCAGCGCTGATTTCCGCACTGATCCAGCCGGGCGACCTGCCCGGCGTGCTGGGCGGGGGCATCGTCGCGATGCTGATCATGATGCTTGCGGGAATCCCCGTGTACGTCTGCGCGACAGCCTCCGTGCCGATTGCCGCTGCACTGATCTCGCGAGGCGTCTCGCCCGGAGCGGCGCTGGTGTTCCTGATGACCGGCCCGGCGACCAATGCCGCTGCGATCGCGATGCTCTGGAAAACGCTCGGGCGGCGGTCGGCGATCGCCTACCTGCTGGCCGTGGCGATCAGCGCCCTGCTGGCCGGCGTGGCGCTGGACTACGTGTTCCGCGTTTCCGGCGCGTCGCCCCAGCCGCCCATGATGGAAATGCTGCCCTATTGGCTGAAACTCGCCTCGGCGATCGTGCTGCTGGGCATGCTCGTCTCCGGCGCGGGCTGGCCCTGGTTGCGGAAGCTGCGGAAGGTCTCCAGTCAACAGCCCCTCGAGGCAGGCAGTGAAGTCTGCCGGCTGGAGATCGAGGGCATGAGCTGCTCGCACTGCTCGACAGCCGTGCGGGAAGCGCTGATGGACTGCCCCGGCGTGCAGGCTGCCGACGTCGACCACGTGGACGGCTCCGCTGTGGTGCGTGGCGACGAGCTCGATGGCGACGTCCTGGCTGCTGCGGTCGACCAACTGGGCTACAAAGCAGCCGACGCGGAGGTCTGCGCAGCAGGCCCGCCGGAGAGCTGCTGCAGCCAAGGTACCTGTCCCTGACCGGGCCATTGCCCCCCCGCCACCCCGAGGGTACACTCTCCGCTCCCGAACCCCAGGCTGGAGAACCCGATGGCAGAGAGCACCGAGCTGGTTGTTGTTCGTCATGGCGAGACGGAGTGGAACACGCTCGGGCGGCTTCAGGGCCAGAAGGACAGCCCGCTGACCGAGACGGGCATCGCCCAGGCCCGCGCCGCAGCCGACGCCCTCGCCGGCGAAGCCGCCTTCGACGCCTTTTATGTCAGCGATATCGGAAGGGCTGCGCGAACCGGCCAGATCATCGCCGAGCGCCTCGGCCTGGAGCTGCGGCTTGAGTCCGGCCTGCGCGAGCGGAACTTCGGGATCTTCGAAGGCCTCACCTGGGCTGACATCGAGCGGGAGCACCCCGAGGAGTTCCAACGGTACTGGGAGGATCGCAGCGCCGCGCCGCCCGGAGGCGAGACCGGGCCTGACCGGGTTGCACGCGTGGTCGATACCTTCGGGCGGATCGCCCGCGACAACCCCGGCCGGCGCGTGCTGGCCGTCACCCACGGCGGGGTGATGATGGCCTTCTTCAAGCACGTCGTCGGCCTTGAGGAGCGCCAGCCCCGCCGGTTCAGCCTGTGCAACGGAGCGATCAACCGCTTCCGCCACGACGGCGACGGCTGGTTCCTGGAAAGCTGGGGCGAGATCGCCCACCTGCGAACCACCCGGACGCTCGACGACTTCTGAAACCAGATCCGGGAGTCACCATCGGATATCCCAGGCAGGCTGAATGACGATACGAAGAGAATATAATGCTTGTTATTCTAAGGGTTTGAGGCTAAACTCCGAAGGGCATATGCTTTTCAGTTGCGGGAGCTTTACATGGATGGGATCGGGGTCTTGCTTTGGTGGCTGTACCGGGTACTGCGTTGGTTCGGGCGCCGGAAAAGCCTGCGCAGGTACCGTCTCCAGTTTGTAAACTGGCAACTTCTCAGTGTTCTGTACTATCTCCACTTCAAGGCGGCCCATACTTGGCGCGACTTCGCCACTGTTGATAGAGCTGATGGGAACTGGGAATCGATCAGGGAGGAAGCTCGAAGGTTCTGTGAGAGTTCCCAGGAGACGATGGCTCAGGTCATACGTGTCCGGCCACAGGCGGTACATGTGTCCCTCAAAGCTTTCGTGGAGGAAAAGGGCGAGAAGAAAGTTGTGACATTTGCCAGATCCCACCCCTTCAAGCGAGACGCTGAATTCGGCTTGGACAGCGCCCATGGAGTTCAAAAGAATACGGTTTTTGCATCGATTATGGGCGAGTCCGACGGCCACAGGAAATGGCAACCGTATTCGTATTTCTCCTGCAATGACCTAACGAAATATCCCGAGGAATTCCAGTGTGACCGAACGAACTGGGCGAAATGGTACAAGGCAACGGTTGTAGTTCCGCTGAGGTACAGAAACACAGAGGATGATACCTATACTGTGATAGGGTTTCTGACGTTCGACTTGAACCGCAGGAACGGCTTTGGTGTAATACCGGACATATTCAAGTGTGACTTTGACGACTATCACGAACAAGCAGCCGAATCGTCTGTCATACACCTTGCCGGGATACTCGCTGATACGTTGACAGGCTTTCTGAGGCCGTTCCTGCAACAGGATGGAGACCATGGGAAAAACGGAGAAGAAGGCAAAGCGCGGGAAGGACGCGTCCGCCAATCGCCGAAAGGCAGAGATCAGAAAGATCGTCCAGAAGGAGATCCCGCGCAGTAGCGACAAGATATCGTACGGTTTTCTGGACCGTCGACTTGTCGCTCCGCCAAAACAGGCTGGCTGATTCTAGACCGACTCTGCCATGCGTCTCGCTTTACCCGCCCGCTTCGTCGACGTGTTCGGGCGCTTCGGCGGGGGTCGCCAGGTCCGCAGCGACCGCCTTGCCCTCGGCTGCCCAGACCATGCCCCGGCGGATGATCTCGCGGGCTTCGGGCACGTCCAGGTCCTTCGCCACGTGTCCCAGTGACGAGTAGAAGATCCGACCCTTGCCCCACATCCGCTTCCACGCCACGGGCATCGTGCAGCCGTTGAACTCGAACGTCGTGGTCGCCAGCACGTGGTTCGACGGGTCCACGTGCAGGTAGTACTGCTCGGACTCCATCTCGAAGTGGTCCAGCCCGGCCGTTACGCCGTCGGCGTGGTCGACGATGTGCACGCGGTACTTGATGATCCCGCCCGGGTGGGCGACCCACTGTCCGCCGCACATGAACTGGTAGGCGGTGTTCTGGCGGAAGCTGTCGCACATCCCGCCGTGCACGCCCGAAAAGCCCACGCCGCTGCGGACGGCTGCGTCGAGCGCGGTCCACTGCTCCTTGGAGATCTCGCCCATCGTCCAGCACTGCACGATCAGGTCGTGGTCGGGGAGGTTCTCGTCGAGATACGAATCCAGCGTGTCCGACAGCGTCACGTCGAAGCCGGCTGATTCGAGGTCGGTCTTCAGGATCTCGGCGACCTGCTTGGGCTCGTGGCCCTGCCAGCCGCCCTGGACAATCAATGCCTTCATGGTACTGCTCCTTCCGTTGGGTTGGGATGCCTCCCGACCCCGGCGGTTCGGTCTGCGGTCAGTCGTATTTCGCTTTCAGCGTCCGGCCTCGTCGGGCGGAGCGGTCGGCGAGGTCCAGGATGTGGATCGGCCTGCGCGACCACTCGGGGGTGATAACCAGCTCCTCCTGGCCGGTGAGGTACCGGGCGACGTTGCGGTAGTACTTCTTCCACTGGTTGGACGGGTTCTCGCCTTCCCGCACGTCCACCTTGCCGCGCTTCTGGATGACCGTCTTCCACGACTTCTGGTCGAACAGGTACGTGCCCTTCGTGCCGGTGATCTCCAGGTGCTTTCGGTCGGCACTTTTGGGCAGGCTGTCCAGCTGCGTGATCGTCAGCGTCAGCCACGCGCCGTTGTCGAAGCGGACCACCGCGGCGGCTTCGTCTTCGTTGGTATCCTCTTTCCAGGCGGTCTTGGGCGCCCAGCGGCCGGTATGGGCGAAGCCGGCTACCTCGACGATCCCGGCGTCCATGATCTGCAGCGAGTATTCCAGCAGGTGCACGCCCCAGTCGTACAGGATGCCGCCGGAGATGCTCTTGCTCGACCGCCACCAGTCCCTCGGCTGGCCGAAGGCGCCCATGTGGCACTCGATGCGCACCACCTCGCCGATGCGACCCTTGCGGATCTCACGCATCGCCCGGGTAATGCAGCCGTCCCAGTGTCGGTTGTGATACGTCGAGAGCATGACCTTCTGTTTCTTCGCCTCGCGGATCATGCGGTCGCACTCGGCCGTGGTGATCGCCAGGGGCTTTTCGCACACCACGTGCCGCCCGGCGCGCAGGCACTGGGTGGCGAGCTTCGCGTGGGTGTTGTGGGGGGTGATGATCGTCACGAGGTCCACGTCGGAATTCTTGAGCATCTTGCCCACGGAGTTGTAGGTCTCGATGCCGGGGAACTCCTCGGCTGCCACGGCCAGCCGGTCTTCGTCGAGCTCCGCCACGGCGACGGGCTTCATGCCGGCCTTTTTCATCTCGCCCAGGTGGGTACGTCCCATGTTGAACGCTCCGCCGTAGCCGATCACGCCCACCTTGATGTCTCTGGTGTTCTTGAAGTGTTTCACGCGCACGCGCTCCTTCTCTGCCGCCCCGGCCGGTTGTCTGCCTCGTTGTCAGTCTATTTGCCCTGCAGTGCTGCCTGCTTGACCGCATCGGCGACGGCGAGGTGGGTCGCCGGGCTCATCATCTCGGGCATGAGCTGGCCTTCGGGCACCACCCCCGCCAGCGCCTCGGCCGCGGCCATCAGCATCTCCGTGCTGATCGAACGCGCCCCGGCGTCCAGCGCGCCTCGGAAAATGCCCGGATACGCCAACGCGTTGTTCATCATCCGACCGTCGGCATAGACCGACGCACCGGCTACCAGGGCGTCGTCTCGGGAAATCTCGCTGACCGGATTGGCCAGCGGGAACACGATCGGGTCGGCAGCCATCGATTCGACCATCTCCTTCGAGACGATGTTCGGCTGCGAGACGCCCACGAACAACTCCCTGCCCTTCATTGCGTCGGCGAGAGTGCCCTGGACATTGTCCTTGTTGGTCCGCTCGGCGAGGGCCTGCTTCTCGGGATTCATGCGCTCGGTTCTGCCGCGGTAGAGCACGCCCGTGCTGTCGGTGACGATCACGTCGGAAACGCCTGCCCCCAGCAGCAGGTCGGCGATGGCCGTCCCGGCCGCTCCCGCGCCGCAGATTACCCCGCGCAAATCCTCGATCTTCCGCCCCGACTGGTTGAGTGCGCTGTACAGGCCGGCCAGGACCACCGTCGCCGTGCCGTGCTGGTCGTCGTGGAACACCGGGATGGGCAGCTTCTCGTCGAGCTCGCGCGTAATACGGAAACACTCCGGAGCCTTGACGTCCTCGATCTGGATCGCCCCGAACCCCACCGCGAGCTTCTCGCAGATCCGGATGAACTCGTCGGGGTCGTGTGTATCGATCAGCAGCGGCTCGGCCGAGATGTTCGCGAACTCCCAGAAGATCGCGCCCTTGCCCTCCATCACGGGCAGCCCGGCCAGCGGGCCGATGTCGCCCAGGCCCAGAATCGCCGTGCCGTTGGTCGCGATGGCGACCTTGTTGCCGATGTTCGTGAACTCCCGTGCCTTGGACGGGTCGGCTTCGATCGCCTTGCACACCCGCGCCACGCCCGGCGTGTAGACCACACGCAGATCCGTGTTCGACCGGATCGCGCTGCGGCTTCGCATCTCGCATGCCCCGCCCCGATGGCTTTCCATCGCCATGTCCTGGACGTTCAGCAGCTTCACGCCCTCGATGGTCTCCGTCCTGGCGCGGACGTCGGCCATCTGGTCGTCCCCGGCTGTGAAGATCTGCACGTTGTAGATCGTCGAGGTGGCCTGGTGCTCGGAGACGTTGACCTCGCCGACCCGGGCGCCGGCGTCGCGGACGGCCTGGAGCAGCTCGCACAGCGGGTCGACCTGGTCGTCGAGGCGAACCCACATCTTGAAGACGATGTTTCTCTGGAACTTGTCCTGAAGGGCTTCCATGTAGCTCATTGGTGCTCTCGTGGTACGGGAACTTCGAATGCGGTTACGAAGCGGCGATTATAGGCGATCCGCCGGACATTGCCAGACCCGGCCCGTTACTCCCGCAGCAGGGCGTGCCCGGCAGACGCCCCGATTGGAGCTGAACTGGCGGTCCTGCCATACAGTTCAAGCCTTACGCGCTCGCAGCGAGAAGACCATCGGCAGCTTGCCCGCCAGCGGCGGGGGAAAGTCCCACACGCCCCCCTCGCCCTCGATCATCGACGAGCACCGCTGGAAGAAGCACCCCGGAAACTCATGGAGGAACTCCACGCACAGCCCCGCCTGGCAGGCAGAGGTCACCAACTCGCCCAGCGTGTGGGTGTACTCGACGGTCTCGGGGAAGATCGCGCCGCTGCCGTCGTCAGCGTACGAAGGCCCCGGGCCGAACTCGTGCGGGCCCGGGTCGAAGTACCCCAACTCATACCGGAAACCGCCCGGCCGGTCGGGATCGTCTTCCATGCCCTCCGCCAGCGGATGGCCGTCGGCTACGTACAGCACCCCGCCCGTCCTCAGCAGCGACGCAGCCGACCGCATCCAGCCTCCGACGTCCGGAATCCAGCACAGCACGCCGAACGAGGCGAAGACCATGTCGAACGTTTCCCCGGCCAGCACGTCGCTCGCCTCCTGGGCGTCGCCCACGACGAACCGTGCGGGGAGATCCAGCGAGGTAGACAGCTCGCGGGCTGCCTCCACCGCCCGGGGCGAGAAATCCAGGCCCGTGACATTCGCGCCCAGCCGCGACAGCGAGAGCGTATCGAGCCCGATGTGACACTGCAGGTGCAACACGCGCAGGCCCGCGACGTCGCCAACCTCGCTATCGGTTGGCGGCAGGAGGGTAACGCCGCCTTCCTGCAACGTCTCGATCCCCCGGCGGTAGGGCCGGGATCGCAGGTGGACCGGCGTTCGCGCGTCCCAGCTTTCGAGATTCCGCTTCACTGCCCGTTCCGGATCCATGACCGGATCGTACCTGCCCGGCCGCTCCGCCGCCAGTGGAAGCCTGTCCGGGTAACCTGCCCATGGGCGACACCCTCTGGGTGGACTGTCCGATCCAGCCGGCCGGCTGGGACCTCTCCACCTTCGAGGGGGAGGTCAGCCTCGTCGGGGCCGGGCGGGGGCGATTGCCGTTACCACCATCACTCCCCATCAGATACTTCACGGGGGTCGGGGGGCCGCACACCTATCCTCCGGACTTCTCTGCTGTGGAAGGCGATTCGACGGCTTGACTCTTCTTGTCCGCCCTAGGGAACAGGGCCATGACGAAGGCGGCAAGGGCAGCGAACAGGCCGGCTCCCACCAAGCCGCCGGGACAGCCCGCCTGGCCGCAGCACGGGCAATTGCCGGTGCCGATCAATCCGAACAGCCCGGCCCACCACAGGCCGAACCGAACCAGGATTCGCCAGAGTTTACCCAATCTGCGGCTTCCCTTCACCAATGCTCAGCCGGCCGGGAGTGACGTTTGCACTCCCGACCGGCCAAGCGGTCATCGCGAACGATCCAATCAGCAGGATTGCACGGTGTTCTTGCGGCGGCAGAGCGTCTACGCCTTTCGGCTTCGCCGTCTCAAGAGCCCCACGCCGCCTATCGCCAGCAGCGACAGGCTGGCCGGTTCGGGAACGACCAGATTGTCATTCACCCATGCTACGGCTCCGTCGCGGTGTTGGGTGGGGGTATGCGCCCCGACGCCTGGGACGAAATACAGCGTCTCGGAGCGCAGCACACCCGGCTCGTTCATATACAGGTCAATGCCGACCATGTAGAAGCCGTCCTGTGGAGCGGTGGCCGTGCTGCCGTCGCCGTCGTCGATGTACATGTTCAAGTGCTGGTGCAGATAGCCGTCACCGTCAGTGGCCGCGATGGTGAAGCCCGCCACGCCCAACGCACTGCCGTTTGCAGCGGCGCTGAAGATGCCCATCTTGTCGAATCTATACGTGTAGCCGGCCGGCACGGGGTTCCAGTCCACGTCGTCGTAGTAGTCGCCGTCGTTGTCGTCGTCCGCGCCGTCCCAGTACCAGAAGTTCGCGGTTGCGCCGCCGATGGTGTCTGCCGCGACGTCGAACAGAAGATCCTCACTGCCTGGCAGGGCCGAGTAGCCGGTTGGAAGGTCGGCCTGCTTGACGGCGTTGTAGCCGGGATTGGTCGTCGCGTACAGGCCGTTGAGCGGTCCGGGCGGATGGAACCCGAACGTCCGCTTTCCAATCGTGTAGGTCCCGTCGTCCAGTTCGGCCGTCCCGGTGACGATCTGACCGTTGGAGTCCAGAGCAACCAGGATGTCCTCGTGAGCGGCGAGGGCGGAAGATGCCAGAGCGGCGATGACAAGAGCGGGGATCAGAGCTGTCTTCATGAGCTTCATAGGGTTTCTCCTCTCAGTTTCTCTTTTGTTCTGAGCTTGGTTGAGCAAGTGCATGTTTCCAATGATTCGGTTCCATAATGTCTACTGCGCAGCGAGTGGGTCGAATCCGTTTCGTTGCCCGTCAGTGAACACCTCCTTGAAGGATCGCGTCTCAGCGTGCCCGTCGAGGAAGCCGTAGTTGCTCTTAGCCTCCCAGGAATCGGGGTCGCCGTCGGCCGCATTGATCTGGACCTGTGTACCCGCCACCGTTGGCGGGGACGGATGGCCGATCCAGTTCTCCACATGGGGATGGTCCGCGCCCGCGTACGGGCCGGTGAAAGCCATGATCACGAAGTGTACCGTCCCAGCCGAATTGCGGACGCGGTCAAGGCGGTTGTACGCCTTGCCGTCGCCGCCCGGCCAGTCACCGGAGAAGCCGCCCGGCGACGGCCCCCAGGGGTTTTGGCCGTTGCCGAAGTCGACGAGGAACGAGTTCACCCCGTAGGACACACGTCGCCGTTGATCGGACGGAGCGCCCTCGATCGGCTGGCCTTGGGGGAACGGTCCCCAATGGGGGCTGGTATCCAGCGGCGACCTGGCGAGCAGACGGTCGCCGTAGTACTCCTGGAGCGTATTGATCCAGGCGGTATCCTCGTGTGAGTGGGCTCCGCCGTGGGCTAGGCCCACGTCTACGAACCATCCATCGTACTCGGTCATGTACATCCAGTGGGCGATCTCCATACCGCGCAGGTTGCTCTTGCACATCGTGACTTTGGCAAGATGCTTCGCCCGGGCCAGCGACGGCAGAAGGATCGACACGAGCAGCGCGATGATGGCGATGACCACAAGGAGTTCGATGAGCGTAAACGCCTTCCTTGTGCGCATGGGCTTTCCTCGTCGTAAGCGCAGAGCAAATCCGTACTATGCATCCATCCGTAAGTGCTTACGTCGAGGTGGGAGGGGCGCGCGGGCCGAGAGTGGCCAGCGCGATTTGGGAAAGCGGGAAGCTCTCAGGCGATGCAACCTGAAGAGCGGGAGGAAGGCTCGCTGACACCCCGGTGCTCGGAGAGGCGATGACCGCCTTGACGTGGGCCAGAGCCTCGCAGACCGGGCAGGTCACTGGGTCATGATGGTGACCAGGACCGTGGCCCGAGCCTTGGCCGTCGTCCAGGCTCAGAACTGCTTTGCCGTCTGGGTGGGTTGACTGGCTACCGCCATGGTCGTGACCGTAGTTTCCTGCTTCGCAGCCGTGGCCGCTTGCAGACGCGTGTTCGACCGCCAGGTGCAGCGCATGCAGAAGGCCCGTGCCCTGAAGGGCGATCACGGCCAGCATGAGCCAGATGGGCGAGCGATTCCTCACGGTGCAGTCGAGCCTTTCTCGTCAAGGGTTGAGCACACTCTTGACTCCGCAACGGCCAATAGTAAGAATGCGTTCTCAATAAATCAAGTGAAATCCCAAGGAGCAATAAGAGTGTCGTCACGAAACACCGCCCAGAAGAAGGCCATCCTGGATGTGCTCACCGAAGCCGAGTCGCCGCTGGGCATCGAGCAGATTCTCAGCCGAGGGC
>CAZXSK010000018.1:53860-56463 GCA_964642855.1 uncultured Planctomycetaceae bacterium | reverse complement strand
GAGGCAGTCGATGTTTGTGGAGGGCTTACTTACGCCGCGTGCGAATCCGGCCGATAGAGCGCGCCGGAGGAGCCATGAATCGAGGGATTGCCCGCAAAATCGTGCAGACTCTGATTCTCGCGACGGGGTCGCTGTCGCTGCTGGTTTCGCTGGGGCCCGCATCGACGGGAGCCCGCGAGAAGGACATCCACGCCGAGGCGGCAGAGAAGGCCCGCAGGATTCAGCAGCGTCTGGGCGAGGACTACCAGGCGAGGCAGGACAAGGACCGCCGGCTGGTGTATGTCAGCGCGTTGGACGACGAGACCTTTGCCCGAACGGCCCGGCTGCTGGCGGCGTATCTGGACGCCCAGCGGAAGACCTTGCTGACCGAGACGCCGGAGTGGTACGTGACCGTGGTCCTGCCGACCGTCGAGGACTACGAGAAGCTCGCCGGCAAGCTGTACGAGAAGCACAAGGTCACCGGCTATTACAACCCCCTGGGCAGGAAGCTGACGTCCATCGACCGCGGGCGGGTGCTCATCCACGAATTCACCCACGCCCTGCACCACGCCGATACCACCGAGCCGCGACAGGTCCACGCCCTGTGGGTCAACGAAGGCCTGGCCACGCTGTTCGAGGCTGCGTACATCACGCCCGGCGGGCTCGAGCCGTTCGTGGATCTTCGCGTGCTGACGCTGCAGAAGGCGTGTCGCAGGGAAGAGACGATCCCGCTGAAGGATCTCTTCGAGATGGGGCACGACGACTTCATGGAGCAGGCGCAACTGGCGTACGCCCAAAGCCGCTACGTGATGCTGTATCTATGGCAGAACGACAAGCTGCAGGACTGGTACGAGCGGTACAAGAAGACGTACGTCAAGGACCCCACCGGGCGCAAGGCCCTGGAGGCCGTGCTGGGCAACCGGCTGCCCGCACTGGAGCCCCGATGGCTGGAATGGGCGGGCAAGCTCAAGCTGCCCAAGGGCGAACTGCAGTCCGGACAAGGGCGACTCGGGCTGGCCGTCAAGGACACGCCCGACGGCGTGGAGGTGACCGAGCTCGTCGAGAACGGTCCGGCCGAGGCGGCCAGGCGAATCCGCGTCGGCGACCGGATCCTGCAGGTACAGGGCAGGGAGGTCGCCAACTCCGCCCAGTTGTTCGCGGTGATCCGCCAAGTGGGCGCGCTGCGGACGGTGACGATGAGAATCTCCCGGGCCGGGCGGAAGCTCACCATCCGCCAGCCGCTGGGCGCGCCGGATTCACTGGAGAGATCCGGCGATGACGAGGACGATCCCGAGCAGGATGAATCGTCCGGCGACTGACCGCCCCGCCGACAGGCGAAGCCCCGATCGCTAGCCGACCTGGGGCAAAGCGAACTTCAGCACGAACAGCGCTGCGAAGACATAGACCAGCAGCGGGCATTCCTTCGGCCGGCCCGACACGAACTTGCCCACGGCGTACGAGATGAAGCCGATCGCGATGCCGTCGGCGATGCTGTAGGCCAGGGGGATCGTGACGACCACCAGGAACGCCGGCAAGGCTTCGGTGATGTCGTCCCACTCGATGTCGCGCATCGCACGCATCATGATCGCCCCGACGACGATCAGCGCCGGCGCGATGGTCGGGAACTTGTCCACGCCGTCGACCGAGAAGCTGCCCATGACCATGTTGACCACCGGCTGGAAGAACATCGCCAGCAGCATGCAGATGGCCACGACCACGGCCGAGAGACCCGTGCGGGCCCCGGCCTGGACACCCGTGACCGACTCGATATAGCTGGTGACCGTCGAGGTGCCCAGGAACGCACCGACAACGGTGCCTGTGGCGTCGGCGGCGAGGGCACGCTCGGCCCGCGGCAGCCGGCCGCTGTCCATCAGCCCCGCCCGACGGGCAACGCCCACCAGCGTGCCGACGGTGTCGAAAAGGTCCATGAACAGCAGCACGAAGAGGGCGATGAGAATGTCCGGCCAGTGATCGCCCAGGGCCTGCCAGACGCCTACGAACCCGTGGCCGAAGCCCCCGGCCGTGTGCTGCAGGCCGGTGGGCACGGCGACGATCTGCAGGTTCAGGTCGATCTTGCCCCACAGGATGCCCACCACCGTGGTGGCCAGGATACCCACGAGAATGGCCCCGCGAAGCCGAAAGGCCATGAGCATCAGCGTGACCGCCAGGCCCAGCAGCGTCAGCCAGGCGATGTAGTTGCCCCGCATGGGCGCCAGTTGCGTAAGCCCTCCGCCCGGGGCCTTGACGACCAGGTGCCCGTAGTTCATGCCCACCACCGCGATGAACAGGCCGATCCCCGCGGCGATGCCGCTTTTCAGCGAGTCGGGTATGGCGTTGAGCACCTTCGCCCGGAAGTTGACAGCCGATAGCATCAGGAAGACCAGCCCCGCCACCGCGGTCAGGGCCAACGCCATCTGCCACCCCTGCCCCGTGCCCAGCGCAGCCATCGCCGGGGCAAGGGTGAGGGCGAAGTAGAAGTTCTCGCCCATCCCGGGCGCCAGGGCGATCGGGTAGTTCGCCCACAGGCCCATCGCCAGGGCAGCGACAGCCGAGGCAATGCACGTGGCCATCAGCACGCCGCCTTCGTCCATGCCCAGCGAACGCCCGAGCAGCCCGACCTGCAC
>CAZXSK010000018.1:28011-53760 GCA_964642855.1 uncultured Planctomycetaceae bacterium | reverse complement strand
CTGCATATCCGCTTACGTCCCGACGCGAATTGGCCTGAAATCGCGATTTCCTTGGAATCACCGCACCCCGATATGATATCTTTCTTGTCCTCACGCCGCCGGCCGGGGACACAGGGATTCGGGGAGGGCAGGCGGCTTTGCAGCAACGCGGGGATGCAACAGCCTCCGGGCTCGCTCCCTCCAAACGGACGGTACTGGGCAGCATGATTCATCAAGGCAACGGAACGGCAGGCGGAATCCGTGACTGCGGGCGATTCTTCCTGGATCACTTCGGGCATTACGTCCCCCGGAACATCCGGGTGCGCTGGTCGGGCGACCCGAGACAATCCAACCGGGAAATCGATGAGATCATCGAGGCCACCTGGGCCAAGGAAACCGGCCGCGCGCAGGAAGACCAGCGAAGGCTCTTCAACGGCTCGCTCTGCAGGCTCGTGGACTTCAAGGTCGGCCGGGACGCACTGGAACTCACCCTCGGGCCTGTCAGCTACAAGGAGTTCCTGGGTACCAACCTTACCCACGCCTACCTGCGATACACCCACGGGCCCCAGATCCTTGCCGACGCGCTGGGCGTCTCGGCGGCCCTGGTCAGCGGAGACGACTTCCTGGTGCTCGGACGTCGCAGCCAGAAGGTCGCCTACCACCCCGGACGCATTCACCCCATCGGGGGAATCGTCGAGCCGCAGGAAGACGCCGGAGAGGCCCCTTGCCCCTTCGCCGCGATCACGGACGAACTGCGCCAGGAATTGGGCGTCCTGCCCGACAATGTCCGCGAGCTGGTCTGCATGGGCATCGTGCGGGACAAGCACATCGTCCAGCCGGAGATGATCTTCGCAATCCAGGTGGACGTCGAGTGCTCCACCATGATCCAGGGGGCACGCAGCGCCGAGGACTCCCACGAACACACCGACATCGTGCCCGTACGCAACCGCCCCGGCGCGGTGGTCAACTTCATCCAGGCACACGCCGGCGAGTTGACGCCGGTCGCCCTGGCGACCCTCCTGCTGCACGGCATGCGGAGCTGGGGCAGCGGCTGGTTCGCCGCCGCACGAGGCTACCTCCGCAACTCGTTCTGACCCCCATCGACCACCGCCAACGGACGTGGTGGAGCAATTCTAGCCTCAACACGGCCCCTGCTCTCACACCGGCCACAGAGCGCACGGGGGATTCTCACTGGCCCGGGCCCGTCCTGCCGATATAGAATGGAAATGCAGAGCCAGCCGGACACCTTGCGAAATCATACATCCATCCGTTGGAAGCGTCCTTGGCCCGCGCAATTCTGACCGGCACGTTCCGTCAGTCCGGGACGTCCCGAAGGCAGGAGGTGCCGCAGTGACAAGACCCCTGACCCACGCCCTGTTCCTCGTTGTTCTGTCCGTGCCGATGCTGCTGTTGCCCTCACCCGCACCGGCGGAGTCCACCCGAAGCAAGCTCGCCAGGGAACTGACCCGTCCGAGGCTTTCGGGCGAACTGGCCGACGTCCTCGGGCGTATCGGCAAGGCCGCCGAGCTGGAGATCCGCGTCGACTGGCAGCAATTGGCCGAAACCGGCGTCAAGCCGGACGACCGTATCTCCTCGAACCCCGACAAAGCCAGCGTCTCCCAGTCGCTGGAACTCGTGCTTACCCGCGCGGGCAAGCGGGGCAAGCCCCTGGGGTGGTTCACGGGCGACGGCGTGGTCTACGTGACCACACTCCGCCGGGCGATGCGGAAGGTCCGATTTCGCGCCATCCCCCTGCCGGAAACGAAGAAGGACGAGCCCTCCCGCGAAGATGCGGAGGAAACGGACGACGGACACGACCGCGACGATGCGTCCGGTGCGCGGTCCGGCCGCCGATCGGAGGACCGCGGCGGGAAGGTCGAGTTCGTCAAACTGTCGCTGGAAAACGCCATCACCTACTTCCGCGAGGCCAGCGAGACCAACATCGTGGTCAACTGGAAGGCCTTGGAGCAGTCCGGCCTCACGCGGGACACCGAGATCACTCTCGAGGTCCGCAACGTGACCTTCGCAACCGGCCTGAGTCTGGTACTGGAACAGGCCAACGGACGTCTCGGCAAGTTCAGCCGGGCCTACTGGGTCATTGACAGCGGCATCGTGAAGATCTCCACCGGTTCCGCTCTGAACATGAAGACCCGCACGCGGGTCTGGGACGTGGCCGACCTCGTACACACGGCTCGGGATTTCGAAGCCCCGGAGGGCTTCAACGTCAGTGTCAGCAGCGATGACAACGACGATAACGATGGGAACGACGATTTCGACGACATCTTCGGCGACGATGACGACGACGATGATGACGACGATGACGACACCGCCAGCCGCGAGGAGAACATCCAGACGCTGATCCGGATTATCAAGCGGTCGATCGGCGAAGACATGTGGCGTGAGAACGGCGGGAAGGGGTCGATTCACGTGCTGAACAACAAGCTGGTCATCACCCAGACGCTGCTGGGATGGAAACTCCTGGAGCAGGTCGGCATCTCAGGCTGACAGCCGCCGGGATACCGCAGATCACACAGTGCAACGCCCCACCGGGGCTTCTGTTTGCATTCGGATCGACCGCCGCCGACCGTCAGCGTGAGCTTGGGAACCGCTGCTGGAGCTGGGCGCGGTATTCGTCCAGGCCGTCGGGTTCCGGGAACATCGACTCGAACGATACGCCCTTCCGTTCGCACTCGGACCGCAGCGCCGGCGCGATGCGGTCGTACAGCGGCGGCTGATACGTATCCGGCAACGAACGCGGCACGAGCAGTTGCAGGGGCACATTGTTGAAGATCCGGCTGCGCTGTTCGAGACTCAGGTCATACCCGAACTGCCTGGGCTCGACGAGCATCGGCCCGAGCATGTTTCGGGCGAGTTCGTCGAAGTTCTCCATGATCAGCCGCTCGGCTGCGCCCTTGTGGAACTCGCGATGCACCCGCTGGGCGTAGCGGAACCGGCTGTTGAAGCCGGCTGCATCTCCTGCCGCGAGGTTGGCATACCCGGCCTGGAGGGCGATGGTGATCTGGGAGATCGCGACCCGGGGAATCGGCCTGCCCTCGCGGTTCAGGAAGTTCACCACGAACTCGTAGACGTTCTGGATATCCCACAGACCTCCGTGCTGGCGGTATTCGGTCCGCAGCCAGTCGAGCCTCTCCTGGGCTTCCTCCATGCGACCGGCCGCCACGAGCATCGCGATGGCGTTGATCAGGTAGTTGCGATGTCCCGAACCCAGCACGTTCTGGTAGAACTCCCGGGGCGGCTCGGCCTTGGTGGGATCTTCCTCGTAGGCCCGCCGGCGGGCCTCGAGTCGCTCTTCGATCAGCCGCATGTGCTCCCGGTGGCTCGGCTCGATGTACCGCAGGTCGGAGGAGAAACTCACCAGGGGCATATCCGGGTTCCTGGGGTCCTCGATGTAGACCAGCCTGCCCCGATAGGTAAGGGTCTGGAGGCAGTTCAGCAGGATCCTTCCGGTGTTCAGCGAGTCGATCTGCGCCATGTCCACGTCGTTGGCTACGTGCTCGCCGTAGGTCGCCCAGTAGAGTCCGTGAGGCCAGACCAGGCGCCAGTCGATCGGCACGTTGAAACGCTCCATCAGCCCGAGCATCCACTGGGGGTCCATGCGGTACTCGTTCCAGAGGATCTGCGACCGCAGGAAGGCGATCAGGCGGTCCCGGGCGGCCTGGTGCTTCCTGGAGTTGATCAGCTCGTAGCGTTTGAGGTCCAGCTCGTACCGCTTGAGGGCCTGGGGATCGTCGGCTGCGTCTCCGGAAGGTTTCGTGGGCCTGGCAGACCGGCCGAAACGCACCACCGCCACGCCCTGGTCTTCCGAGAAGCGGTTGTACGCCTTCAACAGGCTGCGGTCCAGCTCGTACTCCAGCGTGCCCATCCGGTACAGGCGGATGTCGAGTTCCTCCAGCTCGGCGAGGTAGTCGCGGATCGCCTGGTCGCCCTGAAGCTTGCGGACCATCGTCATGTGGATGGTGTCGGCGTCGCGCCGGTGATAGCTGCGATCCAGGGGCGCCTCGGCGATCGGCCGGAATGCTTCGATCACGTCGGCGGTGATTCCCGCCGGGGGCGCACCCAGCACGGCCTGCATCTCCGCCGCCCACCGCAGCTTGTAGTAGCGGTGCATCTCGTCGGTATCGCCGCCCATCTTCGAGAAGAACAGCCACCCGAGTTCCTTGTACAGCACGATCGACTGGGGATTGTAGGGAATGCCCTCGTCCCGCAGCAGCTTCATGCCGTTGGTCACCCACTGCCAGCGTTCCTGCTCGGTGTGAGTGGCTACCGAAATGTTCCAGGCCATGTTCCAGGCGTGGAAGGACCACACGCCATCGAACCGCGGCTGGAGGTAGCAGATCCACTCAGCCATCTGGCGCGCGTCGTAGTACCGGCCTTCGTCCTTGAGTTCGTTGGCGCGGATCCACAGGTAGTTCACCAGCGGCGCGCGCAACCCGCCGGGCATGGCCGTGAGCATGCGGATCGTGGGGTCGTCCTGCTCTCCCCTGCCCGGGATCGCCTCGCGGAATTTGCGGTTCTTCACCTGCAGGGGATGGCTCATCACGCCGGCCAGCACGAACAGCACCAGCGCAATACCCAGCCAGAGGAGTTGGTGCAGCCTCTGGGGCGATCGGAGGAAACTCATACCTGCACCCTCGCAAGCTCGCGCCGTGAGAAGATCAGGCACGCGATGGCCAGCGAAACGACGATCCGCGCAGCCATCGGCCCGAGTGCCCCGAGCACGGCGGTTTCATCGGGCAGGCCCATGCCCCAGGCGATGTAGGTTCCGTCGGTCAGCGCCCCGGCCGGTGAGGTGCTTTCCAGGTCGGGCAGCAGCAGGGTCATGATGGCGAAGATGATGCGTCCCAGCGCGATGAACGGGTTGTCATACTCGGTTCCGGCGGGCATGTGGACGGCTTCGTCAAGCCATCTTCTCGCCAGGCCGAACGGGAGCATGCCGAAGCACGCCAGCGACCCCACCGGGAATGACAGGAAGCTGCCCATGACCGCCCCGATGGCGGCGATGAACATCAGTTGGATCAGGATCAGCACCATGCCCCGCAGGTAGTTCGGCGAGAAGTCGCCCACCCGGTATCGCACCGAGATGTCCTCGTGGAGAATCTCCACGCTGACCGCCCGGCCGGTTATGGGGTCCGGTTGGTTCTGGAACTGCACCACCAGGTCCCCGTCGGGGCCGATCGTTCTCGTCGAGAAGGTCAGCGTCGACGGCAGCCGGAACGGGCACCGGTGAGGCTGGACTTCGCTGTATCGCCCCGGCGAGCCGGCCGCCCAGAGCGAGTTGAGCTGCTGGTCGTGCGCCGCCCCAGCCGCTGAGGGCTTGAAGGTGATCTGGATCGTATCGGGCACGACCAGTTCGACCTCTTTGCCGGGCTGGAGCAGCAGGCGGTTGGTTTCGTACGCCTCGCCCGGCAGGAGCACGTCGACAGACTCCCCGCCGATCGCGAAGACCTTGCCCGTGATGCCGCCGACTTCCACGGGCCCGCCGGCCATCATGCGGCCGAGGATGTCTTCGGAGACCGGCAGGCGAAGCAACTGCCCCCCGCCGTCCGGATGCGGGCCGGTCAGCTCGACGGTCGTCTTTGTTCGGCGGGTTTCTCCCTCGGCCAGGCCCTCGAACCGCCACGACAGCGAACCGGTCGGCCCGGTCGACTGCTTGCTGGCGGCGACCTGCTTGGAGATTTCCTCGGTCAGCAGACGCGCCGCCACGTCGGGGTCGCCATTGGCCTGGGGCAGGAACGTCTTGATCGCGTCCTGGTAGGTCTTCTCTTTCTTCAGTTCGGCGATACGCTCGGCGACGTCGCGCGAAAGCTCCAGCGGCTGGGGCGAGACCTTCCGCCGCGCGGTGAATACCTCGGTTTCCAAGGCGCGCCGGTCGGAGAGGGTCTGTGCCTTGCCGGCTCCGAGATGATGCACGAAGGCGAACATCGCCAGGCCCGCCACGGCAAGCAGCAGCGTGTCGAAGAACACCACGCCCAGCCAGCGACCCAGGACGTACTGCCACCGGCCGATCGGCTTGACCGCGAGGGTGAAGATGCGCCGCTCCTGGATATCGGCTGCGATAATCCCGACCGTCAGGAAGACGGTCACGACGATCAGCACCCCGGCTGTAGCGCTGACGGAGTAGTTCAGAAACGTCCGGACCTGCCCCGACAGCGTTCCGTCGCCCTCCATGACGAACGGCAGGATCGCGAGCACCGCCGCCAGCAACACCATGAACGCCACGGCGACCTTCATCCGCAGGCACTGGTGGAACGTCTGATTGGCAATGGCAAGGATTCGGCGCATGGGAGGACTACGTCTCCTGCTCGTCCTCGTTGAGGAGGCTGTCGATCACGTCGCGGTCGAGGTCGCGGTCGTCGCCGGTGCGCCGGGGCTCCGGCGGAGAAGGCTGCGACGGCGGGGGCTCGGGTTCCTCGGCGGGTTGGGCATCGATGGCTGCGTTCTCGGTGGGTGCGGGGGTATCCTCGGGCGCTTCGGGCGCCTCGGAGGCAGGGCTGTCCGGCGCGGCTTCAACATCGGTCGCTGCGGGCTCGTCGTGTGCAGGGCGTTCGTCCTCGACGGTTTCATCCTCGTCATCCGCGTCGATCTCCCGGCCTTCGATCAGTGACTCCAACACGCCCTCGTCGGGTTTGTCCGGGCCCGCAACCACTTTCTCGGCGACCGGCGGGGGCGGTGTCTGCCCGGAATCCTGCCCTTCGATCAGCGAGCCGAGCACGTCGTCGTCGGGCTTTTCTTCGTCCTCGGCAGGCGGCGCGGGCGGAGCTTGCGGCGGCGCCTCGGACTCGGGGTGGGCGGCCTCGACGAGCTCCTCGATAACCGCCCGGCCTTCGGGGGGCTTCGGCGGGCCTTCGCGCAGGAACTCGGCGACGCGGCCTTCGCCCATCACTCCGCCGGTGGCGAGCTTCTGCTCCTGGGCCTCGCGAACGATCCGCAGGAAGAGGTCCTCAAGTTTCTCGCGCGGCGCGGAGATGCTCAGCACGTCGGCGCCGACGCTCTCGACCGCCTGGCGAAGCTCGTCGGCGCGCTGGCGGTCCAGCCCCTCAACGGTCAGCTGCAGGCGGTCCTGCCTGGCCAGCAGTTCGTCGATGTCTCCGACGGCCCGCTTCCTGCCGCCGTACAGCACGCACACCCGATCGCAGACGTCCTCGACGTCGGCCAGCAGGTGGCTGGAGAGGATGATCGTCTTGCCGCGCCGGGCGAGGGTGCGGATCAGGTCCTTGAACTGGCGCGTGCCGATGGGGTCCATGCCGCTGGTGGGTTCATCGAGGATCAGCAGATCCGGGTCGTTGATCAGCGCCTGGGCCAGTCCGATCCGCCGCTGCATGCCCTTGGAATACTCGCCCACCCGCCGGTACGCGGCGGCCTTGAGGCCCACCATGTCCAGCAGCATCTCGATGCGACGCCTTCGCTCGTGCCCGCCCTGGTGGAACAGCCGGCCGTAGAAGTCCAGCGTCTCGGTCGCGTCGAGGAACGGGTACAGGTACGACTCTTCCGGCAGGAAACCGATGCGCGACTTGATGGCCACGTCGGTCGGCTTGCGCCCGAATATCGCGATCTGTCCCGACGTGGGAAACAGCAGGCCGAGGATCATCTTCAGCGTGGTGCTCTTGCCCGACCCGTTAGGCCCGAGCAGTCCGAAGACCTCGCCTTTGCGGACGTCCATATCGAGATCGGCAACGGCCGTCACCTTGGCCCGCAGCCAGAAGTCGCGGAAGACCTTCGTGAGCTTGTGCGTCTGGACGATGAATTCCTGCTTGGCCATAGGGGTCAGCTTTCCTCTTCCATCTGCCGCTGGCGCGGGCTGGCTTTCTGCTCCTGCTCGCGCTGCTGGTCCTTGAGCCTGCGATTGACCTCCCGCTGGATGACTCGGAGGATCTTGGCATCGCGGCTGACCATCAACTGCGTGGGCCCTGCGGTGCCGGTGCTGATGTAGCGTTTGTAGAGCTCGGGCGAGGCGAGAATCTCCGCCCGCGCCGTGAGCCACTGGTCCCACAGGAACAGGTTGGGCGTTTCCTGGTAGCGGGGCAAGGCCTTTTCAAACTCCGCCGCCAGCGAGGCGACCTCCGAGCGGACCTCCGTCTGGTAACGACGGGCCTCCTCGATGATCGCGCTGGCCTCGCCCTCGGCCTTGTCCGAGACGAGCACCTCCTCGATCTGCGCCATAAGCTTCGCGACCTGGTTGGCGTCGCCGGCGTCGCGGGCCTCGGCATACTGGCCGATCAGGTCGTAAGGCTGGTCCCGGCCTTCGATCTCGCTGCCGTCGTCCCAGGGCTGGCCGACCAGGATCACGTACCCCTCACGACCGGCCGTGGCGGCCAGCAACTCGTGGGCCTTGGCCTGGGCCTCTTCCCGCAGGCGTTTGCGTTCGCTGTTGGCGATGCCCGCACGCTCGAAGGCGTTCCGCGTTCGCAGAGGCCAGGCGAACTCCCCGCCGACCTGGCTGATGAGCACGCCGCTGGACAGCGCGTCGAGCCGCTGCTGGGTCTCCCGGCGGATCTCGTTGAGAAACGCCGTCTGCTCGCGGCGGATCATTTCGCCCGTTCGTTGCGACGCAGCCTGGATCGCCGAATCGCACACGAACGACCGGATCCGCTCGCGAACGTCCGTGACATTGCTGACAAACGCGCGTGCGTCGTTGATCGAGTAGAACACCTTGAACTTCGCGTGCAGCAGGAATCGGTCGCCGGTCACCAGAGCCCCGTCAAAGCCTGGCTTCAGGCCCTCGGCCATCGGGTTGATCTTCGCCATCGGCTTGCCCACTTCGCTGGGCTTGATGTGGAACCAGAAATCGTGGACGTCCTGGACCTGTGTGCTGGTGGGCACGCGCTGGATGTCTCCGACCGGGAACGGCCAGGTGTACGCCAGCCCCGGATCGGCCGTGCCGACGATCCGCCCGAACGTGCGGATCACGCCGCGCTCGGTCTCGTCGATACTCTTGATGCCGGAGAGGAAGAACGCCACCACCGCCAGCAGCATCAGGATCGTCAACAGCCGGAAGCTCACCTTCAGCGCACTGGCCAGGCTCTCGGCGGCCGGGTCCTGCCTGGTCTCCGGCGAGGTCGCGTGGACCTCCAGGTCCCGCTCGACAAACTCGTCGTGATGTTCGTGGTTTTCTGCCATCGTATCAGGCCTCGCCGATCAGTTGTCGTCGCGGGTATCGGTGGCGACCGTCTCGCCGTCCGTGTCCGTCGCCCTGCCCCGGGCGCTGTCGGGCAGCGACGGGCCCTGGATGAAGAACTTGATCGGCTCGAGCGAATCGGAATCGAGGATCATCTCGGTATTCTTCTCCAACTGCGTCCGCAGCGACTTGAGCCACAGAAGGTACATCGCGAGGTCCTCGTTCTTTCGGAACTTCCGCAATTCCTCCGCCGCTGCACGATCGCCCTCGGAGCGGATCTCCGAGGCCTTGGCCTGGGCGAAGGCGAGAATCTCCTTCCGGGCCGACTGGGCCCGTTCCTCGATCGCCTGTGCCTGGGCCCGTCCCTGCGCCTGGTAGTCCTGAATCGCACGCTGGCGCTCGCTCTTCTGGGTCTCGATGACCTGGGCGGTAACCGACTCGGGCAGTTGCAGGCTCTTGATGCCCACCATCACCACGGCCACGCCGAACTCGTCGGCCTTGTCCGCTACGTACTTCGTCAGGCGGCGATCGATGTTCTGAAGCCGAGCGCCGAACTCCGCGACGTTGGGGTCGTGGCCCGGTGCGTTGCCGTCGCCGGCCATCTCGACGTTCACGTAGGCAGCCATCGAGTACTGCCCGAGGATCTCCTCGGCACTGGTCAGCCATCGGGCGAGGCGGTCTTCCGCCTCGCGCATGTCGTTGACCTGGGCCTGGAAGGTCGCCGCGTCGTCGATCTTCCACGCGCAGTACAGGGTCGCGATGATCTGCTGCTGGTCCAGCGTGGTGAACGTCTTCATCGGGCTTTCGAGCATCTGTACGCGACGGTCGAACTTCAGCAGCCGCTGGAACGGATAGGGCAGCTTGAAGTGCAGCCCGGCCTGGTCGGCGCCGTTGATCGGCTGACCCGCACTGCCGAACGTCTTGACGATGGCGACTTCCGTGGTTTCCACGGTGAATGTCACCATGTACGTCACCAGGATCAGCACAACGAGTACGCCCAGGGAAACCACTCCCAGGTGGTTGCGCAGGCCTCCGTGCTCCCCGTGATCGTGCGGGGCTACGTGTTCATGGTCTTCGTGAAGCGTGGTCATGGCGATGTCTGTTCCTTCCTGGCAGTCGCGGTCAGTCGGTTTGTGCGTCTTCGGGGTCAAAGGTAATGTCCTGCATACCCGAGGTAGCTTCGCGGTGGTCCAGCCACTGACGGATCTTCTCTGCCGGAACCGCCAGCACGGTCTTCTTGATTGCGGGCATCACGTCATCAAGCACCTGCAGCTTGCGGTAGAGCTTATAGACCCTGGGGGCAGCCTGGTAGGCGAGCATCTCGCGCTGGAAGGCCACGGTTTCGCCCCGACGGACCAGTTCCTTGTCCCACCGATAGGCCCGGGCCTGGGCAAGAATCGCCGCCGCCCTTCCGGATGCCCGATCCAACTGCAGCTGTGCGGTTCGGCGGGCCTCGGCGAGTCGCCGGCGATACTCGAACCCGTCGGGGTCCTCGCGAATCGCATGCAGCGTGTCCTGCAGATAGTCGGTGTGGATCAGGTTCTTAAGGTGCTTTTTGAACCGCATCCGCTCGGCGTTGCTGAGCATTCGCTCGCGCTCGATGTCCTCCTCCAGCGCCTGGATGTCTTTCTCCGCCAGCGAAATGTACGAGTCCAGCATCTGCCGGAAATCCTCCGGGGAATCCCGCAGCTGCAAAAGCACCTCCAGCGCCCGCACGTGACGGATGTGCTGGGCGAGTTTCAGCGCAAAGTCCGGGTCGCCGGCTACCTGGGCCAGCTCCGCAAGCGCCCACGCCTCGGCCTCGTAGATGGTCGCTTCTTTCTGTCGATCGGCCTGGAGGACCTGCTCGAACGCCTCGGCCGTCTCGGCTGGGGGATGGGCCGACGGAATCCCCACGAACGTGATCTCCACGCCCAGATCGAGCCCCTCCGGACCGACCGCCTTGATGATGCGGTCCTTGAGATTGCGGGCGGCCTTGGCGCGGCCGAACGTCATGATCGCCTCGGGGCGCTCGTCGTCACTGCCCTCCACGGCCGTGGCGAGCGTCGCACTGGCGCAGTACCGGACCATCTCCCGGTACGCGACCGATTCCAGCAGCCTCTCGGGATCGGAATACCGGTACGCCCAGCGGGATACGTCTCTGACGCGATATTGCACCGCTACGACCAGCTTGATGATGTTCACGGGCGGCAGTTGCTGCTCGTCATCGTCACTCCGCCGCTGGGCGGCCGGATCGGAGATCAGGAAGTCGCGCTCCTCGTACTGTCCGTGTCCCTTGGACCAGAGCATCATCTCCCTGCCCTCGAACGTGCCTTCCTGGATGATGTTCGCCGCGCGCTGCTCGGCCTCTCGCTCCCTGCCGACCCCCAGAAGGATCTCGCGAACCTGCTTGACGTCGAAGTAGTCCACCGATTCCACCGGCCAGGGCAGTTTGAAATGCAGGCCGGGCCGGAGCGGCTCGCGCGAGAAATCCACGCGTCCCCATCGCTTGATGACCCCCTGCTCGCCCTCGTCGACAATGACCACGGAGCTGACGGCCAGCATGGCGACAATGCCGAAGATCACCATGGGCACCATCGCCTTGCCGAGTAATTGGTAGAACCACGTCTTGGAGACCTCGAAGCCGAACTGGTAGTTGAGCGTGTCGGCGATGGAATGCCCGACGCGGCTGGGATCGGCGATCAGGTGGAACAACCTGCTCTCGAAGGCGGGGCGGTATTGCTCGCCTGGGCGTCGCGGTCGGAACAGGTCGAGAACCAGCGCCAGGACCAGCTCGACATTCAGCAGGCCTTGGAGCAGGAGGAACAACCAGGCAAGGATGACGTCAATGACCACGTAGCCCTGCGTGGACGATATCAGGGCGGCTACGGCTCCGAGAACCATCAGCGTGTTGACGAACATGTAGCTGCCCACGGACCGCAGCAGCCGGTAGTCCTTGCTCCGGGACATGCCCAAGGCGTAGAAGCTGAACAGGAAGCCCACGAAGGCTACGAGCACCGACGCGACGGTTCCGGGCACGGCGTTGGACAGTTGGTGTCCCTCGCCCGTCCACGCCAAGGCCAGGCTCGTCAGCGCAATGGCGCCCCCGGAGATGGTCCCTACCCAGATCAACGTGAAGATCGGCGTAACCCATTTGCGCAGCAGCTTCAGGCGCGACCCCGCCCGCCGGACTTCCTCGCCCTCGGGCGTCTGGAAGATGCTCGCCGATTCCGCCCCGGCCTTTTGGAGTTCTTCCAGTTCGGCCTGTTCCTGGGCGACAAGCTGTTCGGTATACAGCAGGATCGTGACCATCATCCACAGCGGGATGCCCGCCGTCAGCGAAGCCGCAGCCAGCAACGCTGCACGGGAATCGGTGGTGAAGAACACGATCGCCATCGCCGCGGCAAAGAGGAACTGGAGTACCAGTCCGGCGATGGCTACATTGCGTCCACGTTTCTGCTCCATCATGTCGACGCGATCTCCTTCTGACGGCACGGGAATCCGCCGGCCGATCGGGCTTGGGCGGACGATGCAATTGTGCGATGATCGGACAAAACGCCTCTGTCCGATCGGCGAGAGGCTTGCGAGGCGACGTGGGCGGGCTCTACAATTCCCGCCGCCCGGCGAGAACCGCGCGGCGCCCCGGACGTATCAAGACCGATCGTATTGACCGGCCACACTGAGGACGGAGAATGGTTCGCTTCTGGTCCATCTGCAAGAACACGTTTGTGCAAACCATCCGCCAGCCGATTTTCTTCGTGCTGGTGCTGCTGACATTCCTGGCGCTGGTGATCTCGGTGCCCCTCAGCGGCTGGACGATGAACACCGACTATCACAAGTCCGACCAGATGATGCTCGAGGAGTTGGGGCTCAGCACGCTGTTGATCTCGGGATTGCTGGTGGCCGCGTTCAGCGCTTCCAGCGTGTTGCACAAGGAGATCGAGCAGCGCACGGTGCTGACGGTGGTGTCCAAGCCGGTCTCCCGGGCATTGTTTGTGCTGGGCAAGTTCGCGGGGGTCGCCCTGGCGGTGTCGCTGGCGTTCTACCTGTGCGGCCTGGCGTATCTGATGACGGTTCGCCATCGCGTGATGCCCGCCGCCTGGGACAAGCCCGACATGCCGGTGATCGTCCTGGGCATTGCAGCGGCGACGCTGACCCTGGCCGTGGGCGTGGTGGGCAACTACCTGTTCGGCTGGAATTTCTTCTCGACGGTGATCGGATCGCTGGCGGTGCTGCTGACCGTCGCGATGGGCGTGCTGCTGCTGGTGGGCAAGGAGTGGAAGCCGATCGACTTCGGCGAGGGCATTCGTCCTCAACTGATCCCGGGGATGATCCTGACGCTCCTTGCGGTACAGGTGTTCGTCGCTGTGGCGGTGGCGGCGGGCACGCGTCTGGGCCAGGTGATGATCCTGCTGGTCTGCTGCGCGATCCTGGCCGTCGGCTGGGTGCACTACTACCTCTTCGGAGTGACCGCCGAGGCCCTGCCGGCGCTTCGCGTGGTGGGTTGGCTGTTCCCGGACCTGCGCAATCTCGATCCGCAGGACCCGCTGTCCAGCGAGATGGCGATTTCGGCTCGATACATGGTGCTGGCCACGGCGTACGCGCTGACGTACATCGGGGCGGTGCTGGCCACGGGGATCGCCCTGTTCCAGACCCGCGCGCTGGAGACCCAGGGCACGACCTCGGCCATGCCGGGGCTGGTTTCCGTGCTCGCCGGGGCGGGGCGTCTGGCCGCGGTGCTTCTGGCGATCGGCGGAGTCAGTGTGCTGAGCCTGCCCGGCTATCACAACCTGTTCGGAATTCTGCTGGGCATCGGCCTGCTCGCAGCGGCCGTCGGGCTGTGGATGGTCTGGGGCGCGTTCGGCCGGGGCGTTCGGTGGGGCTACGCGGTCGTCGGCGTCGTGGCGGTGGTGCTCGGCGTACGGGCTGCACTGGTCTGGGCCCTGCCCGGCGCACTGGCATTCGCGACCGTCGAGATCGTCGACAGCCCCGTGCTGCTGGTGCTTCAGGCGCTGCTGGCTGCAGCGATCCTTACCGTGCTGGTTCTTCCCAAAACGCGTCGTCATTTCCAGTCGCAGTCCCAATAGATCCCGGTCGGATTCCTGGCGTTCAGCGGGCTTCCACTAGCCTGCCGCCGGGGTGGCTACGTGTTCCACACGCACCCGCCGGACGGTCTTTTTCTGTTCTTCCGGTTCGTGGAGGTGTTCACCGAACCGCACCAGCCGGGCGCTGTTGAAGATTACCACGGTCGCCGCGATGGTGTGCAGCACCGCCCCAACCAACGGCGGGAGAATGCCCAGCCCCGCCCCGATCAGGAACAACGTAATGAAGACCGCTCCCAGGATCAGGTTCTGGTGCACCACGCCGATGGTCTTGCGGCTGAGTTCGATCAGAAACGGCAGTCGGCGGAGGTCGTTGTTCAGCAGCGCGACCGTGGCGGAGTTGATGGCTACGTCGCTTCCGGCCGCACCCATGGCGATGGACAGATCGCCAGCGGCCAGGGCCGGTGCGTCGTTGACGCCGTCGCCCACGACCGCCACCCGGTGCCCCTGCTCCTTCAGCGCGGCGACGAGGTCGAGCTTGTCCTGCGGGAGGACTTCCGCCTGAACCTCGGTGCAACCCATCTCGCGGGCGACCCGCCGCGCGACCGACCAGCGGTCGCCCGTGACCATCACCAGCTCCGAGAGCCCGAGATCCCGCAGGCGCTGCATGGCCTCACGGGCTTCCTTGCGGGTGCGGTCTTCCAGGCCGATCCATCCCAGCAGCCGCCCGCCGTGAACGACGTACAGCGTGCTGAGGCCTTCGGGCTCGGCGTATCTCTCGTCGGCCATCGCCGAAAGGTCGATGTTCTTCTCCTCCAGCCAGGTGCGGCGCCCGATGAGCACCTCCTGGCCGTCAAGGATCGCACGGACGCCCCGGCCGGGCACTTCCTCGAACTCACCGGGCTCCTGGAGTTTGATCTTCGCCTTCTGCGCCACGGCCGTCACCGCCCGGGCGACCGGGTGGCGTGACATCTGTTCGACGGACCCGGCCGTGGTCAGCAGGTTGGCGCCGTCGACGTCCGGTGCGGGCATCATGCGCGTCACCGACAGTTCGCCGGTGGTCAGCGTGCCGGTCTTGTCGAACACGAATGCGGTGATCTGCTTGGCCTGTTCGATGTTCGAGACGTCTTTGATGTAGATCCCCAGGCGCGACGCACAGGAAAGCGCCGCGACCATCGCGGTGGGCACGGCCAGCACGAGGGCACACGGGCAGGCGACCACCAGCATCGCCACCGTGCGGTCCATGTCCTTGGTGAACACCAGCACCGTCGCGGCCAGCATGAGAATCGTCGGCGTATACCACGCGGCGTACTTGTCGATCAGACGCATGATCGGGATGCGGGTCTTCTCGGCCTGGAGGATCAGCTTCTGGACGCGTCCGAGGGTGGTATCTTCGCCGGCCTTGGTGACCTTCACGTCGATCGCGCCGGCGAGATTGTTCGTGCCCGAGAACACCTCGTCGCCCTCGGTCTTGTCGACCGGCAGCGATTCGCCCGTAACGTTGGCCTGGTTGACCGACGACTGGCCGCGAAGAATCACGCCGTCGGCGGGGATGTTCTCGCCCGGCCTCACGCGAACCACGTCGCCCCGGCTGAGCTTGCGCGGATCGACGAGTTCCTCGCCCCCCTCGCTGTCGATGCGGTGGGCCTTCTTGGGCGCCAGCCGGACCAGCCCCTCGATGCTCGCCCGCGCTCCCAGCGCGGTCCGCGTTTCGATGAGGTTCGCCAGCAGCAGGAAAAACGCCACCGCCCCGGCCGACTTGTAGTCCGTCGCCGCAATCGCCGCGATCACCGCCAGAGCGACCAGCTCGTCCATGTGCATCTCGCCCTGACCCAGATGCTTGACCGCGTGGGCGATGATGGGAATGGCAAGGAGGATCGCACCCAGCAGCGCCAGGCTGTCGCTGTGGAAGTTCAGCGCCCTTCCCTGCTGGAGGAACGTCCTGCCGCCGTAGAGCTGCTCGGCAATGAACGAACAGATCAGCAGCACCCCGCCCAGCAGGATGCCGATAATCAGTACCGTTGCGCGTCCGGTCTGTCGTTCGACCGAACCCTTCAGGATATCGTGAGCCATCCGATGCTCCAGAACCGTTGGCAGCCTGCGGAGAGCGGAATGCTACGCCGCGTCGGCTGCCCGATGACAGGGCCTGTTTCCCTGCGACAGGGCCGGGATGCCCGTCGCGCGGGGGCGCACCTTCCGCGCCCGCCGTCCGTCGTACGTCCCGCCACAACGCAGGGTTCGGGCCAAACTTTCGAATTTCGATTTTCTTGCCGCAACGACCAGCCGCGATGAGCTACCGGCCTCACTTGCCCCGGGCCCGGGCCTTGGCGATCGTCTCGGCGATCTTCTTCTTCGCGGGTCGCTCCAGGCTTGTGAGCATGTCGCCGTCCCACGTCATCTTCAGGCGCAGACCCTTGCGTGACGGATACCGATCCATCGCGTAGGCAGCCAGCAGCGGCAGCGAAACGCTGGGTTCGACCCACGCCATCGCAAACCGCGCCTCCTTGCGGATCTTGCCCCACGACTGCGCCTCGCCCAGCGTCGAGCTGGAAAGCCCCCCGTCGGCCGTGACGGCCGTGGTGACCTGCAGGGCGTACTCGTGCCCGCGCTCGAGCCCGAAGATGTAGCTCATCACAATCGAATCGTTGATGTAGTTCTTCGGCACCCCGCCCGCGACGTAAATCGCTGAAGTCATCGGGCTTTGCACCACGATCTGCGTCAGTTCGTAGTTGTCGCGGATCGAATCGATCGCGATGCCATCCCTGCCCTGCTGCCTGCAACGGTGGTAGTGCGACGTCAGGCCGATGCCGATCGACGAATCGTTCAGCGCAGGAGCGAAGATCGGCACACCGAGACGGTGGCACTGGTGCACGATCGAGTCCGGATCGTCGAGCTTGCTGCCGAGGAAGTCAAGGTACGCCCGAGACGAGTAGTTGCCCGGCGGGAGTTCGTCAGCCATCCGCCCGCACCACAGATCGGTGTCCCAGAACTTCTCCTCATCGACGTACGTGTCGTAGATGCGATCGATGCGGAGATCGCGCAGGACGGTATCGTCAGCGGTCGGCGTACCGCGGTAGTGCTCAAATCCGCGCGCCTGGTAGATGTCCTGGTAGAGAATGGCCCCGGTAGAGACCACCACGTCAACGTATCCGCCGACCACGAGGTCTCGAATGACCTTCCGCAGGCCCGCCGCGATCAGCGGTCCGGCGAGCCCGAGCATGACCGTAGGCCGCTGGCGATCGGTGTACATGCCGTCCAGCACGCGGGCGCAGGCCCCGATGTTCCTGGCCTGGATGGACATACCCGCCATGGCGTCGACGAGATCGGCCGCCTTGAGGCCCTTGCGGACGTCAACCGGCTGGACGGGCTCGGAGAGCACCTGCTTCTTCTGCTTTCGCAGCCTGGCCGGCAGCGGTGCGTCGTCGAAGGTGTCGTCAGCCTTTTTCCTGCTGGAAGCCATGCACATTCTCCGGGACTCGAGCTCACGGAAGGCGAATCCCACCGTTGGGGTGGGCAGCGCCGATGGGGGGCATTCTAGGCAAAACAGCGGCCGAGAAAAGACCTTTCGCCAAAACCTGGCCTCCCATATCGCCCCCAGGGGGCATAAATCCCGGGCCCGGGCGTTCCGAATAGAACAGCAGGACGGTCCGGCAGAGCCCGTCGCGACGCCATCGATCCGGGCCCGCTTGACGGGCGCGGGGGGCGTTCTTACTATTGAGGTGAGAGAGGTGACCCCATGAAGTTCAAATGCGACCGCTGCGACCGGCCCGCCACCGTGCATCTCACCGAGATCATCGACGGGCAGAAACTCGAAAAGCACCTGTGTGAAGATTGCGCAGCGGCCGAGGGGATCACCGTCAAGACCGACGTGCCCATCAGCCAGTTGCTGGAGGATTTCATCCTGCAGTCCAGCCCCGAAGGCCAGGAGGATTCCGAGTCGCTCAAGTGCGAGGTATGCGGGCTTTCGTTCTCGGACTTCCGGCACCAGGCGGTGCTGGGTTGCCCGAACGACTACGACGCGTTCTCCAGCGCGATCGTGCCCCTGCTCGAGCGAGCCCATGAAGGCGCGAGCGAACACATCGGCAAGGTGCCCCAGCGCGCCGGACAAAGCCAGGAAAAGCAGACGAAAATCCTCCGCCTGCGGGCGTCGCTGAAGGAAGCCATCGCAGCCGAAGATTACGAGCGGGCTGCGACGCTCCGCGACGAAATCAAAGAGTTGGAGAATTCATGAGTCTTTCGGACCTTATGACCCACGGGGGCGAGTGGCTGAGCGGCACGGGCCCGATGCAGGATGTCGTGATCTCTTCTCGCGTGAGACTCGCCAGGAACCTCGCGGGAATGCCCTTTCTTTCCCGCTGCGCCGAGGAGCAGATGGCCAGCGTCGAGGGACGACTGCGCAGGGAAATCCTCGACGCCGCAATCGCCGACGACCTGTTCTACGTCGATATCCGTGAGGCCGGCGAACTCGACCGCCAGCTGCTGGTGGAGAGGCACCTGATCTCCCGCCAGCACGCCGACGGCAGACACCCTCGCGGGGCGGTCATCAGCCAGTCCGAGACCGTCGCGATCATGATCAACGAAGAAGATCACCTGCGGATGCAGGTCCTCCGCTCCGGCTTGCAGCTCAATGACGCCGTCGACGAGATCAACCGGATCGACGACGAACTTGACGCGAGGCTGGATTTCGCCTTCCACAAGCGGTTCGGCTACCTGACGGCCTGTCCGACCAACGTGGGCACGGGCCTGCGTGTCAGCGTGATGCTCCACCTGCCCGCGCTGAAGATGACCGGTCAGATCGAGAAGGCCTTCCGGGCCGCCCGGGACATGAAGCTCGCCATCCGCGGGCTGTACGGCGAAGGAACCGAGGCCACGGGCGACTTCTTCCAACTGTCCAACCAGACGACCCTCGGCAAGAGCGAACAGCAGATTGTCGACGATTTTCTGGAGCGTACGATCCCCGAGTTCATCGAATACGAGCGGCGGGCACGGGAATCGCTCGCGGAGAAGCGGGCGACCAGCCTCGATGACAAGATCTACCGCGCAATGGCGATCCTTCAAGCCGCCCGGATGATCAGTTCGGAGGAGACCCTCTACCTGCTGTCGCTGGTCCGTCTGGGAGTGAACCTCGGCCGCATCGACAATGTCGACGTTGCGACGATCAACGAGCTGTTCCTGACGACCCAGCCGGCCCATATGCAGAAGCGTATCGGCAAGCGGATGTCCTCCGACCAGCGAGGCGAAGCCCGCGCCCAGACGATTCGCCAACGTCTGGGCTGACGGACCGGGAGGAACGGGCCTCAGTCCATCTCGCCGGTCAGTGAATCGACCAGCGACTCCAGCCGCTCGCTCATCCGCGTGCGATTGAAGCGGTCCGTCGCATGCCGGAACCCCTTCCTCGCCACACGAAAAGCTTCCTCGGGCTGGTCGAGCACGTCGCCCACGACGTCGGCGATGGTCTCCGGGCTGGCCGAGGGAACCAGCCAGCCGGTTTCGCCCGGGCTGACCAGTTCAGCCATGCCGGGAGAGTCTACAGCGACCACCGCTCTGCCGGCGCAGAGGGCTTCCATGACGGCGATGCTTCGCCCCTCCGCCGGCGAGGCGTGGACGTAGACATCCGTTTCATGAAGGATGTCCCGGACGGCTTCGGGATCGGCCGGGCCGGTCAAGCGAACGCACCGGGCGAGACCCAGCTTTTCGGCGAGGCGACCGAGGTCAACCCGCAAGGGCCCGTCTCCCACCAGAGTGAGTTGCACGTCTCTGCCTGCATCACGAAGAAGCCCGACAGCCCGAATCAACGTGTCCTGGCCTTTCTCGGCCACCAGCGAACCCACCATCGCCAGGCGCGGCCGATTTGGCGGGATCAGCTCCGGCTCATGTCGCCAGAAATCGACGTCCAGGCCGGTGGGAATGCAGGTGAGCTTCGTGACGTATCGACTCATGGGAGCCGTCGTTCCCAGCCAGCGCTGCTGGGCAAGGCTGACAGCTACCACGGCGTGGGCGGAGCGCATCGCACCGGCCGCGATCTTCCGCCATCGCCAGCGATCCAACAGCCCGGGGGCGGTGTGCACCATCAGCACACGGGGGACATCCGGCCTGAAACGCTGGAATTGGCGCATCGTCGGCCAGGTGCGCACCCCGTGAAAGATCGCCGCGACGGGGTCCAGGTCCGCCATCGCTCGCCCCGCCCGTCGATAGCAACCCACGTCCCAACGGTTTCGCTTACGGACGACCGTTCGGTGGCATCGCATCTGCTCCAGCCGCCTGAGGTGGCCGGCGTGCAGGTCGCAGCGCCCAAGCAGGACGAAGGCATGCCGGGACGGTTGGGTTGAGCCGGCGGCGATATGCAGCGCCACCGAGGTCGCCCCGCTGATTCCGGCGTAGGCCTGGTGAACGATGGGTCCGGGCATGGATGGTGGATACACAAAACGCCCGCCGGGATCAACCGACGGGCGCGGGTATGGCTTTGGAAACCGGATCGCCCCCGGGTCAGGCGCTTTCCTTCTTGACCTTCAGGGCGGTGAACAGCGTGGCCTCGGCGTCGCCGCGGACCATCTCGCCGGTGATTTCGTAGATGCCGCCTTCTTCCTTGTGTTCGGGCAGGTCGTACATCAGGCCGAGCATGAGGTTCTCGACCACCGCTCGCAGCGCCCGGGCACCGACCTCCCGGCTGAGTGCCTTCTTTGCAATCTCGCTGAGGGCGTCTTCGGTGAAATTCAGGGTGGCGTCTTCCATCTCGAAGAACCGCTTGTACTGCCGACAGATCGCGTTTTTCGGCTCGGTGAGGATTCGGACCATCGCGGTTTCGTCGAGATGGTCCAGTGCGGTAAGCACGGGAAGCCGGCCGATGAGTTCGGGGATCATGCCGAACTCGACCATGTCGTGCGGCTCGACCTGCATGAGCACATTCTCTTCCTTCTTTTTCCCGTTCTGGTCTGCATGCTGGCTTTCGGATTCGCTTCCGAAGCCGATCATCTGCCGGCCCAGGCGTTTGCGGATGATGTCATCGAGGCCCGTGAACGTGCCGCCGCAGATAAAGAGAATGTGGCTGGTGTCCATCTGGATGTACTGCTGCTCGGGGTGCTTGCGTCCGCCCTGAGGCGGGATGTTCGCGACGGTTCCCTCGAGCATCTTCAACAGCGACTGCTGCACGCCCTCTCCGCTGACATCGCGCGTGATCGACACATTCTGGGAGGTCTTGCCGATCTTGTCGATTTCATCGATGTAGATGATGCCCCGTTCGGCGGCTTCGAGGTCGTAGTCTGCCGCCTGGAGAAGCTTGAGCAGGATATTCTCGACGTCTTCACCGACGTAGCCTGCCTCGGTGAGGGTGGTGGCGTCGCCGATGGCGAAGGGCACATTGAGGACCTTGGCCAGCGAGCGTGCCAGCAGGGTCTTGCCACAGCCCGTCGGGCCCATCATCAGGATGTTGGACTTCTCGATCTCGACTTCGTCGACCTCGTCGCTGTCGGCGTGGGTCAGGCGCTTGTAGTGGTTGTGCACAGCCACGGAAAGGACCTTCTTGGCCGCTTCCTGCCCGATGACGTACTGGTCGAGATATTCCTTGATCTGCCGCGGGGTGGGAATCGCGGTGAACAGGGGTTTGGACTGGGCGGCGCGGCGCTGCTCCTGGCGGATGATATTGTGGCAGAGTTCCACACAGTTGCCACAAATGTACACCCCGTTGGGGCCCTCGACGATCGGGCCGACGTCTTCGCTGCTGCGGCTGCAGAAGCTGCACGTGTGATTCTTTCGGCCTCCGCCGTTGCCGCCGCCTTTGCCTTTGCCTTGCGTTCCACTCATTCGGGATCGGACTCCTCATCGGCGCAGGGATTCTCCTGCGCGTTATCTTCATTCACCAAATCGTCATCCGATGGGGCCTCACTTGAAGGGCTTTCCATCGTTTCCTGCTCGTCGGGGGGCAAACCCAGAGCGATCCTCCGGAGGAGGTGGAACTCCTCGCGGGTAATATCGCCCGAATCGCGAAGCCTCTCAAGCGATTCCATGTCAAATCCGTGGGTCGGGCTATGCTCGGCGTCGCGCACCAGCAGCCAGCGGCGGATCCCGTAGAACAGGATCACGCCCACAAACAGGATCGCCAGCATGCCCCCGAAGCACCAGTAGATCACGCGGACCTGCTCGGGGGTCAGGTTGCCCAGGATCCGCAATCCGTTGCCCACCATCCGTGCATTGTAGCAACTCCTTCTCCGCCCGGCCAGCCCGATCGATTCTTGCGCGGGCCCGGGCTTGCGGGGAAATCGCCCAGGACAGTCACGGCTCGGGCCTGCTCTGTCCGATACGGTAGGCAGAGACCTACGGAGTGTGCAGCCATGCCGATCGACACGCAGGAACTGCAGGAAGCCCGGGACCTGATCGCCGACGCCGGGCGAGTTGTGGCGTTCACCGGTGCGGGAATCTCTGCCGAAAGCGGCGTGCCCACCTACCGCGGCGCGGGAGCAGGAGACATGAGCTTCGGGCCCGAGGTCGCAAGCAGGGAGGCGTTCGCAGCCGACCCGGCGAGAGTATGGGCGTGGCATAACGACAAGCGCATGCGGCTGGCGGCGATCGAGCCCAATGAAGGGCACCACGCGCTGGCGGCGTTCGAGGAGCGGCTGGTCGAGCGTGACGGGAGTTTCGCGATCGTCACGCAGAACGTCGACGGCCTGCACCAGCGGGCGGGCAGCAGGACGGTCTACGAGCTTCATGGTTCGTTGACGGCGATGCGCTGCGACACCTGCTCGTACTACTGCGCAATCGGCTTCGATCGGCTGGAGCAACCCGTGCCGATCTGCCCGCAGTGCGGCAACAACCTGCGTCCCGATGTGGTGTGGTTCGGCGAGGAGCTCCCACGTAATTTCTGGCGACGTTCGAAGGCGGCCATCGACCGGGCGGACGTTGTGCTGAGCATCGGTACGAGTTCGGTGGTCTATCCCGCAGCCGGCCTGGTGGACCTGGCGTTGACCAACGAAACGCCGGTGATTGAGGTAAACCTCGAGCCGACCAGCTTCTCGCGCGTGGTGGATATCCGCCTGGAAGGCCGATCCGGGGACATTCTGCCACGTCTGCTGACCTGATCGCGACCCGGCCCGGCTGGCATGTCACCCTCCCGGGCTCTAGAATGCGTTTGTGACCGGTCCTGTCGATTACGACCCCCGCGAGATCCGCTTTTTCTGCGACGCCATGCTCGGCGGGCTGTCGCGCTGGCTTCGCGCGTCCGGCTACGATGCTGCCTTCGAGTACGGCATCGACGACGGCGAACTGGTCCGCCGGGCGATGGCATCGCGGCGAATGCTGCTCAGTTGCGACGGGGGCATTTTCAAGCGGCGCGTGATCGTCTCCGGCGAGACGCCCGCGATGCAGATTCCCCAGCAACTCAGCAAGTTTCAGCAGATGGAGTTCGTCATCGACCGGCTGGGGCTTGTTCGCAGGCCGGCGCGTTGCATGGCCTGTGGCGGGGAGTTGACGTCGGTGCCCAAGCACACGGTGGCAGACGAAGCGCCTCCGCTTGCGTTCCGCCGCTGCCAGCGTTTCTGGCGATGCGGGCGGTGCGGCAAGCTGCTGTGGCGCGGCACGCACTGGCAGAAGATCGATCGGAAGCTGGCCGCTGCGTTCTCAGGCCCCAGCCTGCCGCAGGCGGGCGAGGTCAGTCCCTCAGCTCGACGTTCCAGTAGGCGTTGTTGAGGAACTGTTTCCAGGAGGCGTACTTCTCGCTGCTGAGGCGCAGCGTGATTACCGGCGGGCGCTTGGGCATGGCGGGGGTCTTGATGAGCTTCATGCGCGCCTCGGCGGGGGTCCGTCCGCCCTTGCGGACATTGCACTTCACGCAGCAGCAGACGATGTTCTCCCACGTGGTCGGTCCGCCCTGGCTGCGCGGCCTGACGTGGTCGAGACTCAGCTCGCTCATCGGGAACTTCCTGCCGCAGTACTGGCAGCGATTGCGGTCGCGAGCGAAGATGTTCCGCCGGTTGAACCGCACCGGGCGTTTCGGGAGGCGGTCGTAATTCAGCAGCCGGATCACCCGGGGAACGGCGATTTCAAAACGCACGCAGCCGATCCAGTCGTGTCGGCTTCGCTCGTACTTGGCGCGGTACTGGCTGACCTCGCGCCACGAGTCGAAATCGTAGGTGTTGTACTGGCTGTCCTCGACGGAAACGATCTCGGCGATGCGTTTGAACAGCAGGCACAGCGCTCGGCGGGCGGAAACCACACGCAGGGCGGCGTAGTGCTTGTTGAGCACCAGCACGTGGCTGTCCAGCGCGCTTGTATGGGAATCCAACATAGGGCGCCTCCGCCGGAGCCGAATCCGTGGTGGACCGACTCGCAGTGTGCACAATATACGGGGGCGCGCATGCGTATGCAAGCGTCGCGTCGGAGCGGGAGGGTCTGGGAAGCCAGACTTAAAGCGTCCTTAACGATTCCTCGTATGCCTCAGGAATCGCCCCGGTCGCCCTTGAAGACCAGGTGCATCCGGTCGGCATCGAACCGCAGTTGCTCCTTGCCAACCACCACCGTCACGCCGTCGATATCGGGGCGGATCTCCAGGTCGCCTCGAATCGGCTTGCGGGAGAACACCGTCGCCACGTACGAAGGGCCGATCGCCCCGCCGGTGACGTGAATGACGCGGTCGGTCTTGTGCGTGTTGACCTCGTGCGATTCGCGCTCCGCCGTGAGGTTCATCGTCGAGGCCATGGCGAACGCGATCTCCGACCGGCGGCCATGGATGCCGCCGCGGACCCCGTCTTCCGCCAGGTGCACCTCGCCGTGGGTGTGCCAGAACATCTCGAGCTTCTCCGGGCTGACGAGGTCGAGCTTGTCCAGCACGAGGACCGACCGGCCGGTGTCGCTCTTGGCGTCGACGAACATCACGACGTGTCGATGGAAGGTTACGTTCTCGCCGCACGCATCGCCGGCGCTGCAGGCGATCCAGCGATACGTGTCGGTGCAGTGGGAATCCAGGACCGTTCCCCTCGCGTCGATGTGGTGATCCGCCTCGGCTACGATCAGCGTGTTGTGCGCCCGGGCCTGGACCTGGTAGTAGGTGTCCTGATCGGGGAACAGTTCGCGCGTACCTGCCGGAGAGCCCAGGTCGATCAGGAGCATCTCGCCATCGACCTGCAGTTGGATCGAGCACATGTCCCGCTCGCTGTGATTGGCCGACAGATCGCCGGCCTTGATGGCCACGTACATTTTCGGCCGCGGCCAGCTGTCGGCCATCGAGGCCCAGCCAATCTGCTTGAAGACCTTCACCAGCGACAGGTCGGGATCGTCGACGAGCTCCTGGTCTTCCGGCCTGAACAGCAACGCCAGCCCCGCAGCCGACCACCCGGCCGTGCTGGCGTCGCGCTGAAACGCAAACGTGTCCAGCCACCAGCAGACTTCCTTGCGCCTGTAGTACCTCGCCAGCAGGTAGAACGTGCCGTACAGCGGAACCGACGGTCGGTTGCCGAACCCAGCCGGCTGGCCGTTGGGAGTGAAATGCACCGGGAACAGGCCCGTCTGGTCCAGGCCTCGGCGATGGATGATCGTCTGGTCGTCTTCCAGGCGGCGCATCGCTTCGGCCAGCAGCAGCGTGTACCGCATCGACATGCCCCAGTACCCCAGGCCTTCGTCCCAGCC
>CAZXSK010000018.1:0-27911 GCA_964642855.1 uncultured Planctomycetaceae bacterium | reverse complement strand
CGGCTTCGGTAAGCCGAGTTGGGCTCGATGCAGTCGGATATGATCAGGTCCCAGATGCGTCCCTGGGCAGTTCGGGCGGCCTGGAGTGCGATCTCCCTGCCCCCCTGCTGCCAGACGGTTCGCCATCGGGCTTCGGTCACCGGGGACGATTCGAGGATCAGCGCGCAGCGATTTCGCAGGGCGTTGTAGATGCTGTCAAAGGGACGCTGGTCGACGCGCCGCTTGAGCCCGGCCAGTTCTTCCCGCGTTGCGAGGATGCCTCGTCTCATGGAGTTTCCTTTTCCGGTTCCGTGGGGTTCCGACTCAACGGCTGGCCAGTCTAGGGACCCCGTCGGGCCAGTGCAAGACGGCACTTGTTGTCCCACGCGCAACCGGAGCAGGCACAGGGCCGTCTGAGCAGCAGAGCCACACCGGGGTTTGACGAACGAATACCATTGACCGCCGCGCCGGCGGGCCTCTATGATTCGCACGTCGGTCGCAGGCTCACGGAAACGACAGGACAGATTGCCCCTTGCCCGATACCTCCTCGCCAGACAAACAGGTTACCGATTCCCAATTGCTCCAGCGGCACCTGGAGGGCGATCCCGGTGCGTTCCCCGCCCTGGTCAATCGCTACCGAAAGCAACTGTTCAACTTCCTTGCGAAGTTCACCGGCGATCGGGCACTGGCTGATGACGTGTTCCAGGAGGCCTTTCTGCAGGTCCATCTCTCGGCTGGGGGGTTCGACCTTTCCCGCCGTTTCAAGCCCTGGCTGTTCACGATTGCAGCCAACAAAGCCCGCGATGCCCTGCGAAGCCGATCGCGAAAGAGCGCCGCTTCCCTGGACGCCTCGGTAGGTGGCGACGGGGACGACCGCAGGCGCTACGCCGATCTGATGCCGTCAAATATTCCGAATCCCGAGGAATCCCTGGCGAACCTCGAGACGCGACGCGACGTACAGAGGATCGTCAACGAGATGCCCGAGAACCTGCGAATGGTTCTCATCCTGTGTTATTTTCATGGGCTTCCGTACAAGGAGGTAGCCGAGATTCTTTCGGTCCCTCTCGGTACGGTCAAATCGCGTCTCCACGCGGCGGTCAGGCACTTCGCCGCCAAGTGGAAAGCGTATGCGGAGCCATCCGATGATGAGTGAGAACCGGCCTCAAGACGAACAGATCCTGATCGATTTCCTTCTCGACCAACTCGACGAAGATCAGGCGAACTCCGTCCGCAAGAGACTCGAGCAGGAGGAATCCTTCCGCACGCTTCATGAGGACACCCGCCGGGCACTGGGTGCCCTGGACCTCCTGCCGCAAGTCGATCCGCCCGAGGACCTTGTCGACCGGACCATGGCCAGGATTCGCAGCGCACAGCAGACCGAGCAGATCCTCGCGAGGGAGTCGCTGGGCGCCAGGCGGACATTCTGGCCGACGTTCTCCTGGCGAGAAGTCTCTGCCGTAGCCGCTGTTGCGCTGCTTCTGGTGGCCTTCTTCGTGCCCTCCATGCAGCAGGCACGGCGACGGGCGATCGACAATGAGTGCGCCCAGCAGGCTGGCCAGATCGGCTACGGGCTGCTGACCTACGCAAACCGCAACAACGATTATCTCCCCGCGCCGGATGCCTCGACCGACGCCTGGCTGCCCGGCGGGGACAGGCAGGTCGCCAGCACATCCGAGCCCCTGTTCAAACTCGTCAGTGACAAGTACGCCTCCCCCGTGCTGTTCCAGTGCCCCTCGGTTGGCGGGGAGTCGTTCGTCGTCAAAGCTGGCATGGATGACTTCCCGGCTGGTAAGTTCATCAGCTACTCCTACCAGTACAACCTGGGACGTCGACCTGTCCGGCGCAACGACCCGGACGTTCTCCCGCACGCGAAGGATCTTGTCGTTCTCGCCGACGACAATCCGGTGTTCGAGGGAGGCGTGTTCCACGCCGATCGGCTGGACCATCCGGTCAGCAGGAACCACGACGCTCGCGGGCAGAACGCCCTTTACCTCGACGGGCACGTCGCCTGGGGAGCGTCGCCGAACCTCGGTGTAGCGAACAACAACATCTACCTCGTCGATGGCGTGGACAGCTACGACGGCACCGAGAAACCCCGCGACAAGACCGACTCGTTCCTCCTTCCGGCGTTTTCCGGCGGCAGGTAGTCCACACGGATCGCCATCCCGCGAGCTTTGCCGCCTCGCCCGGCTTGGACTCGTTCCGACCGCTGGTCCGCCTCGCGTGAAACCTTCACGCTCCGACATGGGCACGAACGGTGCTTGACGCTTCACTCGACGGTCCGTTAGAATCGTGGCGTTGGGTTCCTTGTGCTGTGGTGCGGGCTTGGAGCACAAAGCCGTACGTGCGGCCCGTGCTTGGAGTTCACTCCGAACACTCCCCGCCCCAGGAAAGAGCCCGCGGCAGGCGAGAGGCTGAGTGGTGACGTGGGCTGCCTCTTGCAGCATGCCCGGTTCAGAGATCTTCCCCCGCCGGTAGGCGGATACGAAAGACAAGACGCGAACATCCATCCATCGCGAAATCCCTATGCCCAAACAGATGATCTGAGACTATGGCAAGAAAGAAACGGCAGAAGCTCGGAGAGATCCTCATCGAGTGGGGCGTGGTTACGGAGGCAGGTGTACGGGAAGCTCTCCAGCACGCCCAGGAACAAAGAATGCGGATCGGCGAGGCCTTGGTCGAGTTGGGGCTTGCCGACGAGGAGGACATCACCAAAGCCCTGGCCAGGCAATTCGACATGGCCTACATCGACCTCGACCGCAATATCAGCCCTCCCGACCGCAGCATCATCCCCGAAGATATCGTCCGAAAGCATCTTGTCCTGCCCCTGGAGAAGGAAGACGGGCGGATCAAGGTCGTCATCACCGATCCGCTGGACCTGGAGACGCTGGATATGCTCCGGTTCCGGCTCAATGCCGAGCTCAATTGCTGCCTCGCTTCACGCAGCAGGATGCGGAACTATATTGAGAACTGTCTCCGCTCGGACGTGAGCATGGACGACACGATGGAGGAGTTGGAGAAGACCACCTCCACCGAGGAAGCGATCATCGAACAGTCCGGCGAGGAGGCGATGGACGAGGGGGCCGCTCCGATCATCCGGCTGGTGACCATGATCATCACCGAGGCGGCCAACATGCGGGCCTCGGACATCCACATCGAGCCCATGGGCAACCGCGTTCGGGTGCGGTATCGCGTAGACGGGGTCTGCCAGGAACGAGACAACATTCCCAAGCGGATGCAGGGCGCGGTGATCAACCGGCTGAAGATCCTGGCGGGAATGGACCTGGCGATCAAGCGCGTTCCCCAGGATGGCAGGATCAAGATGCCCATTGGCGGCGAGGACATCGACTTTCGCGTCTCGGCGTTGCCGTCCTATCACGGCGAGAGCGTGGTGTTGCGTATCCTTCGGCCTGAGAGTGCCGAGCTCGGCCTGGAAGCCCTGGGGTTCGAGCAGGACGCCTACCAGCGCTTCCTGCAGATGATCAAGAGGCCCAACGGCATTTTCCTGGTGACCGGTCCGACCGGCTCGGGCAAGACCACGACGCTGTACTCTGCCCTTCAGGAGCTCAACCGCCCCGACCGAAAGATCATCACCGCAGAGGATCCGGTGGAGTACAACTTCCAGGGCATCAACCAGGTCCAGGTCAATGACGCGATCGGTCTGACGTTTTCCAAAATCCTCCGTGCCATGTTGCGCCAGGCCCCGAACATCATTCTCGTTGGCGAAATACGCGACTACGACGTAGCTGAGGTGGCTATCCAGGCCGCATTAACAGGACACTTGGTTTTCAGTACACTTCATACCAATGATGCGCCGTCGGCGGTTGCCCGTCTGATTGACATGGGTGTCAAGCCCTTCCTGGTAGCCAGCAGTATCCAGGCGGTGATGGCTCAGAGACTGGTTCGGGTCATCTGCAAGGAGTGCAAGGAAGAGTACCCCGACCCGGACCCGCGGGTGCTGCGGCTTCTGGGGTTCAGGCCCGAGGAGATCGAGGCTACAACCTTTTACCGTGGAAGAGGTTGCAGCGTATGTAACGGCAGCGGATTCAGGGGCAGGCAGGGGATCTTCGAACTCATGGAAATGGACGCCAGCATCCGGGAACTTGCGTTCAAGCAATCCCAGGTCAGTGAGCTGCGCAACGCAGCCCGCGCCGGAGGCATGCGCAGCCTTCTGGAGGATGGCAAAATCAAGATTCGAAACGGCACGACTACCCCTGAAGAACTCGCCCGCATCACGCAGGCCATGGAATACGCCGAAGAGTAGCCGCCATGGCATATTCCATGCAAGGCTCTTTATTTGAAGCGCTTACGTACAAGATGGCCCCGCTTGGAGGAATCAGACGGTTTTCTGCAGTGTCCCTGCTAACGAACAATGCATGTGAGGTACCGTAATGGCAACGATTCACATTGACCGGCTGCTGGAGACCTGTATCAAGCGGGGAGCCAGCGACTTGCACCTGACCGTAGGCCGTCCCCCTACCCTGCGACTCCATGGGCGGCTCAGACCCTTGGAGACCAAGGTCCTCGAACCGGAAGATACTATCGCCCTGATGAAGGCGATCACTCCCGAGCGAGCCCAGCAGGAGCTGCAGGAACAGGGCAGCACCGACTTCGGGTTCGAGTACGGTGACGCGGGGCGATTCCGTACCGCTGTGTTCCAGCAGAAGGGCTTTATCGCCCTGACCCTGCGGCTGATTCCCTCCAAGATTTTCAGCTTCGAGGAGATCGGCCTGCCGGAGATCGTCCGCAGCCTGTGTCGCCGCCCGAGGGGCATGTTCCTGGTTACAGGTCCGACCGGCTCGGGTAAGACGACGACGCTGGCAACGATGCTCAACTACATTAACAGGAACTTCGACCGGCACATCGTGACGATCGAGGACCCGATCGAGTATTACCACAACCACGCCAAGTCGCTGGTCAACCAGCGTGAGGTCGGCGTGGACGTTCCGAGTTTCGACGAGGGCCTGCGACGCGTGCTCCGACAGGATCCGGACGTGATCCTGGTCGGCGAGCTCCGCGACCTGGAGACTACCCAGGCGGCCATTCGTGCCGCAGAGACCGGCCACCTGGTCTTCGGCACGCTTCACACGACAACGGCCCACCGTACGATCACGCGACTGATCGACCAGTTCCCCGTCGACCAGCAGGAGCAGGTTCGCGTGCAGCTTTCCGAGGCGCTGATCGCGGTGCTCTGCCAGGCGCTGCTCCCCCTGAAACAGGGCAAGGGCAGAATCGCAGCCTTTGAGTTCATGGTCGTGACCAATGCGGTGTCGAACCTGATCCGCGAGAACAAGGTCTTCCGCATTCCTTCGTCGATCCAGACGGGCAAGAAACTCGGCATGCAGCTGCTGGACGATCACCTGTTCCAGCTGGCGATCCAGGACAAAGTGTCCGACGAAGAGGCCATCGACCACTCCCAGAGCCCTGCGGAGCTTCAGGAGAAGCTCAAGTCGTACCGGTCGGGGCGGGTGGCAATGCCCCAGCAGCAACAGCAACCCGGCCAGCCTCCCCAGCAGCCCCAGCAGGCGCCTCCCCGTCAGCAAGCCAGAGCCAAGAGGTAATTTCCGATGAACCACAGCCCCAAACAGATCGATGTTCAGCAGCTCCGGGGCCGGCCCATCGGGCGGGTACTGGTCAAGCTTGGAGAAGTCCAGCGGGATCAGGTCCACGAGGCCCTGGAGATCCAGAAACAGCGAGGCGGGCCGATCGGGCAGATCATGGTCGATCTCGGCTACGTCGAGGAGCAGGCGCTGGCGCTGGCGCTGGGATACCAGGTCGGAATGGAGTATGTCGACCTCGCCAGCCGCGACATTCCTGAGGAAGTCATCGCGGCGATCCCTGCCCAGATGGCCAATACCTACAAGATCGTGCCCGTGGACTACGACGAGTCGACCAACCACGTCACGATCGCGGTCGGTACAGCTGACAACTTCCATGCCATCGACGATCTCCAGACGCTGATGGGCTTCCGCGTAACGGCGATGATCAGCAATCCGGACGATCTCGAGAAGACCCTCACCAAGTACTACGACGTGGACCCCGAGACCCTCGGGGACATTCTCAACGAAATCGGCGAAGACAACCAGCTGGCCGCCCTGGAGAACCGCGGCGAGAGCATCGACCTGGACACCATCCGCGAGGCAGCCGACTCCAACCCCGTTCGCCGACTGGTGAACATGGTGCTCCTGGAGGCGATCCGCAACCGGGCGTCGGACGTGCATTTCGAGCCGTTCGAGAACGAGTTCAAGATGCGGTACCGCATCGACGGGTTGCTCTACGAGATGCTCCCCCCGCCCCGTTCGATCGCCCTGGCGGTGGCGTCGCGCATCAAGGTCATGGCAAACCTCAACATCGCCGAACGTCGGCTGCCCCAGGACGGACGCATCGAGCTGGTCGTCAACGGCCGGCCTGTCGATCTGCGCGTTTCGGTGCTGCCGACCATGTTCGGCGAGAGCGTGGTCATGCGTGTGCTGGACCGGTCCAACGTGTCACTGGATCTCGAACGCCTGGGCTTCCGCGACGACGACCTGCGGATTTTCCGGCAATTGATCAACCGCCCCCACGGCATTCTGATCGTCACGGGCCCGACTGGCTCGGGCAAGACCACGACGCTCTACTCGGCACTGAGCGAGCTCAACGACGTGGGCGTGAAGATCCTCACGAGCGAAGATCCCGTCGAGTACGACATCGACGGGCTGGTCCAGGTGCCCATCAACGATGATGTCGGCCTGACCTTCGCCCGATCGCTGCGGTCCTTCCTGCGGCAGGACCCGGACATCGTGCTGGTCGGCGAGGTTCGCGACCTCGAAACGGCCGAGATCTCCGTTCATGCGTCGCTGACCGGCCACCTGGTGCTGACTACCCTGCACACCAACGACGCACCGTCGTCGATCGCGCGACTGCTGGACCTCGGGCTCGAGCCCTACCTGGTCACGGCTACGCTCGAAGCGATCGTCGCCCAGCGGCTGGTACGAACCATCTGTCCGCGATGCAAGGAGGAGTTCACCCCCACGGAAGACGCCCTGATGGAGCTCAGCCTCCAGCCGGAGGACATGTCCGGCAGAACGTTCTACCACGGTCTGGGGTGCGAGTACTGCCGCGGCACGGGCTACAGCGGGCGAATGGCGATCTACGAGATCATGGTTCTCGACGATACGCTTCGCGACCTGATCATGAAGCGCAGCTCCACCAATGCGATCCGCGAGGCCGCCCGCAAGCGAGGCATGCGGACGCTGCGCGAGAGCGGTCTGCTGGCGATTTTCGACGGTCAGACGACCATCGAAGAGGTCGCAAGCCAGACCATTTTCGAGGAAGGCCTGTAGAAAACGCGCGACCCCGCGTCGCTCGATAAACGTAGTAAATACAGCAAGAAACGGCACCTGCCGACCCGGCGAGAGACGCCGGGCGAGGAGTGAGACGCAATGCCACAGTTCACGTACGAAGCCATGAACAGCGTCGGCCAGCCCGTCAAGGGCGAGGTCGATGCGACCAGTTCGGAGGACGCCATCGCCAAGGTGCGGGCGATGGGCAACTTCCCGACCAAGATCAAGGAAAAGGCCGGCAAACGCGGCGGCGCTCCTGCCCAGCAGCAGGCCGGGGCGGGCGCGAAGAAAACCGTCCGCAAAGTAGGCCGCGTCCCCAAGAAACTGCTGACGCAGTTTACCCGCCAGCTTTCGACGCTGATCGACGCGGGTCTGCCGATCCTCCGAAGCCTGCGGATTCTCGAAGAGCAGCAGAAGCCCGGCATGCTTCGCGTCGCGATCCGACTGGTCGCCGAAGACGTCGAAGGCGGTGCCACGCTCTCCGAGGCCATGGCCAAGCACCCCAAGGCATTCGACCGGCTGTACACCAACATGGTCCACGCCGGCGAGGCCGGCGGCGTGCTGGACGTCATCCTCCAGCGGCTCGCGGACTTCATGGAGAAGTCCCAGGCGCTGCGTCGCAAGGTCGTCGGCGCGCTGATCTACCCCATCGCCGTCATCAGTTTCGCGGTGCTGATCGTAATCGGCCTGCTGGTGTTCGTCGTCCCCGCCTTCGAGAAGATCTTCGATGATCTCGGCTCGAAACTCCCAACCGTTACTCGCGCCCTGCTGAATCTCAGTGAATGGATGGTCTTCCCCGGCTGGATCGTCGTCATCGGCACGCCCTTCGCCGTCTGGGCGATCGTCCGGCTGATGAAGACATCCGAAGGCGGCCGCTACGTGGTCGACAACGTCAAGCTGCACATCCCGCTGTTCGGCAGGATCATCTCCAAGACGTCGGTGGCGCGGTTCTCGCGGACACTCGGAACGCTCCTTGCCGCGGGCGTGCCGATCCTCGAAGCATTGAACATCACCCGCGACACCGCAGGCAACGAAGTCTACGCCCGGGCGATGAACAAGGTCCACGACGGCATCCGCGAGGGCGAGAGCTTCGCCCAGCCGCTGCGGCAGGCGAAGATCGTCGAGCCCATGGTGGTCAACATGATCGACGTCGGCGAGGAGACCGGCGAACTCGACAAGATGCTCAACAAGGTCGCCGACACCTACGACGAGGAAGTCGAAGTCCTCGTCGGGTCGCTGACCTCCCTGCTGGAGCCGGTACTGATCATCGTGCTGGGCCTGATCGTCGGGTTCATCGTCGTCGCCCTGTTCATGCCGATGGTGGGAATCCTCCAGAATCTGCAGAAGTAGGAAGGTGGTCCGACATGCTCCGAAACGGGCAGACAACGAGACGGGTTGATCGATCGCAGCGGCGAGGCTTCACACTGATCGAACTGCTGGTGGTTATCGCGATCATCGGGATGTTGATCGGCATTCTCGTGCCCTCGATCGCCTCGGTGCTTTCCAGCGGATACGGCACGCGAACCCTCACGCACCTGCGCATCCTGGAGAGCGGCATCGACGCCTACCACCTCGATCACCGCATCTACCCGGGGCAGGACAGCGTCCGCTGGGGCAAGATGTACAGAAGAATCAATGGCCTGTCAGCTACCGAACACCTCGTACGCTGCCTGTTCTCGGACCGCTCGAAAGATGCCTTCCGTGACAGCTGGGAGCCGGTCAACGGCTACGCCAATATCGACAAGAACCTCCTGGACAACGAGGACGGAACCCAAAGCGGCACGGGCAAACCGTACGTGCCCCTCGACGGCTTCCCCAAGCCGCTGACGATCACCTACTGGCCGTCGATTACGTATCGCGACCAGACCAGCCGGTTCGACGACAGCTGTAACTCCGGAGACCTGATCAAGCCCAAAGAGGGGAGCTTCGACGATTTCATCGAAGATCCCGAATCCGACAAGCCGTTCGGCTACGGGCGGTATCTGCTGATCGCTCCGGGCCCGGACCGCACATACTTCACCAGCGACGACATCACCAACTTCAGGCGCGAATAGGAAATCGACGTGACGAAGCGAACACGCACAATCAAGCCGGAAGCAACAGCGTGCTGCCCGCGGGCCAGGCGGCCTGCAGCCGCACGGCGGAGACGATCGGCCTTCACGCTGATCGAACTGCTGGTGGTCATGACGATCATCGCCCTGCTGATGGGCATCCTGGTCCCGTCGCTCAGCGCGATTCTCAAGTCCTCTGCCGCCACGCTCACCCGAGCCCGTATGACAGCCATCAACCGCGGACTCGAGCAGTTCTCCCGCGAGCACAGCGGCATGTACCCGGGGCAGATCCGACCCGACCGGCTGGATTCCACCACGGGCAGCCAGCTTCTCGCCCGCGCCCTGTACACGCAGGTCGACCCGGACACCGGCGACGCCGACTATCCCGCCAACGCCTACGACGAGTACGAGAAGGGCAACCTGCTCGACTACAAAGGCCATAACGACTGCATGTCGGACCTCAACGGCAGCCGGGCCATGCCCATCTGCTACTACCCGTCGCGCAAGGCCTACAAGGGCAGTAAGAACCAGTACAAGAAAAGCGACAACGACGAACTCACCGACGGCAGCGAAGGTGGAAGTTTCAGCAACGCCATCGAAAACCCGGAGACGGGCAAGGCGGCCAACGACGGAGCCTTCCTGCTGATCGCGCCCGGGCCCGACCGGAAGTACTTCAATGAAGACGACGTTACCAACTATTGACCGCCGGGAGATAAACGTGCAGAAGTTTGCCCGACAACACGCAACAGCCACGACCTGGCCTGACCCGGTCCAGACCGGCCAGGCCGCACCCCGCCGGCGAGGTTTCACCCTGGTGGAACTGCTGGTGGTGATCTCGATCATCATCCTCCTTCTGGGGATCGCCCTGCCGACGCTGCAGAAGGTCCGCCAGGGCGTGGCAGTGGCGGCCTCCCGAACGACGATCCGGCTGATCGAGACCGGCTGCAAGAGCTACTTCGCCGACCTGGGCGACTACCCGCCCAGCGAGACCAAGTACGCCGGCGCCGGCACGTGGGACGGCAAGAACTACCTCGTGCAGGCGATGCTGGGCTACTTCCCCGACACCGACCTCAACGGCATTCCCTACGGAGACCCCCAGGAACTCGACGGAGTCACCGTCGGCGACGACGGCAAGGAGGGCTTCGGGTTCCGGATCGTCTTTCGCGGGGACATCTATGGGCCCTACCTCGACGAGAAGAAAGCCAAGCTCGGGCGTTCAGGCAACGGCAAGCTGGTATTTCTCGACGAGTTTGACAACGAAATCGAATACTACCGGTTCGACCCCGAGGACAAAACCTACGGCGGGTCGGACATCAACAACTACGCCAAGGACAACGACGGGGAGTTCTTCCGGCGGGATTTCATCCTGCGGTCCAAGGGCCCCACGGGCAACGATTGGGAAGCCTACCGGGAACACCCCGACACCGACGACATCACGAACTTCCTGCAGTAACCCGTCCGCACAAGGATAACAGCGATGCGACGCAATCGAAAAACAAGCACCCGACCGGGCACCGACCGAAAAGCCTTCACGCTGGTGGAGCTGCTGGTGGTCATGTTCATCATGGCGATCATCGTGGCGCTGGTCGTAGCCGTGGGCAAGTACGTCATGGAGCGTATGGCGATCGACCAGACCCGCGGCGTGATGCAGGTGACCCACGAAGCGATCGTCGCCTACGAGGACGAGTACGAGGAGTACCCCGACGCGGGGAACACCAAGAAGCTCCTGGAGGAGCTCAAGAAGTGCGACAAGTCCTGGGACCTGGTCACCAAGCTCGGACAGGATTACTTCCGGGGACCCGACGAGCATCTCTATGACGGTTTCGGAGAGAAGATCAAGTACGACAAGGACGGGGGGCTGGGCAAGAGGCCGGTGCTGATTTCCGGAGGCCCGGACCGCAGAATCGGCGGCGAACACAAGGAAGACGACATCCGCTCGGATCGCTAGGCGATCCGCAGGAGCAAGACCATGAGTCATCGAGAGACACACAGACGCCCGCGCGGATTCACGCTCATCGAGTTGATTGTGGTGATGGGCATCATCGTGCTGATTGCCGGCATCGCCCTGCCGAGCATCACCTCGCTGATGGAATCCAGCGCCGACAAGCAGGCGTACAACATCCTCGCAGGCCAGCTCCGCGCCGCCCGCGCCCTGGCCATCCGCAAGGGCACCTTCGCCGGCGTGCACATCCAGCCGGCCAATGCGTCGGAATCCGAGAACCCCGACATCGACGAGTTCCGGGATACGTTTTTCTCGGCTGTGGTGGAGTTCAAGGAGATCCGCGACTTCAGGGCAGGCAACAAGATGAAACCCGCAGCGGTGGTCGACCTGGCCGAGGGCTTTGAGCCCATCGCCATGCCCGAGGGCATCGGGTTCATCAGCCTCGACATGAGGAAAGACGCCTTCTTCGACAAGAACACCGGCGAGTTCAACCCGGATCCTTGGCATTGGGACGAACGCGCAACGGCCATCACGATCCTGTTCTCCCCGGAGGGCAGGCTGGTGCGGTCGATCTATCGCAATTCCGTCGCCATTGACCCGGATGGCGACCTGACCACCGGCAGCGGGGCCCTGTGGGAAACGGTGCGCGGGCTTCCCACGCAGAAGAGCTACAACTCGCCCAACGACTGCTCCAACGGCGTGGTGCTCATCGAATATCGAAACTACGAGAACATCAGCAAGCACGCCATGGACTCGTACCTCTGGCAGAACGCCCAGTTCCTGCCCGTCAATCCGCATACCGGAATGCTGTATCCCAGGGAGTAACGCATGCAACTGCAGCGAATAGACAATCGAGCCGCCCCTCGCAGGCCCGCGGGAGGCTTCACCCTGGCCGAGCTGATGATCGCCATGGGCATCCTCGCCTTCGGGCTGACGCTCGCAGCTGCGATGTTCCCGGCTGCAGCGAGACTCAACAATCAGTCGATCCGCGAGGTCTTGGGCAACATCATCTGCGAGAACGCCATCGCCGTCACCCGCGCCCGCCTTGAGCACGACCGGTCGAACCCGTCGTCGATCACCTCCACCGGCCAGTTGGAGAACGTCACAGACAAGTTCGGCAACGAGCTGAACTACCCTTCGGGCGATGACAGCACCCGTCGCGGCGCGCTGGTTCTCGCCCGCCGCCTCAGCAACGAAGGCATTCACACCGAGAACGACTACCAGTTCGTGGTCGTCGCCTACCAGAAGTCCACGCCGGGCACCGGCATCGAGCTCAAGAAGCTCTCGGCCACGCTGAAAGACGTCGAGCTTGAAAGCGATGAGAAGGTCACCAAGTTAACCGTAAGCGGCGGCGGTTCGCTTCAGGCCAACTCGGTCGTGGTCCGGGCGGATACCGGGGCGATTTCCTACATCGACGGCGTGGGAGACGGGGGCAACTTCGCGATCCTCAAGACCCGCCTGCCCGAAGGCTCGACGAGTGTCTGGGTCGTCCGCGAAACCGGCAGTTCCGCCGGGTTCAACGTGCCCGTTCTCGCGGCCTATACGGTGGAAATGTCCCTCCGGGAGAAGGAATAGACATGGCTGACAGCACGACAATTCGAGAACCCCAGCCCCGACGAGGTCGCCGAGGCCTGACGCTCATCGAGTTGGTGACGGCCGTTGCGGTGCTGGCGATCATTATCCTGTCGTTCGGCAAGATTCTTTCGTCCAGCCAGCGTGCGGTATCGATCGCCCAGCGGAACATGCGGCTGAATTCTCAGGCACTGGCGATCAGCCAGACGGTCCGCGCGGACACCCGCCAGGCCAGCCAGCAGGGGTTCGTATCGATCACCGAAGTCAAAGGCGGACGCCCGATGCTGGTCTACTCCGGTGCAGCCGGGGTCGTCGACAGCATGTTGCGCGCCAATTTCTCCCATAACTATCAGTTCTCGGCGACAGGCACGGGAACGATGACCGTCGTGTGTCTGGCACCTGGCGAGGGCGTGTACGACGGGGACGTGCTGGTTCGGCAGCAGTGGATCATGGGACGATGCCTCGACTACCAGCGCACCCTGTCCAGCGACCTCGGGGATGACGTCGACGGGAGCCTGGACTTTGCGGACCTGGCGTTCTCCCCGCGCAAGAAGGCCGGGGATCTCAACGACATCCAGGACTTCATCGACCGGGCAGCCGAGCGAGCCCCGGACGGCATGACCCTGCCACCCGAGAATGAGGTGGATATCGACTCGCTTTGGAAGGTACTGGCCCCCGGCTGCCGGGCGCTGAGCATCATGTGGACAGACGGCAGCGTCGACGGCGGGAACATGAACTGGTACGGCGTCGATTTTTCCGTCGACGACGACGGCGACGTCTCGTACTCGGTCAAACCGCGGGACAGCAACTACAGCTCGAAGGATATCGACACCCCGGCCGGCGATGGATTTGTCGCGGAGTACGAAAAGGGCGGCGCGTACCACGCCACCTGGACGTCCGATGACCCGTCGGCCTGGCCTCGCGCGATCAAGCTGCGATTCCTGATCAGGGATCTGACGCTCAAGAGCAATCGTACCGACATCACCAATGAGGGCGTGGAATACGAAGTCATCTGCCCACTGGGCTCCTGAAGCAACGCCCGAAAGGATGTGTGACGTATGAATACAAAGCGCAACAGAAAAGGCTCCGCCCTGCTGCTGACCGTCAGCCTGCTTTCGATCATCCTCTCGCTTGGGCTGACGTTCCTGATCGTCGCCCGGCTGGATTCCAAGGCCTCCGACGCGTTGGTCTCCCGAAGCCAGGCCGACCCCATCGCCCACGGCGTGGTCGCGCGCATCAGCGGCGTGCTGCAGGCGGACCTGTACATCGACAACGACGGCCCCTACGGCGACACAGCCCGCCACGCCGACGCCGAAGACAAGCTTCGGGCGTTCGTCGATTACGCCTCCGACGACGTCGACCCGCACCTGACGTTCGAGTACCCCGAGGGCGACCCGCACTACTCGAAGCTCTTCGGCGACAACGGCAAACTCATCGACGTCGATGCCGACGGCGAGAACGACGCCTACCTCGTGCCCAGCGGAACGATGAACTCCCACGGGGAAGAATACTACGTAGCGGTCAAGATCGTGGACCTTTCCGGCAAGGCGTGCATCAACACCGGCGGCGACGTATTCCGCAAGGACGGCAAGTACCGCGCGTACATGCCCTACGGCCCCGTGTCGTATGAGCTGGTGGAACTGCTCGGCGACGACTTCGACTTCCTCTACGACTATGACGAAGGCCAACCCAGGATCTACGGGATCCACGAAGGACGTTGCGGGAACTACGGCAAGAATCCACAGCGGATTCGTGAGAGCGACATGCCCAGCACCTGGGACTACTATCTCCGTTGCGGCCGGGTGCTCTCGCGACCGTACCGAAACTATGACGAGCCGTACCGTCCCTTCGGCATCGATTGCGAAACGTTCTTCCTGTTCTTCAACGAGGATCACCCCCTCAAGGCGGGCCGGGTCGCCCGTCCCATGACCCACCGGGACGTGGTGCCCGTCGAACTCCGCCGGCAGTTCACCACCTACAGCGTCTCGCGCCAGGTACCTCGCGTGCCGCAGGACAACGACGCCCAGCTCGGACAGTTGATCGCCGAGGTAACCAGCGACTGGCCGACCGAGCTCGAACTCCGCGACCTCAGCCAGACCGATGTCCGCGCCGACCTGTTCGACGCCATGGTGCGCATGCTCGACCAACTCGGGCTGGAAGACTCGATGGGCGGCCTGCCGGGCAAGAACACCGAGTACCGCAAGAAGATGGCTGCCTGCTTCGTCGCAAACCTCTGGGCGTACGTCTCGGATGAGGGCGACGGCGCCCCCTGGCCGGTGACGGCCGACCTGGGCGCCGGGCAGACGTTCACCGCATACGGCATGAAGCAGGACCTCGTGATCACCGAGGCCTACGCCATGCACAAGCCCGAGAGCGCCCCCGACGCCGGAGACCATGTCGCGGGCTATGCCATCGAGATCCTCAACCCCACCAACCGGTGGATCAACACAAAGCACTACCGCCTGAAGATCAGCAACTCCGACGGAACCGAGTACGTCGACCTGCCGGACTATGGCGTCAAGTATGGCCGGAAGGTCGTGTTCTACTCCTACATCGAGGGCCCGGGCTACTCGGGCAACCAGTCACAACTGGAGAATGACACCAACCTTGACCCACAGGGCCACTGGAAAGAGCTCGGGAAGACCGACGACGACAAGAAACTCCGCTTCGACGACGACCGCGTCGTGACGCTGATTCGCGATTTCGGCAGCTCGCCCGACATCACCCGCGTGCCCTACGACCAGGTTTCCGCCGACGATCTCGGCTACGGGGCGGAAGACATCCAGGTCGACGAGGAAGAGATCCGCGACATCCAGCGGGACGACGATCTCGACCGCTGCCGGTTCAACGTCGCCGCCTATGAGGACCGCTCGCCCTCCGGGCCTGGCGACGATCCACACGATATGGAAGACAGCAAAGCAGGCAAGAACAGCGTCAGCGCCGACGACCTGCTCGACCACGCCGCCCACGCCGTGCCGATTTTTGTGCTCGAAGACTTCGACACCAACGGCGGCAAGGACGAGCCCCACGAGAAGCTCCGCAGCATCGGCTTCCTCAGCGAGATCTACATGACCAGCTCGTTCACCGAGCCCGGCGGGAATCTCGTGCCGTTCTCCAAGGCCCTGCGGCGGACCGACTTCCTGGCCTACTTCCCGGACGATCCCCTCCGCGGACGCCTCGACCCCAGGCCCAGCGAAGTCCCGGCCTTCTGGGGCTCGGCATCCAGGCCGTATCCGCCCGTGCCCATCGGCGCCCTGGTCCCGGAGTTCTTCAGCTGCCTTTCGCTGGACGAAACCCGTCCCGACGAGCCGCGGCGCGTGTTCGGACGCATCAACGTCAACTCCGCGTCGAAAGAAGTCCTCGCCGCCCTGCCGTGGCCCAAGAAGATCTTCGGCCGGGACGTCAACCGCGAGACAATCGCCGAGTACATCATTGCCTACCGCGACAAGCTCAGCTCGCCGCGAGACTACTCCACCCGTGAAAACACCATGACCAACCTCCGCAAGAATGCAGAAGGCCGGGGGTTCATGACCGTCGGCGAAGTCGCGATCCCCATCGCCGACTACGCCAACTCACTGGCCGGGTGGAGCGATTACAGCAAGACCGTCAAGAACGACAGCAACGTCCGCAGCAAGGTCCAGCGGTACGACTACGCCTACGAGCGTGACATGATGTTCCGCGACGTCAGCAACCTGCTGACCGTGCAGTCCGACACCTACGCCGCGATCATCCGCGTACAGATCGGCGACGAGGACGAGCCCAAATACGCCTGGGATTACCTCGCCGTCTTCGACCGCAGCAACTGCAAGAAGAAGTCGGACATCCCCGCCCTGCTGATGTTCACGACACTGAAGTAGCCGAAAACACAACGGTGCCCCGGCACCAATCGCAGGCTTTTGTCCTCGCGCCCGCCCCCTGGGCTTGTTTCAGAGCTCGGGGGGCACTTTTCGCGCCCCACGACGGCCGATGCGCCCTGCGACATCGTCTACCGCTCCCGCCGCGCCCCGGTCTTCAATCCAGCAACGAACGCCCCGTCAGCAGGGCCGACGTGATCCCTGCCATCGCCAGGATCTCCCTGCCCGAGCGACGAAGCCCCGCTTCGATCGCGCCCACGTCGCCGGTCTCCAGCATCGCGGTGTGCTGGGCGCCGATGTCCTTGCCTGCCGCCGTCGGCTGCCAGCCCAGCACCGCCTGCTGCAGCGACCGAAGCGATACGCTCCGAAGCTCGCCCCGCCAGGCGCTTTTCGCCTCCGATCGCAGGTCCAGGTGCGGCGGCTGGGTCCACGGGCCCTCCACCCCCGCCGCATCCAGCCTCGCCCGCAGCTTGTCCAGGTCGCCGACCTTGCTGTCGTGCGTTACCACCACCGATGCCCGCTGCCAGTGCTCGACCGCCGCAGCCAGCACGCCCGGCTCCTCGTCGGGCCCGCGGGCGACCAGGTGAACCACCCGACACGCCCGCTCCGTCGTCAGCAGCGTCACCCAGAGCACGTCGTGGGGATCGGCCGCCCGGGCTGTCACGCGCATCAACAGCACGTCCTGCGGCCTGGCGTTGGCAACGTGACAAAGCCCCGCCGAAGCGCGGAGCTCGTCGAACCGCTCGCCCGCACCCCGCACCGCCGAGAGGAAATCCCCGGCGGCTTCGCTCTCCTGCCCGAAGGCCTCGGAGGGCATCGACGCCAGCTCCAGGCAACGCCACTCCCCGGCCGCACGCTCGGTCGCACCGGCAAGCGGTGCGTACACGTCTTTCGGCGCCTGCGGGCTGGAAGCCCGCACCGACTCCGAAAGCCCTTCCGGCGGAACTTCCCCCAGAATCTCCGACGCGCCCGACAAGTCACCACGACGAATCGACTGCCGCAGCTTCTCAGCCAGCTCCTGCTGGGATGGCTTGCGCTTCATCCGACTACGCCTCCGGCTGGGTTCGCTCCCGATCCGCGTCGCTGCCGTCGCAACCGGCAAGCTCGTCGAACTCTCCGGCCAGCAGCTGCTCTACGAATTCCGCAACGCTTCCTTCTACGACCACGTCGGCCGCGTCGCGGACCGACTGGGGCGCGCTTGGCATGGCCGCGCCAAGCCCCGCACCCCGGAGCATCGGCAGATCGTTGATGTCGTCCCCCACCGCCACGATCGACCGGGCAGGCAGTCGAAGCCCCTGCGCCACGTACCGAAGCGCCGTCCACTTGTTCGCCTGCGGATGGAACCCCTCCAGGATCCACGCCCCGTAGTTGGGCGCCAGAATCGCATGCACGTTCAGCCGCCCGTCGAACTGCTCCGAAAACCGCTCGACCAGTCCGTCGGCCCGGTCCGGATGCGTCAGTGCGTTCAGGCGAAGAGCAGCCGGCAAGTCCGCAACCGCCTCCAGGTCGTCCACGCGCCTCACGTCGACGTCCATCTTCCCCAGGAAGTGCTCGTCCACCTCGGCTGCATCGCGCCCGGGCACCACGTAATACTCCACCCCCCACCGCCAGCGATCCACCAGCGCCATGGCCGTGAGTCCCAGATCCCCCGCCAGGCGGGCAAATGCCCGGGTCGTTCCCTGATCGATCGGCTTGTGATAGAGCGTCCGTCCCGAGTGGGGTTCGGACACCAGCGCCCCACCCGATAGCACCAGCGGATCGTACGGAGGCGACAGCGCCAGCTGCCGCCAGACGCCCTGGGTCTCCCACAGTGTACGCCCCGTAGCGAGGCACACGCGCATCGATGCAGCCTGGACCTTGCGTATCGCGCGACAGACTTCCGGGGCAACCCGGCTGCGGGGGTCGGCGATCGTGCCGTCCACGTCCAACGCCAGCAGCCTGTAGTTCACGTTCGCATCCCTCCGCCAAATCGCTACAGGGCCCGGATCGCAACCAATGTCGTGTCATCGAATCGCGGCGTGAGTCCCGCGAACTTCCGCATGTTCCATACCACGTGCTTGACGATCTGCTCGGCGGTGAATCCCTGCCCGACCGCCTCGAGCAGCGCCTCCTCGATGCGCTGGCGACCGAAACACTCCTCCGTGAAGTTCATCGCGTCGGTCAGACCGTCGGTGTACATCAGCACCACATCGCCCGGCTGGAACATCAGCAACTGGTGCTCATAGTGGGCTGACGGGTCCACCCCCAGCAGGCATCCGCCGCCCTCCATCTGCATCAACTCGCCGTCCCGGACGAGCATCGGCGGGGCATGTCCCGCGTTGGTATAGGTGAAGCGACGGTCGGCAACATCCAGCACGCCATAGCACATCGTCGCGAAGTCGCTGACGAGTGAATCGGCGCAGAGGTCGCGGTTGACCTTGTCCAGCACGAGCGACATCTCGTAGACATTCACCGCGTGCCCCCGAAGCGACGCCCGCACCGACGACATCAGCAGCGACGCCCGCACCCCCTTGCCCACCACGTCGCAGATCGCGACGCCGAAGTTGTCTTCGGGCAGGTCGATGAAATCGTAGAAGTCCCCCCCCAGCTCGTAGCACGGAATGTATACCGCGCCGAGATCAAACCCCTTGGGTCTGGGCGGTTCCTTCGGGATCATCCGCCGCTGGACCTCTGCCGCCATCGCCAGGTGGCGACGCATCGTCGCCAGCTCGATCGCTTCCTGGTTCAGTCGTGCATTGACCACCGCAGCGGCGGCCTGGGCAGCGATCGCCTGCATCAGCGACGCCTCGAACCAGTCGAACTCGTAGGGCTGATCGGTGTAGACGCGGATGATCCCTTCCGGCTGGCCGTGGTAGACCATCGGGGCACACAGCGCGCTGACGATTCCTTCTCTCCTCGCCTCGGCCGGGTAAAGCACCCGCGGGTCGCTCCGCTCGTCGGCGATATACACCGGCTTGTTGGCCGCGAGGGCCTCGCGGTCGATCAGGCTCTCGGAGAGCAGGATCGCGCCCTTTTTGAGATACTCGTCCGAAAGGTTCACCACGGCCTTGATGACCAGTTCTTCCTTGTCCGGGCTGAGCAGGCGAATCGAACACGCCTTTGCCCCCAGAACCTTCACCACCGTCTGGGCAACGACGTCGAGAATCTCCTGCAGGCTCCTCCGGCCCGCGAATTCCGCCGTCAGGTTGTACAGCGTGCCCAGTTCGTCCATCCGGCTGCGAAGCTGACTTTCGCGCTCGCACATCCCGCCGACCACGTTGGCCATCAGACAGAGCATCTGCCTGGCCCAGGGCGAGGGCTGGCCGTCCTCACCGTCGTCGCCGGCCGGCCCCAGCGTAAGATAGCCCACCTTCTCACCGTCGACCAGCACAGCCGCGGCGGGCAGCTTCTCCATGTTCCTGCAGCAGGCGCCCTCGCCCGAGAGCAACTGGTCGTCGCAGCCGGGAATCAGCAGCGTCTGGCGGTCGGCGCTCCAGAGGCAGATCGCCCGCCCGGCCAGGTCGGCAAAGCCCTTGCGGAGGTGTTCGAGATAGTAGGTTTCCAGAAAGTCGGTCAGATCAGGCAAAGGAGACGTCCTCACTGCAGTTCGGGAACTCCGGCCATTCTAAGCACGAGGACACGGCCTGCAAGCCAAACCCGTTGGGGCGAAACGGATGATCGCGGGTTTCCTTGCATTGTCGCTGCCCGTCAGGTATAAAGAAGAGTAGACAACTCCTATTTTCGTTCAATTATCTTCTTTGAGGTACAGCACAATGGACGTCCGGACTCGCCTGCGGACGCCGGGGGTGCTGAAGCCGCAAGAACTGCAAGGATCCACTCATCCCGATTTCTCTGCGCGCCCGGCGCGCACCGCTGCGCTATTGGGGACTCACCCGCCAGGTCGGCAGGGCTTCACCCTGATCGAACTGCTCGTGGTCATCGCCATCATCGCGATGCTCGTGAGCATTCTCCTGCCCTCGCTGACCAAGGCCAAGGCGCTGGCCTACACCGTCAAGTGCAGCACCAATCTCCATGCGCTCGCCCGGGCCAGCGTATTCTACGCCGAGGACAACAAGGGCTACGTACCCCGCGACCACTACACCGGCTGCAACAATCCCAACAGCGGGAACCTGGGACACTACCTCTTCGCAGCCAAGCTCTCGCCGTACATCGACGGCCCGGAGATCGACTTCAAGTACGATGAGGACTACGACTACCTCTACGAAGTGTTCAAGTACATGGACTCCCTTCAGTGTCCCGGCCTGAAGGATCAGGAGCACGTGCTGGATTATGTAGTCAACGGCATCGATTTCGAGAGGTTCGAGTACGATCCGTCTCGCACCAACCAGAAGTACCAGTCGGGAGCAGCCTCCCGCGTCAGCGATGTTCCCGGCGCGGCGTCGATGGTCGCCTACATCGTCGAGGCGAACGTCGAGAAACTCTCAGCCACAAACTACAAGTACCACGACGTTCTCGGCCCCGGCCACATGCCCTTCGAAGGATGGGTGCCCAACAACGGACGCATGATCCGTCACGACGACATGCGACACTACGGCAAGACCACGATCGTCTTCTTCGACGGCCACGCCGAGCCGAAGGAGCTTTCGCCCAAGGAGATTCCGGTGCAGATGTTCAACCCGGAAGACCTGACGAACTACTTCGCCCGCGGCGGCGGGGAGAACTGACCGGCCGACCTTCACCTACCGGTTTTTGCAGCCGGCGGGCCTCGCCGATATAATCCGCTCTGACCAGCAGCGAAAGGAATCTCTCCATGGCCAGACGGAAGAAGACGGCGAAGGTGTCATCCGACCGGGCAGAAGCAGCCATCGATCGCCTCGCGAGGTTCGCGATCGAAATCCCCTCCTGGGGGTTCGCGAACACCGGAACGCGGTTCGGCAAGTATCTCCAGGATGCAGCCGCAGTCGACCTGGACGACAAACTCGCCGACGCCGGCACGGTACACCGCTTCACCGGCATGACGCCCACCGTGGCCGTTCACGTACAGTGGGATTTCCCGGACGGGTTCGACCCAGCCGTGGGCGACCTCGCCAAGCGCCACGGCGTTCAGATCGGATCGATCAATCCGAACCTATTCCAGGATCAGTGCTACAAGTTCGGGTCGATCACCAACGAAAATGCCTCCATCCGCCGGCGAGCGGTGAAGCACATTCTCGATTCCATCGAGATCGGCCGGCAGACGAAAAGCCGCTACCTGTCGCTGTGGATGGCTGACGGGGCGAACTATCCCGGTCAGGCGGACATCCGCCGCCGAAAGGCCCACGCGACTCGCGCTTTGAAAAAGGCCCACGACGCCCTGCCTCGCGGCATGGAGATGCTCGTGGAGTACAAGCCCTTCGAGCCCGGCGCATATTTCACGGACTTTTTCGACTGGGGCGCCAGCTACATCTTCGCCAAGGCGGCCGGGCCCCGCGCGAAGGTGCTCGTCGACACCGGCCATCATCTGCTGGGCACCAACATCGAGCAGATCGTCGCCTGGCTGATCGACGAGAAGATGCTCGGCGGTTTCCACTTCAACGATCGCAAGTTCGCCGACGACGACCTGACCGTCGGCTCAATCGATCCGTACCAGGCGTTCCGGATCTTCAACGAGATTGCGGCCTGGGAACACGAGAAGGGCAGGGACCTCGACATCGCCTGGATGATCGACCAGTCGCACAACGTCAAGCCCAAGGTCCAGGCGATGGTCCAGACGGCCTGCACCTGTCAGGAACTCTTCGCCAAGGCGCTGCTGGTCGATCGCGACGCCCTGCGGAAGGCCCAGAAGACAGGTGACGTCGTAGCCGCAGAAGAAACCCTCCGCGCCGCGTACAACGCCGATGTCACGCCGATGCTCCGGGCCGTCCGCAAGAAGCTCGATGTCCCGGCCGATCCGCTGGAGGCCTATCGCCAGAGCGGCTATGAGCAGCAGGCCGGCAGGGAACGCTCCGCGAAGCGCAGAGAACTTGGCCTGGACGAAGGCGGCAGCTACGCCTAGGCGCAGACCGTGCACGCGCCGGTCGGGAACAGCTAGGCCGCTTCGGTAGATTTGCCGGACTCCGCCCCGCCGATGCGGTTCTCCGTGCCCCGGGCGAGTCGCACGATATTCGAGCGGTGCCGGACGATGATCAGCAGCACCATCGCGCCGGCGAAGACCATCATCGGCCAGAAGTCCAGCGTCTCGGAAAAGCCGATCACCAGGCCGTTGATCGCCAGGAACAGCGGCAGGAAGGCGATCGCAGCTACCACGCTGCCCAGCGACACGTACCGGCTGACGAGCGTGACGACGATCCAGATCCCAAGCGCCCCGAGGCCCGCCAGCGTGAAGTAAGGCCACACGCCGAGGACCACCCCCAGCGAAGTCGCCACGCCCTTGCCCCCGCGAAACTTCAGCCAGATCGGGAACACGTGTCCGAGAATGCATCCGCATCCGGTCGCCAGCCAGGCGGCCTGGTGGCTGACCTTCGGAAAGCCCGGCTGGTTTCGCAGCATCAACCCAACGGCCAGCACGGGCACCAGGCCCTTGGCGAGGTCCAGGAAGAAGCACAGGAACCCCCACGAGCGCCCGCACGCCCGCCCGAGGTTCGTCGCGCCGATGTTCCCGCTGCCGACCTTGCGAAGGTCCACGCCCCGGGCGCGGGCCAGAAGGTAGGCAAAGGGCGTCGCGCCGAAAAGATAACCCGCCGCCGGAAGCAGCCCGTACAGCACGGCCGGGTGGTCGAGCCACGTTGTCGATGATGCAAGGAGTGCGGTCACGATGAGGCGACCTCCTCGTAAACGTCGAGCAGCGCGTCGACGTGTCGCGTCAGGGATACCTCATCGGCAGCCGCGTTGCAACCGTCGGCCAGCCGGTCACGATGCCGCGCGTCGGCAAGTTTGTCGATCGCCCCAGCTACGTCGTCGACGTCGGACGGAAGGTTCACGATCTCGCCCGCGCCGCGGCGCACCAGCACCTCGGCCGCTCCGTTGTGCAGCGTCGTCAGCGCGGGCAGCCCGGCGCGGACGCCCTCCAGCACCACCCGGCTGCAGGGGTCGTACCAGCTCAGCAGCGCCACCGCGTCGGCCGCGGCGTAGCAAAGCGGCATGACGTCCGCCGCCACGGGCCCGTCGACCACCACGCGCCCGCCGACCCCACACCGTCGCGCAAGCCGGCGATACCGCCCCGGGCTGGGCGTACCGACCGCCAGCAGCCGAACGTCCGCCGACCTCGATCCGCCGGCCTTGTTCCACGCGCCCAGCGCGCGGATCAACCAGTCGACGCCCTTAAGCGGAAAATTCGTCGCCGCCGTCAGCAGGACAACCCCATCGGCCGGCAGCTCGTGCCTCTCCCGCATCGCCTGGCGCATTGCCTCCCGCCCGGGCGGGTCGAACTGCACCGCCTCCACGGCATTGAGGATCACCCGCGTGCGGGCCTGGGCGTCGTAGAACCGCCGCAACTCCTCCGCCACCATGTTGCTCACGGCCAGGAGCCTGCACCGCGGATCGGCAGCGACCTGTCGCTCGCACTCGGTCAGCAGCCTGCGCTTCGCGTTCCAGCGTGCCGTCAGCGCCGAGAGTCCATTGTACAGCAACCCGTGTCGGCGGCGCGAAGCCTCGACCTGCCCCCCCTGCGTCCCGCCGCGCGGCTGGTAGACATTCGCACCCGGAATCGGCAGCGTGGCATGGAGCACGTCGAATTCCTCGCCAAGCCGGCCTGCCCGATCAATGAACGCCCGCATCGCCCGGGCAGACTTCGTCTCGCTCTCGGGCATCAGCTCGCGCACCTCGATGCCCTCGCCAGGCCGCCACGTTCCGCGCATGCAGAGAATCGTAACACGATGGCCTCGCCTTGCGAGTTCCCCAGCCACCTGGGCCACCGAAGTCTCCCGCCCGCCGCGGAACGGGTCCATCCGCTCGATCGCCAGCGCAACGTTCACGAATCGATCCCCGCGTCCATTCGCCAGCCTTCCGCCCGTCCGCTTCGCCGCTGCATGCGGCGCACCCGACGATCAATCGCACGCCGATACCGACGCCACCTGCGCCCCTGGCTGGCCGAACCGAAATACGCAGCCATGAACCGTCGCCAGCATCGCTCCACCCAATGTGGGGGCATCGAGTATTTCAGCTGCGCCAGGTCCTTCACCCGCCACCGGAACCGCCGCACGCGGGGGGCGAACACCCGCGCCAGATCAATCAGCGCCAGCTCCAGCCGCCCACCTCGCTCGTCAAGGAAGATATGGCACGCATACAGATCGCGGTGCACGAACCCGGCCTCGTGGAAGTCGCGGACCAGCCCGGCCAGGGCGTCGGTGAAGCGCATCAGCGCTTTCTCGTCGTCGACGTGTCGGAGGTAGTAATCCTCCGCCCGGACTTCCAGCGAAGCGCCCTCCACCGCGCTGACCAGCACAAAGCTCCTGCCCCCGGCTGCGTCCTGCCCGCACGCCAGCGCATGCATCGTGGGAAGCCCCGCATCCTGCACCGCCCGAATGTTCGCAAACTCCGCAACGCCCGGCGAGATCAGCCGGCCATGCGTCCACAATCGCCGGATCCGAAGTCCCAGCCCCTCCCGGCCGTAGCGTTTCAGGAACATCCGGTGCAACTCGCCTTCCTCATCCTCCAACTCCACCTTCGTCCGCCTTCGATGCCCCAACCCGGGCTTGCGGAGATCCTCCCCGTCGCGGTACGCGAAGGCTCCGTCGACGGTGTCCAGCCCGGCCTGGACAATCGCAGCCATCAACGCCTCGTTATCCTCGTGGGTCTCAGCCGACGATCGGGCACGCTCGGCCACGCCGAAGGTCAGCGCAGGCGGAAACTCGATCGGATCGATCTCGGAATATCCGTCGTCTGCATGCATCACGTCGTCGTCACTCCCCTTTCGGTGTCCCAACCGGGCATTGCGGCGAGCTTCTCCTGCCGGTACCACGCCAGCAGCTCCTCCGCCGCGGGCAGCACCGTCTCCACGTTAATCGCCCGCATGCAGCGGTGATGCTCTGGCCCGGGGGGCAGGACGCACCGTTTGCTCTGACAGGGCGAGCACGGAACGTCCACGCGAATGATCCGCTCGTGCTCGTAGTCGATCTGCGCCCAGACCGGATCGGTGCTGCCGAACAGCGTCACCACGCCGATGCCCATCGCCGCACCGAAGTGCCTGGCGCCCGTGTCGTTGGTTACCAGCAGCCAGCATCGCCGCACCAACCCCTTGAGCATGCCCAGCGTGTTGTCGCGATCGGCGAAACTCAGTTCCGGCGTGTGCTCCATTGCATCGGCCACCCGGGCAGCGACCTCGCGCTCCACCGGGGCCGCGTTGATGATGATCTGCACCCCATGCCGGGCAATGAGCTGGTCGGCCAGCCGGGCATACCGCTCGGCCGGCCACATCTTCGATGCCCCGAACGCCGCGCCGGGATTCAGCATCACCACCGGCCGGTCCTGGCCAATCCCCCGCGAGCGCAGCAGTTCGTCGGCAGCCTGCTGGTCTTCGGGCGAAACCGCCAGTTCCATCTTTCGTGACGGACACGGGAACCCGACCGACTCGACGAGCGTCCGATAGTAGTCGATGGTCGGGATCGCCTGCCTGCTGCCGCCCTGTTCGCGCGGCGGACGCAGGCGGTCGGTCAGCAGCAAGCCCCGGCCGTTGCGGACGTACCCCGCCCGCCGCCGGGCCCGACCCAACCAGGCGACCACCGCAGGTCGCAGGCTGTTGGGCAGCAGGATCGCCAGGTCGATTCGGCGCTTGCGGATCTCGCCCGCCAGGCGGCGGAGGTTTTGCAGCTTCGGCCGGCTTCGAGTAAGGTCGACGACCGTTTCGTCGGCCAGGTCGCTGCCGCGCAGGACCTCCAGGCCGACCGCCCTGCCGACGTGCACAACGCGGGCGTCGGGCGCACCGCGTCGAACGGCGCGCAGAACGGGCGTGGACATGACCACGTCCCCGACCGGGTTGGGAAGAAAGATCGCGATGTTCCGCATGCTCATCGGCGCATTGTACATGGCGACGCACGCGACTCCCAGCCCCTGGAGACGCTTTGCCGAATCGGCAGAACAGCCGGCCTTGCCGATCCACCGGCAGCGATTCCAGGCAGAATTTGGGAACGCTCCGGCCGGCCGATACGCTTAGAACACCGAGTACCTACAGGAAGGACAACCATGCTACGCAAGATCCTCGTGCCGTTTACGATTCTCGCCGTCCTCGCCGCGCCTGCCGTGGCAGCCGATGTCGAAGGCTTCCACAGCACCCTCAAAGAGGTCCGCGAGGCCGCTGACAAGTCCGACAAACCCATGTACCTGCATTTCACCACCACCTGGTGCGGCTGGTGCCGGAAGATCGAGCAGGACACCTACGCCAGCGAAACGGGCAAGAAGGCGCTGGAAGACTTCGAGCCCGCCAGCCTCGACTGCACGGTTCCCCGCGGAGCCGACCCCGACGACATCGATGCGGCTACCATGGCGAATATCGAGTTGATGAAAAAACTCGGCGGCGGCGGGTATCCTTTCCTGGCCATGATCGCACCGGGCGACGTCGTACTGGGCACGATCAGCGGCTACGTGCCGCCCAAGCCCTTCGCCGAACGTCTTGCTGACGGTATGCAGGAATGGAAGCAGTACCAGACCTTCCAGGAGAAGAAGTCCGACCTGAAGGAAGGCACCTACAAGCGCGCCGAGATGATGCTCAAGGCCTTCGATGGCATCCGCTTCCTCGATGAAGAGAAGGAGGCCGACCGCCAGAAGAAGCTCATCCAAGCCGCCCTGGCGATGCGCAAACTCGACCCGAACGATGAGAAGGAACAGCGTGCCAAGGTCGCCCTGACCCTGCTTCAGCTCAAGCAGCAGGAGGTCAAACACGATGGGCTCGCCAAGCTCTCGGAAGACCAGCTCCACCAGGAAATCCGGAAGTTCGACCCGGACAACACCCAGGGAATCCTCCAGCGGGCCATGATGGGCCAGGCCGCCCTGCACGTGCAGCAGGCACGGACGTCGCAGGATCCGCAGACCCAGAAGAGCAAGCTCGCCAAGGCCGAGGGCATCCTCACCGACCTGACGAACAAAGCCAAAGAGCTCAACCAGGAGCAGACCGTCTGGGTCTTTCTGGGGCAGGTCCAACTGTTCCAGCAGAAGCTCGACCCCGCCCTGAAGAATTTCAGGAAGGCGCTGAAGGCCGATCCCGACAGCCCCCTTGCCAAGAAGATCGAGAACGTCATATCCAAACTGGAATCCGCGAAAAGCTCCGGCTGAGCGCCTA
>CAZXSK010000017.1:0-59969 GCA_964642855.1 uncultured Planctomycetaceae bacterium | reverse complement strand
GTCTGTATGCCAGAATGCATATGTCTTGCGGACACGCGTACCCGGGGGTACCTTCACAGCTGATCGCGGGAACGCTGATGATCGTGGATCGAAAGGGGAAGGATGATGCGCAAACTTGAGCCGCTGGCCAGTGGATGGTACGGGTTCGTTTGGGTCGTTGCGCCGTTGGTGGCTTGGTTGCCAGCGATCGCGATGCTGTTTGTCGCGATCTCTCTGGAAGCCAACCCGGCGTCCAGCAGGAACAACGATGCTTTGCTCGGACTGCTCGGGGCCTCGGCAGTCCTGGCCCTGGTCGCCTGCGTGCTACTGATCGTGATGACGTCGGTGTTCTGGTACCGGGCGTGGGAAACGATCCAGGACGGCCAGGCGAGAACAACTCCGGGCAAAGCCGTCGGCTTTTTGTTCATCCCTTTGTACAACCTTTACTGGATGTTTGAGGCGGTCCGGGGATTCGCCGTCGATTACAACGAGTACGTCCATCGCCACCACATTACGGCCCCGCGTCTCAGTGTGGGCCTGTTCACGACGGCATGTATTCTCCAGATCGGCAATATCGTTATCCAGTTCGTGCCGATCGTCAACCTACTGTATGGTGCCATACTCTATGTGCTCTGGCTGCCGGTTCTCTTCAGCGCTATGGGGGCCGTCAACGCCTTACGCAAGAAGGGGGCAGGGCAATTGGCCTCGCGCGGGCCTCAGCGGGCGTTCTCCAGCGGGCTGCCCACCACTCCGCCGGTCGCGGGAAGGGGCTATGAGCGCCACGCCTTGTCACCTGCCTATACGGGCACAGATTCCGGCAGGAATATCCCGACGAATACGGATCGAGCTCGGCTCCATTGCCCGAGTTGTCCTCGAAGCTTTGTCGAACCAGGGCCGGGAAACACCTGCCCATATTGCGGGTCATCACTCTAGCTGGCGGCCAGTCCGGGGAAGCAGCGCCGCCTGTGAGCCAAGGGCCTGTCGGTCGGACCGGAGCGGGAGGGAACCGTCCGGAGTTGCCGGGTCTCGGGAGGCGGATAGGAAGCCAGCATCTGCCGGTGTGTAGCTCAAGTGCGGCAGACCTCTTGAAGACCAGCTGGGGGAGAATTCGGGTTTCCGCGGTGACTGCCAACCGCGGGTGGACGTGGAGCGCCGCCGCATCTGATCGTGACAGACCAGACTTTGACGACAACGTCACATAACATATATTATCGGACGCGCCAGTATTCGGACTTTGCATTCCGCGATCGCTATCTGCCGCGATTCCATGGGTTGGGTGTGCCCCGAGGCCTGCCAAGAGTGCCTTCGATCCGTGTACGGCGGCGCTGATGTATGTATCTCTGCTATATGAAGAGTGGAGAAGGCTTGGCTCCACAGGCTGTGTGTCCGGTGTGTCCATTCGGGGAAGTCACGCTTGTTGGCAAGGCCGTCGTTTGCAGGGAGTTGGTCTCGTCGGTTCTGGAGGGAACTTGGAGGTCCGCTCGAGATTCCGCCAGCCCCCGCCGTAGCCCCGTATTGATGCATTTGGGTCTGCCGGCTCTCTGTGTTGAGGTCTTCCAGTGACTGGGTTAGCGGCGGGGTTCTGCTGAGGATGATTCGGGCAGGCTATGGGCATGGGTGCTCGATGTCGGCGTGGAGTTGGCTGGAAGGTTTGGAGACGATAGGAGCCAATGGCACCCCCCTGCCGTTCCCGCTGTGCCGACGGTAGCGGCGAGAGGTTATTGCGTCTGGGCGTTGCTGGGCCTGGGCAGGATGTGTCGAACAGCAGGGATGTACGTCGGGGATGGTGTGGCGACAGAAATGGAGCGATGGGTTGCAAGTGGCTACAGAAGTGTAGCGGTGTCCGGAGCGCCGCCAAGAATGTCATACGAATAAGATATGATTTGAAAAAGAGTTAGGATTGTCTGTGCATTTCTGGCATGGGATTCGCTTTCACAAGGCGTGAAGTCGTCACGTTTCTGCTTCATGGCACCAGACACGGAAAGGGATGATTGCATGAGAGGTCTACAGCGAACCGGGCCAGGGACTGGTCTTGGCTGGCGTGTGCTTGCGCTTGCGTTGGTCGTGTGCATGGCGGGCATTCCTGCAGTCGCGCAGGATGCGAATTCAATTGCGGAGGACGCGCAGGTTGCTGTTGCTGAAGCATCGAAGACGGACACGAACGCAATCGCAATCGACACCGTCTGGGTTCTCCTTGGGGCGTTCCTCGTGTTCTTCATGCAGGCGGGTTTCGGCATGGTGGAAGCCGGCTTCATTCGAGCCAAAAACGCCTGCAATATCCTGACGAAGAACTTCATCGACTACTGCTCGGCGAGCATCATGTTCTTCCTGGTCGGGTATGCGTTCATGTTCGGCGAGGGCAACGGGTTCATGGGCATGAGCGGGTTCTGCCTCGCGGGCGTTCCGGATATCATTCCTGACACAAACGTACAGAAATGGGCGTTCTGGCTGTTTCAGGCGGCATTCTGCGGAGCCGCCGCAACCATCGTAGCCGGCGGCATGGCCGGGCGTATGAAGTTTGTCGCCTACCTGATGTACACCGTGGTCATTTCCGGGCTGATCTATCCGATCGTGGGCCACTGGATCTGGGGCGGCGGATGGCTGAGCGAGGCCGGGTTCTTTGATTTTGCCGGATCCACGGTTGTTCACGCCACCGGCGGCTGGGCTGCGTTCATCGGCACGATCCTCCTCGGCCCTCGTATCGGCAAGTACATCAAGGCCAACGGCGGATCGAAGGTCAAGGCGATCCTCGGCCACAACATTCCCATCGCCAGCTTGGGCGTGTTCATCCTGTGGTTCGGGTGGTTCGGATTCAACCCGGGCAGCACGCTCGGCGTTGCCGGTGATGGCGGTGGCAGCGCCGCGCTGGTGGCGATCAACACGAACCTTGCCGCTGCGGCAGGTGCTATTGCTGCGATGGTCACCATCTGGATCTGCGTCGGCAAGCCGGATCTGGGCATGATCATGAATGGCTGCCTTGCAGGTCTGGTTGCGATCACCGCTCCGTGCGCCTACGTTGCGCCATGGGCTGCGATCGTCATCGGGCTGGTGGGCGGCGTGATTGTGGTGCTTGGAACGCTTCTTCTTGATAAGATCCGCGTGGACGATCCGGTCGGTGCGGTTCCCGTGCACGGCATGAACGGTATCTGGGGTACCATCGCCATCGGGCTGTTCGGCGTACCGAAGCTCTTGGAGACCGACGCAGCCGGTGCCGGGCTGTTCTACGGCGGAAACGGCGGGCTGTTGGGGATTCAGGCAATGGGCACCTTCGCCGTGGTCGGCTTCGTGTTGGCGACGATGGGCATCGTGTTCCTTGCGATCAAGATGACCGTCGGCCTGCGTGTCAGCCGGCAGGAAGAGCTCCGAGGCCTGGATATCGGCGAGCACGGCATGGAGGCGTACGCGAGCTTCCAGATCTTCACCACCGAGTAACCCAACCGGAAAGAGAGATTCCGATGAAACTGATCGTAGCATTCATCCAGCCCGAGAAACTCAACGACGTCAAGCAGTCGCTGTATGCAGCTGAGGTCTACAAGATGTCGGTCAGCAACGCCCTCGGGTGCGGCCAGCAGAAAGGCTATCACGAGACGTATCGGGGAGTGGACGTGGAGGTCAACCTCCTCAAGAAGGTCCGCGTCGAGATCGCCGTCAATGACGAGTTTGTGCAGCGAACGATCGATGCGATCGTAGAAGGCGCACGGACGGGCAACATCGGCGACGGCAAAATCTTCGTCACGCCGCTGGAGCGATGCGTCCGCATACGGACGGGCGAAGAAGGTGGCGAAGCGATCGGCTGAGGACTGAGGCTGAGCTTCAGCGTCTGTGTAAAACTATCGGCACGGGAAGGCAGGTTCTGCTGCCTCCCCGTGCCGTGTGTGTGCGCCCCGATCCTGGACACTCGTCAGGTTGTCCGCTCGTTTCCGAAGAACGCTGCCGGTCGACTTCCGCTAACGTCCGATAACCCGGGCCGTCGTCCTGGGCGTCAGGGTACCGAGCCTTTGGGGCACTCAGGTCCGAAAACGGATTCGCTGTGTGGTGGAGACTCGGAGCGTTCGCCCCGATTCAGCAACACCATCAAAGTCCCTGGGACGGGTTCCTCAGTGACTTACCAGATCGCGATAGCGAGCGCGTTTGTCATCCCACTCGCCTTGGTCTTGTGGCTCGTAGAGCGTGACCTCGAACGAGTCGCGCATCACCTGCCGGATCTCGTCGCGAGATTTGAGAACGCCCAGCCCCAGCGCCTGGCCCAGCGCGTTACCCATCGCGGTGCACTGGTCCGCTCCGGCGTAGACGGGCAACTGACAGGCGTTGGCGGTGAGCTGGCAGAGAAGCTTGTTGTGGATCCCTCCGCCCACCATGTAGATCGCCGACGGGCGATGGGCAAGCAATCCTTCGAGCAGGCTTACCCGCAGATCGTACTCCAGCGCGAGGCTTTCCAGCACGCACCGCACCAGCTGGGCTTTGCTTTCCGGCATCGATCCACCGGACTGCTTCGCCAGCCCCAGCAGCGCTTCTTGCATGTCCGGGGGAGCAAGGAGCGTATCGTCTGCTGCATTGATCAGCGTTGCGCACTCGGCGTGGGACGCTTCTTTCGTCATGCGAACGTAGTCCCATGGATCCTCAGCGGTGTCCCACTTGCGGCGTAGTTCCTGAACCAGCCACAGGCCTGAGATATTTCGTGCGATGTACCAGCCGCCGATGGTGTACTCGTTGGTAAACCCCAATTCCAGCGCACGCGGCGTGGCCACGGGCTGATCGATCAGCGAGCCCAGGATGCTCCACGTGCCACAGGAAAGGAAGGCCCAGCCTTCGCCCTCGCCCGGAACAGCAGCAACGGCCCCGGAGGTGTCGTGCCCGCACGTGGCGATGATCGGGACCTCGCCCAAGCCGGTCTGGTTCCGCACGTCGTCCTGTAGCGGGCCCAGGATAGTAGCCGGCTCGATCAGTTCGGCGAACATGTCTTCTGGCAGGCCAAAGCGATCGATGATCTCGCTGCACCACTGTCCGTTGGTACCCATGAGGTTGGACGTATTCGCAATCGACTTCTCGCTGCGCTTCACACCCGTCAGCAGGTACTGCAACAGGTCGGGCATGTTCAGAAAGCAGTCCGCAACGTCCAGCAGTGGGGACTGGTCTCGCTGCATGGAAAGCAGTTGGAACAGCGACGCGATCGGCCAGGGCTCGTAGGCGGTGAGTCTGTAGATCTCTTCCCGCGACATCGTGGGCTCGGAGTAGTCGTGAATGCCCTCCGTGCGGGGGTCGCGGTAGTTCACCGGGTTTCCCAGAAGCCGGCCGTCCCTGCCCAGCAGGCCGAAATCAACGCCCCATGTGTCCACACTGATGCCGTCGATCGCCAGGTTTCGCTCGCCGATGCGGCGGAGCGTTTCCACGATTTCCCGGAACAGATACGGCAGGTCCCAGTGCAGCGTGCCGGCCAGCTTCACCGGACGGTTCGGCCAGCGGTGGACTTCGGCCATCTCTACCTTGCCCTCACGCAGCGTTACCAGCTCGCCGCGACCGCTTTCGGCCCCAAGGTCCAACGCCAGGAACGTATGATTGTCAGCCATGAGTTGCCTCCGTGTCATTCTCGGTAGCTGGGTTGCATACCGGCTTCATTCCACGGTGAGAATGGGCGTGATGTCAAGAGTCCGCGCCAGCCTTGCCAAGGCGTTTTACCTCGTGACGCCGCAACGCGCGAAAGTTTCCCACTTTCAGGCCCCGGTCGGTGATCGGACCGATCGCCACGCGGTGCAGCCGTTTGACCTTGTGTCCAAGCCGGGCGAGCATCCGCCGTATCTCACGGTTCCTGCCTTCGGTAAGGGTGATCTCCAGCAGCGTACGGTCGGGGCTTTTCCGCAACACACGCAAGGCGGTTCGCTTGGTCCGCTTGCCGTCTATCCACATGCCGCTCTTGAGCTTGTTGACGGCTTCGGTGTCGAGTGAGCCCGTGATCTCTACGCGGTAGGTCTTAGGTACCTCATAGCGCGGGTGTGTGAGTCTCTCGGTCAGTTCGCCATCGTTGGTCAGGAGGATGATGCCGGTACTGTCTTTGTCCAGTCGGCCGACGCAATAGACACGTTGTCCGAGATCGGGTACGAGATCCACCGCCCTGCTCCGCCCTGCCGGGTCGCTCTGCGTGCAGACCACGCCCTTGGGCTTGTTGAGCAGGAAGTAAAGCTGCTCGGGTTTGCCGGGCTTGCGCCCCCCTACCCTCCTGCCATCGACACGGACATCATCTTCCGACGGGTCGACGAACACGGGCAGGTCCTGCAGCACGCTGCCGTTGACGCTAACCCGGCCGTGCAAGACCATCTCCTCGGCGTTTCTTCGCGAGGCGACACCCATCTCGGAGAGGTATTTCTGAATTCGTTTCCTGGCCATAGTTCCGGTTGGTCTTTCCGCGGTCACGTCAGCTTTTTGGGGGGAGCGCAATCTCCAGCCAGGTGCACGGCGTCTTGGACAGCAGCGCCGCGCCTCGCAGCGAGGCGGGCAGCAGGACCGTGTCGCCAGACCGCGCAGCGAGGGACGGTTCCTCCTGTCCGGCATGGCGGATCTGGATCGGCCCGATGCCGTCAAGGATCATGATTGCCGAGCACAGGTCGGCCGGCAGCAATGCCGGCTCGTCGGCCAAAGCGGTCTTCTTTGCCACCGTGAAGTAATCGGTCTTGAGAAGACAGTCGCCCTCGGCCCCGGGAGCTTCGTCACCGGTCAGGCCGAAGCGGATGCACTTCATCGATTCCTCGACGTGGATCTCCCGCCCCCTGCCCCAATCGGTCACGCGAAACGTGGTGTCCGAAGGCGTCTGGACCTCGGCGACCACCAGGCCGGGCCCCAGGGCATGCACTGTGCCGGCGGGAAGGTAATGGAAGTCGCCCGTTTCGATATCCACACGGCGGACGACATCTTCGGCCCTTTCGCTCTCGATCGCACTGCGGAATTCATCCGGCCCGACGCCTTCTTTTACGCCTTTGTAGATGTAGCCGTTCCGGCTTTCGATGTAGTACCAGCACTCGGTCTTCAGGGCTGCAGCGCCGCCGAGATCCTCCACGGCCTGCTCGTCGGGGTGAACCTGAAGCGAGAGGATTCCGTTGGCGTCCAGAAGTTTCAGCAGCAGCGGGAAGCGCCCGCCGGGCATCGGCTGGGCAGGTCCGAGCAGGTCGTCGCCCAGCGTGGAAGTGATCTCGGTGAGGGTCATGCCCGCGAGGGGCCCGTTGACCGCCAGGCTTACGCCCTCCTTGAGGTCGCAGAGCTCCCAGCTTTCGCCAATTTTCTCGTTGGCGGGCAGGGATCGCTCGAAGAGCCTCTCAAGATTCCTTCCGCCCCAGATCTTCGGCTTGTAGATCGGTTGGAATTTCAGCGGGTATGCTTCCATCAGAAGCTCCTCTATGACGCAGTGACGCCTGACGTGCCTGGAAACCATTCTACGGTTGCCCCCGGCCTCTGGCCAGCGGTCAACCTTGCGAGTTTGTACACGAAAGCGTACACTCCCGCCAGCGGCGAAGGCGGGTTTTGTCTGAACGCAGCCGTATTCTTGCGAACCAGGAAGGAAGGTTTCTCCTCAATGACCGATTCACCGGAAGACGCTCAGGGAAAGCAGACCATTCAATTCGACGATTTTCTGAAGCTCGACCTTCGCGTGGCGAAGGTGGTAGAGGCCTCCGAGCATCCGAATGCGGATAAGCTGCTTGTGTTGAAGGTCGATCTCGGCGGCGAGCAGCGGCAGATCATTGCCGGGTTGAAGGCATGGTACGAACCCGATTACTTCGTCGGCAGGAATGTCGTGGTCGTGGCGAATCTTGCTCCCCGGAAAATGCGAGGCCTCGAGTCCCAGGGAATGCTGCTGGCCGCAAGTGAGCGCTCCGAAGGCGAAGAGGTCCCGGCGAACGTGGTCTTCCTGACGCCTGAGAAGGACGTCCCGCCCGGCTCGTCGGTTTCCTGAGCTTGCCCGGATCTGGCAGAGAGATCAGCGCTGCAGTAACTCGACCACCAGCGAGGCCGCGTTGTCCGACGCGGAGTGTGGCGGCGGCACACGCAGAGGCCCGGCGACGTCGAGCATGCCCTTGCGCATCTCGAAGAGAAACCCCAGGTCGTTCATGACGTCCAGTACCATGCGCGTCAGGTAACGCACATTACCGCGCCATGGCATGAGTTCGGGCACGATCCGACGACCAGCAAGAATGTTCACCAGCGACAGGTGTCGCGTTCCCACCAGCTTGGGGAATCGGCCAAGGGTCCGGTGCAGCAGAGACAGCAGCATGCCGGTCCGGTAGAACACCACCGCCGGGACGCCGAAGTGGGCGGCCTGCAGAGTCACCGTTCCACTGCAGGCGACCGCGAAGTGTGATCCCGCGAGGATTTCCCGTGTCTCGCCGATGGCTATCTCGATGTCACGCGCCCTGCATTCGTTGCGAATCCGACGGGCGTCTTCTTCGGTACGGGCGGTAAACACGCAGCGGGCCCTCGACCATTTCCTGGCGATGGCATGGCCTACGATCTCCAGCGGTCTGGCGTGATTCCTGATTTCGCCGGGCCTGCTCCCCGGGGCAAGCGCGACCTGCCACGAGCCGTCGTACCAGGCGTCGGCCAGGTCTGGCAGCGGATTCGGGCGCGGGGGCAGCGCGTCGAACAAGGGGTTGCCGACGAACGTGGCCTCAACACCGCGCTCTCGCAGGAAGGCCTCTTCGAAGGGCAGGATGCACCCGACATGGTCCGTCAGTCGGGCAAGTTTCTTGACCCGCCATGGCGCCCACGCCCACACCTGTGGGGCGATGTAGTAGAAGATCTTCGACCCAGCCGACCGGGCTGCCGACGCGAGATGCCAGTTCAGCGCGGGCGAATCGACCGGGATATGCACATCGGGTGAAAGCTCCACGATGCGTTTGCGGATTCGACGGACGGTTCGAATCCAGTATCCGAGCTTGAGCAGCGGCCCACCCAGCATGGCCGCCTTCTCGGTGAGATCCATCAGTATCTCGCAGCCGGCTTGTTCCATGTGCCTGCCGCCCACCCCGACGAATCGCGCATCGGGCAGATGGTCCCGCAGAGCGCGAATCAGGTTCGCCGCGTGCTCGTCTCCGCTGGCCTCAGCCGCGGACAGAAATATCAGTGGCTCTCCATTCAATTCTGATCGTTCTTTCGATAGTCAGCCTGCCAGCGCAGGCCTGCTGGTGATTCGCTCGATGCTGGCGGTGCGGGTTGCGCTAATCTCCTATCCCCAATGCTCCACCGGTCGATTCCCGCGACGCGACGGCCGACGCAATGGCAGTGGTTTCAGTGTGGCTGATCGAGACCAGAATACTGGCCATCCCCTGTTGGTCGGCGATCTCACGACACCGCCCTCGCAGGATCACGCGCGGTTTCCCTGAGCCTTCGTTGACCACCTCGACATCCGTCCACGCGATACCGTTCCGCCAGCCCGTCCCAAGAACCTTCAGAACAGCTTCCTTGGCTGCGAAACGACCGGCGAGATGCTCGATTTCTCTCTTCCTGCCTTGGCAGTATTCCAGTTCGGATTCCGTATAGACTCGCTTGAGGAATCGGTCGCCGTGTTTGCCGATGGCATCCTGGATTCTGCTGCAATCGACCAGATCGATCCCGTGCCCGACGATATTCATAGACAGTCTGTAGCCTTTCCGGAAGTTAGGTCATTTCTCCGATTGCCGGTCCGCGGCGTCGAGCGCTTCCCGGACGTAGGGCCTGAGATACATATCTTCCAGCTCTGGACGTCCTTTAAGCGTCTCTCCCAGCAGCGCGACCTGGTCGGCAACACCGGCTTGCGGATCGAGGAACACAATCTCCTCGCCTCTCAGCCGGACCATCGCCCCGCCTGGCCGGGCATCGCCGGACATCGGAGCGGGAGCCTGCCGAACGGTCAAGCCGATCTGTTCGGCTAGTTCCACCAAGGCAGCAACAACAAGCAGTGGATCACGGTTTTCCATCGAAGCCTCAAGTCTCAAGCGGTACAATCCGATGATGACAAGGTGGAGGTCTGCGCCGGGGAGAGTCTACCCACGACCTGCCACGCTTGGCAACCGCAGGCTCGGTCAGAAGGTACATTTCTATGCCGAATTCGTCGGAGAGACCCGTTACGGGCGGTGAGGGACTGCAGGCCAGGGAACTGCGATCGCAGTCGGAAAGCCTCGAGCAGCAACTGCAACGGGCACGCCTCGTGGAGGATGCCTTCCGTCAGGAAAGCAGAAGCGAAGAGGACCTTCACAGGGAGAACGCCCAACTCAGGCGACAGATCCGGGAGCTCACACAGCAACTCCGCAGACAGCAGCGGCTTGCCAGCACGGGCACCATGATGGCCATGGTTGTGCACGAGTTCAACAACCTCCTCACGCCGATCATCTCGTATGCCCAGCTCGCACAGAAGAATCCCGCCATGACCGACAAGGCGCTTCGCAAGGCCTGTGAAGGGGGCAAGCGTGCATCAAGTATCTGCCAGGCCATCCTCGGACTTGCCGCCGATGGAAGCACGCCGGAGTTTGTTACGGTTTCGGAAGTGGTCGCCGATGCGCTGGAAGCGATGGCACGCGACCCACGGAAGGACATGATCGAACTGACCGTCGATGTGCCCGAGACGCTCGTGCTCATGGCAGGGAAAGTCGAACTCCAGCAGGTCATACTGAACCTGATCAACAATGCTCGTCACGCCCTGCTGGCCAAGCAGGGATCTCGGAGGATGGAAATCCGCGGCGAAGGAGCCGGCAAACAAGTCACCATCCGGGTATCTGACAGTGGCGTGGGCATTGCCGAGGATGATCTCGAAGCGATCTTCGAACCGTTCTTTTCCACCCGCAAGGACCACGAGGGTGACACCCAGGGCCACGGGTTGGGCCTGGCCGTCTGCCGGGATATCGTGGATGACATGGGCGGGACGATCCATGTCGAAAGCACGATCGGGGAAGGCTCGACGTTTACGGTCGAGATCCCCATGGCCAATATCCGCCGTCACGAAGTTTGAGACCCTCCCCGGTCATCCGCTGCCGATCCTGGTCCTGACCCCTCCCATCCGAATGTTGCACTGCCCGGGCTGCACGCCTATCATCCAAGCCTTCCCGCGTCCTGGTGAGGGCGTCCGCAGACAGACTGGAGGCCAGCAGCATGCCCAAGAAGCCGCACATCGTGATCCTCAACCCCGACCAATGGCGCGGCGACGTCATGGGTCACATGGGGGATCCCGGAGCCGTAACGCCTCATCTCGACCAGGCCGTACAGACAGACGCCGTCTCTTTCCGCTGGGCGTTCTGCCAGAACACCGTCTGCACCCCGAGCCGGTGCAGCTTCATGACGGGCTGGTACCCCCACGTCCACGGGCATCGGACGATGTACCACATGCTCCGAAAGCACGAACCGGTGCTGCTGAAGGTACTGAGGGACAACGGCTACTTCGTTTGGTGGGGTGGCAAGAACGACCTGGTGCCGGGGCAGGACGACCCGCTCGATTACGTTGATGCGTACTATCGGACACCCGAGGGCAAGCAGCACCTCTACAGCCACTACAATCTGCATGACGAGAGAGATTGGCGGGGCGATCCAGAAGGCGACAACTACTACTCCTTCTACTATGGCAGGATCGATCCGCCGGAGGGGAAGGACGTCTACTATGATTGGGACTGGTCAAAGATCCACGGTGCGATCGACCAGATCCACCAGGGATCCCCTGACGACAGGCCGATGTGCCTGTTCCTCACGCTGAGCTATCCGCACCCTCCCTACGCCGCGGAGGAGCCCTACTACAGCATGGTTGACCCCACCCGGGTACCTGCCCGAGTGCCGACACCCGAAGGGCCTGGCAACAAGCCGATGCTTCTGGACGGCATCCGGGAGGGACAGTGCATGCACGGATGGAGCGAGCAGCGATGGCAGGAACTCCGCAGGACCTACTACGCCATGTGTACCCGGGTGGATCACCAGTACGCCCTGCTCTGCGAGGCGCTGAAGGAAGCCGGCATCTACGACGATACGGCGATCTTTCTTTTCTCGGATCACGGCGACTTCACGGGCGACTACGGACTCGTTGAGAAGACCCAGAATACGTTCGAGGATTGCCTCTCCCGGGTGCCGCTGGTGGTCAAGCCGCCCGCAGAGGTCGGCTGCAAGCCGAGGGTGGCCGATACCATCGCCGAACTCATCGACTTCCCCGCGACGGTCTACGAACTGGCCGGGATCGAACCCGGTTACAGCCATTTCGGGCGATCCCTGCTGCCGGTGGTTACCGGGGAGACCGACGAACATCGCGAGACGGCCCACTGTGAAGGCGGAAGGCTTCTCGGAGAGGAGCACTGCATGGAGAAGCAGAGCACGTCCAACCAGAACTCCTCCGGCCTGTACTACCCCCGTCTGAGGTTGCAGACCAGCGACGAAAAGCCCTGGCACGGCAAGGCAACGATGATTCGCACGAAAAACTACAAGTACGTACTGAGGCTGTATGAAAGCGATGAGTTGTACAGCTTGCGGGAGGACCCTCATGAGCAGGACAACCGCATCGACGATCCGGCGCTGACCGACGTAGCCCGGGACCTGCGCGACCGCCTGCTGTTGTGGTATCAGGAAACCTGCGACGTCGTGCCCCACGACACCGACCGACGGAACTTTGGCTGACGCCTTGCCGCGCCGGATAAGCCAAGCCAATGACTGGCCGGCGCAGAGAACGGGCCCGATCGAAAGGGTCTGGCCCTTTGTTTCGGCCTTTGTCGGTGCGGTCCGCTACTCGTATTCCGATTCGTCGACGACGCGTTCCGCTTTGCCTTCGACAATCGGGAGGCTGATCTCCGAGTCGGCGCCGGCTTGCTGATCGGACTGCTTGCCCTGTTCGTCAGATGTGCCGTCGTCGACCGGGAAACTGGGCCGCTGGGCTTCTTCTTCGTCGTCCGTGTCCGCCGATTCGTCGGTTGCATCGTCCGTGGTCTCGATCTTCGGCGCGGGCATCTGGCCTCGCTTGACCTTTGCCTTCGGCCGATCGGGCAGCTTGACGTCCTCCTCGATCACCACAACCCGTTCGGCATTGACGATGAACAGGCCAGAGAGTTTCGCGTCGAACTTCCTCGGGCCATACACGCCAACCAGCTTGCCCTCGTACTTGCTCAGGTCGACCAGGTCGTCCGGGCTCTGGACATACGCCTTGATGCGGCGGCCCTTCGGATCGAGAACCATGTACCGCTTGGGTCCCGTTGCTCCGCCCCGGAACAGATCGCTGGCCTTGAGGACTCCGGAAGTTGCGTACCCGGTCACGGGTTGCGATTCGGGAGCCGATGTTTCCAGCTTGGTCCGAAGCAGCTTGAGCTTCTCCTGCTCCTCCTCGGTCTTCTGGACCAGTTTCTCGATTTCCTGCAGCTTCTCGTACCGCTCCATCTCCGCCTTCAGGAAGGCCACCCTCGCCTTGACGTACGGTTCGAGGTAGCTGTCTTCCGACAGCTTCAGAGACTCGTAGGTCGCCAGGACGCTTTTGAGGTCCCGTTGCTTGTAGGACTTCTTGAACTCAGCGAACAGTGCCTTCTCGGCGTCTTTCCATGCCTTGACGACCTCTGCGACTTCCTCCTCCGTCTCCTCTGTTTCGATCACCCCGTCATTGGGGTCGGTCTGATCGACACCGACGGAACTGTCCTCCGGATCGTCGGGGTCTGGGTTCGCTTCCACCCGCTCCGGGGCCTTCTCGACGTAATCGGCCGAGACGAACCAGTAGGCCCCTTCCGGAGGAACGATGAGATAGTACTGGCCGGCCTTGTCGAGGATCCGGACCTTGTCGCCCTTGAGCAGCCTCGGGCGCTGAACGTACGAGAACCGCTTCTTGCATAGCTTGCCGGCCGCCCGCACGTTGAGGTAGCTCTTCTCGGAGACATCCACGGTTCCGACCTCGCCGTCGGAGTCCGGTTTGATATACCGCGAGTGCACGGCGCTGTAACACCCCGAAGTCGGCTGGATCTTCAGCCAGTCGGTGCCCCCCTGGACTTCGTGCCGGCCTACGACCGTCACCCGCGTGCCCTTCTGGACCTTGTCACAGACGGCGTCGGTTTCCATTCCGGGCATGGCGCGGATGTATACGTTCTCGCCGGTGATCGCGCCGACCCATTTGTCGTCATCGTCGGCGGACTGGGCGTACACTGCGCTGGGAATTGCGGCAACGCAGAGCAGCACGAGAAACGTCCTTGTCTTCATGGCATGCTCCTTTGCAGGCAAAGCTTCCGTGTCGGCAGGCCCGGTATTCGGGCCCTTTCTGATAGTAGACGCAGGCCAGGCCTGTGTCAACGCCGCCCGCATCACTACCATGGGGTGAATCGGTTGCCAACGACCGATCCGTACAGTACAAATGTTCCCGGTCGACCCGGCGCAGCGGCCTGGCAAGGGCGCCGCCAGGGATCGAGAGGTAAGGATACCGACGAAATGGACCTTCAGTACATCAGCAATGACTGGACGTTGAGACCCAGCGGAGACCTGAGCGAAGTCCCCGAAGAAATCCGTCAGCGGGAGTTCCCTGCCTCTGTTCCTGGCTGCGTTCACACCGCCCTGCTGGCAGCCGATGCAATCCCGGATCCCTATCTGGATCGCAACGAGCAGGCCGTCCAGTGGATCGGCCGAACAGACTGGACCTACGCATGTACCTTCGACCTGGACCAGGCGGTGCGCGGTTCGCGGCGAATGGAGCTCGTCTTCGAAGGTCTCGACACCGCCGCAACCGTCGTGCTCAACGGCCAGCAGCTCGGGACTACCGACAACATGCACCACCCATGGCAGTGGGATGTTCGCGAGGTGCTCCAGGAGGAGGGCAATCGCCTGGAAATCACTTTCCGAGCGCCCGAGCACTATGCCCGGGAGATGGAGCAGAAACTTGGAGCCCTGCCCAAGCTCAATTCCGACGTGCCGTTCAACGCCATCCGCAAAATGGCCTGCAATTTCGGGTGGGATTGGGCGCCCGTCCTCACAACCGCCGGAATCTGGAAACCGGTGTATATCCGAGGTTGGGATACCGCCCGCGTCGACCAGGTTCGGCCACTTGTTGTGGAGGTATCCGAAGAAACCGCTCTGGTCGACGTGATGGTCGATCTCGCCCGCCAGCAGGAAGGCTGGCTTCGCGTCTCTGCCACGCTGACCGATCCCAAAGGACAGATCATCGTCCAGGACGTCTTCGTCAACAAAGCCGAGACACGAACTTTCCTGAGACTCGAGGTCGCCGATCCAAGCCGATGGTGGCCACGGGGGCACGGCGACCAGCCCCTCTATGATCTGCAGGTGCGGGTATTCACCAAGACCGGGCGCGTTCCGCTGGACCAATGGCAGCGGCGGATTGGCCTGCGAACGGTCGAACTCGATACGCGCGAGGACAAGACCGGTCAGCGATTCGTGCTGCGAGTCAACGGCCGGGAGATCTTCTGTCGTGGGGCCAACTGGATTCCCGATGACTGCTTCCTGGACCGCGCCTGCACACCTGAGCGCTATCGCAAACGGATCGAGCAGGCTTGCGACGCGAACATGAACATGCTTCGCGTTTGGGGAGGCGGCATTTACGAAACCGATGAGTTCTACGACATCTGCGATGAACTGGGTGTCATGGTCTGGCAGGACTTCCTTTTCGCCTGCGCCTGCTACGCCGAGGAGGAGCCTCTTCGATCGCAGATTGTCGCCGAAGCACGCTACAACATCGCCCGACTAAGCCCTCACCCGTCGCTGGTTCTCTGGAACGGGTGCAACGAGAACCTCTGGGGCTATTTCTCGTTCGGCTGGAAAGAAAGCGGAGCACTCGATGGACGGACCTGGGGGCCGGGCTACTACCTGGACATCTTGCCGGAGATCGTCTCGCAGGTAGATCCGACACGGCCCTATTGGCCGGCCAGTCCCTTTTCGGGAGCCTGGGATCCCGACGGCGAGCCCTTCCCCAACGCTCCCGACCGAGGCAACACGCACATCTGGGATATCTGGTTCGGCAGCGAGTATTCGCACTATCGTGACGATAAACCGCGTTTCTGCAGCGAATTCGGCTTCCAGGCACCTGCAACGTGGGCGACCCTTTCCCGGGCCATACCCGCCGATCAACTTACCGGCGGGTCGGACGGCCTGGAGCATCGGCAGCGATCGCGCGGGGGCAACGCAAAGAATCTCGCCCATCTGGAACACTACTTTCCAACGCCCGAGAACTTCGACGACCTGCACTATCTCCTGCAGGTCAATCAGGCGCGGGCGCTGCGGACGGGGGTGGAGTGGTTCCGGTCGCTCAGACCGGTCTGCATGGGAACATTGTACTGGCAATTCAACGACTGCTGGCCGGCAGTAAGCTGGTCGGCCATCGACGGCGACGGCAGGTGCAAGCCCCTCTACTATGCGACCCGGCGATTCTACGCCCCGCAATTGCTGACCATCCAGCCACAGGACGACGGACATCTGGCTCTGGTAGCGGTCAACGACAGCGACGATCCGTGGCAGCCGGACATCGTCATCGCCAGGATGTCGCTTTCGGGTGATGTGCTCACGCAGAAGCGCGAGACCCTCGAAGTCCCACCCCGCGGCTGCATTACCGTCAAGCTTCCCAAGGATCAAGGAGCCGCGGGAGATCCGTCGGCGGAGTTCCTGGTCGTCCGCGAGCAGGACGGTCCGGCCGAGGCATGGTGGTTCCATAAGCCGGACAGGGAGCTTGCATACGCCACGCCCGAGATGGACTGTTCCCTGGCGAAGGATGGAGATACCTATCTGCTGAACGTGCGTTCCAAGCGGGTGCTGCGAGACCTCTGCGTGTTCGTAGACCGCGTCGATCCCGCGGCTACAATCAGCGATCAGATGGTCACGATGTTGCCCGGGGATTCGCTGACGTTCGAGATTCGATCGCAGCAGAAACTGACCCTCGATCAACTGACCCAGCCGCCGGTTCTGCGGTGTGTGAACGATATTCTCGGCTCGTGAGCCGATTCGAGTCGACGGTTCGCGGGGAGATCAACTGGATCACCCCCGGGCTGGATTCGTGGGGGTGATCCGAGATACGACCTCCCGCTTGCCTCTCCCCTGCGACCGTGCGGGAGAGCACGTGCCCTGCTCCGGCCGCCGGTGCGTCTGGCCCCTGCGCGTATACCTGCTGTTTCCTGCTAGAAGCCCAACTGCTCAAAAGCCGCTTGCGTGTCAGCCGTGAAGGCTTGCCGCATCTTCGAAAGCTGTTCGTTGAGTGTCTGGAAGTTGCCCCACTGCTGAGCGAGCGATTCTGCCTGCAGGTTCGCCTGAAATGTAGCCTGCTCCAGCTGATCCTTCTTTGCGAGCACGAGCTTCGTGATTTCCTCGACAAACATTCCAGCTGCGTCGGAGGGATCAGCGTGGGGAGACTCGCTGTGGGCCTCTTCGCGGGCCTGGGGCTCGTCGCTTCCGGTTTCGGAACTGTTGGCTTCGGCGTTCTCCGCTTGGTCGGAGGCGTCCTCGGGGGACTCCTGCGGGCCGGCCTGCTCGGGGTCACCGGAAGATTCGGCCTCTTCCTGGAGGGCAATCTCTTCCTGTTCGGTCTCTGCGGGGGGAGACTCAGCAGGTGTCTCGCTCGGAGCGGGTGCCTCTGCCTGGGATTCTGCGGCCGGTTCGGCTGCAGGCTGAGGGTGTTCGGCTGGCGGTGTTTCGGCAGCCGCAGCCTGTTCGGGGGTCGCCTGCTGCTCTGCATCGGCGGCTGACTGGGGTGCGGGCTGCTCGGTCTGAGCTGCCGGAGCAGACGCTTCCGGCTCGACGGGGGCTTGCTGCGACTTGGCGGCTACGGCCTGAGCAGCTGCCTCGATGGCTTTGTCCTCGGCAGAGCCCACCGCCTCTTGGGCCTGCTGGGCCGATTGTTCATCCCCGGCCTCTTTGATTGCTTCCTCGCGAGCGGCCATGGCGGCATCCACTGCTGCCTGTGCGGCCTCGACCGTCGTTCCTTCGCGCGGTTCGCCTGTATTGTCCGCCATCATCAGCCCTTTCCTGCCAAATGCGTGTTCACGGAGAACTACACGTTCCTATTCGGAACGCGCGCACGGTGCGCGCAGCAGGAAAGGACGAGGAATCCGAGGATTTTGCGGGCCCCGGTTTGCGCATGCAATTGGGCCGGCAAGCAGATCGACTCGCGCTACTTCGATTTCTTCTCGGCCCGTTGCGTCGTGCGGGCGCGGTGACGAGCAAGGGCTGCCTCGGCCGAACGGGTAAGCCTCGAATCCTTCACGCCGCCCGCAACGGTTTCGATGATCTCCCAAGCCTCGGGGGTGTTGATGCGCTCCAGCACGCGAATCGCACGCAAGCCGCGAAGCATTCCGCCGGATCGCACTACGGGGTTCTCCATGTCCGCCAGCAAACGCTCGATCCGGTTGCGGAATTCGGCGCTGGGGGCCTTGTGCTCCTTCAGTGCCTTCTGCAGATCGCTGCGGATGATGGGCCCCAACTCGCTGAGCTCCATCTGGGCGCTCTGGCGCCTGTCGTACTCGTCGGCATCGAGCGACTCGATATGCGCCTGCAGGTTCTTCTGATCCGGGCGAGAGACCGGCTTGAGATGGTCCTCGAGGAAGTCGACGCTCTTGTCCCCGGCGGCCTTCAGCTTCCAATACGCAGCGTACGCCTGTGCGCCATTGCCAGTGGCCAGTTCGTCCCACACGGTTGCAATGGCATTCGGGTCGAATCGAAGCTTCTTCTCGGCAGGTGCGATCTTGTCGATATCCCAGACCAGCCCCGTCGAATCGCCACTGACCGTCACGAGGTACCTGGAGTCCGCCGTGAAGGCCATATCCTGCACGGTATTGCCTCCAACCCTCGACCCATAGTACACGCGAGCCCGACCCCTGGGCCTGTTCTTCGAAGCATGGCCCTGAATCTCCGCAACGCGCGAACCGCTTCGAAGATCAAGCAACTCGACCCTTCCATTGTCGATCCCATGGGCGAGGAACCTTCCACAGGGGGAAAACGCCAAGGCCCCGGAAAAATAGGCACGTTGTGCACGCGATCGACTGGACCCTCCTCCCCGGCTGGCGAACCGAAGAACTTCCTTGCCCGAATCGACCTCGACGACGCCGACCCTTCCCCCCATCGACCAGCCGAACAGGTCCCCAGCCGGTGAGAACGAGCACATACTGCGGTACACCCTGCCGAGGCTCGTGGACACTTTGACCTTCTGGCCGGAACGGACATCCTGGAACAGCACGTTGCCCCGCTGGATCCCTGCGACGACCGTGGCCAGTGGCGAGACGGCGCTTCCATAGAGGTACCCCGTAGCCAACTGGTGCGAGTTGCGTGTCTTGCCAGACTCCAGGTCCCACGAACGCACCTGTCCGCTGCTGGATACCGCCGTAACCCGGCCGTGAACAACGCTGACGCCGACCGATCGGGCCACGCCCTTGAGTTCATCGAGATCTTTCGTGGAGCGGCCCGTTTCCGTATCCCACAGCTTCACCTGGCCGTCCTGTTCTCCCGTTGCGAAATGTCTTCCGTCTTCGGTGAATGCCACCGACCAGACCGGATTCTTCGTGTCAGCCACGATCCCCCTGCTCTTGCCCGACGGAAGGTCCCACATTCGAACGGTGCTGTCCTGGCTGGCGGTGATCGCCGACCTGCCATCCATCGTCAGTGCTACCGAGATGACCGCGCCTTGGTGGCCTTCACCCTGAAGGATCTGCTTGCCTGTCTCCAGGTTCCACAGGCGGATCACCTGATCGTATCCTCCCGTGGCAACCCGTTTGCCGTCCGGAGAAAGGGCAACAGCTGTGAACCTGGCCCGACCCCCGGCGGGTGTAAGGGAGTGCAGCTTCTTGCCCTTCGCAACGTCCCAGATGTTCAACTCCCCATAGTTCCCAACGCTGGCAAGGATATGCCCACTCCGGGTAAATGCCACCTGGGAGGCCATATAGCGATGCCCCTTGAAGCCCTGCAGTTCCTTGCCGGTTTCGAGGTTCCATACACGGACTTGGACCTTGTTGCGCCTATAGCCGGTCGATGCGGCAAGGTACTTCCCGTCGCCGGAGACCGCCGCCCAGGTGTACCGCTCCTTGCCGCTGCTGAATTCGCGGATCTTCTTGCCGGTCTTCACGGAGTAGAGGGCTATCTGCGGACGATTCTTCTTGTTGCGGGCATATCCGCCAGCTACCAGAACCAACCCATTACCATCCGGCGTGAACTGCATGTACTGCGACCTCGGGAACTCGTGCAGCTGCCTGTTGTTCTCGAGATCCCACAGCTGCATCCGCTTGCTGCCCATGACGGCAGCTACGTTCCCATCCGGGGACACCTCGACGCGACTGATGTACGACTCGTTGACGCCGTATCCCTTTTCCTTGCCGTTCTTGCTCAAGGGACGGACCTTCAGCTTGCCTTGCCTATCTCCGTAGACAACCCGTTTACCGTCGGCGGTTACCGTCACGCCGTAGGTACTACGGGCGGGTACGGTAATGCGCTTCTCAGCCAGGCCGGATTCTGCATCCCAGATCGTCAATTCCTGAGATGAACTGGCGTAGCCCATCGAGTAGAGCTTCTTGCCGTCCTTGGAAAACATCAGCTGACGCACGTTGCCCGCGCCGCGGAACCGGGTGGTCCCCAAACGTGCCACTGCGCCCTTGGGCAAAGGAGCGGATTCCGAAGACTCACCCTCTTCGGCGAATGTCACTCCGGTCAGTGTCAGCAGCATCAACGCTGCAGCGATCGCTGTCCTTGTGCGTGATCCAATCGACTTCAGCATTGTGTCTCTCTCTGGGGGATACCTGCCCCGTTCGGATTCCTGCTCGATCAGTACTCCACTATATACCAGAACAAACCCGCAACGATCGGTGAATGTCATCATTGCAGGATGCATCCGCTGCCTGGCCTCGGCACGACAGGGCTTGACTGGCCTCCCCACGGTGCTATCATCAGCATGCATCGACCTTTCAACAAGGAACTCTTCACAAGGAGTCCGGTATGCCCAAGTCACTTCTCTTCGCGTGTCTGCTTACCACCGCTTCGATGCTCACGTCTGGCTGCGGAAAACCCGTACCCCCGCCGGAAGCTTCCGCGAATCCGCAGCCTTCAGAAGATATAGACGTTCAACCCATACGCCCGGTTCCGGAAGATCCCGTCCGCGATGTCGATACCGTCGACTCGCCGGATGGCGATGTCGTTGCGGATCCGGATACCGACAGACAGGATACCATCGTCTCCCCCCCCGAACATGATCTCGATGAGCCCGATTACAGCATTTACATCGTCAAGAAAGGCGATACGGGGTTCTGGGGCATCGCCCGCAAGGCCCTGGGCAACGGCCGGCGGTGGAAGGAGGTCCGTGACCTCAACCCCGGCGTGGACCCCACCAAACTTCAGGTCGGGCAGAAGATTCGCGTCCCCAAAGACTGATCCGCTCCAGCTTCGCCGCAAGGGCCCGTATTGCCATGAGCAGTCTGTCACTGGACACCCCGGTCCAATACGTCAAGGGCGTCGGGCCCAAACGCGCCGAGCAGCTGGGCAGCCTTGGCGTGGACACCCTTGAAGACCTGCTGACCTACTACCCGCGGCGGTTCGATCTCCGCAGACAGGCCCAGCCCGTTTCGTCTCTCCGGGGCGACGAGGAAAACGTGACCGTCGCCGGATGCGTCGACCACGTTACCTACCAGGGCTACGGGCGGCGACCTTACCTGGAGTGTATCCTTTCCGACGACAACGCCCACATCGGCCTGAAGTGGTTTCATGGCGGATACCTGCGCGATCGGATCAAGGTTGGCATGCACCTGGCTGCCCATGGGAAGGTGTCGGTCTATCGAGAACAGCTGCAGTTGATCAATCCGTCGTTCCAGGTGATCTGGGATCCCGACGCCACCGATCTGTCTTCCGACGAACTCCTGCCGGTCTACCCAGCCGGGGCGAATCTCTCCAGCGGCACGATTGGACAGGTCATCAAGCGGGCGATTCCCCTGGCGGGGAATCTCATCCGCGAGTGGTTCCCGCGGGAGTACCTCCAGCAGCGCGGGCTGATGTCTCGTCCCCCCGCCGTGGCGGCCATGCATCGCCCGGAGGACGCCGACCAGTGGAAGGCTGCCCGCCGGCGCCTTGCTTACGACGAGTGCTTTCTCATGCAGATGGGCATCGCGATCAAGCGCGTGTGGGAGGTCTCCCGCCCGGCGTGGCCTCTGCGGTGCACCCCGCGCATCGACGAGCGGATCCGCGCCCGCTTCCCGTTCCCCCTTACCGAAGCCCAGGATCGCGTGGTTTCCGAGATCGCCGCCGACCTGGACAAGCCCAGGCCGATGAATCGGCTGCTGCACGGCGACGTGGGCTCGGGCAAGACCATTGTCGCTCTCTACGCCGCTCTGACTGCCGTTGCCAATCGCAAACAGGTAGCCATTCTTGCCCCGACCGAGATCCTAGCGCGTCAGCACTACCAGAAGATCGCCGCCTATCTCGCCGGGTCGAAAGTACGCACCGAGCTTCTCGTTGGCGGGATGAAAGCCGTCGAGCGGGCCCGGCTGGTCGATGCGATTTCCACCGGCAAGGTCGACATCATCGTCGGCACGCACGCCCTGCTTTCCAAGGATATTCGCATTCCGGACCTCGCCCTGGCGATTGTCGATGAGCAGCACAAATTCGGCGTCGCCCAGCGGACGGGCATTCGCGGCAAGGGACACGCTCCCCACTACCTGGTGATGACCGCTACGCCGATTCCCCGAACGCTGGCAATGACGGTCTTCGGCGACCTGGACGTCTCGACCATCGACGAGCTTCCGCCCGGGCGAGGCCGAACCGAAACCACCCTCGTGGATACCGACCGCTTCGACGAAACGCTGGCGTTTGTGCGCGATCAGCTCGATGCAGGACAGCAGGCGTACTTCATCTATCCCGTCGTCTCGGCGTCGGCCGATTCGGATCTCCGGTCGGCAGAAGACGCGTACCGCCAGCTCGCCGATGGACCTCTGGCCGATTACAACGTCGGGATGCTGCACGGCCAGCTCCCCGCCGAGCGAAAGCTCAAGGTCATGCGGGGCTTCCGCGACGGGAAGATCGACGTGCTCGTAGCCTCGGTGGTCGTGGAGGTCGGCGTGGATGTTGCCTCGGCAAACGTGATGGTCATCCTGCACGCCGAGCGGTTCGGCCTGGCCCAGTTGCACCAGTTGCGGGGGCGCGTCGGGCGAGGCGAGCAGGACGCCCGCTGCATCCTGGTTTCCTCTGGCGGGAACCCCATCGCCCGTCGGAGGCTGGATGTTCTGGTTCGCACGAACAACGGTTTCGAGGTGGCCGAGGAAGACCTGCGCATCCGCGGGCCCGGGGAAATCTTCGGCACGCGTCAGCACGGGCTGCCCGAGCTGAAAGTCGCCGACCTGGCGGAAGATTTCGAGCTGCTCAGGCTGGCCCGTCGGGACGCCTTCGCTTTGGTCAAAGACGATCCCGGCCTGAATGCTCCCGAGCATCAGCAGCTTCGCCACGAGCTGCGCAAGATGTTCGGCGACCGGCTGAAATGGGCCCTTGGCGCATGAACCCGCCGCCCGGAAGGAACGTAAGATCGATCATGAACGCCGCCAGACCCCTGCATGCGTCGACGCTGCCCGTCCTGCTGACGACGCTGATGCTGGGCGCCCTGCTCGCCCCGTCATTGGCATACGCCGAGGCCGGCCCGGCGCGACCAGCCTCGAACGCCGCCGCTGCCGACACGGGTTCGGGCCTTGCCTCCGAGGCCTCCCAACTCCCCGAGACCGACCCGGAAGAAGACATCGGCCCGATCCTGATCGTCGCAGTGGTACTGGTGCTGGCGTTTGTAGCGATCGTGGTGTTCCTGCTGCTGTGTGTGCTGGCGGCGCTGGGCGTGGTGTTACTCATCACCGGCTCGTCGGTCGCGGTGGGTATGGCCAGGGGCAGCGTCGGCGACGGCCTGAAGACCGCGTGGACGCTGACGATGGTAATTCTGGGGGGCGGGGGCGGTCTTGCGATCGGATTGATCGCTCGTGCGATCGGAAGGCTTCCCGTCCGCTGGTGGCTCGTCGCAGGCCCGACCGCCCTGCTCGGCGCCGCAGCCGGGGCCGTGATTGCCTGCGGAGCGATCCGCGCGGTCCGGCGGATCCACCGGAGAGCCAAGGTCGAAGGCGCTACCACCCACGCTTGAGCTTCGCGCTCGCCTGGTCGGCTTCTTCAGTCTCCGGGTACTCCTCCACTACCCGCCGCAACGTTTCGCGGGCAGCCTTCTCGTTGCGCAGCAGCAACTGTCCACGGTGGGCGATCATCAGCAGCTTGGCCCCGTAGTTCGACCTCGGATTCACACGGACGAGCACCTCCGCTTCGCGAACGGCGTTTACGTATTGCTCCTGTGCGAGGTAGACCCGGGCGGCCATCCACGACCAGTAGCCGTCCAGCAGGTCGGCCGGGAAGGCCAGCCGCCACTTCTCCAGGTACGTCGCTGCGTCGGCATACTTCCTGTCCTTCAGGTACGCCTCGACATGCCGCGCCAGGTCCCCGCGCAGAACTTCGGGCTTCTTGCCCGAATCGCCGAGGTCCACCCCCGCCTTCTCGTATGCTGCCGCCGCTTTGTCATAGTCTCCGCCCGCCCGCCATACGTCGCCGATTCCGATCCTCGCTTCCCGAATCGCCGGGTCCGTCGTCAGGGAGGCGTACTTCTTGAGGACCACCTGGAAGGTGGTCAGGGCGTCGTCGGTCTTGTTCATCCGTCGCAGCAGAATCCGCCCCGCGTCGACCGTCAGCCGGGCAGAGACGTCCGGCGTCGACGAAAGCTCCGCCGCCTTGAGCAGCGCCGAGGCAGCCGCGGAGGACTTATCCTTCGCAAGCAGCGAGTCGGTGACCATCGGCATCGCAGCTCGCAGCAGCGCGCCGGGGATTTTCTCGTCCCGCCCGAGCATGGCCCTGCCGGCCTGGATCACGTGGTCCGGCGCCTTCAGGCGATCGAACACCAGAATCGCCTCGCCGCACGCCCTGGCAGGCAGCCGATCAAGCCGGTACGTCGCGACGATCTTGCCGTAGTCGCGCAGGCCGTCGAGCTTGTTGGAGGTTACCCGCTCCCAAGGCCGCGTGACGAAGATGCGGTTGGACCGCGTCAGCTCCCGGCGCGGGCCCTTGACCGTCAACGTCACCCGATACATCCCGGGGACGAGATACACGTGCTCGACTTGCTCTCCGGTTGCGGTCTGGCCGTCGCCGAAGTCCCAGGCATACGTGATCTTCCTGCCCTCCAAGCCGCTGGAACTCGCCCGGAAAACGTATCGCTGGTAATACCGATTGGCGACGAAGGCCTCGCCTGCGTGCTCGGGCAGATAATCGATGCCCGTCGCGGAGCCCCTCCGGGCCATCGCTCCTGCCTCGCCGCGTTGGAACGGCGCATACGCCCCGGGCGGGATCAGCTTGACATCCTTGTGTCCGGGTGGCTTCCACGCCAGCACAGCCGTGGGATAGCCCCACGGGGAGACGTGCAGAAAGGTCACCTTGTGCAGACCTCGCTTGAGGGTGATCTTCCCCTGCTTGCGAATGTCACGCTGGGCCCGATGCCACCCGCCGTTGTCGATGACCTCCTTGCCGTCGATCAGCACGAAGGATGCGTTCGAACTGGAGCAGGCGAAGGTGTACTCCCCGTCGGCCGGGCAAAGAAGCCAACCCGTAAACCGCGTCATCACCGCCGCCTGGGGGCCGAACGGGTTGTGACCCACGAAGACCCGGTCGACCAAGTCCCGCCCGAGCAGCTTGCCCTTGTGATCGGCCATCGTCCGGCGGGCCTGTCTGAGATTGTTGGCCGGGCCCTTCTGGTAGGCCCACGTCTCCATCAGCACGCCCCGCCGGATCTCCAGGGGTTCCTCGGGCGCGTTGGCGTCCGGATTGCCGAAATACACGTAGTAGTGCTTGACCTTCGGACGCGTCTCGAAGGCCAGGCGGACGCGGTCGCCCGGGCCGGTCATCAGAACGCGGCAGGGAACTTCCTTTCCCCCCGAGGTCGCTACGCGCACGTCCCGGCCGTCCTTGTTCATCTTCCCTCCGGTGGGCATGGTGACCAAGGCCAGGTCCGCCCCGTCGATCTTCGTCCACTCGGGGTTCTCCACGGTCACCGCCCGGCGGAATCTCCAGGCCGGCTTCCACCATGGATGACCCGCCGCCCGCGCCGGGGTGGCGCACGCCAAGGCCATCAGCACGAGCGCGACGGGAAGAATCCGTTGGATCTGGGGCTTGGAAATCATGGTGCCTCGGATTGTATCATGGCCGGCCGGCAGCGAAACAGCGTGACTGCCGGGTTTGTGGATTGAACACCGGAGAGGCATGGATGGTCCGGAACTTCGACGCGGTCATTTTTGACATGGACGGGACGCTGATCGAGTCCGACCTGGACTTCGATTTCATCCGCAGGGACCTGGGCATCGCGCCGGGACGGGGTATTCTCGAGACGATCGAGTCGATGGCCCCGGAGGATCGCCGGCGCGCCCACGGGTCGCTGCTGGCGCACGAACTGCGCTCCGCCCATCGGGCGGTCCTGCGCGACGGGGCGCCGGAGGTGCTTCAGGCCCTGCGTGAAGCGAACGTTCCCTCGGCCCTGCTGACGCGGAACGCCGGAGAGGTGATGCGGTTGATCCTCGACCGCTTCGATTGCCTGCGGTTCGAGCTCGCGTGGTCGCGCGAGGACGGCCCGATCAAGCCCGAGCCCGACGGCGTGCTTCGGGCCTGCAGTCAGCTGGGCGTTCAGCCTGCACGCACGCTCTGCGTGGGCGACTTCCAGTACGACATCCAGGCAGCCAACGCCGCCGGGGCGGTCAGTGTGCTGCTGGTTCCCCCGCCCCAGCCGATCCCGAAATGTGCAGCGATGGCCCACCATACGATACGCAGCCTGCGAGAGGTCCTCGCCCTGGTCGGGCTGTAAGCGCATGGATTGCAGAGGGATGTTGACCGTCAGGTCGGCGCTGCGATAGAGTCATCCCCCAAGGAACGGAGTCTGCGATGGCCTGCCTGCCGTTGGCGAACATCCTGCACCACAAGCTGCGAAGCCTGCTCAGCGCGCTGGGCGTGGGGATCGGCATCTGCATGCTGGTGACGTTGACCGGCCTGAGTCGCGGCTCGCTGGGCGAAATCGCCAACCGGTGGGAAGCTGTCCAGGCCGACCTGATGGTCTTCCCCCGGGCCACCGGCAGCGACATATCCGCCTTGCTCGGCGCCCGTCTGCCGCAACGCCTTCGGGAGGACATCACCGAGAATCACCCCCAGTTCGTGGAGCGGGTGGTGCCCGTTTCGTTCGGGTCGGTACGGCTTGCCGGGCAGGACCATCGCGTCGCGGGGATCGATTCGGAAGATTTCCCCGTGGTCACCGGTGGCAGGGATCTCGTCGCAGGCCGGCTTGCCGACCCCAACGGCGCTTTCGCGGCCTGGATCGTCAAACAGATCCGCCAGCCCGACGACCCCGACGCCGTGTTCGACCCCAACCAGCGCGACCTCGCCAAGCCCGGGCGAAGCGGGTTGGAGATGGTGATCGACTCTCGACTGGCAGCGGCTGGGGGCTTCGATATCGACCGGCAGGTCGAGGCGGCCGGCCATACCTGGACCATCGTGGGCATCGTCCCTGCTGGGGGAATCACGCGGGTGTACGTGCCCCGCCGGACCGCGCAGTACCTGTGGGGGCTGTCCGGGGTGGACTATGATACGCTGATGCTCATTGACCTCCGCGACGGGGTCGATGCGCACGACGCAGCGGCGGATATCGAGAAGACCACCGGCGAGATGGTCGTTCCGGTCGAGGACTATCGGGCGATGCTCGTCGACCAGTTCAGCATGATCTACACTTACGTCGACGCGGTGAACGTGGTGGCGTTGGTGATCGCATTTCTGTTCATCATGGTCACGTTGCACACGATGGTGCTCCAGCACCGACGCGAGATCGCGATTCTCCGCTCGCAGGGCGCCACGGGCGTGTTCCTCATGGGCCAGGTCCTCGGCGAGGCGATGCTGCTCAGCGCGGGCGGGACGATCATTGGCATTTCCATGAGCTTCCTGGCTGCGTGGGGTATTTCGCAAGCCAGGCCGTTGCTGACGACCACCATCACGCCGGGGCTGGTGCTTTCCGGAGCTGCCGCTGCCCTGGTTGGCGCTGCGCTGTCTGCCATTGTGCCCGCCTGGCAAGCTGCCCGCGTGGACATGCTCAAGGCCCTGACGCTGGAGTGAAACCGGGAACCCAGATGACCACGACGCCCGATGAGCACATCCTGCAGGCCCGATCGCTTGCGAAATCCTTCGGCAAGGGGCGAGCCCGAGTCGACGTGCTTCGCGGGCTGGACGTTTCCGTCCGGCGTGGCGAGTTCCTGGCCGTCATGGGCCCCAGCGGATGTGGCAAGAGCACCCTGCTGCACGTGCTCGGGCTGATCACACCTCCCGACGGAGGGGAGCTGCTGCTTTCCGGCTCGCCCGCGCCGCAGAGCGAACACCACCGGGCACGGCTGCGACGCACCGAAATCGGCTTCATCTTCCAGCGGTTCAACCTCATTGCGTCGCTTTCGGCGACGGACAACGTGCGCATCTCGCTGAAGGTCAGAAGCTGCAACGATACCGGACTGGCCGATCGACTGATGCAGCAGATGGGCGTTGCCCACGTCGCGGACCGCAAGCCAGCCGAAATGTCCATCGGCGAGCAGCAGCGCGTAGCTGCCGTGCGGGCACTGGCGCACTCGCCTGCGATTCTCCTGGCCGACGAGCCGACGGGGAACCTCGACTCGACCAATGCCGAATCGCTGCTGGGCCTGCTGCGTGGGATCAACCGCCAGACGGGACAGACTATCGTCATGATCACCCACTCGCGCGAGGCAGCCGAAGTCGCCGACCGGGTGCTTCACATGCGGGACGGGGTCATCTGTCAAACCGCCGGAGCAGAGGCATGACCGACTGTCCGACGTCTTCGGAGACTGTCTCACGCGGGGGCGACCGGGTGTCCGTCCTGCGGTGGATTCTCTTCTACGTGGGGTACCTTGCCGCTGCGATGCTCGTGCTCCTGTTGATGGTCGATCCCGCCGCGGTCGTGGGGTCCTCGGGCGTGGCCGAGGCGATGGACAGGATGTCGCCGGCCGCGAAGCTGCTGGCCTTCGGGATCTACATTTCATTGTGCTGCACGTTCCTGCCCCTGCCGACCGGCGCCGTGGTCGCAGCGGTGGCGACGCGCCAGGCCGGGGTGTCGGACAGTCTTCCGGTCACCACGTTGCTGGTTGCGGCGGTGGGTGGAGTCGCCTCGACGATCGCCAATCTCCACGACTACCACCTGCTGACATGGATGCTCCGCAGCCGGCGCGTCGCGAAGGTGCGGGATACCAGGCTTTACCATGCGTCGGCCGAGTGGTTCTCGCGGAGCCCGTTCTTCCTGGTGGCTGTGTTCAACTTCCTGCCGATCCCGGTGGACGTGGTGCGGATCCTGGCTACGACGTATCGGTACCCGCGTCTGCCGTTCGCAGCAGCGAATTTCGTCGGGCGTTTCGTGCGGTATGCGGTGATCGCCGCCTGCACCTTCGCGCTGTCTTCCTGGCGGGAAGACGCGGGACTGGTAGCCGTTCTGGTGTTGCTCGCCCTGGCGGTGGTAATGGCCTTGGTGCGGGTGTCTCCCAAGGCGGCACGCTGGATTTCGCGGAAGCTGGCGAACGTCTTCGCTTCCGGCGTGTCAAAGCGGTAGGATGAAAGCTGCCATGAAAATCACGCGATCGATACTCATCGTTCTGGGACTGTCAACACTGGCCACCGTTGCCCTGGCCGGCAGTCAGGCAGACGAAAACGACTCGCCCCCCAAAGCCGACGGCAATGCCTGCCGCGCAGTTTCAACCGACGCCAACGCAGCCCGCGGAGCCGAGGCCGACGACGCGAATGATGTCGATGCGAACACGCCTCCGGATCCGAACCAGGCGAAGTCCGCGTATCTTCGCACGCTGGACCCGGCGGTGGCTGAGGTCCTCCAGCCGTTCCGCCTGCCGGTGATTCGCGTGCTGAAGGGGCTGGACCCCAACGTCGCAAAGGTTCTTTTGAAGCTCGAGAAGGCCGACCGGGGCTTCGACTCCCTCCAGGCAGACATCGAGTACACGGTGACCGACCGCCTCGAAGGTTCGAAGGAAGTCCGTTCCGGGGTGGTCAAGTACGTCAAGGCTACCGACAAGCAGCCGCCGAAATTCGGGATTCATTTCCGCACGTTGCGGCGAGGTCGCGGAGCCAAGATCGCTGAAAAGATCGAGTACGCTTTCAACGGCGAGGTCTTCAGCATCGCCAAGCACAAGGTTCGACAGGTCACCCGCTACCGGGTCGCGAGCAAGAGGGGGAAAGTCGAGACCATGCGCCTCGGGCGGGGCCCATTCCCCCTGCCCTTCGGGCAGAAGGCTTCGGACGTCGTCAGGCTGTTCGACGTGTCCATGGGCGAGTCGGAGGACGCCAACGAGGTGTATTTGAAGTTCGTCACCCGGCCGGTGTACCGCGAGGGGATGAACTTCCTGAAGCTGGACATGTGGATTGACGCGAATTCGCACCTGCCGGTGCGGCTTCGGACGCACGAGGGCAAGCGCATTACCAAGATCATCAAGCGGACGGAGGTCGTTTTCTCTGACATCGAAACCGACCCGGAGTTCGAGAAGGAAGACTTCTACCCGCCCAAGCGCCGGGGATGGACCGAAGTCTGGCCGAACCGCAAGGACAAGGACCAGCGCGCGGACGACTGACGACGACCGACCGCGACGATGCTCCACGATCGGCCCGGCGCGCAGGGACGCTCAATCGGCGCTACGGGCTGTTGGCGTCGGCCGGCCTGGCGGGTGACCGGAGGTCGAACAGCACGTAGGGCCTCATGCCGAACTCCTGAATTCTCTGCTTGTAGTAGCGATTGTAGTCGCCCGACCTGAACTCCTTCGACCGCTTGCCCTCCGTCTGGTAGACGATGCGGTACCTCGCTGCAAGGAACTGGGCGAGGCTGTAGAGATACTCCGCAACACGGCGGTCGCCTCCCAGCGCCAGCGGGAGCAGGTAGTGGGTGTACTCGCCCGTGGCTGCTTTCTGCTGGATTTCCTCGGGCGTCTGGGCGTCCTCGATCTGGCGGTCGATGTACCAGGCAGCCTCTGCCCGATAGCCCTTGCCCTTGGCTTCGCTCTGGATGTGCATCAGGCTGTCGGCCACGGCGTTGAACGTCAGCAGCTTCTTGTCCGGCGGGACGACCTCGTTGACCGTCTTCCACATGGCGATCTTCTCGACGGGGTGCCAGCGGATGGAGTAGTAGAACATGGTCCCCTTCACGCTGAACACGCCGATCGCGCCCACCACGCCCAGAATCACCACCAACGCCAGGATCGGGTCTACCTTCCTCAGCAGGTTCCAGAGAAGCACCAGCCCCACCGCAGCGGCCAGGGCGACCACCGGAATCAGCGGAGTCTCCCAGTACTGGTGCCTGAACAGCGTGCCGCGCAGCAGCAGTAGCTGCAGGAGCGCCGGGATCAGGAAGATCGTCAGGTGCGGGCTGCGACCGATCGCCTCTTTCACTCCCCGGCCAAAACGTTGCACCAGCGTCCAGGTCACGTGGGCGGCTGCTCCGAGAATGGCTACCAGCAACGCTGCGTACGTGAAGTTCAGCACTGCGTAGTTCCACAGTGTATCCAGCCAGACCTTCCAGAATCCCCAGCCTTCCAGGCCCTTCTGGCCGGACAATTCGGCTTTTCCCGCCCGCCAGCGGTAAAGCTCCCAGATCCGGCTGGCGTCCCACTGCATGCCCGCCAGCATGACCACGAATACCATCGCCATGCCCGCGATCGAAGGAATTGCCATCGCAGCCAGCAGGCGGATGCTCGGCCAGTGCCTGCGGCGGATGCACCGCCCGATGTAGTGGAACCCGATCGCAGCGACGTAGAAGAAGCAGGACCAGTTCAGTTGTGGCATGACAAACAGGATGGCCATGAAGCCGGCCCAGTGATACCACCGCGCGGGCTTGCCCTCTTCGCGGAATTCGCCGATGAGCACGAAGTACAGCCAGAAGGCTCCCACGCCCGTCAGGAAGATCGTCCCGCCAATGCCAAAGTAGGCCGAGATGGGAAACATCACCACCAGCGCCGTGGCGATCGCAGCCGTGCGCAGATCCGCCAGCCGGTTCACGAGGCCGTAGAACAGCAGGATCGCGGGAATTCCAACAATGATCGCGAACAATCGCAGCGACCATTCGTGCGGGCCGGTCAGCCACATCCATCCACCGGAGATCAGCATGTTCAGCTGGGGGTGGTCCATGTACCGGTGGGGATCCGCCGGGGGCGGATTGCCGACCGCCTCGGTAGCGACCCCGCGCGTGTAGCCCAGGCCGTAGGTGGCGTGGACGCGGGCAAACCATGCCCCGTGGGCCTGGTTCCACGCGTGCAGGCCCACGAAAGGCCGATCGATATTCCACGCCTTGGCGCCCACGAAATACGCGCACAGCACCGCGGCGATCAGCCAGAACAGCCTGCGTTTGGTGATGACCGCTTCATCGGACTTCGCCGGCGGAGCGTGCTTTTCCTTCCCTGGCTTCATGAGCGCCCTCGTTGCTGGCCGATAGGTATTCTGAGCTGGGCATTGTAGAGTCACCGGCCGGGCCGGTCAATGAGCTCAGCTCCCGGCGGGACCGTCGCTTGCATCTCCCGCCCGGTGGACTATCATCCACGGTCTGGTATCGGACCGAACGCCCGAATAGTTTCGGAAACCCATGACATCCGCCCCGCGCATCCTGATCGTGATTCCCGCCCTCAACGAGGAAGACTCCCTCGCCGAGGTGCTTGCCGACCTCCATCGGACGCTGCCCGAGGCAGACGTCGCCGTCATCGACGACGGATCCATGGACGCCACGGCCCGGGTCGCCCGCCGAGGCGGCGCGATCACGCTGGTCCTGCCGTTCAATCTCGGCATCGGCGGGGCGCTGCAAACCGGATACGCCTACGCCTTCGACCACGGCTATGACGTCGCGGTCCAGTTCGACGCCGACGGTCAGCACCGCTCCGACCAGATTGCCCAGCTCGTCGAGCCGGTCGTCCAAGGCCGGGCCGATCATGCAATCGGCTCGCGATTGATGGGCAAGGGGGACTATCGCTTCCCGTTCGCCCGCCGGGCGGGGTCCTGGCTGATCGGGCTGATCACGCGCATGGTCACCGGGCGACGGATCCTGGACCCCACCAGCGGGTTTCGGGCGTCCGGCAGGCGGGCGATTGCCTTTTTTGCCCGCAATTACCCGCAGGCCTACCTTGACTCCCCGGAGATCACCGTCTGGCTGCTTCGCCAGGGCATGCGCGTCGACGAAGTACCCGCCCTCATGCGCGAAGCAGACCACAGCAGCGTAAGCAGCCTGCGGGGGTTCGTGCACTCCGTCCGCGTGTGCGTCGCGTTGTTGATTGACCGGATCGAGGCGAAGTTCCAGGAACCCTCCCCCCAACCGCGCCGGCCGGGAGAGGAGTTGCCATGATCGCAGCCATCCAGATTCCGATTCTCCATCGCATGGTGCTGGTGGCGCTGGCGGTGTTCTTCCTGTGTGTCACGGTCGAGATGATCCGACGGCGGAAGCTCAAGGAAGAGTACGCCATGCTCTGGCTGGGGGCGTCGCTGGTGCTCGTGGTGCTGGCGATCTTCCCGTGGATCACGTTCTGGCTGAACCGCACGCTCGGGATCAACTACCTCACGCTGGTGGTCATCGCGTGCTTCCTGTTCCTGGCTGTCATTGTCATGCACTACGCCACCGTGCTCAGCGCCCAGTCCGAGCACATCCGCCAACTCGCCCAGCAGGTCGCCCTGCTCCGTGAGAAACTGAATCGCCGGAACGCAGAGCATGACCAGGACCAGCAGCAGGACCAGCAGCCTGACGACGCCGGCGACAACGCGGAGGGCGGCGACGGTGGCTGATCGGCCCGCCTTCGACCCGTCGCCCCCCAAGCCAGACCGGCCGGTTCGCGTGTCGGTGCTCATGCCCGTCTACAACGACAGGCCCTACCTCCGGCAGGCCGTCGACAGCATCCTCACTCAGACGTTCACCGACTTCGAACTGCTCATCATCAATGACGGATCCACCGACGGAAGCTCGCAGCTTCTGGACGAACTCGCCAGCCAACACGCACGCATCCGCGCGGAGCACCTGCCCGAAAACGGCGGGATCGTCCGCGCGCTGAACCGCGGCCTGGAGCTCTGCGACGGGCAGTACATCGCCCGAATGGATGCCGACGACGTCGCCCTGCCCCAGCGGCTGGAACGGCAGGTGAGTTTCCTCGACAGCCGCGACGATGTCGTAGCACTGGGCACGGCGCTGAACTACATCGACGCCCATGGACACGACCTGGAAGTGATTCGCCACGGACACCCGGCCGGTTCGCTGCTGCGGGGCAACCCCCTGCTGCACCCGACCGTGATGTTCCGAGCGCACGCGGTCCGCGAGCACAGGCTTCAGTACAGAGAGGAATTCCGCTACGCCGAGGACTACTACCTGTGGCTGGAGATGTCCCGGCTCGGTAGGCTGGCCTCCCTTGACGACGTGCTGCTTGAGTATCGCATCAGCGCATCAGCCAGTCGGATGGAGCACCTGCGAGACATGCTTCGCGCAACCATTGCGGTCAAGAGGACGGGCATGGAGAAGCTGGGGATCCAGCCCGGCCTTGCGGATCGGCTGACCCTGCTCGCCGAGAGGCTGGCTGTCTGCTGTCTACCCACGCAGGTCATCCGGTGGTTGTACCTTCGGACCATGTTCGGCTGGCGTCGAGTGCGGCTTGCGGTGCGGAACGGCGGGACTAACTGCTGACGGCGACAGGAAGCTGGCTGAGCGGCTTGATATTGGGTCCCCCCAGTCTCACAATCGTTCGATAGGCCTGCTTGTAGATCGGGCCCGTGTCTCGATGCATGGCCAGATCGCCCCCCAAGGTGTGGGCACCCAGGTTGAACAGCAGGCTCGCGGTCAGCAGGCAGGTGGATACTTCGCTCACGACAACATCCCGGCCGGGATGAAGCTGGCTGAAGATCGCCTCGGCTGCCACGGCCTGCGGCGCCAGCCGGCAGGCGGCGTCTTCCGCGGACAGCAGATGCTCATACGCCCGACGATCTTCCCGCGGGTGCGGTTTGAGCAGGACCCGGTAGCCACGGCTCCGCAGAAACTCGATGCTACGATCAACCTGCCGGAGATACGCGTCTGCGGTGATCTCGCCCATGGCGACCCAGGGCTGTGTCGCCAAAAGGGCGATGGGTTCGTTGCCGCCCAGGGCTTCCGCTTGTGGGAGATATGCCAGCGCTTCGCGATAGTCTTCCGCTACGGACGGGTTAACCTCAAGCGAGCCGTCCGATCGGCAATGGAAGACATAGCGAGTCTGGTGCCGGTGCAGACGAGCCGTGAGATCCTGCACGATTTTCCAGGTCCCATAGAGAACCTGGTCCAGCCCGGCAGAAGGGGCAATTCGTCCGGACTTCTCGCGCTCCCTGGCGTGGGACATCCTCACCACCTGTTTTGGCGTATAGACGCCAATCCCCTCATCCAGTGCGACGAACTCGAAAGCGTTGGAGACGACCGTCGACCACGTGCTCGCTCCGGCCAATGTGTACACACCGGCTGAGTACGTCCACGGAGACGCCAGCCGTACGATCGGCCTGGAGCGGAGCCGGGACGGTCCGGCCGCCGCCATCAGTCGCAGCACGCGCAGGAACATTCGCAGAAGCAGGCCCGCCGTACTTGTTCCCGTGTCCTCGGTGGGCCTGCCTACAGGAAGGAACGTCACGTTCGGGTCGCTTGCAGCAGAAGCGAAATTCGCCTTCGAGATGACGATGCCCCTGCGATCCATCGCCAGCAGCAACACGATTCCAGCCCGCTTTTCTCCATCCTTGCGAAGCCTGTGGATCCACGCGTCGACCCCCAGGGCATGCCACGTGCTCATCGCCGTGGCGACGAATCCCAATTCGCCCGATTCCAGCCCTCGGCGGACCTCCCGCCATGCCCGGGCATACCCGACGGGTTGCGTGCTACTGTCATCCGCCATCATGCCCTCCAGTTGCAGACCGGAACTGGCGAAGGGCGATCCAGTTGGTCGCCGCTGCCTGGATGCCCTGCCCTGTCAAGGCTGCTACAATCAGGCCGATCTTGCCGAACTGGCTTGCCAGCACGAAACCCAGCAAAATGGTTATCGCAGCGGAGGGGACCGTCGTCTTGGCCTGGAAATCCGTACGCTTGAGACACAGCAGCACCTGGCTCCCCCAGGCGGCAGCGACCTGCAACAGGTTGACTGCCCCCGCCAGGATGAGCAGTTCTGCCGAGGGAATGTACTGCTGGAAAGGCTGGGGAACAGGGATCTGCAATCCATACAGCACCACCAGTGCCGCAAGATAGACCGCGAAAACGCAGCCACCAGCCAGCAGGGCCGTTCGCCGGACAATCCGCTCTCCACGGTGATACTCCCCCAGCCCGAAAGCCGAACCAATCTCCGGCGTCCTCGCCTGGAACAACGCCACGATGACCATCATCGCAGCCAGCGACACCTGAATGACCACCGTGTAGTCGGCCAGTTCATCGAGGGGAACATACTTCGCGCCGATCCAGGGCGTGGACTGACTGACAGCCCACGTGGCCAGCAGGTGCACCGTGATCGGCAGGGAGAACCGTACCGCCCGACGCGCCATCGTCCGACGGACCGTCCCGCCATATAGCGAGCGAAGACTGAATGCCAATCCGATGACTCCGGCCGACCCGCGGGCGACCGCCAGCGACACCACAGCCCGAAGCAGGGGATCCGGAAGCACCCCCGCCAGGGAGAAGTAGGCAGCGAGCAGTCCGGCCGTCTGGAAGACCGACGCGATCGTGAACGCGCCCGCCCGGCCTCGGATACGCATGACCACGAAAACAAACTCCACGAAGACCGTCGCGACGATTGCAGCCCCGACAGCCAGTTGGATGTCCAGCCTGCCTGTGGAGATCGGTTCGCGGAGTCCCGTTGCCTGCAAAGCCAGAAGGATCAGGCCTCCGCCCAGCACAGATGACGCCAGCGGCAGCACCAGGCAGGTCTTGAGGAGGTCGGACCGCCTGCGCGGATTCCGGAAGTCGAAGAACAGCCGGCTCGGCGAAATCTGGACGTTGAGTGTCAGGATCCAGTCGATGGCGATGATCGCCGTAACCGCCAGGCCGAAGCGCGTGTATTCGGCCGGGCCGAGATCTCGCGCGAGAATGGGCAGCAGCAGGAGGTAGCCGACCTTCTGGAGCACGCCCCCCAGCAGATAGAACGCGGTCCGCCAGACCAGACCGGATGCGGGCGGATCGATCGCTCCGTCGGATTTGCTGCTCTGCCGGCCGGTGGGGTGGTGGCTCATTCGCGTCCTTTCGAACTGGCCGCCCAGCACACCCGGGCTTCCGCTCACCCGGTGGACTGCGCCCCGGGAGTGTAGAGCAAGGACGGACAGGGCTCAAAGGAAACCCGGGGGGACGCAGGGTCTGATCCGGCCGATGTCCCGGGAGGGCCTCTGTCAGCAGGCCCTGCGGCGTCCGACCACCAGCAAGGTTCCCAGGCCCATCAGCGCCAGCGTGCCCGGCTCGGGGGCCTGGGCAAGTGTTGCGTTGACCCAGTCGGCCACGCTGCTTACGCGCGTGTCATACGCCCGGTCGCCGTACTCGGGGAATACCCCGTCGCCGTCGACGTCGCTGACGGATTTGTGGATGCCCGCGATCAGCAACTCCCCGTCAACGTCGAAGAACGTCGGCCCGCCAGAGTCGCCCACGCCGGGCAGGCCTTCCACGCCCACGCCCAGGCAGCCGTACGTGCCGACCTTTGTCGGCTCGTCCAGGTCCGCGGAAAGGTAGGTTCCGAAGGCGTTGTCGATGCGGTTCTGGGCGACGCGAAGCGTGCCGACCGGATACGTCTGATTGTCCGGGGCGCCGGTTCCGCTGACGCCGAAACCGGCGAAATAGCCGATCTGCGTCTGCTGGTCGGTCGCGGCATACAGTCCGTATCCGCTGTGACCTGCCGGGGAGGCCAGACGCAGGATCGCCACGTCGCACGAACTATGGACTTCCCGCGAAACGACCGGAATTTCCTGCGTTCCAGAGGCCGTGTGAATCGTGAACGTCGCTCCGGTCAGGTCCCTGCTGCCGTGAGCGCTGGTCAGCACATGCCACTCGTCCAGCAGCACGCCGGTGGACCGGCCGGAGGCGTTCAGAAGCCCCACGCCATCAAACCGGCTGCCGGGCTGGATCTCGTGGTCGGACGGGTCCCCGCAGACGATGATCGCCTGGGAGGGAGCGGCGAGCAATACAAGCAGGGCGACCGTCGCGCCTGCCCGAAGGAAGTGAGCGTTCAAAGTTCGGGACATCATTCCAAGCCTCCGACGGTGTTCTGTTCGGTCCGTGGCCTCGCGTGGCACGGCTACGTATGGGCCGCATCGGTAGGAACGGGGCGCGACTTTGGTAAGGAATCCGGATGTTGTGCGAAGAATGCGCAAGCGCAGGCGTGGCAATGGTTCATCGGCGCCGGCGACCCCGGACGGCTGGATTTGACCTCGCGCGATGCGTAGAATCGTCGTAGGATCGGGCAGAACCGATCTTTGCGTTACCCGCACAGCATCGTGGAGATCGAATGAACCGCAGGACCAACCGTCCATACGTTGCTTCCGGAATCGAACGCGTGCTGCTTCTCCAGGCCGTTGCTTTGGCGGCGCTGTTATGCGCATCGCCGGATCGGGCCAGCGGCCAACAGCAACAGGACCCCAACGCCGATCCGAACGCAGCCGCCATCGCTGCCGGAGAACTCTCCGAGCGTGCCCGCCAGGCCAAGGTCCAGGCAATTCAGCAGGAAAGCGAAATCCCTCAGGGGGTTCGTGAAGCCGCCCTCGGATCGTACGAACAGGCCAAGGCCCCCATCGCCCAGGCGCAGGTGCACCGGCAACAGGCCCAGCAGATCGCCGACCAGGTCGAGCAGGCCCCCGACCAGATCGACCGGCTCCAGGAGCAGATCCGCAAGCTGGATGGAAACGCGTCCCAGCCGCCGGAGGAGGTCGCCGATGGCAACGACCTGACGCTTGATCAGATCAACGCACGCGTCGAGCAGCTTGAATTTCAGCGAACAGACCTGCAGACCAAGCTGGACGAGTTGGACACGCAGGTCCGGGACTGGAACGATCTGCAGGCCAGGCTGCCCAAGCTCCTCGCCGACACGAAGACGGAACTCGCCGACGTCCGGCAGAAGCTCACCGAACTGCCCGCCTCCGAGGACCACCCAGCCGTCAAAGACGCCCGACGGTTCCTGCTGCGAGCCCGCGAGAAGAGCCTCAGCGAAGCCCTCGATCTCTACGAGAAGCAGTCCACGGCCGGTCAGTCCATCGCCGCCCTGCTGCAGACGCGCCAGGGACTGCTCTCACGCAAGCTCCAACAGCTCGAGCAGCGGTTGTCGGCGTGGAGCGACCTGCAGGCCGAGCGAAAGAGGCTCGAAGACCAGCGACGCCTCGAGCAGGTCCGCCAGGCGGCGCGCGAAGCTGCCGGAAGCCATCCGGCCGTCAAGCAACTCGCTGACACCAATGAACAACTCGCCGAACTTGGCAAGAGCATCACAACCCGGCGAGAGGACGCCCGGCGTCGGCTGGAGACCGTCAACCAGCGCCTGACGAAGATCCAGGAATCGTTTGGGAAAGTCCGATCGATGGAGCAAAGGCTCGGCAAGCTCACCCAGGCGCTGGGCCTGCAGCTTCGGGACCAGCGATCCCGCCTGCCGGATCTGCTCGCTCTCCGACGGAGGGCAGCCGACCGGCGTGCGGAAATGTCGGACCTGCTGGTGAGGCTCTCGGAGCTTCGCGACATGAGCAGCGAGTTGGCGAATCTGGATGAGACCTCCCGTCGCCTGTTGCGCGAGGCCCAGCCCCCGGTTCCAGAGGACAAGAAGCAGCAGGTGCTCCAGCGGATCAAGGAGCAGCTCGCCGACCGCCGAGACGTCGTCAAGCTGCCTCAGCTGACCCAGGATGTTCAGCAGTACTCCCTGCTGCTGACCGAGCTCGACACCGCCGAGAAGGACCTGATCCGCGAGGCCGAGGCCTACGCACAGTATATCGATGAGCGCGTGCTCTGGATCCGCTCGACCGCCCCGCTGGGACCGGCCGACGTTGCCCAGGCCGTTGGTGCGCTGGGCTGGCTGTTTGGCGTCGGGTCCTGGCAGGAAACGCTGGGCGTGCTGCGGTCCGACGCAGCCGACAACCCGTTCGTGATCGGCTTGGCCGCGTTGGTAATCCTGGGCCTGCTGGTGGTGCGGCGCCGCGTCGTGTCGGCAGCCGACGCCCTCCATCAGCGCGTGTCTTCGGACTATCCGGGCACGTTCCGCTCGACGCTGATTGCCCTTCCGCTGACGATCCTGCCCGCCCTGCCACTGCCCCTGCTGGTGTGGGTCGTCGGCTGGCGACTCGCCTCGGCCGAGGAAGCCACCCGCCACGCCTTCGTGGTCGGTCAGGGCCTGATGGCCGCAGGGCTGTTCTACCTGCCCGTCGCGATGCTTCGCCACGCCTGCAGGACCAAGGGCCTCGGCGAGTCCCACTTCCGGTGGAGGCCCGAGGTCACCACGAGCGTTTCGAGAATGCTCCTGCAGGCGCTGGTGGTCGGTGCGCCCCTGGTTGCGCTGACCGTGGGGATGGAACATCACGAAGTCGAGACGTACGCCACGTCGCTGGGGCGCCTGGCCGCGACGGTCGGCCTGATCCTGCTGGCGCTGCTTCTGGCCGTCCACCTCAGGCCACGGGGCAAGCTGATCTCCCTGACCGTTGCGAGGCGATCGGGCAGCCTGATCTATCGCCTCCGGCTGGTGTGGTATCCCCTGGCTGTGGGCCTGCCGCTGGCGCTGGCCGCCATGGCCGTGTTGGGCTACTACTACACCACCTACCAGCTCTCGGGCAGGCTGCTGTCCCAGCTTTGGGTGGTCGCTGCCCTGCTCGTGCTCCACTCCCTGCTGATGCGCTGGCTGCTGGTCGCCCAGCGGAGGCTGGCGATCGAATCGTCCAAGCGCCGGCAGGAGCAACAGCAGCGTCGCCGCGAACAGCTCGAAGGCGCCGAACCCCCACCCGAACTGGAAGAACCCGAGCTGGACATGTCTTCCATCAGCCAGCAGACGCGGAAACTTGTCCGCTCGCTGATGATGCTCCTGCTGGCCGTAAGCTTCTACTTCGTGTGGATCGAGGTCCTGCCCGCCCTGGGCATCCTGCGACACGTCACGCTCTGGTCGGCCGGGGACAGCGCGATCAGCCTCGTCGACGTACTGCTCTCGCTTGCGGTGGTTCTCGTGACGGTCGTCGCCGCGCGGAACCTGCCCGGCCTGCTGGAGATCTCCCTCCTCCGCCGGCTGCACCTCGAAGCCGGCGGACGCTACGCCATCGCCGCCATCGCGCGATACATCATCTTCGTCGTGGGCGTGGTCGTCGCCTTCGACGTCATCGGTATCGGCTGGGACAGCGTCCAGTGGCTGGTCGCCGCGATGACCGTCGGCCTGGGCTTCGGGCTCCAGGAGATCTTCGCGAACTTCGTGTCCGGCCTGATCATCCTGCTGGAGCGCCCCGTCCGCGTGGGCGACGTGGTCACCGTCGGCGGGGTCAGCGGCACGGTAACGCGGATCCGCATGCGGGCGACGACCATCACCGACTGGGACCGCAAGGAGCTGATTGTCCCCAACAAGGAGTTCATCACCCAGCAGCTGATCAACTGGACACTCTCGGACAGCGTCATCCGGGTGGTCGTGCCCGTGGGCATCGCCTACGGCTCGGACACGCAGCTCGCCCGGGACCTGCTTCTGGAGGTCGCCGCCGAGAACGACCGCGTCCGCGAAGACCCCGCACCCCTGGCATTCTTCATGGAGTTCGGGGGCAGCTCGCTGAACTTCGAGCTGCGCGTCTACGTCAGCGGCCTCGACGACTACCTGCGCGTCCGCAACGATCTGCACATGGCCATCGACCGCAAGTTCCGCAAGGCGGGTATCGAGATCGCCTTCCCGCAGCAGGACATTCACATCCGCTCGATCAAGGCGGCTTTGCCCGTCCGGCAGGACTCCCCGGCGCCCGACAAGCCCAACGCGGCCGATCCGCCCGAGGACATCTGATTGCCCGGGGCACAATTGCCGATGCACAACACGGACACAGTCCGTAGAATGCCCCTTCCCGGAGACAGACTTTCCGCATGAGCGAATCGGCCTATCAGCGAAAACCCATCCAGCGATGCCTCAAACGCCTGGCCGACATCGTCCTGGCCGCCACGGCGATCGTTGCGCTCTCGCCGGTGCTGATCGCCCTGGCCGTGGCCGTCCGACTACGCATGGGCTCGCCCGTGCTCTTCCGTCAGCAGCGACCGGGCAAGAACGCCAAGCCGTTCACCATGGTCAAGTTCCGCACCATGCTCGACGCCACCGACGCAGCCGGAGACCCCCTCCCCGACGAGCGGCGCCTCACCCGCCTGGGCAAGCTCCTGCGACGGACCAGCCTCGACGAGCTGCCCGAGCTGCTCAATGTGCTCGCGGGGCACATGAGCATCGTCGGCCCGCGCCCCCTGCTGATGCGCTACCTTCCGCGATATACGCCCGACCAGGCAAGGCGGCACGAAGCCAGGCCGGGCATCACCGGCTGGGCACAGGTCAACGGACGCAACGCCCTGACCTGGGAAGAGAAATTCCGCCACGACGTGTGGTACGTCGACCACTGGTGCCTCTGGCTGGACGTGCGGATCGTGCTCAAGACCGTGGGACAGGTACTCGCCGGCTCGGGAGTCTCCGCGGACGGTCACGCCACCATGCCCGAGTTCATGGGCACCGAAAGCACGGACAAACCCTGCCCCTCCGGCGACATCGACGCCCCCGCCGACTGATCGCCGGGTTGGAATGCTAATCCGTCTCGATCGCTGCGGGTTTCTGTTGGATGGCCGCCAGCTTCGACGGCTCGAATTTCACCGACCGGTCGAACCCGTACACACCGTTCTGCTCCTGGAATACGTCCGTTAGCTGCGTGTAGCAGTAGCCGAACATCCCCGGTGTCTCCAGCAGTGCCGAGATCAGCCCCTCGAACCGCTCCAGGAACTCCTGCTCGCTGCGCGGCGCGTCGCCGTAGCCCCACGACTCGGCCGTGTTCTCCGCGCCCTGCTTCGGTGACCACTTGATGCCTCCCATCTCGCTGACGAAATATGGCTGGCCGTTGTAGGCGATCGACCAGGTCGACACGTCCCCCTTGTTGACGTAGACCTCGCCGTCGGCTGTTCCCGCATGGCGCTCGCGCAGCGAGGCCGGGTCCTGGTCGTAGTCGTGGCAGTCGTAGACGTCAGCCTCGGCAACCCGGTGGCCGTAGCCGGACGCGTCCAGCACGGGACGAGTGGCGTCGGCCGCCTTGGTTGCGTGGAACATCGCCGTCGTCAGGTCGTCCAGGGTAGTCATGCGGGTCCCACGATGCTTTCGCGTTTCGTTCAGCGGGCACCAGCCGATGATCGACGGGTGCGAATAGTCCCGCCGAAGCACCTCGCACCACTGGCTGACCGTCGCGACCATCGACTGATGCGCCACGGGCTTCTCCGGGCGGTCATCCGGCCAACAGCCCCAGTCGCCGAACTCGCCCCAGACGAGGTAGCCCATTCGGTCGGCATGGTAAAGGAATCGTTCCTCAAACACCTTCTGGTGAAGCCTCGCACCGTTGAATCCCGCAGCCATCGACAGCTCGATATCGCGCTGCAGCGCCTCGTCGCTCGGGGCCGTCATGATCCCGTCCGGGTAGTAGCCCTGGTCCAGCACCAGCCGCTGAAAAACGCTGCGGCCATTGATGAGCATCCGAAGACCGTCAATCGACACGCTGCGCAGGCCCGCGTAGCTGGTCGCCCGGTCGATCTCCCGCCCGTTCTCGTCGAGCAGTTGAAGTTCGATGTCGTACAGCGCGCCCTGCCCCGGCTGCCAGAGGCGAACGCGGTCCTCGGGAATCGACAGCTCTACCTGCGGGGTGAAGCCCATGGCCGTTTCTGACTCGGCGCGGGCGACATCGCCGGCCTGATCGCGCAGGGTTGCGCGCAGCGTCAGACCTGCCCGTGGACGCAGGATGGGCACTTCCACCAGGAATCGCCTGCCCGCAACGTCGGGCGTAATGCGGGGGCGTTGCATGCGCGTCCGCCCGGCCGGCTCCATCCACACCGTCTGCCAGATGCCCGTGGTCCGCGTGTAGTGACAGCCCCAGTTGGCAAACCGGTCCATCGTCTGCTTGCCACACGGCGGGTGGTAGGCGGGAAGATCCAGCGCCCGCACGACGATCGTCACCTGCTCACCGGGCTTCACCACCCCGCCGATATCGCACGTGAAAGGCGTAAACCCGCCGCGATGCCGCCCGACCTCCCGGCCGTTGACCCAGACGGTGGCTTCGTAATCGACCGCCTGGAAGTTCAGCAACACGGTGAGGTCGTCGCCCTGCCAGTCGGGCGGAATCGTCACGGTCCTGCGGTACCAGACGGCGTTCATGAAATCGACGCATCCCACGCCGGAAAGCTCCGACTCGGGACAGAACGGAACGGTGATTTCCCCGGCCAGCTCCCGGCCGGTGAGCCCACGCTCCAGGCCGGTATCGCCCGGGTCCGTCTCGAACTGCCACGTTCCGTTAAGGCACAGCCATCGGTCCCGCCTGAACTGGGGTCTGGGGTACTCGCTTCGGGGCATGTCACTCATGGTTTCCTCGCCGGCAGCAGATTTCCGCAGCGCCCCAAGAGGCGCAACGCTCCAGGGTGGTACGTCTGCAGAGCTACCTTCCGCGCCATATGGCGAGAGTCAAGACCAATCCAAAACCGACCGAGTGCAGCGGCGTGTTTGCGCGAAATTGCAGCAATTCGGCGCGATATTGCGTTCCCCACGTCTTTTCCGTCGGTAGCATCGAGAACACGCTTTCGCCGGCAAGGACGGCTCGCCGTGGTCCTGCGATTCAGGAAACGCCGAAGCGCGCAACACATCCGGGGCGCCGGCGTGTTCAAGAGACAGGCGGACACTCCGCCAGGGCCGGCACAGTCAGCAAGGAGACGCATCCATGAAGCGCATCGTCCGTGGATTCTTCGGACTGGTGGCGGCCGCTGCGGTATTGGTCGCCTTCTCAATCGGTAGCCGGGCAGACGAGGCTCGCGATACCAGCCAGGACGCGCAGGTCTTTGTGGACCTCGTGCCCGAGAAGATCGACCTGGAGAACATCGAGGTCGACCTGCTGCTGAAGTCTGCCCTGTTCCAGGGCGAGAAGCCCGAAGCCGACTCCCCCTCGCTGCTGATGGATATCCGTCGTGATGGCGGCGTCTGGCAGCGCGTCTGGGCGATGGCGGGGAACTTCAATGTAGGCCACCACGCCGGACGCATCGAGTCGGCGGAGGTCTCCCAGGAGGCGCTCTCGCTGCAGTTGTCGCTTGCGATCAGGGGCGACGCGTGGGTTCCCGGCGGCCGGGCGATCTATAAGGTCGATCTCAAGCGGACATCCGACGACCGGTACACCGGGGATTTCTCGGGCACATTCCGCGGCGAGAAGGTTCGGGGCAAGGCCTGGGCAAACATCCGCCCGCCACGAAAGAAGGTCCGGGAAGACGAGCCCGCCGCCCCGGGCGAGCATCCCAGGCTGCTGTTCCGTAAGAGCGACCTTGAGGAACTCCGCAAGAAAGCCAAAACCCCCTTCGGCCGGGAGTGCGTCAAGGGCATGAAGACCGCTGCGGGCCTGGCGTTTGTCTACCAGCTCACCGGCGACGAGGACCTGCCCGGGAAGGTTCGCAAGCTCGTGGAAGAGCACATGGCCAGCATGGACAACGGCAGCAAGATGATCCGAAGCCGGGTGTGGGGCTGGCGCCATGAGCAGATCGCCCTGGCCTACGACATGTGCTACGACGCCTGGGACGAGGACTTCCGCCGGGAGGTCGAGCAGTACCTGGTCTACACGTCCAATCGCATTTTCCATGCCCACGGGCTGTTCCACGCGGAGATCGGCTGGCATCTGGCCAGCACGTATCCGGGCACGATCAGTTACGGTACGGGCCTGGCGGGCCTGGCGATCCGCGGCGAGAAAGGTCCGAAGCCCGAGAAACCCGAGGCTGCGTTCTGCGTGGCCTCCGACGAACCGGTCCTGCCGCCCGACAAGGACTACAAGCCCGGCGAGGACGCCCCGGTAGCGGGCTTCCGCAGCGGCAGGCTGCCCAGCCAGTGGCTGTACGCAGCCGGGTTCAAGCTCCAGGAAGGCGATGACCCGCTCAAGAGCATGGGCGGGCCCGCCAAGGCGCGTCCGCAAGCCGGCGACAAGCTCGAACACGGCGACCGGAAACAGGTCTTCCGCCCGCTGCCCAGCGGCAAGAAGTTCTACTACAACGGGCAGATCTCCATCACCGACGCCGCCGACCGGATCTTCTGGTCGACGAGTTACTTCTTCACTGTGGTCAAGAACGACAAGCCGCGCTGGGTGCGCCTGCGGACGGGCTTCGGCGGCGCTCGGGTGTTCCTCAACGGCCAGGAGCTGGACGACAAGGACATCGTAAAGCTCGAAAAGGGCCTGTACCCGATGCTCGTGGTCGCGTCGATCACCGAAACCACGCCGTGGGGCAAGCACCTGATGAAGCCCCACCTGACCGAGATGAGCGAGAAGGAAGCCCGCGAAGCGCTGGCTGCCATGCGGGCCGTCCACAAGGAACGCGTCGAGGATTACGAGTTCGACCTCGCCCAGTGGAAGCGCCACGACGGCGCGGACGTGAGCTACATGAAACTGCACGAGCTCAGCCAGTGGCTGATGTATCGCACCATCCGCGAGGCTGTCGGCACGGGCGGGTTCCAGATGGGCGTGACCAATCCCATGCCCATGGAAGGCCCGAACAAGTACGCCTTCGCCCACCGCAACGCCCTGTCGACCGAGGCCTCGCCGTATCCGGATATCGAGTACTACATCCCGCGGAAGGTCTTCGCCCACGTCTACGAAGGCAACCAGGCCGTCAGCCAGGACATCGCCGGCGAGACCGAGTTCATGATCCGCGACGTCTACCACGAAACGCGCGACACCGCGCCCGACTTCTACGCCGTGATGTTCCCCTACGTGCCCCAGAAGTACAAACCGGCCGTCCTGTGGGACTGGCAGCGGCGGACGGGCGTCAGCGACCCGTCGAATCCGAAGGAAATCCTCAAATCCGCAAGACGCCCCTACGACTATCAGCCGTACGACACACTGCGGATCTACGCGCTGCTGAACTACCCGCTGCAGATGCAGGCCAAACACCCGGGCAAGGTCATGCCGCATGCGTGGTATGCCCCGGACCCGGGATGGTTTGCCTTCCGCAACGGCTGGGAAGGCGGCGACGACTTCCTGACGCAACTGTACGCCAAGGCGTACCAGTCCGGCTCTGGCGGCAGGCGGAACGCGGGCACCATTCGCGTGATGGGCTTGGGGCACGTCTGGTCGCACGGCAAGGGCAAGCCCGGCGGCAACCGGTTCGAGGAGAACATCCTGTACCTCCAGGAGGAGACCCGCGACGACGCCTCCGCGAAGGTGACGTACTACAAGAACCTCGGCGGCGGGTCGGCCGTGGTGACCATGGACCTCTCGCAGGTCTACTCCGGCGGCGAGAAGGACAAGAAAGGCCGCTACCCCGAGTTGTATGAGCGGTACTTCAACGTCCTCCGCCCGTCGCAGTTGAAGGACATCGGCATCGACGGATTCCGATCGGTGGCGGTCGATTACAGCGGCAAGAGCGGCGCGCCCTGCCTGATCGCCATGGTCGACGTCGCACGCGGGGCAAAGAATCCCACATGGCAGTGGCAGCTGGATACGACGCTCAGCTCATTCCGCCGGAAGGGTAAGCGGATTCCCACAGGCACGCGGTTCCCGATGAAGACCGAGAAGGCCGACCTGGAAGGCGTGACGCTCGCCGACCGGTCGTTCACCATCACCAAGGGCGACGCGTCGATGGTGGGCACGTTCGTCACGCCGTCGGACGTCGAGCTCGGGGCGGGCAAGCGCATCGCCTCGTGGATGGGCTTCAAGAACTCGCAGATCACCGCCACGGCCGAGTCGATCTACGCCACCGGCGGCGACACGTTTTTCGTGATCCTGACGATCCAGGAAGGCGAGCCCCCGGCCGTGAAGGTCGACGGCAAAGGCCTCGATGCCAAGGTCACCGTCGGCAAGCGGGTGATCCGCTTCGAGGACGGGCACCTGGTGCTGGACGACTGACCCGACGAGACGACACGCAACCACGCACGCCGGCCGAACCGGTCGGCATGATGCAAGGAGCACAACATGACACGCAGGACGATTCCTCTGATTTTGACCTTCGCGGTCCTGGCCGCACTGGCAGGGCCTCTCGCCGCGGCCGATGGCGACAAGCTGCACGGCAACCTGTTGCTTCGCATGACCGACGCGCTCGGGCGCGACACCGGCCACCGGGCCGACATTGTGCTGGAGATCCCCATCCGCAACGGCCAGTGGGCCGAGGAGTTCTGGGGCTGCTCGCATGGCTTCAACCGCGGGTGGCATCAGGGCAAGGTGATCGCGAGCGAGATCGACGGCGACACGCGCAAGCTGACCGTCACCGTCGACGTCGCGCCCGACTCCTGGATCCGAGGCGGCACGGCGACGTATCGCATCAACCTCACGCGCGACGGCGAGATCTTCCGCGGCTCGTACGAGGGTGTGTTCACCATCGGGGGCGATCTGCTGACGCTGCCCCGCCCCAAGCCCACCGGCGAGCCCAAGAGTGACACCGCCAAGATCATGCAGAAGCTGATGAAGAAGCAGCAGAAGAAGGAGAATGAGCGGAAAGAGGAAGAGAAGGCCACCGCGATCAAGGTCGCCGGCAAGGTCTCCGGCAAGATGACCATCGCCTGGCCGGGCGAGAGGAAAAAGGGTTTCGAAGCCCCCCAGCCCGGCGAACACCCCCGCCTGGCGATGCGCAAGAGCGATCTCAAGCGGTTCCGAAAGCTCGCGAAGGAAACCGAAACCGGCAAGGCCATGCTCGCCCGGGCGCTGAAGATGGCCGGCGCGGGCATCAACGCACAGCATGACAAGTTCAGCAACTGGCCGGCTGCGGGGCTGGGCTTCGCCTACCTCATGACCGGCAACAAGGACTACGCCAGGCAGGCACGCGACCTGATCGACCGCACCATGTTCAGCAACCGCGCAGGGCGGGGCGGAATCGGTATCGGACAGGACATCCACCACGGGCCACGCCTCCAGGGCCTGGCGATTGCCTACGACCTCTGCCACGACGGGTGGGACGAAGAGTTCCGCGCCAAGGTCGTCGGCGAGATCCAGCAGCGCATCCACGAATGCCGCACCGGCCGGTTCGGCCGCGGGCGAATGAGCGGTTTCAACCCCAACCCGTGGTCCAACCACAACGGCGTGCGCATGAGCGCCGTCGGGCTCGGCGCCCTGGCGATCATCGGCGAGAAGAACGCCGACGGGGAAGTCATGGAAGAAGCAGCCTTCTACGCCGACCAGGCTGCCTACGAGATCCGCGGCTACCTGGAGATGGGCCTCGGCCGCTCGGGCTGGGGCATGGAGGGGGCGTTTTACAAGGTCATGACCCTCCAGCGCGGCGTGGCGCACTTCCTGCCCGCCTACGAGAACTGCACCGGCAGAAAAATCGACGCAGGCGAGATCGGCGATTTCATGATGACCGGATACTTCATGGAAGCCCAGCCGGGCAAGGTTCCCAACCTCGACCCGGTGCTCTGGTCGGCAGGGATCTACACCGTCCCCGACGACATGATGCCCGGCGTGAAATACCTCTACGATCGCACCGTGGGCGTCAAGGGCAACAAGACCTTCGGCATCGAACACGGCCTGCTGGCGCCCTTCGCGTTCGCCATGTACCCCTGGGATGTCGAAGAGGCCAAGCCCGCCGAGAGCTTCCGGTGGTGCGCACCGGACCCCACCAAGGGCCATTACATCTTCCGTCCGGAGTGGAAAGACTCGGGCGATATCCTGATGGTCACCAACCTCAAGGCGAACATCTTCGGCGGCTGCCACCACGAGCGGTCCGGCAAGCAGTCGGAGCTGCACCTGCAGGGGTTCGGCAAGCAGTGGCTTTCCGGCCAGTACCTTATCGAGGTGCCCCTGGACAGCGCGTTCAATGACCGCCGCGGGGCGAAGATCCTCTCCAGCCGCAACTCCTACGAGGACCGCACCTGCGTGGTCGACATGGACATGTCCGAGGTGTACATGTCGAAGATCGACAAGAAGCAGCGAGGCAAGGTGGATCTGACCCCCGAGCAGAGCATTGTCCGGCCGGAGTGCTGGGGACCGATGCTGGATTACGGAATCGACGCCCGCCGAACGATGGCCGTCGACGCCAGCGGCGTCAGCGGGGCGGACCTGCTGGTCGTGCTGGTCGATCAGGTCACGCTGCCGAAAAGTTTGTCGGGCAAAAAGACGCGATGGTCGCTACCCTTGAAAGGCGGGGCGAAGGTCTCTGGCAATTCGTTCATGACGGGCGACGCCGAAGGGGCAAACCTCACGGGCGTGCTCGTAGCCGGCGGTCCGCTGGAGAACGACGTCGAGGCGGAAGGCGACGGGACGTATTTCGTCGTCTTTACGCTGCAGAACGGCCAGGCCCCGGAGATCCGCGTGGAAGGCGAAGGACTCGACGCCAAGGTCACCGTCGGCAAGCGGACGGTCCGCTACGCCGACGGCACGGTGATCCTGGAGTAGCGACAGCTGCAAGGAGCAGGTATGCGTCTTGGAGGCAAGATCTTCGAGAAGGTCGACTCGCCCGAGCAGTGGGTCCGAGCCCACCGGAAACTGGGATACCGCGCGGCGTACTGTCCGCTCGACGCCACGGCTGACGATGCGACGGTCTCGGAGTATGTATCCGCGGCCGGCCAAGCCGACCTGGTCATCGCCGAGGTCGGCGCGTGGAGCAACCCGATCAGCCGGGACGAATCCGAAGCCGAGCGGAACATCGCCAAATGTATCGGCCAGTTGGAGCTGGCCGAACGCGTCGGCGCCCGCTGCTGCGTGAATATCTCCGGCTCTCGCGGGCCTAAGTGGAACGGGCCCGACCCGGCGAACATCACCTCCGAGACGTTCGATATCATCGTACGCACGGTCCAGCGGATCGTCGACGCCGTCCAGCCCAAGCGAACCTGCTACACGCTGGAGATGCTCGGTTGGTCGCTGCCGGACTCGGCCGAGTCGTACATGGAACTGGTCGAGGCGATCGACCGCGACAGCTTCGCGGTGCACCTGGACCCGGTAAACATCGTCAACTCGCCGCGGCGGTACTACGAAAACGCATCGCTCCTGCAGCAGACAATCCGCGCCCTTGGCCCCCGCATTCGCAGCGTGCATGCCAAGGACGTCCAACTGGCCGACAAACATCTGGTCCATCTCGACGAGTGCAGGCCCGGCTTGGGCGCACTGGACTACTCGGTGTTCCTGAAGGAGCTCGACCAACTCGACCCCGACCTGCCCCTGATGCTCGAACACCTGCCCTCGGCCGAGGAATACGCCGCAGCCGCAGAGCATATCCGCAACGTCGCGGGCGACGCGGAGATTTCGCTGTAAATCGCGCCATGCTGCCCGGGGGGCGGTCAGGAGTCGCCTGACTCCTCCCCGGCCATGACCTCCACCGCCTTCTTGTGGAGCTCGTGGCTGGCGACGATGTCCGGGTTCATGCGGATGGTCCGCTCGGCGATGTTGGGATACTTGCTGACCTCGCGGTAGATCGCTGCCATCGGCTCTGCGGCTACGAGTACCAGTGGAACGCGCTGCTGGCTGAGTGCCCGCGACACGCCGTCGTCGACTTTCTGACAGAACTCGCGGAGTCGCTTCTTTTTCTTCTTGTCGTCCACGCCGACGCCCTGGCCGTGCACCTGGCGGGGCCTGCGGGTGTTGGGGTCGTGCTCGGACGTACCCGAGTGGTACTCCAGATGGTGTTCGGGGTCCACGGCCCGCATCGCCTGTTCGTAGTCATCCGGCGCCCCGGGCAGGTCCACCGGGCGGATCGAGTCTCGCGTTACTTCGAAAAGCTGAACGGTCTTGGGGCTCAGGGGCATCACGTACATCCGCCGGTCGTCGTCGAGGACATCCGCGATGGGCGTCAGGACGAAGTGGTCCTGGACGTAGATCTTCTCGGGCGTGTCCTCGGGCAGCAGGAACTCCCAGCTGTCCGTCGGCGAGAAGAACATCACCAGGCCCTTGCGGTGATTCCGCCAGAAGTCGCTGTCTTCGTGAATAACCCAGCCGCGGTGGAGTTGCTCTCTGGCGTCCGAGGAACGCACGCCGACGTTCTCCAGTTTCTTCTGGGCCTCGTTGAGGATGTTCTTGAGGCGGATGCGGTCTTCCGGCGCGTCGTGGCTGGTGGGGTGCGTGGGCATGAACAGCGACACGCAGTATTCCGCCCGGATCTCCTGCAGTTCCTTCCGCTGCTGATCACTCATGACCGTCATGGATCGCTTCTCCTTCCGTTGGCCGTCCCTCCGCGGCCCTCGAACATCAAACCGGACCAATTCTTCACTGCATTGTATGCGCCTCGAGTTCCGGAGCCGTTTGCGCGCGCCGATGGCTCCGGGGTGGTCCCGAACTCGGCGGAATTCTGAGATTCTTCCATTCCCTGGCCGGCCGGGCGGATGCCGCATCCGCTCGTCGGCTACCGGAACATGCTGCGCGCGCAGGCCGTACCGCCGGCCGAAAATGTGGAGAGCAAGCTATGGCTCTGAACTACTGGCCTTCGGCGCGACCGTCCGCGTGGCTGGAATGGCCCGCGCCGCAACCCGTGCAGCCGGACCGTCTACGGCAGGCGCTGCAGCGCAGCGGTGAGCTTCTCCACGTGTCTGCGCTCTTCCTCGATGATCCCGGTGAGGATTGCGGCCCCGCCTTCCCCCGCAGCCAGGTGAAGCTCGGCGTAGAACTTCAGGCTGTCCTTTTCGAGCTGGATCGCGAGGTCCACCAGCTCGCGAATGTTGCCTTGGGCGACCATTTCGATCGCCCGATCCGGGTCGGCCAGGACCATCCTCTCGCTGAGCTGGTTGAGCAGCGCATACTCGTCGCCGGCCCAGAGACGCTCTGCCTCACCGGCGGCCAGCATCTCCCGGGCGCGAGCGAAGAGCTTCTCGTGCTGGGTTTCTTCCTTGGCCAGGAAGCTGCACAACTGGCGGACGAACAGCACGCCGGCGTGCTCGGCGAGGGTCTCGTAAAACCGCCGGCTGGTTTCCTCCAGCTCGATGGCGATCTGCAGGAGGTCCTTGTCTTCGAATTCGATGCTCATGGTCGCTGGATCCTGATTCGGGATCGGCTGTCGGTGACTATCAGCCTAGGCTTGCGGGGCGGCCATTTCAATGGCAGATCGTCCGGCCGCGGGGGCGGGGCAAAATCGCCCCTCTCGATTGTGCGCAGGCTACGCGCCAAGGGGTATATTCCCGCGGCAGGCCGGGATGGCCCGCCCTTGCCGATCCTTGCCGGTTCTTGCCGAAACCTGCCGAGCCGTGCCGGCCGTGGCCGGTGGCTGCCGACTGTTGCCGGCCGTGTACCGTTGCTGCCGGCCGTTGCCGACGGCTGCCGGGGCTTGCCGGCCGGCCTGGCGACGCGACAGAACTTCCGCATGCCGGCGACGACCAACCATTTGACCCGTACCCTGGACAATCCGGGAGGTTCACCATGAGACATCCGCTGACGCTGAAACTGCTCGCCGTGGCGGGCATCGTGTGCATGGCTGCATCCGCCGTCGTGGCCGACGGCATGATCGTACCGGTCGCACCGGAGCTGCGGGTTCGCGGCTCGTGGGCGGTCAAACATCACAACGTGGACGTCCGCGTTCGCGACCAGGTTGCGAAGGTGACCATCGACCAGGCGTTCGTAAACACCGGCCGGCGTGAGATCGAGGTGGAGTACCTGTTCCCGATTCCGCCCGACGCGGCGATCAAGTCGATGACCATGGTCGTCGACGGCAAGGAGCTGACGGGCAAGCTGCTGGACGCCGACAAGGCCCGGAAGATCTACAACGACATCGTCCGCAGGAAGAAGGACCCCGCCCTGCTGGAGTACGTCGGCTACGGGCTGTTCAAGACGTCGGCGTTCCCGCTGGCGCCGGGCAAGCCGGTGAAGGTGGTCATCAACTACACGCAGGTCTGCCCGCGGGACAGTGACACGGTGGAGGTGTGGTATCCGCTGAACACCGAGAAGTTCTCCGCCAAGCCGCTGGAGGAAGTCCGCGTGACCGTCGATGTCCGCAGCAAGACGGACATCGGCCCGGTGTATTCACCCACCCACGACCTGACGGTCAAACGCGATCCGAAAGACCCAACCCACGTTACGGCGGAGTACAGCGACAAGAACGTCCTGCCGACGTTCGACTTCCAGATGTACTACACGACCTCCAGCGAGAAGGTCGGCGCGACGCTGCTGACCCACCAGCCGGTCAAGGCCGAGGACGGCTACTTCATGCTGCTGGTGAGTCCGAACCCCCGTCACACCGCCCGAAAGGCCGTCCCCAAGGACGTGGTGATCGTGCTCGACCGGTCCGGGTCGATGGGCGGCGACAAGATCCGCCAGGCCCTCGAGGCCGTGCGGTTCGTCCTGAACAACCTCAACGAAGAAGACCGCTTCAACGTCGTGGCCTACAGCGACACCGTCGAGCCGTTCTTCGACGAGCTCCAGCCGGTCAACGACAAGACGCTCAAGGAAGCCAGAAGTCGCCTGGACGCCATCGACGCCGAGGGCGGCACGTACATCTGGGGCGCCCTGCAGGACGCCCTGAAGATGGTGCCCGACCGCAAGAAGGGCGGCGACGGAGACCGGCCAGCGTACGTGCTGTTCCTCACCGACGGCAAGCCCACCGTCGGCGACGGCGGGAAGAAAGAAGAGAAGGTCATCATCAACGACGCCGTCAAGGCCAACAAGGACAAGCACGCACGCATCTTCGCCTTCGGCGTGGGATACGGCGTGAACGTCCGGCTGCTGGACAAGCTGGTGATGAAGAACCACGGCCGGAGCGATTACGTCAAGCCCAAGGAAGACATCGAGGCGAAGATCTCGTCGCTGTACAGGAAGATCCGCAACCCGGTGATGACGGATCTGGCGGTCGAGATCGAGGGCATTGAGATCCGCAAAACCTACCCCCGGCAGCTCGGCGATCTGTTCGAGGGCGACCAGCTCGTGGTCGTCGGGCGATACTCCCACGACGCCGACTGGGTTACCGCCAGCGAGGCCAAGCTCGTGCAGCGCGACCTGGTGGTTCGCGGCAGGTTCCAGGGTAAGAAGGAGACGTTCGAGTACAACGTGACCGTCAACCCCCCCGGCCATGACAGCCGGTACGAGTTTGTCGAGCAGCTCTGGGCACTGCGCCGGATTGCGTATCTGCTGGACGAAATCGCCCTGGGCGGCGAGGAGCAGGAGCTGGTCGACGAGGTCATCCGCCTGAGCAAGGAGTACGGGATCATGACGCCCTACACGAGCTTCCTTGCCGACGAGGAAGTCGACCTCGCCGACGCCGGTGCGATGCGCGACGAATTCAGCAAGCGCGGTGCCGCCGCCGACCTCGCCAGGCCCACCGGCGGTCAGGGTCAGCTCCAGGCCACCAACCGCCAGGTCATGCGGGAAAGCGTGAGCGTGGGCAAGGCGATGAACTCCTCGACCAAGGGTGCGAAGATCACCGGCAACACCTCGGTCGAAGCCTACGAAGACGGCGAGGCCGAGACCGTGGCCAACGTCCGCAACGTCAGCGGCCAGGCGATGTACCGCCGCGGAAAGGTGTGGGTCACGCCCGAGACGGCCGACGTCGACCTCGAGAAGGATGCCGACGAGATCGAGACCATCGAGCGGTTCTCGAAGGAGTATTTCAACCTCGCCGAATCCAACACCGCCGCGCAGAACCGTCTGCTGGCGACCCAACAGACCGACGAGCAGCTGCTGGTCAAGCTTCGCGGACAGGTGTACCTGATCAAGTGACAGCAAGCACCCGCGGGCCGATGTCCCAGCCTGCGGGTCCGACGCGAGACGGGCGGGCCGTATCCCTCCTCCGGCCTGCCCGTCGATGATGGAGTCGCACGGCCCGGAGTATCGCGAAAGGAGAGTCATGCGGAAACGAACGAGCTGCGGAATCACAGCTGCAATGATCGCGGGATGGGTCACAACGGCGTGGATGCTGAGCCCGGGCGACGTCAGGGCGCAGAATGCCGACCGTATCGGCGACAAGATCGTCAAAAAGCACACGAAGCTCCAGGACGACCGGAAGAAGCAGACCGTCACCCAGCAGGAAGCGTATCTCGAACGGATGCGGTCGAAGATCGACGAAGCCCAACGCAAACTCGACGCCATCGACGAGAGCAAACACAAGGCCCTGCGAGAGGCAGGCGAGGTTCTCCGCGTCGCGAAGCTCAGGTACGAAGACGCCCTCAACGACCGCGATCTGAGCATCGAACTGCCCAAGGGCTCCGCCGGCCAGCTTCGAAAGCTCGACGCCAACGACATCGTCAAGATGCAGGTCTTCCGCATCGAGGACATCCGTTACGAGCAACGGGCCGGGCGGAAGGTAAAGGTATACGACAAGGTCTACACCGGGCCGGCGTTCGGCGTCGAGCATCCAGACCGCGCCGCCGCGATCGTGAACCTTCTGAAGAACGCCAAGGCCGCGGGGCGCAGGTTCGGCTGCGAGGCCATCAGTGACCACGTGCTGGTCGTCCAGCCGCGGACGGGCAAACCGTTCGAGATCCCCTACCAGGGCGGAATCCGCGGGGACTTCGCCGGCTTCGACGCGCCGAAGGTCAAGGAACTGCTGCACGTGCTGTCCGGCGGGCGCGCTCGCATCGCGGTGATGCACCTGGTCGATCAGAAGATCCGCAGCACGCAGATCCTCGGCCTGCAGACCGGCACGAGGGGCTACTACACCCAACTGGCCATCCACCCGCAGAAGGGCCTGGGCGTGGAGCTGAAGATCGTCGATGACAACCGCCACAAGGTCGTCCACGAGACGGTCACCCTCCGCTTCTGCAGGGCGCAGGCCCTCGCCGGCAGCAAGGGTGGAGAGGGCACCTACGTCGTCCTGCTGCAGGAACCCTGAACGCCGAGGAGCCCATCGCGACAGCCATGTCAACACACCGGCGGCACCGGAAGGGGCAAAGGCCCCTGCCCCGCATCGGGTCACTTGCGGGTGCGAAGCTCGATGAGCGTCACCTCCGGCGGCGACAGCAGCCGGAACGGCGAGCCCCACGTGCCGGTGCCCCGGCTGACGTAGATGCTCGAACCCCTCTCCAGTTCGTAGAGGCCGGTGGCGTACTCGTGCGACCACGCCGTCATGAACCCGAACGGAAACACCTGCCCGCCATGCGTGTGGCCGGAGAGCTGCACATCGAACCGTCCCACCGCGCGGGGCTCGACCTCGGGACGATGCTTCAGCAGAATCACCAGCGCGGCGTTCGGGTCGTCCGCCGGTGGGAGCACGGGCAGCTCGTTGACCTTCGCCTGCCCGCCGCGCCGCAGGCCGGTCGGGTCGTCCACGCCCACGATCACCAGCCCGGGAATCGGGCGGACGGCCTGCTGGCGGAGAATGCGGAACCCCGCGTTGCGTGTGAACGTGGTGCTGTCCGCCTCGCCGCTGTAGAACTCGTGATTGCCGAAAATCGCGTACTTGCCCAGCGGGGCGTCGACGGCGGCCAGTGCGTCGGCCATGTGGTTCGTGCGGTGCAACTCGCCGTCGACCAGGTCGCCGGTACAGACAATCACGTCGGCGTCGAGCTCGTCCAGCAACCGGGCTGCACGCTCCAGCCGCTGGCGGCTGTAGAAGCTGCCCACGTGCACGTCGGAGATCTGGGCGATTCGCAGGACCTCCCTGCCGGGCGGCAGCCGGTCGACCTCGATCCGCACCCGCTTGATGCCCACGTTGTACGCCTCGACCCAGCCCCACACGCTCGCGACGAGGACGATCGCACAGCAGGCCAGAAATCGCCCGCGGGCGCCAGGCCGCAGTTTCCGAAAAGCCGGCCACATCAGCCCGACGCCCCAGACCACTGCACTGCACGCAAGCAGCGTCAGCGAGACCAACGCAAACCAGAACAGCATGACCATCCAGGTCACCGCGGCCGCCTTGCCTGTCTCCGCGAGCACTTCGCTGCCCATACGCTGGGCGAGGCGTTCCCAGAACCGTGCAGTGGAAATCACCACCAGTCCAGCCGCCACGATGAGTTTCCATCGCCACCGAAGCTTGGGAAACGCGGCGTGGAACCGCCAGAAGAACAACGCGCTGAGCGACAGCACAACAGTGGTCAGGATGAGAGTGAACATGGCCTACCGGGTCAGGGTGTCCGCTTCCGAGCGGGTCCATGTCGCGGCGGGCACGGTTCGCCGCCGCAATTTCCGAAGTCACGACAGTCTAGCACCGCAAGCTTCGCTCGCCCAAGTCGATTCCGTTGCGGCCTGGCCGTTCTACCTGCGATCCGGAGTCGAGTAGCCGCCCTTGGGCAGACGCTGGCGGATCAGCCAATCGGGAATGCGCCCGAACGGGTAGCCGGTATCGGGCACGATCAGCCCGATCCTGCCCTGCGAGCGGTCCATATCGACGTCTTCGCCGGTGACGGCCAGGAGCTGGTTGTCTCCCCTGGTCACGCGGACGTAGGCGGTCTCGTCGACGTCGTCGATCCCGCCGGCGAAGGTCACACGATAGTCGCCGACCTTCACGCCGCCCTCGATGGCCTCGGTGTCCGGGGCGTCGACGCCGGCGTAGCGCCCGAGTTGGCTGTAGATATTCCGGGCGACCGCCCCGGTCAGCTCGCCCTTGCGGCCATGCTTGCCGCACCGGCCTGCGAAGCTCCCCGTTACCGTATCGCCGTCGCGATCGACCTTGATTTCATAGGTTGCCTGCGTGCTGCCCGTGCGGGTGAAGGCGTTGAGCTTGACGTTGAGCTTCAGCGTCTGGCCGTCCATGGTTGCCGTCGCAACGTGGCCGTCGCGGCTGAACCTGCCCCCCACTTCCACGCCCGCGCCCTCGAGCAGCTTGCCGTCAGCGAAGTCCAGCAGCACGGTCATGGGGTATTCCTTCAGCACGTCTTCCTTCTTCCGACGGTCCCAGGTTTCCCGCGCAACAGCGGCCGGCAGGCGGAGCGTCATGCGGTCGACCTTCTTCGGCTTGCCCGGGTAGAGCACGGTAATGAACTCGCCGGCCTTGCCAGATGTCTCCAGCCTCAGGCCGACCGTGGATTCGACCTGCCCGACGTTGTGGACCCAGTCGTGACGGGCAACCTTGTACTTGCTCGGAGCGGCGACGAACAGCTCGAGCCCGCCGCCGAAGTCGAACGTGTTGCCGTTCCGCGTGAGCTTCTGGGCGCGAACATGCAGGCAGTAGGCCGCGCGCAGGTCCGGGCCGGCGTACTGGTCGCGGATGACGAAGAAGTCCTGCGGGTTGGCCTTGACCATCACGACCGTCCGGCGGTATCGCAGCTCGGGCTCCAGCGCCACCTGGGGCCACTCGCGGTCCCAGTCTTCCGGCGGGTACTCCCGGACGTACCGCAGACGGTCGGAGCTGACTTCGCCGATGGTCACGTCGACGAGATCGGAGGTCTTGAAGGCGATCGTCCGCTCGTAGCCGTCCATGTTGGCATACGGCATGTCGTCGGTGGCGAAGGCCACGCGATTGTGCATGTGCTCCTGGCCTGCGCGGCGGATGTAGCTGCAGTGGTGATCGACCGCCAGCGGCGTGGCGTTGGCGGCGTAGTGGAACGAAAGCTGATCGCCGTGGTAATGCATGCGGTTCGGGCCGCTCTTGAGAGCGAAGTACGTTTCCCGATCGGTTCCGGGGCGGTTGCGGAGCACCACGCCGAACCCCTCGATGTCTTCGCTGGTGTACTTCTTCTCCCTGCCGGTGGGCTTGATCTTGCCATCGAAGATGTACGGCGGGTGAGTGTCTCCGCCGGGGTGCATGCCCCGCCTGCCGTCGCCCAGGGGCCAGGCTGTCTTGTAATGGAACCCATGGATCCCATGGGCGTAGGCGAAGTATCCCGGACACTCCTGACCGGCGCCGCTGGGCTGGGTGATGCTCCAGAACCTATCCTCCCAGCGCACTTCATTGGCGCTGGCCGCCAGGCGGCGGAACTGGGGATGCCCTTTGAACCGGCCGAGCATCTTCAACGGATGACGCATGAAGTCGGTGTAGAAGTTGGGGTTCTCCGGCGACCAGAACAGCCGGTATCGCCCGTACA
>CAZXSK010000016.1:21388-63884 GCA_964642855.1 uncultured Planctomycetaceae bacterium | reverse complement strand
TCGTACGCCCCGGATTCGCCGGATTCGCCGGCCTCGGCATCGGCTGGTGAGACATGCCCGCCGGCTTCGTCGGTCCGGAGGACCTCCCTGCTCTTCCAGGTCACCACGTGGTTCTGCATCCAGCGGACGGCGAACGCGTCGCGCAGGACCTTGAAAAACCGGTCGAAGAAGCCGTACTTCGCCACCCCCGCCGTCCGAGGCCGGTGGTTGACGACCTCCTCGCGGATCCGCCAGCCCTCCATGCGCACCAGCGAAACGAAAAACCGATGGCTGCCGTTGAACAGCTTGACCCGCTCGATGCACTCGCGACGGAAGACTTTCAGCCCGCAGCCGGAGTCGTGAATGCTCTCCCGCGTGACCCAGTTGCGGAAGGCGTTGCCGTACTTGCTGACCAGCAGCCGCCAGCCGGCGTCCTGGCGGTTCTTCCGCCAGCCGTTGATGTAGTCTGCCGCCCCGGACTGGAGGATCTTCACGAGCCTTGGAATGTCGGCCGGGTCGTTCTGCAGGTCGGCGTCGAGGGTGGCGATGTACCGCCCCGCCGCGGCGCGGAGGCAGGCCTCCAGGGCGGCCGACTGGCCGGAGTTCTCGACCATCTCCAGGACGCGCAGCTCGGGCACCTCCGCCATGCGACGGCGGAGACGCTCGCGCGTCCCGTCGGTGCTGGCGTCGTCGGCGACGAGGATCTCGAAACGCCCCCCGGTTTCCCGCCCGGCCTGGAGGCACTCATCGACAAAGGCGTCGATGTTCTCGACCTCGTTGTACGCCGGGGCTACGATCGACAGCAACAATCCTTCAGCCATATCACCCACTCCTGATGTTCCCGCGAAGCATGCATGATACCACGACAGCCGGAATACGGAACAACTTCTTGTGGGAGAGGTAACGGCTGAGTCTGCTCGTTCCTCCGGACGGACAAGACAGGCGGGGACGACTGGGAAGGGGCAGAAGATGACTCCGACGGGGGGACCAGCGGACGGCTGTTGCTGATGACGTTTCGGGGCCTGGCGCAGGCCGGGCGGGTTGGCCCGGCCTGCACAGTCCTACGCATTACAAAACGGCTCGTCAGGCGGCGCGGCGTCTGCGAAGCGCCACTGCAGCCGTGCCCAGAAGCATGAGGGTCATCGAAGCCGGCTCGGGGACGACCTGGATGTACGGCGCAAAGTCGGTGTTCTCCGAGGCGGCGACGTGGATTGAATCGTTCCCGCTGTACCAGTCGTCCGGGTAGAGCGAGAGGCCCACGTGCGACCATCCAGCGTCGGCAGCGGCCTGCACCGCAGCCGAGACATCCAGCGCCCGCCAGCCGGTGATCGTCGGGTCGACCGTGCCCAGTGAGGTCCCCGACCCGCCGTGGTATTCCAGCACGCCGTCGCCCTCGTAGTAGCCCAGGACCACGCCGTCGCCTTCGCAGTCGTCTCCGGCTTCGGTGACGTATACGTGGAAGGTGGCCGACAGATCGCTCTGCCCGTAGAGGCTGGCGTCCATGGCGAATTCAAAGAGGGGCACTTTGCGTTCCTTGTACCAGGGATAGGTAGCCAGGCCGTCCAGGACCGGCTCGCCGGCGGCGGTGGTGGTTTTGGTCACCCCATCCTGGACGTAGTAGTAATAGTACGACATGCCGTCGACCGGGCCGGTGAGCATCGTATCGGCCGAGGCGACCCCCGCGGAGATTCCCACGAACAGCAGTACAGCGACACACGACATCGAGCGATTCATCTGTTTCCTCCCGGGCGTCGAGCACCCATATGCGTTACGAAGTACGCCAGGCCGATCTGAGCACGACCGGCATAATTAGAACAAACGTTAGAACTGGAACGAACGTTCAGTCAGCATACGCCCAGCCGCTGAATCCGTCAAGGTGCAAAAGGGGCATTTCCCGCCCCTGCTTTGCACGATTTCGGGGGTGACGAACCGTTACCGACCCGGTACGATAGGCCCGGCATTGGGGGATCGCTTGCGGGAGCAACATGGCCGAGGAATCTACCCAACCAGCCCAGCGCGGAACCAACGTGCAGGGACGCGCCACTCGAAAGGCCGTCCTCGACGCGGCCGGGAAGCTTTTCGCAGAAAAGGGCTACGCCGGCGCCAACCTCCGGCAGATCGCCAAGGTTTCCGGCGCGGGGCTCTCGTCGATCATGTACCACTTCGGCAGCAAGAAGAACCTCTACCTCGAGACGATCCGTCACTACATCGTGGATACCGCACGCCTCGAAGAACACTTCGAGGTCTTCCGGACGATCGACTACGACGACCGCCAGGCCGTCGCCGACGCACTCCGCGACGCGATCCGCTCGTTTCTGGGCGAGTGCCACGGCCCGCAGCGGACGGAGTACGTCACGGGCCTGTACAAGCGGGTGATCGTCGAAGGCGACGACCAGGCCCGCGGCATGCTGCTGCAGTGTTTCGCCGGCGTCCAGGAGCTGCTGCCGGAAGTCGTCGCAAGGATCCGCCCCGACGCCTCCGACGCCGACGTCGCCTTCTGGGTGCAACTGCTCTGGTCGCAGCTGCAGTACACCGTCATGGGCAAGGAGCTGATCCTCTACGACATGGGCCTCGGCGAAGACTACCCGCTGGAGTACCTCGACGAAGCAGCGTGGCGGTTCGCGCGCTACTGCTGCCTGCCGCTGGGCCTGCCCGACCCCACCCGGCCGGGCTGAGCGTCCCGCCGCATCCATCGCACGCCGCGGGGGGCCTGATCGCGGCGCGGTTTTCGATATCTCTTGCCGGCCGGATGCGATACCCTTTCCGCCGGACTCACCCAAGACTGACATCGGAGGTGCGATCATGAGCACACAGAAGCTGGGCGTCATCGGGGGCGGGAACATGGCCGAGGCGATCGTCCGCGGGGCGATCGAAGCGGGCGCCCTCCGCGCCCGCGACGTGGTGGTCTCCGACCCGTCGCCCGAGCGGCGCGAGCTGTTCGCGCTGCTGGGGGCAAGGTCCGTCGACGACAACCGCGACCCGGCCGGGCTGGCGACGGTCCTGCTGGCCGTCAAGCCCCAGAAGATGGCCGACGCGCTGGCGGGCCTGGTCGATGCCCTCGCTGACGACGCGCGGGTGATCTCCATCGCGGCGGGCACGCCGACATCGAAGCTCGACGGCCTGCTCGGCGGGCGCGGGCGGATTGTGCGCGTCATGCCCAACACGCCGATGCTCGTGGGGGCGGGCGTCAGCGCCCTGTGCGCCGGACCCCGCGCAACCGACGCCGACCTCGACGCAGCCGAGCAGCTCCTGGGCGCCTCGGGCCGATGCGTTCGCGTGAGCGAGTCGCAGATGGACGCCGTCACGGCCGTCAGCGGCAGCGGGCCGGCGTACTTCTTCTACCTCGCCGAAGCAATGATCGCCGCCGGCGTGGCCGAAGGCCTGGAGCCGGAGACAGCCGCCGAACTGGCCGCGGCCACCTGCCACGGCGCCGGCAGGATGCTCCTGGAAACCGGGGAAGACGCCGCCACCCTGCGGGAGAAAGTCACCAGCCCCGGGGGCACCACCCAACGGGCACTGGAAACGCTGGACCGGCAAGGCGCGAAGGACCTGCTGATCGCCGCCGTCCGCGCCGCCGCTCAACGAAGCCGGGAGCTTGCCCAGTGAGCATGAAACGCATCGAACCGACGCCCGAGTTCTTCCAGGGCGCCGTAAGCTTTCGCACCGGCGACGGATGGGTTCAGCCCTTCCGTCTGCGGGAAGATATCCTGCCGCTGTACTGGTCGGAGCGGCTGATCTTCCACGCTTACGCCCAGGCGGGAACGCGTCTGAGGCTGGCGACCGATGCCGACGCGATCGGCCTGGACGTGCAGCAGCACGACGAGCAGCGCGTGTTCGACGTCACCGTCGACGGCGAGCTGGTGGGCTCGGTCCGCCAGCCGGCCGGCGAGACGCGCGTGGTCTTCGACGACCTGCCCGCAGGACAGAAGGTGGTCGAACTCTGGTTGCCGCAGCGCAGGCCCTGCCGCGTCGACGGGGTGCTGGTTCCCCTGGGCGCCGCAGCCGGCGCGGTCGACGACCCACGCCCGCGATGGGTGACCTACGGCAGCAGCATTACCCATTGCGGCGAGGCGCACTCGCCTGCGCGAACCTGGCCGGCGATTGTCGCCCGCAGGCACGGGCTGAACCTCACCTGCCTGGGCTTCGGCGGGGAATGTCAGATCGAGCCCCTGCTGGCGACGACCATCCGCGACCTTCCCGCCGACATCATCTCGCTGAAGCTGGGCATCAATGTCTACGGCGGCCCGAACCTGGGGGGCAGAACATTCGGGCCGGCGGCCATCGGCATGGTGCGCATCCTCCGCGAGAAGCACCCGCAGATCCCGATCCTGGTGATCAGCCCGATCATTTCCCCGCCGCGCGAGAACGAGCCCGGCGGGGGCGGGTTGAGCATCCGGGACATGCGGCGGGAGCTGGAGAAGGCCGTCTCGCTGCTTCGCGACGCCGGCGACGCGAATGTGCACTACTTCGACGGGCGGACGCTGTTCGGTGACGACCTCGCCGGCGAGTACATGCCCGACGACCTGCACCCCAACGGTGACGGGTACGAGATCATGGGCGAGCAGTTCTCGCGGGCGGTCATGCAGCAGTTCTTCCCGTGCGGGTGCTCGTAGACCTTCCGACCGGCGGGGGCTGAATCCATCCGGGGGGCGGGGGCTACTCCGGGCGATCCCGCTTCGCGCGCCCGAGCAGACTCCGGCCGTCGAGCCCGTCGGGGATCGGCCGGCCGAGCAACTCCAGCACAGTGGGCACCACGTCGACGGTGCGGGCGGTCTTGAGGGTGCCCCGGGGCACGCCGGGGCCGGCGACGATCAGCGGGACGTGAAGGTCCAGCGGGCGAAGCCCGCCGTGACCGGCGCGGTTCTTGGTTCCAAAATCCCACCCGGGCGCTGCGAACACGGCGATGTCTCCCGCCCGACGGGCACGGAAGTACGCCACGATCTGGGGCGGAAGGTCGGGAAATTGCGTCCCGGCCGTCGCGTCGAGCCACTCGTCGGGCGTCAGGGATCGCTTTCCGTCGAGGACATCGGCCGGGACGGCGGTCTTCCAGCCCAGCGGGTCGCTGCCGTCGACGTGGGTGACCGCGATCCTGCCTCCGGGCCCGTCGGGCTGATGGAACTCGATCTCGCCTCGATGCCTTCGAACCCGCACGCGGTTTTCACCGGTGGCGTAGGCGATCGCGTCGACGCCCTTCTGCCAGATCATCGCTTCCAGCAGGTCGCCGGTTGCCGGGGCGTTGGCATCGCGGCCGAACCGCTCGCGCATGTCCGGGCAGATGGGGTAGTTCTTCAGGTCTTCCACGGACGGGCGCCGGGTCCAGGCGTGGTAGCCGGTCACCCGGCCGGTCTCGTCGCGGCGGGGCTTGCGAAGCTGGATCGCCCAGTAGCGGTCGCCGCTGCCGTAGAGCACGCAGTTGAACCGCCGGTAGTAATCCTGGCGTTTTTCGAAGGGGGTCTTCTCCCACAGGCGTTTGTCGGCGACGTCGAGCCCCCAGCTTGTCAGCAGATTGTCCAGGGGCAGGTGGGTGTCGACGTCCATCAGGCTGTGGTCGCTGAGCAGGACCAGGTGGACCTTCTCCAGCAGGCGATCGCGGTCCATGTCGGCCAGGACGCGCCCGAGCTGGGTATCGGTGTGACGGATGGCCTGTCGGTAGGCATCGGAGGAGACGCCCTCGGCGTAGGCGCGGAAATCGGGGGCGAGCATGTAGACCATGGTGAAGGCGGGCATTTCGCGGCGGGTTCGGGCGATGTGCATCACCAGGTCGAAGCGTGAGAGGGTCAGCCGGTCGACGAACTCGTACCAGCCGAAGAAGAACGGCGGCCCGGCGGAGGTCCAGTTCTCGACGAACTTGGTCGCCCCGCGATGGGCCTGGTAGAAGATCGAGACGGTGGTGCGGTCGGGGAGTCGCTCGTAGAGGGTGGGGCTGAGGTAGTCGCCGGCGAGGGTGTTCTTCTGCGCGATGGTCTCGTAGTTGCGCCAGACGAGGGTATTGCGGTCCCACCAGTTGATGCCCGTTACGCCGTGATGCCCCGGCCAGAACCCCGTAACGACCGACGTTTCGTTGGCGAGGGTGACCGACGGGGTGTTGGCGACGGCGGCGGGACAGTACAGCCCGCGGTCGACGAAGTACTTCTTGATGGCGGGTAACTGGCCGGCGTCGAGCATCTCCTGGAAGATCTCCGGATTGAGCCCGTCGACCAGGAAGCATACGACGCTGCGCGTCTGGCTGCCTTCGGGCAACGAGAAGTCCAGCTCGTAGGTGCCCTGCGGCTCGGAAGCGTCGGGCACGCCGCAGCCGGGCAGGGCGAAGGCGGAACCGGCCAGGGTGATCGCGACGGCCGACAGCAACAGGTGCACCGGGCGGGGGCAACGGTCGGCGGACGGGCGGGGGGATGTCATCGGCTCTCCTTGTCTGGACGATTCATCTTACCCATCGACCGGGCGGGATGGGAGACTTGACGCCGGTCCCGCGCCCGGCCGGTCGTTCGGGAACCGCCGGAGCTCCGGGCGGGCGCATGGAAACGCCCCGCCGATTTCGACGGGGCGCTGGGTGTCGTTGGAAGAGTCCGGGTGTCTCAGCGGACGGGTTCCATGTCGTTGTTCTCGGGGAGGAAGTCGTCCTCCGTGAGCCCGACGTTGAACTTGATGTTCTTGAAGACATAGCGGCAGGTCAGGTTGCCGTCCCAGTCGTAGCCTTCGACGATCGTGGGGACCAGGTACTCCAGGTCGATGTAGGTGATCGTCTTGGCGGCGGGATAGTCCGCCCTTGCGGGCAGATGGCGAATGAGAATCGCGGACTTTCGCCCGGTGACTTCCGGCGTGCCGTAGCCGCCGAATTCCTCTTTCAGGTCGCCGGCCTGTTCGGCCTGGCGGTAGACCTCTTCGAGCGCTTTCAGGGAGTTGCCGAAGCCGAAGCGGTTGACCGGCCTGAGGGTGGAGCGCATCGCCTCCTCGCCATCGGGCTTGCGTTTGGCGACGGGGACGATCATCCGGAACAGCGCCTTGGACGGGCGGGCGAGCATCTGGTCGCCGTACTTGCCCTTCACGAAAATCACCCGGTCGGCGCGATCGGCGTTCTCGACCCACTTGAGCACGACGGAGAACGGCTGCTCCATGTACTTGCACTCGATGGTCTGGGGATCGCCCAGCCGGCCGGCGAGTCGTTCCTGCTTGACCAGGGTGCAGGTGTAGTCGCTGTAACGATTCTGGTACGCCTCGCGGCAGTAGGCCAGCAAGGCTGCATGGTCGTTCTTGGCGAGTTGGTCGACCTTCTGGCGAACGCTGGAGGCGTTTTCGCCGAGGGTTTTGCCGTTCATGACCACCGCGAACTCGGAGTCCGGACGATCGGCCTCGGACGTGCCGGTGCACTGGACGCAGAACAGGGCAGTAAGCATCAGCCCGACGGCCAGGCGTACTTTGCGGTTGGTGGGACGGAGAAACTGACGAACAGTCATTCGACTACCTCTATGGCTGTCTGGTTGGCACAAGCACCGTTTGGCAACGAGGCCCGGTTGCTCTTCGAGACACACTCCTCTGGAAGGTACATCGACCCTCTCTGGAGGGGTGCTTGAGCAGGTTGTGGGGGTTTCCTGTGATTTAGGGCCTCACGCCGGCGACCCCGGCAGGGGCCAGTCCGGATACTTGAACGCGGGATTATACCGGAAAGGTGCCTTGTTTGCCCGGAAAATCCGGTTCATCTCGGGCTTTCCTTACGACAGATCATAGGTGCAAACGTCAGGCCACAACCAGAGAGAAAGACTTAAGATTTGAACTGACAATGCCTTGCGGGAACGAATTTTCCCGCCCTGGGGCAAGGGCGTTCGATATCTTGACGCAGCGCCCGGCGGGACGTACATTCTCTGGGCGTCTGGGGGCACCGGATTGCCCCCCAAGGCCCCGCCGGGCCTGCCAATCGTGACCCTGCGACCCCAACGAGGATCCCCATGAATCTCATCACCGGCGCTACCGGCCTGCTGGGCAGCCACATCGCCGAACAGCTCGTCGCGGCGGGCAAACCCGTACGCGTGCTGGTCAGACCCACCAGCGATACGTCCTTCCTGGACACCCTCGGCGTGGAGAAAGCCGTCGGCGACGTCACCCAGCCGGAGACCCTGCCGGCTGCCATGGAAGGCGTGGATACCGTCTACCACGCTGCAGCGAGGGTGGGCGACTGGGGCCCGTGGCACGAATTCGTAGCCATCAGCATCGAGGGCACGCGGAACATGCTCGACGCCGCACGCGACGCGGACGTCGGGCGGTTCCTGCACGTCTCGAGCATCAGCGCCTATGGCCACCCGGACGGCGAGGGGATGGTGCTCGACGAAACCGCCCCGCTGGGCGTAAACCTCCACAAGTGGAGCTACTACAGCCGGGCGAAGGTCGAGGCGGAGAAGCTTGCCTGGGAGTACCACAAACGAGGCGACGTGCCGGTGACGGTCGTCAACCCGAGCTGGCTGTACGGCGAGCGGGATCGGGCGTCGATGCCGCGGATGATCCGGGCGATCAAGGCGGGCAAGGCCAAGATCATCGGCGACGGTCAGAACCGCCTGAACCTCACCTACGCGGGCAACGAAGCCGAGGGATGCATCCTGGCGGCTACCAGCGACAAAGCCGTCGGGGAGTCGTACAACCTCTCCAACGACGGGGAGATTACCTACGAGCAGTACGTCCAGAAGGTGGCAGAGTGCGTGGGTTGCCCGCCGGTCAAGAAGCACGTGCCCTATAAGGTGGCGTATCACGCAGCCTTCCTGATGGAGCTGTTCGGGCACATGGTCGGCAAGAAGAAGCCGCCCCTGGTTACGCGATATGCGGTGTGGCTGATGGGCAGGCGGTGTTTCTTCTCGGCTGAGAAGGCTCGCACGGAGCTTGGCTGGCAGCCGACCGTCAGTTACGAGGAGGGCATTCCCCGGGCGGTGAACTGGTGCCTGGAGCACTGCAACGTCTGACGCGGGACGCGGATGGGATTTGCAGAAGAAAAGAAAGCCCGGCCTCGGGGAGGTCGGGCTTGTTTTCTGGTGTCGTGATGGAAACGCCGTCTAGAGCGACGCTTCGACTTCCTTGAGCAGCACGTCGAGGTCAAGGGGCTTGGTCATGCAGACCCGCGCGCCGCATTCGAGGATTTTCTGCTCGTTCTCGGGCGACGGATAGGCTGTCATCGCAAGGACTTCCGCGTGGCGCGTGGCGTCCTGGGATTTGATCAGCCTGCAGACCTCGTAGCCGTCCATGCCGGGCATGCGGAGGTCGAGGACGACCACGTCGGGTTTGAGGGTGGCGACCATGGTCCCGGCGCGGAAGCCGTCGTGGGCTTCGACGATCTCGAAATCGGGCCGGGCCGAGGCCAGCGCCTTGGCAACCATGTGGGCGACGGCCTGTTCGTCGTCGACGACCAGCACGCGCGTGGGCGTATCGGCCATCCCCTCCGGAACGGGCATTTTGTGCTCGCGAAGGAAGGTCATCAGGTCTTCCTTGGCGACGCGCCGGTGCCCGCCGGGCGTCCGGTGGGCTTTCAGGAGGCCCTGGTCAATCCAGTTTGCAACCGACCCCGGATCCACGTGCAGCATCTCGGCGATGGCGAATGTGGATAGATTCTTGTTAGCCATGTGCCAAAGCGTCTCCCAATATCAGAATACTCTCATGATACTCATACGGCGACCCAACGACACGAAATTGTTGGGATTCTGGGCATAGTGAAGCAATTTTATTGTTTATGCATCTTTTCCGAGTATTCGGATTGTATGCTCATGCCCTTCAACAGTGCGCAGGAAAACTCCACGCGTCGGTGAGTCCCGCCCCGGGAGCTTCCCCATTTGACAGTCCCTCCTCTAGCCCAGATAATCCTCCCGTTCAAGCGCAAACCGAACCAAGGAGTACCCCATGAGTGACCGACCCGTCGCCCTCGTTACCGGCGCCGCCCGCGGAATCGGGGCGGGCATCGCGCTGCACCTCGCCGAGGCCGGCTACGACGTAGCCGTCTTCGACCTCCAGCCCGCGGACGAAATCGTCTCGCAGATCCAGAGTCGCCAGGTGCAGGGAATCGCCCTCTCCGGCGACGTCACCCATCCCGACGACCGCAAAGCCGCCCTCGACCGCATCGAGGCGACCTTTGGCCGGCTCGACCTGCTGGTCAACAACGCCGGCGTCGCCCCGAAGGTCCGTGCAGACATCCTCGAAGCCTCCGAGGACAGCTACGACTTCGTGATGGGCATCAACCTCAAAGGGCCCTACTTCCTGACCCAGGCGGTCGCCAACTGGATGATCCGCCAGCGGCAGGACCGGCCCGATACGATGATGGGCATCGTCAACATCTCGTCGATCAGCGCCTACACCGCCAGCCCGTCGCGCGGTGAATACTGCCTGTCAAAGGCCGGCGTCTCGATGGCTACCAAGCTCTGGGCAGCCCGATTGGCCGAGCACAACATCAACGTCTACGAAATCCAGCCGGGCATCATCGCCACCGACATGACCGCCGGCGTCAAGGACAAGTACGACAAGCTCATCGCCGAAGGCCTGACGCCCATCAAGCGGTGGGGCACGCCGGAAGACATCGGCAAGGCGGTCGCAGCCGTCGCCAGCGGCGCGCTGGCCTTCTCGACCGGCGAGGTGATCAACGTCGACGGGGGCTTCCACCTGCGCACGCTCTGACGTCCCCGATCCGCGCCGGACATGCGAGCAGCGGCGCCCGGCCTTGCACCGCAGCGGGCGATATGCGAGGATTCCCCGCTCGAAACCCCCTCGCCCGGGCTTGCTCGCCCGGGCATGTACCCTAGCTGGAGTTGCTTCCGATGGAATCGACGGACATCCTGATCAACGGCAAGACCATCCCCGTATCGAGGACGAATACCATTATCGTCGGCGCGGGGGCTGCGGGCATGAACTGCGCCACCCAGCTCGTGAGCTTCTGGCGGAGCCAGGGCGTGCCGGAGCCCGAGAAGCGACTGGCCGTGGTCACCGGCGGCGTCCGCCTCGGCGCGTCGCGCATGAGCGGCTCGGACAAGCAGACCTACTACAAGATGGGCACCTCCCCGCGCGTGCCCGACACGGCCGAGGACTTCGCCAAGACCCTCACCGCGTTCGGCTGCTGCCACGGCGACAACGCGCTGGTGGAGGGCATCTGCTCGCTGAAGGGGTTCTACAATCTCGTCGAAGCGGGGGTGCCGTTCCCGCACGACCCGTTCGGGGCGTTCATCGGCTACAAGACCGACCACGACCCGTACGAGCGGGCGACCTCGGCGGGCCCGAAAACAAGCAAGTTCATGAGCGAGTGCCTCCAGGACCGCATCGAGCGGATGGGCGTGGAAATCGTCGACCGCAAGCAGGTCGTCAGCTTCATCACCGCAGGCGAAGGCGAGGACGCACGCATCGTCGCGATGCTCTGCTTCGACAAGTCCCGCGTCTCGGCCGATGATTCCGGCCTGTGCGTGTTCCTGGCGCAGAACTGGGTTCTCGCAGCCGGCGGTCCGGGCGAGGTCTACCAGACCACCGTCTACCCGCGCGGGCAGTATGGCATCCACGCGGCGGCGTTCCTGGCCGGCCTGGAGGCGAGCAACTTCACCGAGAGCCAGTACGGCCTGGCGAGCATCAGCCACGACGCCCCGGCCGCCGGCGCCGGCGCACGCAAGGGCGAGCCCTATACCGGCTTCCGGTGGAACGTCTCGGGCACGTACATGCAGGTCGTGCCGCGGATCTTCTCGACCGACCTCGAAGGCGGGGACGAACGCGAGTTCCTCACCGAGTACTTCCAGGACATGTCCGCCATGGCGACCAACATCTTCCTGAAGGGCTACCAGTGGCCTTTCGACGCCCAGCGGATTACCGATCACCAGTCGTCGCTGATCGATATGGCTGTGCATGTCGAAACCGTCGTGCGAGGCCGGCGCGTCTGGATGGACTTCCTGAGCAACCCGATCGGCCGGGATGGGTGGAAAGAGTTCTCCATCGACGATCTCGGCGACGAGGCGAAGGAATACCTCCAGGCCACCGGGGCCGATCAGTCCCTGCCGATCGATCGGCTGGAGCACATGAACCCCCCCGCAATCGAGATTTACGCGGAGAACGGCATCGATCTGAAGGTCGAGCCGCTGGAAATCGCCGTCTGCGCCCAGCACATGAACGGCGGCTTCGCGGTCAACAAGTGGTGGGAGAGCAACGTCGCTCACACGTTCGTGATCGGCGAGATGGCCGGCACGCACGGGGTGAAACGCCCGGGCGGATCGGCGCTGAACGCCGGCCAGGTCGGCGCCTCCCGCGCAGCCGAGTACATCGCCAACGTCTACGACCCAACGCCGGCCAGCCTCGAGGGGGCGGAGAACATGCTGGGCGAAGCCCTCGCCGGGGCGATGGACTGGCTGACCCAGCTCGCCGAGGCAGGCGGGTCGGCGGAGATGACCCCCGACGAGGTCCTGGCCGATATTGGCCGGCGGATGACGCGCTACGGAGCCCACCTCCGAAGCCGCGAGGGCTCCCGCAAGGCGCTGGACGAGGCAATCGCCCTGGACGCGAAGATTGCGTCGGAGGGCATGAAACTCACCGGGCCGGAGGAACTGCCCAAGGCCGTGCTCGCCACCCAGCAGTGCATGACCCACATCGCGCTGCTCAAGGCGATCTGCGGTATGTTCGAGCGTGGCGTCGGGTCGCGGGGGTCGCACTGCATTCTCGACCCTGACGGCATCGAGATGCATCCGAAGCTCGTCGATTCGGAAACCGGCAAGCCGTATCGCTTCCGCCCGGAGAACGAAGACTTGCGAAGCGAGATTCTCACGCTGTGGTACGACGACCAGGCCGACGACCTGTTCGCCACGCGCATCGACACGCCCCGGGCGATTCCCGATCGCCGGATCGCGTTCGAGCCGGCGTGGACGGAGTACCGCGAAGGCAAAATCTTCGACGTCTGACCCGCGATCGCTGCGATTGCTGGCGAATACCGGCCCCGGCGGTTACGTCTATACACTGTAACGGGCGGGGGCAGTCCGCCTGCCCGGTCCGATGACGATACGACAACCTGCAGCTGGTTTTCTGCTCCTGCCCAGCCGGGGGAGGCAGGCCGCTGCCCAAGCAAAGGAGACCCACCGTGAAACGCCTGCTTACGATCGGCCTGGTTGCTTCGCTGGCCCTGCTCGCCGGCGGATGCTTCGAAACCCGCGAGGTGTTCAAGCTGAACCCCGACGGCTCGGGCATGCTGAAGTTCGAGGTCCTCACCGCCGTGCAGTTGAACCCGATGCAGGGCAACAAGGAGATCGGCGAACCCGAGGAGGCGGCGAAGAAGACCGCCCAGGACTTCCTCGACAAGTCCAAGGGCGTCGACGCCTGGGAGGACGTCTCGTACAAGGTGGTCAAGGACGGCAGGATCTACATTGCGGGCACAGCGTACTTCAAGGATGTCACGAAATTCGAGACCGCCGTCGGCGGGATCAAGCCCCAGTGGGTCAACACCGACAGCGGCGCGACCTATACGTTCGTCCCCGAGATCATGCCCAGCCAGAACAAGGGGCCGGGCTCGGGGTCGGGTGAGAAGGGAGACGTCCCGGACGGTGAACTCAGCGGCGATGAACTCGACAAGGCCATGCTCAAGGAACGCATGGAGTACCAGCAGGGCCGGCCCGTGATGGGAGCCATCTACAGTTCGTTCAAGCGGGACGTCCACATCGCCCTGCCCGGGAAGATCAAGGGCACGAGCATGTATCCCAGGACCAAGGACGGCTTGATTCGCATCAACATCGACGGCGAGAAAATCCTCGAGACCTTCGACAGGATCATGGCCGACGATGAATTGGTCAAGAAGCTCGTCTACCTTGACGGCGAACAGGAGGAGCAATTCGTGAAAAAGCAGGCTTTACGTATGCTGATGAACGCCAAGACCTTCGACCCCGATGTGAAGGTCGAGGGCCCACTCAAGCCCCTGCTGGACTACAGCAAGGCCGTCGAGAAGGCCAAGGCTGCCGAAGACGCGATGTTCGAGAAGCTGGGCCTGGAGAAGAGGGAAGACGACGGCGAGAAGGAAAACCAGCCGGGCGAGATGCGACCCATGCCCATGCCCGGATAGGACGCAGTCCGGCTTTCGATCGAGAGAGTACTACCAGGGCCCGGCTGTCTGAGACAGTCGGGCCCTTGTCGTCCGCTCCGCCGCATGGTTGGTTCGTCAAACCACGGACAGCAGGCCGGCGAAATGCCTGCAACGCGTGGAGGTGGTCTTCAGCAGAAAGCCGATCGAGCTTACGCACGCAGCGCCTGGTTGCGGGCTTCCTGTTCCTTGACCTCCGCTACCAGCACATCACGGAAGCTGATCATCCCCACCAGCGCGCCTTCCTCCACCACGGCCAGGTGGCGGATGTGCTCGGCGGTGATCTGCTCGGAACAGTCCCGTACGCTCGTCCGCAGAGAGACGCTCTTGACCGGCGAGGTCATCACGTCGCCCAGCGGAGTCTCTGCCGGGTTCTTGCCCTTGGCTACGACCCGCTTGAGCAGGTCGCGCTCGGTGAAAATGCCCAGCGGCGATTCATCGGTCTTGATGATCACCGAGCCGACGTTGCCCTCAGCCATCATCTTCGAGGCTTCCAGCACGGTGGTCTGCGGCGACGCGATGATCACGTCCGGGCCCTTGCTCATCAGAATATCTTCTACGGTAGCCATGTGGTATCTCCCCACGAATGCATCGGACCCCGACGGGGCAAGATTCACGGAAAACCTACCGCTTGCGCGTTACAGCCACCTTTTTCTGCGGAAGAACATCAGCATGATCAACACAACGGCAAGCAGCACCCCCAGAACGAACGGATACCCCCAGTACCACTGGGTTTCGGGCATGTTCCAGGGCGATACCTCGGGGTTGAAGTTCATGCCGTACAGCCCGACCACGAAGCTCAGCGGGATGAAAATCGTCGCGATGATCGTCAGGACCTTCATCACCTCATTCGTCCGGTGGGAAATGCTCGAGAGATACAGGTCCTGCAGGCTGGAGCTCAGGTCCCGCAGGGTCTCCGAGAGATCGATGGTCTGGATCGCGTGGTCATAGAGGTCACGCAGGTAGGGCTTGGTATCCGGGCGGATCAGGGGGACCTCGTTACGGACCAGCAGGCCGATCTCCTCCCGCAGCGGCCAGCACGCCCGGCGGAGTACGGCCACCTCCCGCTTCAACCGATGAAGCTGGCCGAGCGTCTCGGGCGACGGATCGTCGGCGATTTCCTGCTCCAACGCCTCGATGCGATCCCCGAGCTTCTCGATCACGAGGTAATAGTTGTCAACGATCGCGTCCATCAGCGCAAAGGCCAGGTAGTCCGCCCCGCCGTGGCGGATGTGCCCCTGGCTGTTACGGATTCTCGCCCGCACGGGCCCGAACACGTCGCCGGGCCTCTCCTGGAAGCTCAACAGGTACCCGTCGCCGAAGATCAGGCTGACCTGCTCGCTGACCAATCGCTGGCTTTCGTCGTCCCAGGAGAGCATCTTGAGCACCACGAACGCAGAGTCCGGATCGACGCTGACCTTAGGCCGCTGGGTGGTGTTCACCACGTCCTCCAGCGTCAACGGATGAACGCCGAAGAGCTTTCCGAGCTCATCGATGGCCACCACATCGCGGAGCCCGTCGACATTGATCCACGAGACCGATGGGGTCTGCGTGGAGCGGGTTGCATCGGCGGGAGCGTCGAGGGCGACCTGCTCGAAGTCGCCTTCGTCGTACTCGATCAGGGAGATCTTCGTTTCCTGCTGGTCGGCCTGGCCGACATACACCAGGCTGCCCGGCGCGAGGCCGATGGTCTTGCGACGACTGCTGAACATCCGTGACATGCCGCACCTCCATGCGTCAGCGATGATCGGTGTCCCAAGTGCCCCCGTCGGTTGATATTGTGGGGCGCAGGGAGGCCTGCGGGCAATGAAAAACCCGCCCGACCCCCTGGGGCCGGACGGGCAATATCGCAGTCAGGACGCAGGCATTCAGCTCTCGGCGAGCATCTGCTGGACGATCTCCGCAGCGTCGGCGACGGCATCGGGGCAGCGCTGGCGAAAGAGCCCCTCTTCCCGGGCGCGGGCAACCTGGTCGGGATCGGTCATGTCGATGCCGACGATCTCGCTGCACATGCAACTGTCCTGCCGGCGGGCGAAGTCGGCAAACAGCTCCCGCACCGCCTGGCGCGTGGCTTCCTTGGCCTGGGGGTCCACGGGCTGCGTCCGGCCAAGCTTCAGGCCCAGCACCAGCGATCCGCCGGACAGCGCGCCACAGGTCAGCCCCATCCCGCCGATGCCCCCTCCCAGGGATTCAGCCAGGCGGATGGCCGTCGCACGGTCCAGCCCCAGGGGCTCGCAGAACGTCGCCAGCACCGCCTGGGCGCAGTTCAGGCCGTCCAGGAACGCCGCTCGTGCTCGCTCGCCCGACTCGCTCACTTCGATTCCTTCTCCTCTGCCGGCGGAGTGATGACGCGCAGGTCCAGCTCGGCCAGTTGGCGATCATCAACCGCGCTCGGGGCGGAGGTCAGAGGGCAGGTGCCCTTCTGGGTCTTCGGGAAGGCGATTACGTCACGCAGCGACGCCGCGCCGGTCATGATCATCACCACGCGATCCAGACCCAGCGCCAACCCGCCGTGCGGCGGCGCGCCGTAGCGAAGCGCGTTGAGCAGGAAGTCGAACTTCTCGTGGGCTTCCTCTTCCTCGATGCCCAGCATCCGGAAGACGCGGCGCTGCAGCTCGATGTTGTGAATACGAACCGACCCGCCGCCCATCTCCGTGCCGTTGCAGACCAGGTCGTACGCCCGGCTGCGGACGCTGCCCGGGTCGCTGTCCATCAGGTGCAGGTCCTCGCCCTTGGGAGCCGTGAACGGGTGGTGCAGCGGATCCCAGCGGTTCTCGTCCTCGTTCCATTCCACCAGCGGGAAATCCGTCACCCAGCACCAGGCAAGCTCCGAGGGATCGTAGAGCTCCATGTCCTTGCCGAGTTTTTCACGGAGTTCGCCCAGCACCCGATGGACAACCGTGGGCTTGTCGGCCATGAACATCAGGATGTCCCCGTCGGCTGCGCCGGTGCGTTCCCGCAGGGCGGCCTGGACGTCCTCGGGCAGGAACTTGCTCACGCCACCGGCGAACTGTCCGTCCTCGATCTTGCACCACGCCAGACCCTTCGCGCCGTACTCGGCTGCGTAGGCGGTGTAGGCGTCGATCTCCTTGCGGGTGAACTTCGCCCCGCCCCTGGGGGCGAGACACTTAACCACCCCGCCGGACTCCAGCGTCTGGGTGAAGACCTTGAACTCGGTTCTGGCAACCACGTCGGACACGTCGTGCAGGTACATCTCGAAGCGCATGTCCGGGGCGTCCATACCGTAACGGGCCATCGCCTCGGCGTAGGTCATCTGCGGGACCTCGTCGGGGAAGGGCTGATCGGATACCTCGCAGACCGCCCGCATCAGGTCGTTGGTCACGCCCATGACGTCTGGCTCGCTGCAGAAGCTCATCTCCAGGTCCAATTGGGTGAACTCGGGCTGGCGGTCGGCCCGGAGATCCTCGTCGCGGAAGCAACGGACGATCTGGTAGTACCGGTCCATGCCGCCGACCATGAGGATCTGCTTGAACAGCTGCGGGCTCTGGGGCAGGGCGTAGAACTCGCCCTGCTGGATGCGCGAGGGCACGAGGAAGTCCCGCGCGCCTTCGGGCGTGGACTTGGTCAGAAACGGCGTTTCGACCTCCACGAAGTCGGCTTCGTCGAGTACGCGACGCATCGCGCTGCAGATCCGGTGGCGCAGGCGAAGGGCGTGGGTCATCGCGGGCCTGCGGATGTCCACGTAGCGGTACTTCAGCCGGAGCTCTTCCTGGACGCTGCTGAACTCGTCGGGCTCGAACGGGACGGTCTCGGAGCGGTTCAGCAGGTACAGCTCGTCGGCGATGACCTCGATCTCACCGGTGGGGAGCTTGGGGTTGATGCGATCCTCGCCCCGGGGACGGACCTTGCCGGCGATGGCGATCACCCATTCATTGCGGAGCGAACGGGCAAGCTCGTAGCGGGCCTGGTCGTCAGCGTTATTCGGGTCGGCAGGAAGGTCGAAGACCACCTGCGTAATGCCCTCCCGATCTCGAAGGTCGATGAAGACCACGCCGCCGTGATCGCGATAGCTGCGAACCCAGCCGCAAAGCCGAACCCGACGCTCATCGTCGGCAAGCCTCAGCTCGCCGCAATGATGCGTTCGCTGCAACGCTTCGTCGCTGAACGTTTCCATGCTGACAGTCTCTTTGGGGAAAAGGTACAGTAAGGGCCGCGCCAACGCAGGCGCGAGTCTGCCCATGCTACTCGATTTCGCGAATTTCGCAACACCTCTGCGCAGTTCCCCCGCCGGGGCGAGAGACTGGTATCGACGGTACCCGGCCGCTACAGTGTGCAGCGGGAAGGACCCGCCGAGGCCTTTCCCTACCGAACCTCGTTGAAAGGAGAAGGTTCCATGAACACCCGCCAATTCCTGCTGCCAGCTGCGCTTCCCACCCTGCTGCTGATCGTCGCACTGGCCGGCTGCGGCGATGACGAAGACGCCAACTCCGCCGAAAGCGAGGGCGGGGGATACCTCGAAACCGTCATCGGGGCCAGGAAGCACGCCGAGAAGATGGTCAGCGAGGCGAATCTCAAGCAGCTGGGTTCCACGCTGAAGATGCTCGCTGCTGATCACGGGGGACAGTTCCCCGACTCGCTCGCAGACGCAGGAGCCAGCCTGCCGGGCGTTACGTACGTCTCGGGCCAGTCGACCGATGACGACCCGGAGAATATCCTGGTCTACCAGGACCCTCCCCCGCCGTCGGGTCAGAGGCTGGTTCTGTTGCTCGGCGGTTCGGTGAAGCTCATGAGCGAAACGGAATTCCGCCAGCAGCTCCAGCGCACCCGATCGGCAATTGGCCGGTAGGCGAGGGCAAGCACACAGCCGGGGCTACGAGCCGCTGGCTGGGTCCTCGATCCAGCCTCGATAGCACGAAGCGCACAGCGTGATCGTCAGCCTGCGGTAGATGCTGTCCATCAACTCCTGCTCGCTCATGCCCTGCATGCTCTGGATGAGCATGTCGAGCTCGCCGCCAATGTCGCGGCCGAGGTCTTCTTCGTTGATCGGCGCGGGGGTCGGGTCGGCGAAGGCTTCAATCCGCACGACGTACCAGTCACCCTTTCCCGGTGTTAGATCGCATCCGCATCGGTGACACAACAACGGGCTGTCGCCCGGGGCGGTCACGTGCGGACGTGCCCCTGGCCGGTGACGATCCACTTGGTGGTCGTCAGGTCCTCGGCGCCCATCGGACCGCGTGCGTGAAGCTTGTCGGTGCTGATGCCGATCTCGGCGCCCAGCCCGTATTCCCCGCCGTCGCTGAAGCGGGTCGACGCGTTGACCATCACGCTGGCCGAGTCGACCGCCGTGACGAACGCGTCAGCCGCAGCGATCGACCGGGTGACGATCGCGTCGGTGTGCTTGCTGCCAAATGTGTTGATGTGCTCGATCGCCGCGGGCAGACTGTCGACTACCCGCACTGCGAGGATCATCTCGAGGTACTCGGCCGCCCAGTCATCTTCGGAGGCGGGCTTCATGTCCGCGAAGATCGCCCGGCTGCGGTCGCAGCCACGCAGTTCGACGCCTGCTTCGGCAAGCTTCTTCGCTGCGCGAGGCAGGAACTCATCGGCTACGGCGGCATCGACCAGCAAGGTTTCCATGGCATTGCAGACGCCGGGCTTCTGGGTTTTGGCGTTGAGGGCGATGGCCTCGGCCATGTCCAGGTCGGCTTCGGCGTGCACGTAGACGTGACAGATGCCGTCGTAGTGCTTGATGACGGGGATCGTCGCAGCCTGTGTGACCGCGCGGATCAGCCCTTCCCCGCCGCGGGGGATGATCAGGTCGATCAGTCCCTCCGCGGTGGCCATCGCGGGTACGACGGCGCGGTCGGGGGTGTCGATGACCTGCACCGACGCCCCGGGAAGGTCGGCTGCCTCCAGCCCGGCGCGGATCGCCCGGGCGATCGCCTGGTTGGAATGCATCGCTTCCTTGCCGCCGCGCAGAATGCATGCGTTTCCGCTCTTGAGACAAAGCCCGCCCGCATCCGACGTGACGTTCGGCCGGGACTCGAAGACGATCCCCACCACCCCGATCGGCACGCGACGCTTCTCGATGCGCAGACCGTTGGGGCGATTGCAGGCAGCTACCGCCATGCCGACCGGGTCGACCTGGGCGGCCATCTCTTCCAGCGCCGTCGCCATCGACTCGACGACGCGGTCGGAGAGCGTCAGCCTCTGGACCATCGCCGAGGTCAGGCCGAATTCGTCGCTGCGGGCGAGGTCCTTCTCGTTCTCTCGCTGGAGGTGCGGTTTGCTGTCGCGAATCGCTGCGGCGCAGGTGCGCAGGGCGTTGTTCCGCTTCTCACCGGGGGTGGTCGCGAGAACGGCAGCCGCCTTGCGGGCCGACCGGCCAAGTTCCGTCACCAGTTGCTTTGCATCCATCGAGAGTCTCCTGGGCGCAGGGTTTCAGTGCAGGGGTACTCTAGGCCAAGAGGGCGAAGATGGCAAGCCGCTCAGAAGCCGGGCGGGAGCGGAGGGGGGCAGGACTCCCCGACCTGGCGGTGGCTGTGACATCGGAAGCACGCGTCGGCGTCGCCGGAGTTGACGTTCCCGCACTCGATGCACTCCCACGGAGCGGCCGGTTGGGACGCGGCGACGTAGTCTTTCTCGGTGTACTGCAAAACACCCGGGTCGAACTCCCGGGCGCAGGTGTCGCAGCGGACATACGAACCCAGCGTGGACGTGGGGAACAGCGGGATGAAGTAGAGCGTGAAGTAGCGTTTGACGTCGATCAACGAGCACGGAACGCAAGCGCGGCAGGAGGGGCAGTAGAACGTGCTGCGATCGCGAACCTTTTCAACGGCCTTGGATCCCCAGATGATCATCGGTTGCTCCCCGGCTGGCAAGAGCCCCCACGCATGATTCCGGCCTCGGCGAGTCGTGATCACAGCGACCGGCCGGAAGAGATTATAGCCGGGAACAGGAGACTCTCAAGCGAGAACTACCCGCCTGCGGAGTCCTTCTTGACCATCCGGACGGACACGGTCGGGGCCGGGCCGACGAGCTCAACGTCCACGCCGTCCGGGAAGCGCAGTTTCACCGGCCTGGAGATGTAGCCTTTGTCCTTGTCGTCATCCTTCAGTTGGATGTAGGCGTCCAGGTCCTTCTGTTGCCGCTTGAGCTCATTGATGCTCGTCTCGGTGCCGGAAACGGTGATTTCCTTGCGATACCAGAAGTCCTCGGTGGATTCGAGTTCGTATTCCTCCCACGTGGCGTCATAGGCCCACGTGTGTGGCGTCAGCACGCGAACGATCACCGACAGCGTCAGCCTCTCGGTGAGATCCTGCACCTTGAGCTTGACTTCCACCGTGGGCTGCTCGGGCGATACGCTGACCCCGGCCAGGATGGGAATGATCTTCGCCGGAACGGTCTCGATCTTGTCCGATGTGACATTCGACAGGTCGTAGGTCGCCCGAAGCACCGGATCGCGGTCGGTTTCGGTGAGTATCTTCTCCCAGCGAGACGCAGCCGCGACAACACCCACCTTGGCCGGGCTTACCACCGCCGGTCCGTCCAGCGTGCCGTTGGTCGGCACGAACTGCACCGGGACCTCCAGCCGGATGCGCTCTTCCATGCGCACCTCAATGCTCTCCCGAGACGCAGAAACTACCACCAGGCCTTCCTCATCGAGTTCCAGTGCCTGGTTCAGCAGGGCATCAACCTGCAGAGAGTACCGCTGCCGGTCTCGAATGAACCGCTCGGACACGTCGACGTCCACGACCCATCGCCGGTCGTTGAACTCCTCGCGAACCTGCTCGAGGGCACCCCGCGAACCTCGCAGGCGAATGCGGATCTCCTCGTCGATCACTTCCCTCTGACGAACCACGTCCGGACCATCGGTGGGCTCGACCAGCGTGATGCTGCCATTCTTGGCCGTCGTCAGCCGGACCGTCAGGGAGTACTCCATCTCGTCGGTGAATTCCATGTCCGCGTAGACCCAGATCAGCGCGGTAATGAGAACCACCCACACCAATCGCCTGGCGTTCTCAGCCCACCAGCGTCGGCTGTAGCGTCGCGGCTCCAACATGTAGGTCATGCTCTTGGCCATGGTGTGTACTGCGGGGGCAGGTCCCCCCGCCGGTCTTCTTCCTGCTCATCCGGTTGCAGGTCTTCGCCGGCCCTTGGATGTCTTCTTCGGACTCAACAGCCCGATGAGCATCTCGCGGAGGTTCTCAAGCTCCAGCCCGATGTGCAACTGGGCGTCGTACGCCAACGACACGCGCCCGGTCTCTTCGCTGACAACGATCACGACCGCATCGGAATCCTGTGCCAGTCCCAGCGCCGCTCGATGCCTGCTGCCCAGCGACCGGTCCACGTCGTCGCTCTCAGCCAGGGGGAACTGACAACCTGCCGCTACGATGCGATCCTCTCGGATCACCACGCCCATGTCGTGCAATGCAGTGCCCGGGTAGAACAGCGTATTCAGCAGGCTGGGGGTAAGCCTGGAATCCAGACGCGTTCCGGTCTCGACCAGCGCGCCGAGCCCGACGGATCGCTCGACGGCCATCAGGGCACCGATCTTGTTGCGCGAGAGATAGGCTGCGCTTTCGATCAGCGAGTCAGCCGTCCTTGCGACCTGGCTGCGGGCTCCACGGAAAAGCCTTGCCTGGCCGATCTGCATCAGCGCCCGCCGCAACTCGGGCTGGAAAGCAATCACAAACGCCACCAGCGCGAAGAGCAAGAACTTGCCGTACAGGAATTCCACGCGCTTCCATTCTTCGCTCTTGGGCAGCAGACGGATCACCACGTACACCATGGCGATCAGGACTGCAGCGCCCTTGACCATGCCCGCCCCGCGCGTGCCGCGAAGGAACTTCATGACCCACCAGACCACGATACCGATCAGCAGCAGTTGCACCCCGACCACCAGCGGGTCGTACCCGCGGAGGCGGTTGAGATAAATCATCAGTGCCCTGAGCAGTTCGTCCATGGTTCCTGTCTGCGCGCAGACCTTCTATACGGATTCCGACCGTTCTCCTTTGCTATCGACTTCCGACGGGCGCTCCCTGCAGCCCTTCGCGCGTTTTTTCAGGCCGGCGAGGTCTATCCGTCCTGCATGCCGATTGCGCGGGCAACCTTCAGCGCCTGGACCGTGGCGGCTACGTCGTGCGCACGGAAGATGGTCGCGCCGCGGTGGAAGGCCTCCACGTGGGCAGCAACCGACCCCCAGACGCGCTGGATCGGGTCCTGCTCGCCGGTGATCTCGCCGATGAACCGCTTTCGCGAAGCTCCCACCAATACCGGACAGCCCAGTTCGCGAATCGCAGACACCCCGGCCGAAAGCAACGCGAGGTTGTGCTCCAGAAGCTTGCCGAACCCGATGCCCGGGTCCAGGATGCATCGCTCGCGAGGGACGCCCGCTTCGATGGCGGCCTCCAGCCGCAATTCGAGGAAACCTTTCACTTCTTCTACGACGTTGTCGTACTGCGGGTTCTCCTGCATGGTGTTGGGCTCTCCGAGCATGTGCATCAACACGAGGGGCACGCCCCGGGCGGCAACCATCGGAAGCATTTCGGAATCGTCCCGACCGGCGGAGACGTCATTGACGATGCCCGCTCCGGCATCGAGGGCGACCTCGGCCACCTTGGCCCTGGTGGTATCGATGCTGACGGTCGCGCCGGCTTCGACGAGGGCGGGAACCACCTCACGCAGGCGTGCGATCTGCTCGCGCGGGCTCACGCGGTCTGCACCCGGCCTGGTGGACTCGGCTCCAATGTCGATCAGGTCGGCACCCTCCAGGAGCATCTGCCGGGCGTGGACCTTCGCAGCCGTCGGGTCGAGATACCTTCCGCCGTCGGAGAAGCTGTCCGGCGTGACGTTGAGGATCCCCATGACCACCGGCTGGCGGGTGCAGTGCGAGGTGAGAATGTCATTGAGTGGATCCATGGTGGGTTTGTATCACGCCCGGGGATGGAATGCAAAACGCCCGCGCGGTGCGAAGGCGCGGGCGCGGAGGATCTCACTGGCCGGCCGGATCAGCCAGGCTGGGGGGCCGGCCCCATGCCCGGCTCGCTCTCGGGACGGTTGGCACCCGAAGGGTCAGCCACCGTCGGGGCGTCCTTACGGGCCTCGATGTCCAGCAGGTCGGATACCGTGGGCTTGTCGATGTTCTTGCCTTCGACGACCTTCTGGACTTCCTCGGCCGAGAGGGTCTCATATTTCAGCAGCGACTGGGCGACGCGCTGAACCGCCTCACGATGACCATCAAGAATCTCGCGGGCGCCGTTGTAGGCGTTGTCGATAATCTGGCGAATCTCGTTGTCAACCACCTCGGCCGTACGCTCGGAATACTCCTTGCCGGCGATGTCCATCAGGGTCTGGCGTTTCTCGTCGTTGGCGAGATTGACCGGCCCCAGCTTCGCGCTCATGCCCCAGTCAAGCACCATCTTCTTGGCAAGCTCGGTCGCCTGGGCGATGTCGTTCTGGGCCCCGGAGTTGATGTCCCCGCAGAACATCTCCTCGGCAATGCGTCCCGCAAAGGCGACCTTCATGAAGTCCTCGCAGAACGCCCGGGAATAGAAATAGCGGTCCTTCTCGGGCAGCGAGAATGTCGCTCCGCCCATCGGGCCACGAGGAATGATCGACACCTTGTGAAGCGGGTCTGAATTCGGTGTCAGCAACTGAACCACAGCATGCCCGGCTTCGTGATACGCCGTCATCTCCTTCTCTTTGTCGTCGATGACGCGGCTCTTGCGCGCCCGACCCCACCGGACCTTGTCGCGTGCCTCCTCCAGATCCGCCTGCTCGATGAAGTCCTTGTTGGCCATCGTAGCCGAAATTGCAGCCTCGTTGACGAGGGCTTCGATGTCCGCTCCGGAGAACATCGCCGTGCCCCGCGCGAGAGAATGGAGATCCACGTCGGGACCACATTTGACCTTGCCCGCGTAGATTTTCAGGATCTCGTAACGCCCCTTGAGATCGGGCAGGGGCACGGTGATCTGCCGGTCGAAACGACCGGGGCGGGTCAGCGCCGGGTCCAGCACGTCGCCACGGTTGGTGGCCGCGATCACGATTACCTGGTCCGACGAATCGAACCCGTCCATCTCCACGAGAATGGCATTGAGGGTCTGCTCGCGCTCATCGTGTCCGCCGGAATGGTAGCCTGTTCCGCGTCGCCTACCGACCGCATCGATCTCGTCGAGAAAGATGATACACGGCGAGGATTCCTTGGCCTGCTTGAACAGGTCACGGACGCGCGAGGCACCCACGCCGACGAACATCTCCACGAAATCGCTGCCGGAGATCGAGAAGAAGGGCACCTCCGCCTCGCCGGCGATCGCCTTGGCCAACAGGGTCTTGCCGCAGCCGGGCTCGCCGACCAGCAGCACGCCGCGTGGGACGCGCCCACCGAGCCGCTGGAACTTCTTGGGGTTCTTAAGGAACTCGATCAACTCGAGGACCTCGTCCTTGGCTTCCTGAATACCCGCGACGTCGTCGAAGGTGATCCGGGTGTGTTCCTTGGTGAGCAGTCGGTGCTTCGAACGCCCGAAACTGCCCAGAATGCCCCCGCCTCCCGCAGCGGATCCGATCCGACGAAACAGGAAGAACCACAGCGCGAAGAACACCAGGCCGGTCAGCAGCAGGTGCGGCAGGAGCGAGTCCCACCAGCCAGGCGACTGGATCTCGACCACCGCCCGGTCGCCGAGGACTTCCTTGAGCTCGCGCTGGAATTCCCAGTCGGCTCCCTGGGTAATCTCGCAGACGAACTTGCGCGGATCGTCGGGCTTCAGGCCAGGCGTGTCCTTAGCGAGGGTGCCCTCGACCTGGGTCTCGCTGACCACAACCTTGCCCACCACATAGCCTTCTTTGGCATAGCGCCAAAACTCGCTGAAGGGGATCTCACGCTTGTCACCGTAGCCGCTGTTCCACAGGGCGATCACGGCCAGGAACAGGCCGATCAGAATCACCCAGCCCATCAGGGACCGGCCGAAACGGTTCGGAGGCCCGCCGCCGGGTCCGCGGGTTGGCTTGTTCGGGTCGGGTCTGTTTTCACTCATAAACGTCTATCCTCGGTGTCCGCCACGGCAGACACGCGACAGTCATCATACCATGTTAGGAGTCATCGGAAGGAACCGGTCGCAAGATTTCGGCCGAGGCAATATCGCGGAAAGGAAGGGCCTTTTGGTCCTGCCGGGCGAGTGACCGCGACCCGACGCAGCCTGCCTACCACGGGGCTTCCATCTTCTCTACGAGGCGCTTGGCCAAGCGGTTTGCCACATCTTCGCTGCCCTGGAAGAAATCCTCCCCGATCGGCTCGTGAGGGATGTACGTCCCCGTCACGGTCATTTCACTGTCAGGGGTGAGCGTCTCGCCGGTTCGCAGATCCTTCCACCGATAGGCCACCCGCAGGGTCATTTCCAACTCGCGAGGCCGACCCGTGTCTGGATTGCTGCTGAGCACATCCTGGGAAATCACCTCGATTGAGGCCGTCAGAAGCGTATCCGCCTGGTCTTTGTCGGCGATCCTGTAGGGGGTGTCCTCCAGGATCCGCTTGACGGTTGCCTCGGTGGCCCGCATCTCCAGCCCGCGCCGGTAGACGTAGGTACCGCGATCGAAGATATCCACCGCCACCGTCTTGACATCGGAGCGATAAGGAGAGTCGAAGCTGTACCCACACCCGCTGGCAGCCATGAGGCTGCAGACCAGAAGCACCGGAGAAGCCCAGCGGCCCGTCGTCATCGCGATTCCTCCTTGCCGGAAGCGCTCGCCCTGGCCAGGTCGTCGCTGGCATCGTCGTCCGAAGCAGCCTGGACATCCAGCCGACGGAGGTCTTCCTCGGCCTGGTCAGCCCAGCGGGTACCGGGGAACTGGTCCACAACGATCCGGTAGTAGAACTTCGCCGCTCCGTCGCGACCCACGCGCTCGTAGAATCGGCCGATGTGGTGTTTCTTGTGGGCGAGCGATTCGTTGATATCCTCGAGAATCCGCGCGATGTCGATCTGGCTGGCCTGCTCGGGGAAGGCTTCGGCGAAGTTCCGGTATCGCTGGCGGGCTGAGAGCAGCGGAGTATCCTGGTATTTCACGCCGCGGTACTGCGCGTGGGAGGCACGGGCAGCCTGGAGCATCGCGTAGGCGGCGTCCTTGCTCTTGGGATAGATCTTCAGGAACTCGTCGTAGACCCGAACGGCGGCAGCGTACTGGCCGTCTTCGTAGTAGTAGTCGCCCATTCGCAGCAGCGCCTTGCGGGCGATGCTCGTGCCCGGTGCGGTCGCAGCGATGGACGTGAAGATCTTCGTGCCGTAGTCTTCCGCCCCCACCCAGAAAATGCCCCACACCCGGCGCTTCCTGCCCTCGACGAAAGCGTTGGCGATGTCGTACTCGCGATGAAGCGCCCGCAGCACGAACATGCCCCCCGGGAAACTCGCCAGCTGCTCCTCGAAGGCTTCGTACGCCTTGGCATACCTGCCACGGTCCATCATCGCCTGGGCTCTGAGGAATAAGGCTTCCTCCAGGCCTTCGTGATCGGGATACCGCTCGGACCACTTCTCGGCAAGCTTCTGGGCCTTGCGCGGGGAACCGTCTGCCAGGTATTTGCGGATCAGGGACAGCTCCCCCTCGGGCGTGCCTTCTTCGGGCTTGGCTACCTCGACCCACCGGCCATTCTCGTAGCGGCGGTCCTGTCCGGGAGACAGCCCGGGCAGCGTCGCAACGAATCCCATCGACGCGACGAGCGTCCATGCCATCGATCGCAGGCATCTGCTGTGCATTCGATTCATGATCTGTTCCTGATCGCCGTCTGCACGCCGGTTGGGCGTGACCGCGGCTTTGCGGGCATTATACGTCCGGCGGAGCGGCCTGCAAGCGATCGCTCCGGTTCGCCGTGTCCGCCGGACCTCCCGACGCATCGACCTCGCTGACGGTATAGACGAACCAGCGGGCCTTGGGCTTGCTTCGATTTCGCGCCTGGCGGTCGCAATAGAGCGTCATGATCTTCGCCGGGTCCGTGCGGATGCGGTAGTAATGACGCCGCAGGTACATCTCCCCGCTGCCGTGACGACAGGGCCCGGACCGTTTCCACTTCTTCAGCACCCCGACCACGCGGTAGGTCTCTCCCCGCCACGCGAACTGCCCCGGCAGGCCCGGTTCACCGATCGCTGCCGACGACGCCCTGCCCGTTCCAGCGACAGGCTGGATCGGTTCGCTGACAAACTGCTCTCCCTGTGCGTCCATGTCGTGATTGTAGAGAGATCCCTCCGGGTGGGCAAAGGATCTCTCGGATCCCCCCGGATGACCAGGCCCCACGCCCGGCAGGCCGGCGGACACCCCTCTGCTGTCGGTCCGCTGGTGGCCTTCCCTTTCCCCAGACGAGCGCCGCGCCGAATCCTTCGGCCGCAATACCTGCGAACGAAATCTGCTTGGCCTGATCTTGGAGAACATCAGTCTATCGCGTACCGGCTGGTGCGCAGGGGCTTGCCCAACTGCTCGGCCACGTGATACGCCAGCAGGCGGTTGACCGCCCGGGCCTGTGACTCCGGGAACGTCGCCCTGCCGCCGGTGGTTCGACGAGGGGCCTGCAGCACGCCCAGCCCGGTGAGAGTATCGGCATCGAGGGCGTACTTTTCCGTCGGGGGGGCAGTGCAGTCGGAGCAGACCAGTCCGCCTTCGCGCGAGCTGAAGTAGGCCTGCCCCGCAGCCCCGCGACGGACCTGCTCCACGCGCCGCCCGCAGGACGTACACGTCAGCAGGTCGCCCAGCAGACCCACCTGACGCAGGAGCCGATACTGGAAGTACGCCAGGACCGCAGCCGGGAGTGAGTCTGCCTCGGCGAGCCGGGACAGTGCGTTATGCAGCAGGTCGAACGTCCCGGGGTGCGGATCGCCCTCGGCGAGCATCTGTCCGACAAGCTCGAGCATGTACAGCGCAGCATGAAGACGCGACGACTGGCCACGAATCGCCAGACGGGAAACCTGCTCGGAGAACTCGATCAGCGTGCCCAGCCCGCCGGAGCGGCTGTCGGTGTAGACCAGATCGCCCTCGGCCAACAGGTCCAGCGCCCCTCCGGACTTGCTCCTGGGTCGCTTGGTGCCCTTGGCGATCAAGCGGACGACTCCCTGGTCGCGGGTCAGAAAATGCGCAACCTGTGAGGTCTCGCTGTAATCGGTCGTGCGCAGGCAGATGGCGGGTTCGCGGTGTCGCATCGCCCGTCAGGGTAGTCCCGCACGGTGCGAAAGAAAAGCCCGCAACGTCCCCGCTGCGGGCTTGTCCTCCTTCAGCAAGGCAATCAGCCTTCATGATCGGTCATTACGAAACTGCGAGCAGGACCGCCCCGACCCCTGGCGGGTCGCCGGTTCGGGATCTCCAGCCGGCGCGGTAACGCATGGATCGTTGACCCATCGCGCAGTATTTTAGACTCTGTCTCACGAGGGAATCAAGCAACCGCCACGGAAAGTCCGTCTGCGCGGAACAATCGTAGGAGACCTCCGGGGGAGATGCAGACCCTCGGTCAAACCTGCCGCGAGCTTTCCTGGGGGGCCTGCACCTCAACGCGCACACGATCAATCTTGCGTTCGCTGGCTGCGAGAATCGTGAACCTGGCCCCGTGGGCTTCGAACTTCTCCCCCGCCTGGGGGATGTACCCCAGCTCCGAGAAGATGAACCCCGCGAGCGTGTCGTAGTCGTCGTCCTCGGGAAGATCCAAGGCGGTTGCGTCGTTGAGTTCATCGACACGGATCCGGGCTTCGACGTCGGCGACGTGCTCGTCGATGCGGGTCATCAGCTCCGGGGCCGACGGATCATATTCATCGGAAATGTCGCCGACGATCTCCTCCAGCACGTCTTCGATGGTCACGATTCCCGCCGTCCCGCCGTACTCGTCCAGAATCACCGCGATGTGGAACTTGCGATCCTTGAACTCCCGAAGCAGATCGTCCAGCGCCTTGGTCTCCGGCACGAAAAACGGCTTGCGGAGAAGCTCGCGCAGGGGCACCTCTTCCTTCCCGACCAGGTGTCGCAGCATGTCCTTGGCGTACAGGATGCCCACGATGTTGTCCAGATCGCCTTCGTAGCATGGAATCCTGCTGTGCCCCGCATCCAGAACCCGCTCGACCGCCTCGGACATCGACAGCGACACCGGCAGGGCAACCAGATCCGTGCGTGGGGTCATGATCTCCCCAGCGTGAGTGTCGGCGAACTCCATGACCGACTCGATCATCTCGACCTCTTCGGCATCGACGGCTCCTTCGGCCCGACCCTCCGTCGCAGCCTGGAGAATTTCCTGCTTGGCGAAATCCACCTGCTCGTCGTCATCGCTGACGCCGGTCAGCCGGCGGATTGGAAGGTCCAGGGCGTGCATGATCCACACAAGGGGAAACAGCAGCATTCGCGCGCCGCGCAGAACCGGATAGGCCGTGTAGAGAATCCGCTCGCCGGCATAGGCGGCCCAGGCATGCGGAACGCCCACGCCGAACACGGCCACCACCGCCGCAGCGATCGCCATTGCCAGCAGTGTCTTGCCCCAGGCATCGGAGGAACCCGGAGCCCCGACCAGGCCCAGAATCGCCACGATCAGCACCAGGTTGAACATCGACCGACAAAGCGAGGAAACCAGACGGAGTTCCTTGATGTGGGTCTCCATGTGCAGCAGGCGCCGCCGGCCTCGCGAACCGGCGAAGACCTCCTCAAGCAGAGACCTTCGGAACATGCGAAGTGCGTTGCTGGTCAGTGCGAAGAAGCTGGAGAGGACCGCCGCTGCGATCGTGGCGATCCATAAAAAGCTGTCCACGGTGATTGTTGCTCCCTGCAACGCGTCCCATCTCGTCCGAACGTACCGGGCCCCGCCCCCGGAGGGACGCAAACGGCGGCCGGGGCGATTCCAGCCCGGACCTTTCCATTCTAACAGCATCGGAAACCCACGCTAGGACATTTTGCCCTTCGGGCCAGATCGGCAGGTCAGTGATCTACCCGGCCCGAAGGCCAGCGACACAATGTACCACTGGCAAGCGGCTCGAAGGCTTCGGGGATCCCTGCGGAAAACGGACGCCGCCACGAGTAATCACCGATCTTCACCGCCAGGCCATCGGTGCGGGTAATCTCGGGCGCCTCGCCCCGGCCCACCGCCATGACCACGTACACGCCATGATGCTCCACATGCGGAAACTTCGCCAGAACGTACGGGCGACCCGGATAGCGTATCGCGATCTTCGCCGACTGGAATGTCCGCTGGGAATCGGGCATCTTCTCGAGCGTCAGGCCGGCTGGGGTTTCGCCCAGGAAGCGGGCGACCAGAAACTCCTCCCCCGGAGTCCGAAGAGTGTACCCCGCACCATCCTCGTGGAAGCTGCACTCGATATGATTTTCGAAAGCATGCGTCCACAGCCACGGGCGATTCAGATGGTCGTCAGCCAGGTCCAGCAATGCGATCACGGCATCGCAGCCGGACTCGCCTGAGAAATCCGAGCCCAGCCAGCGTTCGCAGTACGCCCCGTTGACCCGGCGAAGGTCCATGCCCACCACCGCCCCCCGATCCGTTTCCTCGAGATAGCACACGGCACCTTTCCCCTCCATGGCGTCGGCGCGGCCTGTTTCTGGGAAGAAGATGCTCTGGAAGGGGGCATCCGCGCGGGCCTGCCCGCCGCCGATCATCCAATCGTGCCCCAAAGCCATCATGCGAACGGATCCCGCGTCATCCTGGCGGTGGCCTCCGATGAAGGTGTTCTTGGCGTAGGCACCGAGGATCGCATCGTCGGCACCTTCATAACCGCTGCGCACAACCGCCAGCCCCTGGCGGAGATCGCACAGGAAGGTCGGCAGCGTATCGACAGGCTGTTGCGGCTGCACGTCGTACGGATAGTACACCAGGCTGAAGAACCACCCGCACCAGCCTGGAGCGAACTCGCCGTCGCCCTCCAGGCCGTTGAGGCGGTCGAACATCCATTTCAGCGCAGGAACCTGCTCATCGGGCGCCAGGGCAATCAGCGTGATGGCCGGGTTGTGCAGGCACCAGCCGTAGCCGGCGTCGTTCCACGAGAGCATCGATCCCCACCGGCCCGGGGTGTCGGGCGAGTTGCTTACCGCCTGCCGAGCACAGACCGTCGCATACACCGATGACGCCGCCCGGCGAAGTTGAGGCAACTCGGAGCAGTAGTCCGTGCCGTCGAAGTTCTTCGCAGCAAGCACCATCGGCAGGAAGAAGCTGGCCGGGTAGAGCATGTAGCCCAGCCCCTCATGGTACAGGCCCCGATCGCCGAGGTGGCCAAGATAGGGCTTGGCCCGCCCCCTGGCCCAGGCGACGCCCTCAGACACGTCGCAGGGCGTGCCTTCTTCGTCCATCGGGCCTCCGTGGGCGCTCATCGCTGCAATCGCCGAACTGCAGTGGTTCACGCCCCAGTGATTGTTGGTCACCACGTGCGGGTCGCCCCCGCTGGAGGCCACGCCGTAGTAAAAACTCTCGTGCAGCTCGACCAGCCGGCGGGTCATGCTCACGCGCTGCTCAGGCGCCCACACGGCGTGGCAGCACTCGTTGACCACCGCGGCCGTCAGCGCATACGAGCCTCGTCCGAGATTGCCCGTCTGCTGTGACGTCCACCACAGGACGTATTCCAGCCCACGATCGGCGTAGAGCTTTTTGCCGGTGATCAGGCAGGCGACGGCGCAGGCTTGTGGGTAGAAGTGATGCTTGGAATGGGGGCCCGTTCCGATCTTGTCAGGCAGATCCTGCACTTCCTGCACATCCCGGGACGCCCACTCCATGGCGGCGGCGTAGATCGCACGGGTTACGGGCTCCTGCTCCCGGAATCGTCGACGAATGGCGTCAACACCGGCGGCGTCGATCCACAGGGCTCTGCGGGTGGTCATGCGCATACTCCTTCCGAGACGTGGCGAATTCGCTGATTCCCTCCCTCCCGGACGAGCAGCACCATACAGCACCCCCCGAGAAAATCAACCCCGGCCGGAGTTACTTGCGAACCGTCCCGTAGCTGAATCCCTGCCAGCGCTTGATCTCCTTGCCCTGCGGAGTGACCTCCACGGCGAAGCTGTTGCCCGTGACCAGCGTGTTGCCGTTCGACAGGCGATAGGCGTCTGCAGGATTGGGGATGTTGTAGGACCACACGATCTTCTTCTGCGGATTGACCTCGATTACGCGGTTCGATCCGAGCTCGGCAATCAGCGTATTGCCATTGGCAAGACGCTCGATCCCGTAGGGACTGTTGGCGTTGGCGTACTCCCAGACCACCTTGCCCTTGGGATCCACTTCCTTGACGGAGTTGTTCATGATCGCCACGAGCGTATTGCCGTTCGGCAGCCGCTGGACGTCACTGCAGCTGGAAGGGGTCTTGTACTCCCAGACGACCTTCTTCTCCCGGGTGATCTCAAAGGCCCTGCTTCCGCTGTAGTCCGCCACGATGAAGTTCCCGTTGGGCAGAGGCTCGGCGTTGAGACAGTTGCAGTTGTACTCCCACGTTCGTTTGCCCTGGCGATTGACCACCAGCAGCTTGTTCTCCGAGTACGCAGAGATCAGCACGTCGCCGCCGGGAAGCTTCTCAGCTGCCCACACGCCCTGGGCGTTATGCGACCAGACTTCCTTGCCCGACGGATCGTACTCTGTGACCTTGTTCTGATACCCATAGGCGATCAACACATTGCCGTTGAGATTGCCCCGTCCCCCGCTGGCCACGTGCAGGGGGAAGTGCAGCTTGGCAGAGTTCCCCTTGCCGTCGACCCACTCGCGCCACGCCTTGACGCCCTCCCGCCGGCCTGACTTGTCAGCGTAGGGAGAATACTCATGGTAGGTCCGCGTGAGTAACCGAAGTGTCTGGCAGGCCCTGGTCCGAACGGCCAGTGATTCCGAGTCCAGCAGTTCCACCAGCGGCCCGAGACATCCCCGGTCGCCAACGTTTGCGATCGCCATAGCCGCAGCGAGCTTGAGCTCCGGGTCCTTGGATTTCAGCAGCGGATATAACTCTTTGACGCCTTCGGCTCCGAGAGAAACAGCCAGCCCAGGCAGGAGAATCCGTTTGGTGGCGGGAAGGGCATCCTTGACCGCTTTTCGGAGGCGATCGGCGTGCCGGGCTTGGGCGACCTTCATCAACTCCTGAGACAGCAATTGACGGGTGATATCGTCCGGACACAGGGCGACCGACTCGATCAGCACGTCCACGCTGCCCTTCCACTTGTGCTTCCCGATCGTCCGAATCAGGCTCTGAAGCACGCCCGAGACTTCGCCTCGACGGGCTCTCAGAATCTCGCTGGCACGGGCAGCGGTTTCGAGATCCTCGTTCTCAGCGGCCTTGTTGAGAAGCTCAGCCGGGAAGTATGGCATCGACATCAGCGCTTCGGTGGCGTCCTCCCGCTGCTTCCATTGCTCGGACCCAAGCTGCTCGATCAACCTGCGGGCCTTGCGATTCTGGTCTTCGGTCGGATGCATCTGGCGGAGGTAGGCAAACACTGCCTTACCGGTGAGTTCCACGCCCCTGCGGCGAACCGCAATCTCGTAGTACTCCAGCCTGGCGTTCGGGTCGTTGGCGTCCTCGATGGCTTCGGTGGAGGCGTCGTCCGCCAGCGACCACGAGGGCAGGAACACCAGCCCCCCGGCCAGCAAGGCGCTGCTGGCAAGGAGAAGCATGGCCTGCGCGAATCCCAGGCTTCCGCCCGGTCTGCCCGTCGTGGTGGATCCGTGGTGATCGTTCATGATCGCATCCGTTTCTGCAGGGGTCGCTCGATGCCGGTCAAGGCAATCTGCGTTCGCCCATATTGGACGTTCCCGATGGCTGGGTGTTCATAGCGCTCCCTCGTTTTCCTGCGCAAAACGAACGAGGAATTCCCGCTCGATCCCGAGTCGCCTGTCCATTGCGCAGCGGGATGCATCGAAGTTCAACCCCGCTCGGGCCTGCTTCACGAACCGACGGTGCTTGTCCGAACGGAAGTATTCCAGGCACTGAGACGGCCCCTCTTCGTGGGCGGCATTGTAGTGAAACGACAGCCAGATGTTCTGCGCACCGAAATGGTCCAGCACGTCAGCATCCTGGACCACCCGCTGGGCTACCGTGCAGCCGCTGTCATGCCCGCGGTCGTTGTGGTGGAGGACCAACTGCGAGATCGCCTCGATGTCCTCAGGCCCGGCCGCGCCGGCCAGCAGCTCGCGCACGACCCGCGCCCCACTCTCCTGGTGCTTCGGGTCGCTCTTGGCTACGTCATGGAACAGACCACCGGCAAAGAGTATAGTGCCGGCAACGTCGACCGGCTCATCGAGCGTCCCCGCCAACGTCACGGCAATGCGTCCCACGCGGAGCCCGTGATGGAACGTGTACCCGCGCTCCCGCCACGACACATCTTTGCGGCCTGCCATCGCTTCGTGGGCGATCTCGATCAACGTCTCGCGGATCAGGTCCTGGTCACCCATGTTACCTGTCCCCTCGGCCGGGCCGGCCGGGCCGCACCCGAGCCAGCACACGCAAGGCCCAGACGACCTCGTCTGCCATCGCGGTCATCGGGCCGATCTGCTCGTTGATGGCTACCAGGTGCACCTGTCGGCCCTGGCGACGATAGAGCTTGCACGTCACGCCGATCTGGTTGTCGAGTTGCACGACTGCGGGCCGACCGTCCGCCGCGTCGGCATCGGGCGAGAGAATCACCAGGTCGCCGTGCAGGATCTCCGGGGCCATCGAATCGCCGTCCACCTGCAGCGCAAAGGCCCGCGGGAAACGACGCCTGATCTCCGCAGATCGCACGAACTGCGCCACGGCGACAGGCTCGGGTCGGGTCAGCGTGATGATCTGCACGTCGTCGACGGCGACCTCGTCGCTGACGCCGACACCCGTATCCACCCGTCGCGCGTCGGGGCCTGCATGTCGCTCGATCAACTCCGCCAGTTCCGTCAGGCCGGCCTTGTCCTCGTCCTGCGCCCAGAACTGCGGAACCCCCGCAGCCGTCCTGCCCAGAACAGGGATCCAGTCCTGGTTGTCTTTCAGGCCAGCGCGGTTGGCCTCGGGCGAGGAGCTCGGGAGGCCTTCCCGCTGGGACCGGGGCTCGGACTGCTCGCCCTGCCTACACTCGAACGGGGCGCCGGGGAACTTCGACGTCTCTTCCAGCAGGTCGATCATTGCCATCAGAGGACGGGCCGCCCCCGGATGATCGCGCAGAAGATACGCCATCCGTTGCAGAGCGGGGTGGTTGGCCGGTATGCCTCCCTCCCGGCAGTGGACCTCGCCGGTCAGCAGCCAACAGGGGTTGACCTTCGCGACCTCGGCGATCTTCAGCAGCACTTCGGCGGGGGGAATGCGATCGGCTTCGTAGTAGTCGTAGGTGCTGGGCGGAAGCCCGAGCATGCCCGCGAACGCCCGCTTACCGCGCGGACCGGCAACCTCTTCGCGAAGCTGGGCAATTCGGCCGCAAATACCTGGTTGTGAATTTTCTTCTGTCATTTATTCGCAATCGCGAACATTCTATTGCACACTGCCGGTATGCCCTGCAACAAGTCCGGGGACCCGGCCATTGTAGGGCCTGCCCCGCCACGGGCAAGAGAACTCCCGATGGACCATGGCGGCGAGCCCAGGGGATTCGGCCTGCCGATTCACGCCGATCGACCGCTACGCAGACTACCCTTGCTCCTTGCTCCCGCGCGCAGGCGGGACGAGGGGCAGCATCGAAGCCGCAGCCGGGCCACGCGCTCGGCTGCGGTGAGTTATCCGCCCCGTGAACCCGGATCGCGCGAAGCACCCTCTGCACCCGGCGACTCGTCCTTTGCTGGCGCAGGTTCGGCCGGTAACTCCAGCACCGCTCGCACCGGCCAGTGGTCCGATGGCCAGCTTCCGGCGTATCTGCGTCGATCAATCTCGGCCGACAGTGGCGACCAGTCCTCGCTCGCGAGGATCCAGTCGATCCTTCCTCCGCGAGGGTTCCCCGCGGCATTGTGCATCGTCGCATCTTCTCCAAGCGGATCACCGCGAAGCTGGGCGTACACGTCGATCAGGCTGACTCCGGCAGACCCGGCCGAGGCGCCACCGGTGAGCAGAACCCCAACCGCCCCGCCGGCACAGTCGTTGAAGTCGCCGGTGACCACGACCGGCCTGCCCTCCGCCAGCGACGCGATCCGCCTGCGCAGGATGCCCACCGACCGAAGCCGGTTGCACCGCCAGAAGCAGCACAGGTGGGTGTTGACCATCAGCAGTTCGCGCCCCGTTTCCTGCAACTGGAATATCGCCCAGGTCGCCATGCGCGGCAGAAGGCTGGTCCAGAACCGGCTGCCCGGCCTGTCCGGGTTGCGCGAATACCAGAAGTGTCCGCTTCCCGCCGGCATAAGTCGATCACGTCGCCAGAGAATCGGCACGCCCTCGCCCCGACGCCTGCCGTCGGATCGACCCGCGAACAGACACCCGTAGCCTTCCAGGTCGTCAACAATGTCGTCGCGCTGTCGAGGCAGGACCTCCTGCAGGCCCAGCAGATCGGGCTGGAAACTCTCGACCGCAGCGGCCACGGCAGGCCGGCGGACGTCCCAGCCGCCCAGCTTCGCACCGGCAAGCGCCGTCAGCACGTTGAGTGTCATCACGCGAAGCGGATCGGGCCGGGCGGTCACGTTACCGAGCCCCCGCGTCGATCGCGGTATGCGGCGAGGGTCTGAAGTACGCCTTCGTGTTCTCGTGCACGTCCGGATCGGCCAGCAGCTCCGTTTCGGTCAGCCAGCGCCACCGTGCGTGCTGATCGTCGGCTGGCGTTGCGGGCATCTCGGACAGCCTGACATCCATCGCAAGCACAATGTAGTGGGTCGTCCCAGGCCGCCCCGAGAAGTTCGTGGGGTAGAGGTGTTCGAAGACGCCTCGGAAATCGGCGCCCGCCAGCTCTATACGCCGCCCCAGCTCGCGCAGCGAGATCCGCTCGATCGCGTCGGCGACGCGCTCGTCTTTGCGGATCCGCCCGCCTGGGACGAACCACGTGCCCCGTGCGGGCTCGTTGTTTCGCAGGCCGACCAGCAACCTCTCGTCCGGGTCGCGTGCGATCAGATCGATCGACACCAGCGGGCCGGTGCGGACCAGCGAATAGAGTTCCTCGCCCGTCAGGTCGTGTTGCGTTTCGGTCATGGGGATGGGGTATCCTTCCTGTATACGTACCGTCGAGCGAGGATCACTGCGTGCATCTGGTGTTGGGTAACGTCCACGCGCAGGTACGGATCGGCCTGGCCGTTCATCACGCCGCCCACGGCGCGAGGGGCTTCGGTCGGGTGTTCGCGCAGGAAGGCGTTCGGCCGGGTGCCGGCTATCTGCCAGCTCGTGAGCTTCGCCAGGCCTTGCTCAATCACGGCGCGGATCTTCCGGGCGGCCTGGTCGCGTCCCCGAAGCTGCGCCAGACGATACGCGCAGATGAGCCCCTCGTACGCGTACCCGGTGTTCCGCGTGCGATGCAGCGTCCGATGCACGTCGATCATCCAGTACGCCAGGTCAATCGCCCGGTCCGCGAAGCGGTCGCCCCCCTTCCAGCCGGCGGCGGCGATCTCGAAATACGCCATCGACCCCCATTGGTAGTATCCCTTGGTGACGTCGCTGTCGGGGTCGCGACGCAGCGCCCGCGTTACGCACGCCCGGTGCATCGCCTCGGCCGAGGCGAGCGCCAGCGGCTTGAGATCGTCCCGCCCGGCGTACCGGGCTGCCTTGACCATCGCCAGCAGCGACTCGCCATCGTAATAAGGCGACGGGCCGCCGAACCCGTCACCGGTCGGATCGATGCCCCGATGAAACCGACCGTCTTCGCGGCGGGCAGCCAGAAGCGTCGCGAGATAGCCGTGGAGTTCCTTCTTCAGTTGTTCACGCGGCAACAGGCCGGCGTCGGCGCGCAGCGCGTCGATGTATGCCAGCGTCAACAGCGCCACGGTGCCCGTGTCGGCTGCCAGGCTGCCCGGGTACACCGGCACGGGCAGACCGTCCTGACCGGCCATACTGATTCTGCGGAAAAACCCGAACCCCCGCTCCAGCGCCGTTGCGGTCTCCTGCGTCGGCGAATCGTGATGCATCAGCGCAACCGCCCACAGCGCACCGGCCTGGCGTACCGCGCTGTCGCCGGCAATGTCCCGCTGGACTACGAAGTCGTACATGTACGCGAAATTGCCCGCCTGCCGTTGATTGGCTAGCATGAACGCCCGACCCAGCCGTAGCGACTCGTCGAGTTCCTCCCGCGTCAGTGAAGCATCAGGCGATACGCTGAACCTCGCTCCGACCACCGGCCGAGAGCCCTCCCGGCCGCACGAGGCGCACCAAGCGCTGCACGCGCCAGCCATAGCTACCAGGGCAACCCGCCGCCGGATCGACATCGTCAACCCGTCCGGACCGCGAAGGCGAAGCCATTGCCCACCTGCACCAAACAGGTCGTGAAATCCTCTCGTTCGTGCAGGAGTTCCACGAATGGCCTCATGCGGTCGTACTGGTCGGCGGTGTTATCTGCCGTGATCACGCAGCGATCGGCGAGTTTGGGCTCCAGTTGCTCCCAGTAGGCGAGGGTCTGGTCCTTGGTGGCGTCGAGGAAGGCGAAGTCCACGCCGTGGTCCAGCTCGGGCAGCGTAAGGCGGGCGTCGCCGGTGTGCAGCTCGACGACGGCCTCAACCCCTGCGCGCACGAACGTCTGCCTCGCCCGGATGTGCTTGTCTTCGTCGATGTCAAAGGTGTGCAACCTGCCGCCGTTGGCCCGCGCCGCTGACGCCAGGAACAGCCCGCTGAACCCGTAGCTCGTGCCGACCTCCACGAGATACCTGCAGCCGGCGGAAAGCACGATGTTGTGCAGGATCATCCCCTCCTCACGGGGTACGTTCCAGGCGTTGTCGACGGTCTTCTGGAAGGCTTCGAGCTCGTCGATTACTTTCGCTGCGGTCGGGTCGATCACGTGTTCTTCCTCTTTCTGGTCCGCCCGGTCGATGTGGGTTTCCTGCCCAGCGTAACGCGCGTCAGCGCCCAGTCCAAGAGCACAGCTGCCAGCGCAGCTGCCAGCGTCACCGGCCACGCCGGCCAGAGCGCCTCCTGCCTTCGGCCAGCCAGGACTGCACCCAGCCGATTCGGAGCTACGATGCGCCCTCCCGCCAGGTCGGCCAGTTCCCGCAGGACCGCCTCGTCCGGACCGATCGCCGAAAACTCCGACGGGTAGGTTCGACCGATCGCCTGGCGGTACAGAAGCGCCCCCTTGCGGTCGCGAACGACCGCTGCGGCAGCCTTGGGGGGCGCAACCACGCGACATCGATACGTCCCCGGGCCGACAATCTCCATCGGCGCGACCGTCGTTTCCGACTCTTCCGCACCGATTGGCCAGAGTGTGAGCGTCGGCTGGAGATCGCTGATCGGTCCGTTGTCCCGGGCGACCATTCCAACCGTCAACCGGTTCCTCTCGCGTGTGAACGTGGCGTCGACCCGAGGATCGCCCGGAGGCCGGGCTGCCCACCGGACCGCACCGGCGAGGATCGCGCCCAGCCTCTGAGACCCTCCAGCCAGCTTCCCGACACGGTCAGCCGGCACCACGAACGCCACGGTGCGCCCCAGCCCTACGCGTTGTCTCGCGAGCACCGCGTCCCCCCCGGCCGTGCCGATGAGGGTCTCCGCGCCGTCCCGCTCCGCTGCAGGCATGTACGCCTCGACGGCGGGCAGGTCCGAAGCCTTCACACCGAAGACCTCCACGCCTGCCAGAAGGGCAAACTCGCCTTCGCGGACGGCGTCGCCGCGCGCCCGACGGACGAACCGGGAGAACAGCTCGGCTACGTCGGCCAGTGTCTGCCGCCGCACCAGCCAGGCGTCCGCGCGTTCCGCAAGCTGCACCAGCGACTCGGCGCCGGGATGGCCCTGATCGGCCGAACCGGTCGCGATGACCGCCAGCTTCCTGCCCGATCGACTGACCTTCCCTGCCAGTTTGGCTGCGTCGAGAGGCTGGGTCATCAAGTCGCTGAGTACCAGGATCAGCCCGTCTCGATTCTCCGGGACCCCCAGAGAGAGTGCCTCCTCCAAGGCCGGACCGAGATCCGTGGTCCCCGCCGGCTTGATCGCCCGAAGCCTGCGTGCCAATGCGTCGAAATCCACCGGCGCTGCATTGCTGTCGTAGAGCGTGTCGGGCTCGGCTGCGAAGGCGATCACAGCAAGCCCGTCGCGATCGGTCAGGTGACGACGAAGCGAAAGGGTAGCCTCGGCTGCGATGTCGAACTTGCGCTGGCCGGTCGATTCGCCCCGGCGTTTCACCGTCTGGGCCATCGATCCCGAAGCATCCAGCAGGACGGTTACCTGAAGCGGCGTCCGCTGCCACGGATTGACCACCAGCGGGAGAACCGCAGATAACGGATCGCTCGCGTCAGCTGGCGAGGTATGCGGGCCCGCTCCGACCATCACCAACCCCCCGCCGCTGCGGACGTAGTCTGCCACTGCCCGCCTCTGGTTGTCCGTGAACGCCTCGCCCGACGCGTCCACCAGTACGAGCGATGAGAACCCGGCGAGCCTGGTGGGGTCGTCGGGCAATTCCCCGGCCGGGGCGATCAACGCGTTGGCATCCAGCGAACTCCGCCAGGTCGCCGGCAACGCTCCACCGAAGACCGTCGTCTTCCCATCGCGTGGAAGGACCGCCGCCTCGGCGCGATCGTTCTCGTCGAGACGGTCTCCGGGAGACAACTCCGCAACGTATGTTGCGGCTTGGTCGGACGGCAGTTCGTCGCGGGCGACAACCGTCGCGGGCTGGCGGGCAAGCAGGTCCAGCTCGCGAACCAGCAGCCTGCCAGGTGAAGGCCAGACCCTGCGCACCGTCAGCGTGCGCTTGCGCGACGCGTTGCTGGCGACGTTGACGCGCAACGTAACCCCGGCTGGTTCACGGCGGGCGTGAAAACTGCTGACGCGTGCGTCGGCGACCGGCGAGACCAGCGGAGAGACGATCACCTCGGCGGTTCCACCCGCCAGTTGCCGTGCGCGGGCCCGCCAACGATCCCCATCCCCGCCCGACCGGCCATCGGTGAGGATCACCACGCCGGACAGTTCGCCCGGACGTCCCGCGGCGAGTTCCAGTGCAGCAGAAAGGTCGGTAGCGTTGGCGTCCACAGCTGCGGCGTCCCGCGCAACCGACGCAGCGAAAACAAACCGCTCGACGGGCAGGTCCGGTTCGTTCAGCGCAGCGACACTACCTTGTCCGCGTACGGAGGCGGATACGTCCTGCAGGATCAGCCAAGGCTTCTCGCTGGCGTCCGTGGGGAAGGTCGGACGGGCGAGCGTAGCGGCAAGCAGCAGAACGGCCAGCGACTGCAGCACCGCGCCCCAGACAGGCAGCAACCTCCCTCTCCGGCGGGCGTAAGCCAGCACCAGCCAGGGAGCGATGGCCAGAACCGAACCCGCGAGCCACGCCGGTTGATCGAACCGAATCCAGGCGAGCACACCGAAGCTGGATGAACACGCTGCCATGGCCGGTGAGCGTACCACCCAAGGCGTCGTGTGGGCAAGGCGCCGCCGGAGCGAACCGGACCCCTGCTTCCACAAACCCGAGAACGACCTTTGTGTGGGCACGCATCAAGTCGCTTGCCCGGCACAACAA
>CAZXSK010000016.1:0-21288 GCA_964642855.1 uncultured Planctomycetaceae bacterium | reverse complement strand
ACCCGAGAACGACCTTTGTGTGGGCACGCATCAAGTCGCTTGCCCGGCACAACAAATCGAGATAGCATCTTCCTTGCGCCAGCACGCGGAGCAGCTGGCCACTCAATTGAACCGGAGAACATACCATGGTACGTCGACTCGCCTTATTCGCCCTGCCGGCCTTCGTTCTGGCTGGTTCCTGCAGCGTCCTGGCGGACAGCAAGGCCAAGCTGGTGCATTTCGAAGCCGCTCACACCGACTTCGCGCTGAACCCGCACGACGGCTCGCTGGTCGCGATCGACCCGAACGCGAAAACCGTGACCCTCTACTCCGCCGACTACCTGGGCGGCAAGACGACCGACTCGTCGGCGACGGTGAAGCTCAAGAACCCTCCGCGGGACGTGACCGTCAAGCCACTGGGCGGCAAAAAAGCGTTGGTCGCTGTCTCCCTGTACGCCAGCGGCGAGATCCATCTCCTCGACGCGGCCACGCTTAAGTCGGTGAAGGTCGTCAAGACAGAGTTGGCCTACTGCGGATCCCTGGCCGCCTCCCGCGACCCGAAACACGATTGGCTTCTGGTGGCGGGAGGCCCGCACGAATACATGGCCGGCGTGTTCCGCCTTGACCTGGACAACTACAAACTGACTCCCGTGATCCCGGCAGGCCACACGCAACCGACTGGGGATCTGCAACTCGACTCGCGGGGGCGCACGCTGGCGATGGTCAGCAACGGTACTCTTTCCGTTGTCGGCCTGAAGCCCGACGCCCGGGGCACGACGTATCTGACCTCCTGCAGCGATCGTTCTTTCAGCAGGGGGTGCTTTCCGGATCCGTGGGGGCGGTTCGTCGCCGGCGGAGAGCAGATCCGAACTCGTGACGGATTGAACAAGACCGACACCCTCAAGGCTTGTGTCACCGGCGGGTTCGCAGACAGACCGTTGCTTACCGGTCTGGTCATGGCCGGAGACCGCTGGCAGCAGAAGCCAACCGCCTGCGCCGTCATCTCCGGCAACACCTACAAGACCCTCGCCACGTTCGACCTGCCGAAATCGATGCGAGAGAACAAGGAACTGACTTTCGTGTATCCCGGTTCCGGCGGCGATACGACACAACGCGTCATCACCGAGGCGACCGCCCTGGCCGACAGCGCCAACAGCCGGATTATCGCACTGAACGGCGACCAGGCAGTGGTGGCAACGCTGGAGGATCTGGGCGTTGCGGACGAACCCGTGCTTGCTGTCAGGCTCGACGGAGAAGCTTCCGTGTCCGTCGGCCGCGATGCTGCCCTGCCGCTGGAACTCGCCGATCCCAAGGTAGCCGTTGAGCTCGCAGACAAGCCCTCGGGCCTGACGCTGCTGAAGACGGCCAGGGGTATATTCCTGGCGTGGAAACCGACGGCCGAACAGGTGGGGAATCACGAGATCCAGCTGAAGCTGTCCTTCCGGAATGTCGAACGAACGGAGACCCTATCGGTCGTGGTCCGCCAGCCTTCGATCGCGCTGGGTTTCCCGCCGAAAGGATTGGAGATCAGCCCGGACGGCAAGCTGGCGATCGCCTGGACGACCGCGGGCGGAGACACCCATCCTTACCCGATGACCGACGGAACCCCCAATCGCGTGGGAACGGAACTGGCCTTGGTCGACCTGGAGAACGAGAAGCTTCTCTGCAGGAAGACACTGTCGTACGCGATCGGCTACGCGACCGTCGACGCCAACGCGGTGTACGTCGCCATGGCCTCTTCCGATCGCGTCAACGGCCTGTCCCACAAGGATCTCAGCCGGGTTCGACAGACGATGACCGACGGCCCGGTCATGTACCTGCGGAGTCTGACGGACAAGCACCTGTTCGTCCTGGCCGAGGACGGGCCTACTCTTTACGACCCGGTCAGGCTCAAGACGACGCGGTCGAATATGGGCGGCACGCTCGGGACGGGCACATACGATCATCTGCTGGTTCCACATCGCACGTCGTGGGGCTGGGTCATCGGCGACATCGGCTACAGCGAGGACCTCTCCAAGGCGCTCTGGCTGCGGAGCGAAGCCGCAGTCGTCACCCGCCGCAACCTGGAAATCGCCCGCTGGTCGGGCCTGCTGGGCAGAGGGGTTGCCCGACGGATGTCCGGGGGCTCCACGCACGCAACGTGGAACCGCATGCTGGACAACGGCAATCTGACAAGCGGCACTGGCCAGCGCATCGCGGAGATCGGCTTCCATGCCGCCGTCGTGTTGCCGGATCACCCGGTCCTGGCGGAAGTCGTGGCTGAAGTCGACGAAGACCGCAATCCCAGCGGAACGTCCCTGGTCCTTCGGGAACTGGTTGCGGGCAGGAAGGTAGCCTCGGTGACGCTGACAAAGCACCGGGAACAGTCAGACAATCCGTACGGCGCTTACCGCCATGTCTACAACAGCGACAGTCCCCAGATCGCCTCTCATGGTGACGCGGTCTACGTGACGCTCACCGAGAGGCTGTACGTCCACAGGATCGACAAGGACGTGCTGGCCAGGTGCAAGTCGCCAATCCGCTTCCTGCCCCCCTCGGACATTCCGGCGCTCAAAGCCGACGGCAAGACTACCGTTGCGTTCAAAACAGCAGGCGGAACGGGTCCGCTGGAATTCGAAACCCCAGAGGCAGTCGAAGGGATCGTCGTGGATGCCAAGACCGGCCGCGTTACCGTCGATGGTAACGCGGTGGCCGGGCCGATGATCGAACAGGTCGCGCAGCGCCTGGCAGCCCAACACGCGATGGACGAGGAAACCGACGAGCTGGTCCGCAAGGAGGCGACCGGTGCAGCCGAGATGATCGCCGAGCTGACGGGCGAAAAGTTCAAGGGCTACCCGCTTGCGGTGCCGATCACGGTGACGGTTTCCGACAGCCGAAGCGCCACGGCCGAGATGACTCAGACCGCTATCCTGCCAGTAGATGTCGCCGTGCTCATCAAGGCCGTCGAGAAAGAGGCCGAGAAGCTCCGCAAGCAGCGTGCGCGTCTGGTGTTCAGCGGAGGCGATGACGGCGAGACGGTCCGGCGCGTCCGGGAGCTGGAGCGACGGGTCGAGAAGCTCGAAGCCAAGATCGACCTGCTGACGGAACTGCTGCAGAAGAAGATGCAGGACGATCAGGAAGACTGATCAGCCCGCAGTCGACGGGGCCAAAGGGTTCAGCTGCGCCGGCCTGCGAGGTCGTCGTGGTAGAACTTCATGATCCAGTCGCCCAGCCTCGGCCAGAGCGGGCCGACCTTCGCCAGGAATCTCCCGCCGGCCGTGAAGACCAGCTCGGGCTTGTTGCACCCTACCGTGCGTGCGATCCTTTGCCCGACGACGCGCGGATGCATCATCGTCCGGAAACGCACGTACTTCGACCGGCCGGGGTCTTCGAGCTGCTCGTCGTCGAAAAACTCCGTCTGCGTCAGTCCGGGGCACACGCAGGTAACGTTCACGTCATAAGGCCTGAGTTCCACGCGCATCGAGTCGCTCAGGCCGACAATCGCGAATTTGCTCGCGCAGTACGCGCCGTGGAACGGCGTGCCGCGTTTGCCGATGACACTGGATACATTGAAGATGTGCCCCCTCTTCTGCCGGGCCATCGCTTCCCCCGCCGCCCTGGCGCCCCAGAACAGCCCGAAGTAGTTGATGTCGAGCACGCGGCGCATGTCGTCGGTGGAGGTCTCGTGAACCCGGCCGAAATGACCGATGCCGGCGTTGTTGACCATCACGTCAAGCCGGCCGTGTCTATCGACTGTCACGTCGACAAGCCGCTGCACCTGTTGCTCATCGGAAACATCGGTCGGGTGGACGGTCGCCTCGGGCCCGACCTCGCGGCAGCGTCGGGCGATCTCGCGGAGACGATCCTCCCGCCGGGCGGCGAGGGTTACCTGCATGCCCCGCCGGGCGAGTTCCACGGCTGTGTGCGCGCCGATACCGCTGGAGGCGCCGGTGACGATGGCAACGTTGGCATCGGTCATTTCGTGGTTTCCTTCGTGCTTCTCGGCCAGGCCGTCGCGGTAGATCATCCATCCCAGCGCGCCGACGGCGAAGGCTGTTGATACCCACAGCCCGACCTTGATCGTGCGGACGAGGCGGTCGATTTCGCTTCGCGACCCAGCCCGGGCGGCCAGCGAGAGGATGTAATTCACTCGCCAGCGTATCGCGCCGTGCCGCCAGTTGAAACGCCCGTACCCCATGCCGTTGAGCGATGCAACGTATTCCAGCGCCGATGCGAACACATGCGCGCCCTGGGGGGTCACCCGCCCGCCGAGGTCCTCCCCGGCCTGTTCGCGGCTCATGGTCCATGCAGCGACCACGTCGCTCTGACGCTCGAAGCGGCGGGAGATCCACCCGAATCCCACGCCCCATACGGCCACCAGCAGCCCGACGGTGACGGTATTCATGGTCCACAGGTCTCCGCCGGTCCAGCGACCTACGGTGTCTCCCGCAAACGTGCACAGAAGCACCGAGGCAATCGCAAACAGGCCCGAGTAGAAAATGTGGTGATGCACGATATGCCCGGCTTCGTGAGCGAAAATCGCCTCGATCCGCGACGGATCCATACGATCCAGCAATGCGTCGGACAGCAGCACGAACCGGACCGGCCCGACCAGGCCCATCGCGCCGGCGTTGGCCAGCACGCCGCCGGAATCCCACACGAGAATGTCCCGATAGCCCATCGACAGCCGCTCGCACATGCCCCGCAGTCGCCGGCGGAGCGGGCCTTCGGGCAGCGGGCGCGTTTTCCAGATGCGCACGATCATCAGGGGCGCAAGCACGAATACCACCCCGGCCGAGGCGAGCATGCCGCCCAGGAACATCGCGTCGCCCCAGGGCGTGTCGGGGAACGCTCCCCAGCGATCGATCATCGCCAGCAGGTCGCGCAGCAGCAGGATGCACGCCACCGGCGCCAGCACGAAAAGCAGATGATGTCGCAGGTTGAACACCAGGAACTGTTTCCACGACCAGATCGGTGGGGGCTGGCGACCGGCGGCGAGTTCTGCCCTTGCCACCTCCTGCCGAAGCAGTCTGTGATACGGGTACTCCAGCAGCCAGGTCACGAGCACGGCCAGCAGGAACGGCGACAGCGCGAGGGTGGGCACCAGCAGGGGCACGTGGGCAACAGGTACCGGCCCCCAGGGCGTGATGATCTCCGCCTGATCGATTATCCACCGACCATAACCCAGGGCGATCACCCCGGCAGATCCGAGAACCAGCCAGATCCGCACTGATAGCGTGGCGATCCGGTGGGGCCTGGCCGGAGCGGACGTTCCGGCCACACGTGCCCGAAGATGCACGATGCCCAGAGAACTGCTGACCAATCCCAGCGCCACCGCCCCTGCCAGGTAGAGCCCCAACGCCGGCAGGAAGACCCAGGGCGACGCCCAGGGGGGCGGGGGAATCTCCAGCATCGTGAATGACAGGACCAAAGCGGCCAGTACGACTACTTGCATGGTTGCTCATTCTACAGCCATGGCCGGGGCGACGCGAGAGACCGCCGCGACTGGGCGACCTGGCCGGATGGCGAGCCCTATTAGCCTCCGCCTTGACTCGCCCATGCATCCGTATCGACCTAAGATATTATTTTAGAATGTCTTACAGAGCACATCCGGCAGGCATCATTTATTTTGCATTTGGTGAAATTCCGGGCGACTTTGATGGTTTTATCATCAGCCGGATTTGCTCCGGCGGGGCGTCCGGGGATGGGTTTCCCCGACGTCGACCGGCCTTCAGGACTCGGGGCAGATGAAGGCAGAGAGGGTTACCCAGCCCCAGGGAGAATCGCGATGAAACGTTTCGGATGGATGTGGGTCGTGCTGATGGTTGCCATGCTCGTTGTTCCTGCCACGACGCTGCTCGCCCAGGAGGACATGGGCGACGAGCAACCGGAAGCCCGCAAGGTGAAGAAGGAGAAGAAGGCCCGCGCCGATAAGCCGCGCCGCGAAAAGAAGACCAAGCAGCCCAAGGTCCGCAAGACCGAATGGGAGGCGAAGTGGCTGCCCATGGCTACGGCGCTGAAGATGGACGAGCAGCAGGTTGCCCAGCTCAAGGAAAAGGTCGAAGCCCGCGACGCAACGATGGCAGAATGGAACAAGGGCGACGGCGCGAAACTCGCCGAACTCAAGAAGCAGTACTCCGCCGCCCGCAAGGATGGCAAGGACAAGGAAGAACTGGCCGAGATCCGCAAGCAGATCAAGCCGCTTCAGGACGAGCAGAAGAAGCTCCAGACCGAGAAGACCGGCGAGATCCTGGCTGTTCTGACTGACGACCAGAAGGTCACCTGGGCGGGAATCCAGGAAAGCGACAAGGCCCTCAAGCGATTCAGCAAGCTGAATCTCGACGACGACCAGAAGGCCCGGATCCGGCAGGTCTGCCAGGCGGCTGCCAAGGAGCAGGCCCAGGCCAAGGATCGCAAGCAGGCTGGCGCGATTCGCAAGAAGATGGGCCAGGACATCCTCGCGGTGCTCACCGACGAGCAGCGCGAAGCGATGAGCAAGAAGCCCGAGAAGAAGGCACGGGACAACGTTGAACGCCCCAGGCGGGAGAAGAAGGAGAAGCGCGAGAAGAGCGCCAAGCGTGAAAAGAAGGTCGACACTGAAGATCGGAACGACTCCGACGAATCAACGGACGAGGACTACGGCGCCGGAGAGGACGCGGAAGATTCGGACCTGTAACCATCCGAAGCACTGACGGCAGACGGGTCGGAGCGACAACGCTTCGGCCCGTCCTCTTTTGGTCCTCGGCTGCCTGAGAGTATCTGGACAAAACGCTGCAGTTTCATAGCGGTTCTGCAGGCCGGAGCGAGGAGGCTGGACGTTTCGCCTCGGTCAGTGCAGAATGCCCCTTCGACGCCTGCACGTGCGGGAAGGGAGAGACAATGGCACTTCGGATGGTAGAGATGGTCCTGCCGGCCGGGGCACAGATCGATACCGACCAGCTGGGGGAGTCGCTGACCGTACTGGGCAGTTGGACCGAGCCGCTTGACGGGGGCCCCCGGCTGCTTCGGGTGCTGGTGGAGTCGGACAAGGCCGAGCCGGTCATCTACGAGCTGGAGAAGCGCTTCGGCGGGGGAGAGGGGTTTCGCCTGTGCATTTTTTCGGTAGAGGCCACGCTTCCGCACCCCGAGCCCCAACAGGTCCCGGCCGAGGACGGAACCCAGGCCGGTGACGCCCCGGAAGATCCTCATCGCATCGCGTGCGCGGAGCTGGTGCAGAAGCTCTCGGACAGCGCGTCGATCAACCGGCAGTTTCTGCTGACCGTGGTACTCTCGGCGATCGTCGCCGCGATCGGGCTGATGCGTGATAACGTGGCTGTGATCATCGGGGCGATGGTCATCGCGCCGCTTCTGGGCCCGAACATGACGCTTTCGCTGGCGACCACGCTGGGCGACGGGGACCTTGCCAGGCGGGCGTTGCGCGTAACGGCAGTGAGTCTGCTGATCGCCGCGGCGTTGGCGGTGGGGATGGGCGCGCTGCTGCCGTTCGATCCCGAAGCGGGGCAGATTGTCTCGCGGACCGATGTCGCCCTCAGCGACGTGGTGCTCGCCCTCGCAGCCGGCTGCGCAGGGGCGCTGGCGTTCACGACGGGGCTTTCGGCTGCGCTGGTGGGAGTGATGGTCGCGGTGGCGCTGCTGCCGCCGTTGGTATCGGCCGGGCTGTTGACCGGCGCGGGCGAATGGTCAGAGGCGGGCATGGCCGCGCTGCTTCTTGCGACCAACGTCATCTGCGTGAATCTGGCGGGAGTGGGCACGTTTCTCTGGCAGGGAGTTCGCCCCCGGTTGTGGTGGGACGCCCGCCGCGCCCGGCGGATGGTCCGAGTGGCCGGGGCGATCTGGGCAGGGCTGCTGGCTGTGCTGGTGGCGCTGATTGTCATCGCGAATCTGTAGGGTCTTGGAGGGGCCCGGCGGCCAGCGAGGAAAGCGTTTGGCCATCGGGGTGTCGGGACGGTACAACGGCGTATCGGTTGAAGGTTTTTCGGGAGATACACGATGCGCCAGTTGGAGCATGACGTCGACTTCTGCGTGATCGGCGGGGGCATGAGCGGGCTCATTGCAGCCATCGCAGCGGCCCGTCGCGGAGCGAAGACCATACTCGTTCAGGACCGCCCGGTGCTGGGGGGCAACGCCAGCAGCGAGATCCGCATGTGGATCGGCGGAGCCAAGGGCCCCAACAACCGCGAGACCGGCATCCTCGAGGAGATCCTGCTGGAGAACTTCCGCCGCAACGAGCTGGGCAACTGGCGGCTGTGGGATCTGATCCTCTATGAGAAGGCGTGGATGCAGGAAAACCTGACCACGCTGCTGAACTGCACGTGCAACGAGTTGTCCATGGACGGTCAGCGGATCGTGAGCGTTCGCGCGTGGCAGATGACCAACGAGACGTTCCACACGGTCCGGGCGAAGCTCTACGCCGACTGCACCGGCGATGCGCTGCTTGCCCCCCTCAGCGGGGCGGAGTTTCGGGTGGGGCGCGAGTCCTGCCACGAGTTCGACGAGGACATCCTGCCCGAGGAGGCCGACAGCAAGACCATGGGGCTTTCCCTGCTGGCCCAGCCTCGTGAGTACGACTTCCCGGTTCCGTTCGAAGCGCCGCACTGGGCGAACCGCTACCAGCCGGGCGATCTGCCGCACCGAGGCACGGCACCGGGACGGCAGAATTTCTGGTGGATCGAACTCGGCGGCGAACAGGACAGCATCCACGATGCCGAGGAGATCCGCGACGAGTTGCTCCGCTGCGTGATGGGCGTGTGGGACTACGCCAAGCACCGCTCGGGCGAGGACCTGGGCAACTGGGCGCTGGAGTGGTTCGGCATGCTGCCCGGCAAGCGGGAATCCCGGCGGTACGTTGGCGACCACATCCTGACCCAGAATGACGTTCGCGCCGAAGGGAAGTTCGACGACATCGTCGCCTACGGCGGCTGGTCGATGGACGACCATCACCCGGCCGGGCTGGCGTACAAGGGAGAGCCGACGATTTTCCACCCGGCTCCAAGTCCGTACGGCATTCCGTATCGCTGCCTCTACTCGCGGAACGTGGAGAACCTGTTCTGCGGCGGGCGGGCGATCAGCGTCACGCATGCTGCGCTGAGTTCAACGCGCGTCATGGCTACCTGCGGGGTCATCGGGCAGGCGATCGGGACCGCGGCTGCGATTGCGGCGGCCGAGGGACTGGGCCCTCGCGGCGTGTACAGGTGCAAACTCACAGAACTCCAGGACGCGCTGATGGAGGACGACGCGTGGCTGCCGTGGCAGACGCGGGAGGTGCACGAGCTGACCCGCCGCGCGACGCTTACGAGCTCCGAAGGACAGGTCGACCCGCTGCGAAACGGCGTGGATCGATCGTGCGGGGACGACCTGAACGCATGGGAGGCATCGCCGGGCTCATCGGTCGAGATGCGATGGGACGAACCGGTTCATCTCACCGGCCTGCGAGTGGTGCTGGACAGCAATCTTTCCCGGGGCGACACGCGGAGCAACCTGCCCTGTGCCTACCCGCGTGACCCGAGACGGTTCCGCGTTCCCCAGACGCTCGTGCGCTCTTTTGCGCTGGAATGGCTTGACGAGCAGGAGACATGGCAGCCGCTCGCCGGCGACGAGGACAACCACCAGCGGCTGCGACGATTCGATGTCGATGTCACGACCCGTGCGGTCCGCCTGACGTGCAGCAGTACCTGGGGCGAGCAGCGCGTCCGCGTATTCGCGCTGGACGCAATCGGCGGGGGAGAGTGAACGCGCCGCGCTCCAACGAAGGCAAGCTCGACTGCCGGCGAGGCCGCCTACTTGTAGCTGAACGACGGGCGGGCTTTCCACCAGTCCTCGCCATCGCTCCTGTGGGTGCTTGCGATGTCGTCGGTCTGCAGGGTTTCGGCGTGGGCGTCGAAGAACATGACGTTGGTGCTCTTGCCCCGATTGTGCCTGGCGCTTACCCAGTCAGCTGAGCTCAGGTGATCCCGGGCGCCGTCGTGCAGATCGATCACCAGCGACGGGCCGACAGAGAAATCGGAGATCTTGACCGACTTGCTGTTCCACCGGTTGATGTGCTTGTGGGGCAAATCGCGATGGCCTCGGAACATGTTGCTCTCGACGTTTCCGCCGTTGATGCAGTAGGAACTCATGATGTACGTCTCGTCCCCGTCGCTGTCCTTCTCGACCGCCTCCCAGACCTTCATGCGTTCCTTGTTGTCGCGGAAAGTCCTGCCGCGATCGACCGAATTCCAACTCGTTCCGGCCAGGGGAGTCCACTCGCCAAGCTGGGTAATTTCCGACGGGCACCGGACGAGATTATCCTCGGCAGTGACTTCCAACTCTTCCTGAACGGGTACGCTGAGAGTGTCGGCGTGAGACATCATGTGCAGCCAGCTGGTTTCCGTTCCGTCATTGAAGTACGAGTAGCTGGGCGTGATCGTGTCGCGATGCTGGGAGAGGTACATCGCCGTGGCCGATCCCACGCCACGCAGATTGGTCAGGCAGACGACGGTCTTGGCCTGCTCTTTGGCACTGGCGAGGGAAGGCAGGAGGATGCTGACCAGCATCGCAATGATCGCGATGACCACGAGTAGCTCGATGAGCGTAAACCCTTTGCATTTCATGTCGGCAGCTCACTGAAAGAGAAGCGAAGGACATTGGCAGGGCTGCCCGACGCAGCGCCCGCCCCTTGCCTGCACCTTTGATTATGACGCAGCCGTTTGCGTTGCTGCGCAAAAACGGGTACAATTCGCGCAATGGCACGTATGCCCCGCTGTAAACCGCTGGAGATAGCCCTGGTCATCGGTCGGCGTGAAGTCTTCGGCCGGGCCGTGATTCAGGGAATCTATCGATACGCCCGTCCGCTGCGTCCCTGGCGCTTCGAGATGCTCGACCCATCGGCCGAGGGTCTCGCTGCACTTGCCCGGGGCGGGTTCGACGGAGCCGTCGTGCAACTCTGGTCGGCTCGGATCCTGCCGCCGGGTCTGGCCGGGCAGGCCTTGCCGATTGTGAACATCTCCGGGGGATCGGAGACCAGCCCTTTCCCGCGCGTGACGATGGACAATGTCGCCGTGGGACGAATGGCCGGGGAGCATCTGCTGTCCCGGGGGTTGCGTCACTTCGCGTTCGTGGGCAACGGCCTGCACCATTTTTCGCGGCTTCGGCAGGAGGGGTTCGCGGCAGCGATCGCGCAGGCGGGACTGGCCGGTGCGCCGGAGGCGATCGATTTCCGCCAACTGACCGGCGAGTGGCTCCATGCGCTGCCCAAACCGGTCGGCGTCTTAGGCTGCTCGGATAGCGAAGCGCTGGCCGTGGTGGAGGCAGCGTGGTTCGCCGACATCGATGTTCCACGCCAGGTTGCGGTCGTCGGCGTGGATAATGACGACGTGACTTGTGAGCTGAGCTATCCTCCGCTGTCGAGCGTCACGCAGCCCGGGGCGGAGGTCGGACGACGAGCGGCCCAGCTTCTCGATGCGATGCTCCATGGACGCGGCGTACCGAAGGCCCCGATCCTGCTCGAGCCGCTGGAGGTCGTCACGCGCGCCTCGACGGACGTCCTGGCCGTCGAGGACGAGGAAGTTACCCTTGCGCTGGAGCACATCCGTGACCGTCCAGCGGGCCTGAAGGTCTCGGACGTCGTCGAGGCAGTGGGGGTCTCCCGCAGGACGCTGGAGATCCGGTTCCGCCAGGCGCTGGGGAGCACGATCCACCGCGAGATCGACGCCACCCGCGTAAACAGGGCAAGAGCCCTGTTGCGGGAAACCGATCTGTCCGTCAAGCAGGTGGCTCGCAACTGCGGCTTCTCCAGTTCCGCGAGGCTGAGTGTGGTCTTCCGCGAGCACACCGGGCTCAGCCCGACCGATTGGCGAAAGCAGACCCGGGCAGGGGGCAGCAACAGGACCTGTCCCGAGCACCGCGCAGGAAGACGGGACAGCCGATGAATCAGCTGCCCCGTTTCTGCAGTGGCCGGATGCGGGGGCTCCGCCGGTTTGCTCGAGCCGACCTGTCGGGCTCAGACCAGGTACTTCTTGTCCGTTCGCGAGTAGGGTTTGACCTCCCTGGCCAGGTCGGCGTAGCTCATCTGGTCGTGGCCCAGGAGCTTGGCGATCGAGGGCGATACGTCGCCGTCGCGCCCCATCAGTGCGAAGGTAGCCTGCTTGCCGAGCTCGACCGCGGGCTGATCGTAGGCGTTGATTTCCAATAGCTCCCCGACCAGTGAGGTGACGTACTCGTAGAGGTAGATGAATTCCCCGACGGTCCCCTCGTTGATCTGGTCGAATTTGATCGTCACGCTGGGACGCTTCGAGAAGGCCATCGCATACTCGGTGGCGTACTTCTCGGCGTTGAGCAGTTTGGAAAGCTTGGCTTTGCGTAGATACGTCAGGCCGGGCACGTCGCTGAAGACATCCGGAATGCGGACGTCGGAGGGGTGCTTGGCGACCTCCAGGAACACGGTGAGCTTGTCGTTGGGGCCTTCGCGGTACAGTTGCACCTGCGAATGCTGGTCGGTTGTGCCCAGCGCCTTGATCGGCGTGGGGCCGGTGAACACCTCGTTGCCGTCGCGGTCGTACTGCTTGCCGAGAGACTCCGCCCACAGCTGGCGGTACCAGTCGGCCAGCAGGTACAGGCGGTTGGAGTAGGGCATCATCACGTGCATGGGCTTGCCCTTCCGGGCGAAGGCGAGGTACTTGATGGCCGCCAGGATGCACCCCGGGTTGGACTTCCAATCCTCGTTGGCGACGCGCTGCTTCATGAGGTCGGCACCTTCCAGAAGGGCGTCAATGTCGATACCGCACATCGCAGCGGAGAACAACCCGACCGGGGACAGCACGCTGAATCGCCCGCCGACGTCGCCGGGCACCGCGAGCATGTCGTACCCGTCCTGCCTGGCGATGTTGTGCAGGGTACCCTTCTCGGTGTCGGTGGTGGCTACGATATGCCGGCCGAAATCCTCGCCCACGCGCTTGCGGAGCAGTTCACGGAAGATCATGAACTGGCTGGCGGTTTCAGCCGTCTCGCCGGACTTGGAGATCACGTTGAAGACGGTGGATTTCAGCCGCCGGCCGAGCAGCTTCATGGTGTCGTCGACCAGGGCGGGGTCGACATTGTCCAGCACGAACAGCCTCGGGCCGTTGCGTTTCTTGTCGCTCAGAAGGTTGTAGGTGGGCGGGTTGAGGGCGCTTTGCAGGGCGATGTTGCCCAAGGCGCTTCCGCCAATGCCCAGCACGACCAGGTCGGTGATGTCGGGTCGGTGTTTCTCGACCAGGCCCATAACGTCGTTACGGTACTGGCTGTGGGTGGGCAGGGCTGCGTAGCCCAGCTCGCCCCGGGCGATTTGGGTCTGGACGGTCTTGTGGGCGGCCTGGATGTTGCCTTCGATGTTGGCCAGCTCGGTGGGTGTTACGCCGTGCTCATCGCCGACGGTCTTGGCGGTTGCGTTTTTCCAGTATACGTGGATCATGTGGTTTTCCTTGTGGGGTTGGGGTGGTCTCAAGCTGCCCGGGAAGCTTATCGGCTTGCCGGTGGGGGTGCAAGCAGATGGCGGGGGCGAGCATGCAGAAGCATCCGGCAAGAGTCCTGCGTCTCTGCTTGATTCCCCGCGCAGGCGGGCTCTATAATCGATGCTTTGACTTGGACCGCCCGTGGAGAACCCCATGCAGATCATCGTCAATAGCGAGCCGCGCGAAGTGCCCGACGGCTCGACCGTCGCCGACCTGCTGGCCGCGATGGATCTTCCCGCCCAGCGGGTGGCTGTGGAGCGCAATCGCCAACTCGTACCGCGTGCCACCCACGCCGAGACCGTCATCGCCGAGGGCGACGTGCTGGAAGTGGTCACGCTGGTTGGGGGCGGATAGCGATCCCCCCGAATGGACCGACCCAACAGGAGGACGCCTGATGGATGGCTTGTATATCGTGATCGTGCTGCTTGTGATCCTTGGCCTGATCGGTATGGGAATGCTGATCGCCGAGGCAAACAACGATCCGGGCTACGGCCCGGTGGCCGGAGGACTGGCGATCGCGGTTGCGGTGCTTCTGCACGCACTGGTCAATCTGCGGGCACACGAGCAACGAATCGGCCACGACCCCAGGAAGAAGAAGGATCATGCAAGCACTACCCCTGAAGATCGGTGATTTCGAAATCAACAGCCGGCTGTTCGTCGGCACGGGCAAATACTCCACGTTCGAACTCATGCGCGACGCGCTGGCCGAGAGCGGCTGCGAGGTCGTCACCGTCGCGGTGCGTCGCGAGCGGATGACCGACGAGACCGGCCGGAACATTCTGGATTTCCTGGACCCCGAGAAATACACGCTCCTGCCGAACACCGCCGGGTGTTTCACGGCCGAAGACGCCGTGCGGACCGCGCGTCTGGGTCGTGAGCTGCTGGAAGGCCTGGAGAACCCCGGCTCGCGTTGGGTGAAGCTGGAGGTCCTGGGCGACACGAAGACCCTCCTGCCGGACCCGATGGGCACGCTGGAGGCGCTGGGGACGCTCAAGAACGAAGGGTTCACCGTGCTGTGCTACACGTCGGACGATCCGATCATGGCGATGCGTCTGAAAGACGCCGGCGCCGACGCGGTCATGCCCGCCGGGGCACCCATCGGCAGCGGGCAGGGAATTCTGAACCAGTACAACATCCGGATCATCCTCGAGCAGCTCAAGGAGGGCGACCCGGACTACCCGGTAATTGTCGACGCGGGCGTGGGTACCGCCAGCGACGTGACCTGGGCGATGGAGCTCGGCGCCGACGGTGTGCTGCTGAACACCGGCGTGGCGGGTGCAACGGACCCGATGGCCATGGCCAGGGCGATGCGCTATGCCATCGAGGCCGGCTACTACGCCCGTCGGGCGGGGCGCATCCCACGCAAGCTCTACGCCACTGCCAGTTCGCCCGTCGAGGGCGTGATCGGCACGGAGGGCTGACGCCCGCCGAATGAAGCTGCTCCCGCGAGGGGGGGCAGGAACCGCGATGGACCGCCGAACGAGAATCTGCGTCTGGATCATCTTTCTCGGGCTGGGGAACTTCCTGCTCTACACGGTGCTCTATGCGCTGCTGTACGGTGAAGCGATCAACGGGTGGGTGGTGAGTACCGACCAGGGCCTGCGGTACTATCTCCAGAGCGGCAGGGAGGTCTCCGCCGCGGCGTTCGTCTACAGCGGCATCCATTCGATCACGATCTGGCCGACTGTGGGGGCGGTCATGCTCGCGATGCTCACCCTTGCCAAGGATCGGATCGCCTCGGCCAGTCGAGGCCGGGCCACCGGACGCGGGCTGATCACTGCCATCGCGGTGCTGATCACGCTTGCTGCGGTACTCATGACGGTCTGGTTCACGCACGACTTCGTGACCCGCCTTCGCCACCCGGCAGGCCGGGAGCCCAAACCCGCGAAGGTGGCGACATGTCCGATCGACTGACCGCCGAGCAGATTCTGGGCCCGGGCGGGCTCGTCGCCGAACACCTGCCTCACTGGGAGCAACGACCCGAGCAACTGGAAATGGCGATGGGGGTTGAAAACGCCTTTGCCAACCGCGAGCACCTGCTGGTCGAAGCCGGCACGGGCGTCGGCAAGAGCTTCGCCTATCTCGTGCCCGCCATCCTCCAGGCGGTCTACGAGAAACAGCGCGTTGTCGTCAGCACGTTCACCATCGCCCTGCAGGAACAGTTGATCGACAAGGATCTGCCCTTCCTGGCTGACATTCTGCCGCTGAAGTTCTCAGCCGTTCTGGGCAAAGGCAGGACAAACTACCTGTGTTTCCGACGGATGGCGATGGCTGTCAAGAACCGCAGCAAGCTGCTGGTCGACCCCGAGCACCAGCAGCAGCTCGAAGCGTTGTCGGAGTGGGCGATGGAAACCCGCACGGGCACGCTGCAGGAGATCGAGTTCGATCTCGCCCCGTCGGTCTGGGCGAAGGTTCGGAGCGAGTCGGGGCTTTGCACGGGCGGCCAGTGTTCGCAGTATCACCAGTGCTTCCTGCGGGCGGCCCGGCGGAAACTGCAGGAGGCAGACATCGTCGTCGCCAATCACGCGTTGTTTTTCTCGGATCTGGCGCTACAGTCTGCCGAGGCCCAGCTGCTTGGCGAGTACGACCTGGTCGTGCTCGACGAGGCGCACACGGTCGAGAGGGTGGTCAGCGGACACTTCGGGCGGAGCGTTTCCTCGGCTGCGGTGGGGTACCTGCTGCGCGACCTTTACAACGACCGCACCAACCGCGGCCTGCTTGCGGTCATGGAAGCCGGTGAGGCGATCGACGCGGTCAACCGGGCGGCCATCGCCGCCGACGATTTCTTCGATGCCCTGGCTGCACTGAGACCCCCGGAGATCGCGCGCAACGGGCGCATTCGCCGTAGCGAGGTCGTAGAGAACGGCCTGTCGCCGGCGCTGCACGACGTGGCTGCTGCGCTGCACAAGCTGCGCGGACCCATGAAGAACGAGCAGGGCGGCCTGGAACTGCTGGCCTTCGAGAACCGCGCCCGCGAAACGGCCGAGGAAGTCGCGTCCCTCATTCGCCAGGACGACGACGGCTACGCCTACTGGATCGACACGCGACCCTACCAGGGCAGGAAGATCGTCACGCTGTCCAACTCGCCGATCGACGTGGCTCCGATCATGCGGGAGAAAGTGTTCGAGTCCATCAACTCTGCCGTTCTGACCAGCGCCACCTTGGCGACAAACCGGGCCGGACAGCACGGGTTCGGCTACGTCCGCAAGCGTCTGGGTATCGACGAGGCCCGGGAGCTGCAACTGGCGAGCCCATTTGACTTCCGCAAGCAGGCAACGCTGTACATCGAAACCCAACTGGGCAACCCCAACGAACTGGAATCGTTCTCGCAGGCATCGGCGGAGGCGATCCGCCATTACGTGGCCAGGAGCGAAGGACGGTGCTTCGTGCTGCTGACCAGCTATCGGATGCTGCAGCGTGTCTCGGAGCTGCTGGAGGAGTTCTGTCACGAGCACGACTACCAGCTGCTCGCCCAGGGCAAAACGTACTCGCGCGGGGCAATGCTCGCGAAGTTCCGCTCCCAGCCACGGTCGATCCTGCTGGGGACCATGAGCTTCTGGCAGGGGGTGGACGTCGCGGGGGAGGCACTGCAGAACGTGATCATCACCAAGCTGCCCTTCGCCGTGCCCGACGCGCCGCTCACCGAAGCCCGCATCGAGGCCATTCGCGACTCCGGCGGGAACCCGTTCGGCGACTACCAACTGCCCGAAGCGATCATCCTGTTCAAGCAGGGCTTCGGCCGGCTGATCCGAACCCAGAGCGACTCGGGCTTCGTTGTCGTTCTGGACCATCGGCTGGTGACGAAATCATACGGGCGGGCATTTCTGGCCTCGCTGCCGGACATCCGCATCGTCCGCGACGAGTTCAGCGGCGGGCCTGCTGATCCCGCCCCCGGCGATGGGGATTCGATTCCCGACGATCTGTGGGAGTACACGTAGCCATCTGCCGGCCCAGACGGGGTCGCTGACAGGGCAGACTCACTCGAACTCAATCGTCAGCTTCTTCCAGCAGAGATGGCGGAAGAAGTCGTCTAGGTCCTTCTCCAGGAACAAGGCTACCTGCAGGTCTGGGGCCTGGGCGATGTCCTTGCCGCCGATCTTGTCGATGAGCTGTTCGGCTACGGCGGTCTTCTCGGTGCCCTGCTCGCCAAGTTCCTTCTTTGACTCCCAGTGGAAGTAGTATCGGCCGAAGCCGGCGAGCATGGGAGACTGGCCGCAGACGAGTTCCAGCAGTTCCGCTCCGCGTTTTGTGTCGGAACCCATCCCGTGCTCGCGAAGACTCTCCTCGGTCGCCACGAACAGCTTCCGGGCGAGATTGAGCTCCTCGGGGATGTGCATGTCGGTTTCTTTCCAAGCTGCTCCGAGCGCCTCATGCGTAACCATGGGCCGGGCTACCAGCTCCAGGGGCTTGAGCTTGTCCGCATCGGTCAGGGGAAGAAACGAAGCGTCCTCCACGTGCCCTTTCAGCCGGAGCACAAACGGCTTGCCCTCGAGCGTCCACGTGCTGCCCCTTCGGGGCACGACCTTGCCCCCCTGCAGGATCTGCAGCTCTACCCACCGTTCCTTGCACGCCAGCCGGATCGGTTCGGTAGTGGCGTTGGGCTCGTCTTCCCGGGACAGGGTGGTGATTATCCGCGCGTCGTTCGGGTCGGGCCTATCGGGCGACGCGTCGGCCGGGTCGTTCGGCTGGTTGGCGTCGGCGCTCGTCTCGGGGGTTGAGTTGGCGTCGGCCAGCGGTACCGAGGTTCCCGCGTCCCCGGCCGGATCGACGGGGGTCCGGGGGGTCGGGTTGCATCCCGAAGCGAGCAGGCCCGGCAGTGCACCCATGATGACGTAAATGGCGAACAGCCATGTGCGGTTCATGTTCACGGGGTACTCCTTTGTCTGATTCGTCACGTGCACAGGCCGATGACCAGGTCCTGCATCGCCGAACGGGCATCGAGGCCCGACTTCATGCCCAGATCGGCCGCGATGAGCTTGCGGAAGTCGCCCCGGAGCCTGGGCAGGCCGCGCCTGCGGATCATGCCCGAGAATTCCCTGGTCTGAAAGCCCGGGACTTTTGCTGCCCGGCAGGCGGCATCGGGCGAGGTGCCCTGGTCGATCATCTCGGCGGTCTTGATCGCCTTCCGCAAGTGCCACCCGATCAGTCCGAGCGTGCGGAACTCCTCGCCGCGGACGGTCAGCATGCCGGACAGCGCCTTGATCGCCTCGGCGGCATTTCCCGCAGTGATGGCGTTGGTCAGGTCGAATGCGCCCGGTCCGGCCGAGGCGGTCACGATGGCTGAGACATCCTCCGGCGTGATCGTCTCCCGCTGCCCGACGTACACCGAGAGCTTCTCGATTTCCTGGTCGAGGGAGGAGAGATCCGCCCCGATCCACTGGCCTAGCAGGGCGGCGGCCTGGCGGTCGAGGCACTTGCCGCGACGCGAAGCGAACTCCTGGAGATGCCTCGCCACCTGGCCGGTCTTGGGCTCGGAGCAATCGAAGACCTCGCCCACTCTGGCCGTGATCTTCGCGAGTCTCGTGCTCTTGTTCCAGGAACTCACCATCAGCACCAGCGCACCGGTCGGGGACGGAGACTGGACGTATTCCTCCAGCGCCTGCCGATTGCCGCTGACAAACGCGTCGGCGTCACGGACGATGGCAACTCGCACGGGGGCAAGCAGGGGCTTGGTGCGGAGTTCGTCGAGCACGGCAGCAAGCTCGGCGGTGGCGTCGTGGGTGCTCAGACACATCTGGGGGTCGGCGTCGCCGATCAGCCGATCGACAAGCTGTCTGCGGTGCTGGCTTTGCAGATAGCCGTCGCTGCCGTGAAGGATGTAGATCGGCTTGGGCTTGGCGTCGCTCATGTCCCGAGCATACCATCGCGGATGGGGGAATCAAGCCGCCGGGGCCGGGCCAGTCAGCCTTTGGCGACCGCCAGCACGAGTGGCCCGATCCGAAGCGCCGAGGACTTCTTGATGAACCTGTCCAGCGCCTTGGCCTGATCGGACTTCTTCAGGTCGGCGATGGAGTAGAAGATCTCCTTGCCCTGTCTGCGATTGGTGACCAGACCGCCCATCCGGAGGATCGCCAGATGCCGCGAAACGGTCGGCTGCGGGGCCTTGAGCTTGTTGCACAGTTGCGTGACGTTCATCTCGCCGCCCTGGAGCTGGCTGACAATGCGGACGCGCGTGGCGTCCGACAGGATTCGGAACGTCTGGGCAAGGGTTTCGGTGTCTCGTGGGGAAACGGCCATGTTCTCTCGGGCTGGCTGGTGTCGGCCTCGCGGGCCGGGCGACTGTCTTGTTCACGTCAATGCATGCAGCATCTGCCGCGCAGGGACGCGCGATATCCGCTCCGCACGCCCGCGCCAGGATCGGACGTCGGGCCGGCGGAAAACGGCTGCACGAGCAACATTCCCGGATGCGGAAGGGAGATCCTCCCAGCCGCCCGGACGTTACATCTGCTTGCTCTTGTAAACCTTCCAGAAGACCAGCAGACCGATGATGCCCAGAAGCAGCAGGCCGTTCCACCAGTTGAAAAAGGCACCGAACCAACCGCTTCCGGAGCCTCCGTCATCAGCACTTTCCTGGGCGAGAATCAACAGGGAAGACAGCATTCGCGTGTTCTCCTTGACAAGATCTAACTGGATCGACGAATTTCCTTCCCACTCGGGCAACAGATTCTCCCGGGGGCAAGAACGCTCGTCAAGCCAAAACAAGCAAGCAGGCCAGCAGGAGCCGCCTCCCACCAGCCTGTCGAAACTAGCGGCGACTGGATTCGAACCAGTGACCTAGGGCTTATGAATCCCTCGCTCTAACCAACTGAGCTACGCCGCCAGAGAAGTCCACAGTTTCCGCAAAACCGCCTTCCTTTGCAACCCCTTTTTGCCCCCTCCGGAGGCTACGAATCCAAAACCTTCCCAACTGGACCAAGCGGAACGTGGCGTAAGCACTCGCCATCCAGGCAACACGTCATTCTCTGACATCCATGCCGACTTCGCGGAGCTCAGCACGCCATCGCAGTCAATGGCGATCGACCTCCGAGCAACGCTGCCGACACGATCTTCAACCAACCAAACCTTGGCAAGCAGCCGTGCCTCTGGTATGATTTCCCGACTCTGCCTCGGTCGTCGGGGCGATGTCCATTACCCCACGTAGTCAAGCAAACACACAAGGTGTAGCCATGAGTTGGCGCGTAGCGATTATGGGTGCCACGGGCGCCGTCGGCACAGAGTTCCTGCGAATCCTCGAACAACGCGACTTTCCGATCGCCAGCCTCAAGCTGCTGGCATCGAGCCGATCAGCCGGCCGAAAACTCACGTTCAAGGGGGAAGAAATCACCGTTGAGGAACTTACGGAAAACAGCTTCGAAGGCGTGGAACTGGTCCTGGCCAGTGCCTCGGGCAGCCTGTCCAGAAAGTTCGCCCCCATCGCCGTCCAGGCTGGCGCGGTCGTCGTGGACAACACCTCAGCTTTCCGGATGGATCCCGACACCCCCCTCGTCGTTCCCGAGGTCAACCCGGAGGATATCAAGAAGCACAAGGGCATCATCGCGAACCCTAACTGCTCCACGATCATCATGAACGTGCCCGTCTGGCCGTTGCACAAGGTCAATCCCGTCCGACGGGTGATCGTCAGCACCTACCAGGCTGCCAGTGGTGCCGGAGCAGCCGCCATGGAGGAACTCCAGGTCGGTGCTCGGGCGATTCTGGACGGAAAGCCCTTCAAGCCGGAGGTCCTGCCCCACCCGGCTGCGTTCAACGTCTTCTGCCATGACTCGGACATCGACGAAGACGGGTACAACGTCGAAGAGCGCAAAATGGTCAACGAAACGCGTAAGATCTTCCACGCTCCGGACATGCAGATTACAGCAACTTGCGT
>CAZXSK010000015.1:29108-63888 GCA_964642855.1 uncultured Planctomycetaceae bacterium | reverse complement strand
TCCAGCCGATTCAGACTTTACCCAGATTGCGCTAAAGCGCCCGCAGGCGGAACTCACCCCCCGCGTTTGCCCTACCTCGCGGAATTGTTCAAGGCGTTGAGTGCATTTGCTCAGTCACGTTGCCCAAGGAGAAAAACAGACTACATCCCATGCCCCGGCGAGCGACGGCTTGTCCGGCAGGACATCGTCTGGCTGTCTGCTTCCGAAAGGCATGGCCGCACAGAAGGCAGCGGCAATCGATTCCGATCCTTTCGTTGAGACGCCCGATCAGATTCCGTACAATCGTCACGAATAACCCCCGGGAGGACTCCACGGGCCCCACGAACCGCAAGCGGGTGTAGCCATGGGAAAACAAGCGCATATCCCCACAATTCGTGACGCTTCGAAGGAATCCGTGCTTCGTGATTACATGCCTACCAGTCTTAGGGAGTTCTCATCATCATCTCAGACTGCGATCCCAGCACTGGCCAAGGACCGGGGCGCTGTTCATGACATAGAGGCCGTGCTCCCCACTCTTCCTACTCGGCACATCATGCGCCTCGGAGATGCCAGGGACCTCCATTTGCTGCTCGATCAAAGCGTGCATCTGGTGGTGACGTCTCCTCCCTACTGGACCCTGAAGAAGTACAATGACCACGATGGGCAGCTGGGCGATGTGGGTGACTACGCCGTCTTCCTCGGACAATTGGACCGCGTCTGGGAGCATTGTTATCGTGTGCTGGTTCCCGGGGGCAGGTTGGTTTGCGTGGTTGGGGACGTATGCCTTTCCCGCCGCAAGAATAGGGGTCGGCACACGGTTGTCCCACTCCATGCATCCATACAGGAACACTGCCGGAAGCTGGGTTTCGATAATCTCGCTCCGATCATCTGGCACAAGATTGCCAACGCCAGCCTTGAGGCCCCCGGAAATGGGGGCGGCTTTCTCGGGAAGCCCTATGAACCAAATGCTGTTATCAAGAATGATATTGAATTCATCCTTATGGAAAGAAGACCAGGAGGGTACAGGAGTCCCAGCCACTTGGAACGCGTTCTAAGTGTCATCCCGGATGAGTTGCACAAGAGGTGGTTCCGGCAGATATGGACGGATATTCCCGGCGCTTCCACACGCACTCACCCTGCCCCGTATCCGATGGAGCTGGCGTGCCGGTTGATCCGGATGTTTAGTTTTGTAGGTGATACGGTGCTGGATCCGTTCCTGGGTTCAGGAACGACCTCACTGGCAGCTTGGCAAACAGGACGCAATAGCGTAGGCGTGGAGATTGATCCATCCTATCTCGATCATGCAGAGCGAAGGTTCAGGAAGAATACAAATACGCTTACCAAGAACCATGTCTTGGAAGTAGAAAGGTAACGATCGCCATGGGGATTGATCTCGTTCCTTTGGAGCGTTTGATGCCCAAAGCAGTCAAGCACTTCTGGAAAGCCCGCAGCTTGGCAGCACGGAGCCAGAAGAGGCGAGGTGTGGCCGATCAGGGGAATAGGGCAGGAGTCACAGCGGGCAAGAATATGGACGGATTCGTTGTCCTGGTCCGGGAGATCATCCTTGCCAATGGGATGCCCAGGGCTGAGGTGTTCAGCGGTGCAAGAAGTGATGTGACAATTCCTGGATTCTATCGCCCGACAAAGAGCTGGGACCTGCTTGTTGTTAGTAAGAACCGATTGGTTGCAGCCATCGAATTCAAGTCCCAGGTTGGTCCTTCCTTCGGGAACAATTTTAATAATAGGGTAGAGGAAGCCTTAGGGAATGCTATCGACATCAATACAGCGTATCGGGAAGGGGTCTTTGGTGAGAGCCCTAAGCCATTCGTAGGATATGTCTTTGTTCTTGAGGAGTGCGAGAAGTCCACGAGCCCTGTCGGCTTCTCTTCTCCACATTTCCCTGCGATGCCAGAATTCAGCCATGCCACCTACGCCGACCGCTATGAGATATTGTGTCGCAAGCTCGTCCAGGAACAACTGTACGATGCGGCGGCCTTGGTTCTCACTTCAAGAGCAAGCGAGAAGACTGGCCAATTCCGATGTGCCAGCGAACTCACCAGTGTCGACCGGTTCGCGGCCGCTCTTGCGGGCAAGATTGCTGCCATGTCTGCAGGGCGATCGGAGTAGGTAGAGAGTCCGATTAACGTTTCATTGGCCGCTAGAGGGGGCGGGTTTCGCCGCGCGGACATGCCCGCAGCCTTTCTCCCGTTGCCGGCGCCAGGGGCATTACACCGCGGGAAAATCGGACCTCAAAGGGTCATTTGTGCGAAATACACCCATGCATGCGCAGGGTTGCATGGTGTCCGGTGATCGACGCCGACAATTGCTCACTCATTGCTCGCTGCAGACAGGGGGAAAAGGAGAAGACATCCATGAAAACGAGGATCCTGTTGACCTACGGCCGGTCTGTCTTGGATGCCGGCGCGGAGGTCAATGACATCACCGATCGCGCGGGGTTCCTCCTGGGCGTTGATGGCACACCCGGCTGCCTGTTTTTCTGCGCCGGCGGGTCGGGGGGGTCAGTACGTCGGGCCGATGCGGTTGATGGCGAACTCGTGGCAGGCGTTGCGTTCAGCGGCGGTGGGGGCGCCCGCCGCGGTGTCCAGCAGCAGGTCCCAGAGGTCGTCGGCGAGGGCGTCGATGTCGGCGCCGTCGATCAGCCGGCCGGCATCGAAATCGATGTAGCTGGCCATCCGTTCGGCCATTGCGGAGTTGGATGCAATTTTGATCACCGGCGCGACCGGGTGCCCGGCAGGGGTGCCCACGCCGGTGGTGAACAAGACCACCGTCGCGCCGCCGGCGACCATGCCCGTGATGCTCTCGGGGTCGTTGCCGGGGGTGTCCATCAGCACCAGTCCCGGGCCGGCGGGGGGCTGGGCGTAGTCCAGCACCTCGCGGATCGGGGCGGTTCCGCCCTTGACCACGCAGCCGAGCGATTTCTCCTCGATGGAGCTCAGGCCGGCTGCGATGTTGCCCGGCGTGGGGTTCACGCCGCGCAGGTCGGTTCCCTGCTGGCGGGCGCTGCGGAGGTAGCGTTCGATGCAGGCCAGCAGCTTGCGTCGGGCGGTGGGGTCTTCGATGCGCGGCAGGAGGGCGTTTTCGGCCCCGATCATCTCGGGCGTTTCCGAGAGGATCACCGACCCCCCCGCAGCGGCCAGGCGGTCGCTGACGCGCCCCACCAGCGGATTGGCGGTGATGCCCGAGAACGGATCGCTCCCGCCGCACTCCAGGCCGACGGTCAGCTCGGCCGGGGAGATCTCCACGCGCTGCATGGCGCGGGCGGCGCGCCGGATATCGGCCAGGTGATCGCCCGCCGCGGCCAGGAGGTCTTCCATCGGCCCGGCCTGCTGGATCACCAGCGAGCGGACGGTGCGACCTTCGGCCGGTACGCGCGCGAGGATGTCGTCGACGGTAACGCTCTCGCAGCCCAGGCCCACCACCAGCGCCCCGCCGACGTTGGGATTGGCGCACGTTCCGGCAAGCGTGCGAAGCACCTGCAGGCGATCGTCGCCGAGGTGCGTGCACCCGTGGGGGTGGGTCAGGGGGATCACGTCGTTGTTTTCAGCGGCGATGCGCTCGACGATGGAGTTGGCGCAGCAGACGGTGGAGACCACCAGCAGGTGGTTCCGCACGCCGAAGTGTCCGGGCTCGCGCGGCCAGGCGAGAATCGTCCGATCGGTCATGACGCGACCTGCCTGCCGTGGCCGACGTTGCTGGCAAGGTTGTGCACGTGGACCAGCGCCCCGGCGGGAATGTCGATGGCGGCGTGCCCGATGGGCTGGCCATATTTGGTGATGTCGCTTCCTGCCGCGATATCGGTCACCGCCACCTTGAAGGCCGGTGGAATGGTTTCGGGAACGTCCAGGGCGGTCCCGTTCTGCAGGCGGTACGTACCGGGAGGGATTTCGCGCAGCGCGGTGGCGACGTTGTCGGCCGGGTCGGCGCGGAGGGCGAAGTCGGTCAGATTCTGCGGCTGGGCCATGGGCGTTTCCTTGCGTCGGGTCGCCGGTGAGTATACCAGACGTCGCGGGATGATGGGGGCCGTTGCGCATGTCGAGCGAGGAAATGCCGTACAATGAGCAGTCGCCCCGGCGGCGGGCGCTGTTGAAGGTAGGGAATCGGATTACCAGCCGCAGGAGAATGCGATATGACGACGACGAGAAGAACGTTCGGGCTTGCCGTGCTGGCAGGTTGTCTGGCTGTGACGCTGGCCTGCGGGCTCGCGCAGGCTGAACAAGGGGACGGCGACAAGGCGGTGACGTCGGAGGGCGAATACTGGCCGTGGGCGATGGACCTGCCCGACGACCTGCAGAAGGCCTACGACGCCGGCAGGAAGCGCAAGAGCGAGCAGAAGCGCATTCTCGCCTGGGCGCCGAAGGGGGTTAAGCGCATCCGCGCGATGCTGCTGATCGTCGCCAACAGCGACTCCAAGCACTTCGGCGAGCACGACGAGACCCGCAAGGTAGCCGCGAAGCACGAAATGGGCATCGTGTACCTGCGCTACGCGCTGCAAAGCAAGCTCGACCGCGTCGACGACATCTTCGCCAAGGTCGAGAAGGATACGGGCGTCAAGGGCTTCCGCCACGCCCCGTGGATAACGTTCGGGAAGTCCTCGATGGGCAAGTTCCCGTACTACATGGCCTGGAAGTACCCCCAGCGGACGATCGCGATGATCTCCTACCACGCCGAGACACCGACGTGGCCGATGGCCAAGTGGTCGAAGCTCAAGGACCATTCGATTCTGCACGTGAGCGTCAACGGCGAGATCGAATGGGGGGGCACGTTCGCCAAGCACGTCAGGCCGTCGCTGCTGAACTACCGGGCGAATTCCGGCCTGCTGCCGCACCAGGTGGTGGTCCACGGTGTGGGGCATGGCGACTACGTCGACGCCCACGGCAGCAAGGGCTGGGGCAGGAAGTTCCCAGACAAGTTCACGGTCCAGGAGGTGTGGGACTACCTCGCGAAGTACGTGGACAAGGCCCTGGAGCTTCGCCTGCCCGAGAAGGGCTACCCCGTCGACGGCCCGCTGGAGCTTCGCCAGGTCGACGCGAGCAAGGGCGTGCTGCTGGAGCGGTTCGCCGTGGAAGACATCTTCCGCAAGCCGCGCATGGAACTGGTGGAGGAAAACGGGGCGTACGTCGTCGCGCCCCCGGAAGAGAGCAAGGTCAACGGCTATGCGGAGATCCCCCCGGCGAAGGACTACAAGCCGGCCGACGGCGTGCCGGTAGTGGATCTGTCGCCCGGCAAGAGCCCGACGGACTGGCTGGTGACCAAGGGCCTGCAGTTCGCGATGAAGGCCGACCCGATGACCGAGCTGCCCGACGCCATTGCGCAGCTGCGACCGGAGCCCAACGACGTGATCGAGATCGACGGCAGGAAGGCGACGTTCACGCCCATCGCCGACAGCGAGATCGGTCGGCGAGGGGGTATTGCACGCGGCATCGCGATGAAGGGTGGCCTGTCGCCCAGGAACAAGCAGGTCACCGTGATCGGCTACACGGTGCTGAAGGTCGACAAGCCCACGGCGCTGAAGGTCACGGGGTATCACTCGCTGGCCGTGCGGCTGCAGATTGTGCTCAACGGGCGGCCTGTGGATCACAAGCAGGTGGTCAAGCTCGACAAGGGACTCTACCCGATGCTGTTCGTGGTGCGGATGAAGAGCGTCACGTGGGGCCACGTCGAGCCCTCGCTGGATCCGGTCAGCGACGAACTCGTCGCCGAGGCCAAGGCGATGCAGGAGAGCAAAGCCGCCAAGGAGCGCGCGTTCCGCGAGCGGTTCGCGGATGGCCCGCGGAAGCCCGAGTCGTTCGTCCACGATTTCGACGACGTACCTCAAGGCCGGCGCGACGACATGTTCTGGCTGCCGGATCGCGACCTGGCGGGCGCCTGGCTGAAGCTCCACGACGTGTCGAAGAAGCAGAAGAAGTGAGCTGTGCGCAAATCGTTCGATTGCGATGCCCCGTCTGCATGCCAGGGTGCAATCGATGGAAAATGCCACCCGGCCAGTGAAAGTCGGACGGGCGTTACTCCAGGTTCTTCATGATCTGCGTCAGCAGGACGATGCCCAGGACCAGGTCGATCAGCAGTGCGACCAGGCCCAGCGCCATACCGGTCGTGGCGGTGTTGTTGGCGCGGTCCCTTTCGGCGGAGGGTCCGAAGCGCCCGGTTTCCATCGAAGCCATGCGAAGCCGACTGACGTAGAACAGCCCCACCGCCGCTGCGGCCAGGCCCACCGACGCCAGCAGCGACAGGCCCACCATCGGAACGTTCTGGTGCCAGAGGTACCAGGTCAGCATCGCCAGGACGACGGCCAGTGCGCCGCACAGCTGGCTGCTGCGGGCGGCGTCCAGCGGATCGGCGACATCCTCCCCGGCCGGGGCGTCGGTGACGGTCATCGCCGCGCTGCAGTAGGGGCACGTTTCCCGCTTCCCGATCCACTCGCGGGAGATCTTCACGCCGCGCCGGCAGGAGGGACACTGCACGGTGATGCGCTTGGCGGTCTGCTTGCCGCCGGGCATCAGGCCGGCCTCGGGCGCCGGCGGACGAACAACGGCCGCACCCTCCGCTTCGGGAGTCTCGGATTGCTTCTGGCCTGTCGCATCACCAGCCGGCGACGCGGGGGACGGATCGATCGTTTCGGACATCATGCGGCCATTATCGCAGGCCGGGCGCCGGCGACCAAGGCGAATTGGCCTGCCCGGCGGGTTTGCGCTCCGCCTTCCGCGCGGTAAGATGGCTCCGGAGACTGCATGCGGACCTTTCTTGCCGTAGACATTCCGGACGCCCTGCGCGACCAGCTGGCCGGAGTTTGCGAGGCGATCGATCCTCGCGACCGCAAGGCCTGCAAGGTCACCTGGGTCGCCCCGCGGAACCTGCACGTGACGATGCAGTTTCTGGGCGAGGTCTCCGACGACCAGGCTGCAAACGTCTGCCAGGCAGCGGCCGAGGTCGCCGGGCGGTTCGCGCCGATCCCGCTGGAGGTCCCGGAGGTCGTGGCGGTTCCCCCGGCCGGGCGGAGGCTCCGGATGTTCTGGGCGCAGGTCGCCGACCCCACCGGCCGGCTTGCGGAGTTGCAGCGACGGGCGGGTGAGGCGCTGGCGGAGTTGGGTTTTGCGCCCGAGTCCAGGGAGTATCGGCCTCACGTTACGTTGGGGCGGGTGAAGTTCGCCCGCAGTCCCGACGCGCTGCGACGGAGATTGGGCGGCCTGGTCGACGAAGTGTTCGACGGCTTCGAGGCGACGGGCGTGACGGTCTACGCCAGCGAACTGACGCCTCGCGGGCCGATCTATACGCCCCTGGCCCGCTGCAAGACCGGCCGAGAGCGGTAGACAAGCCCGGGGTGGGAGGTCGCCCCGGCGGCGGGAGTTTTTTTCATTTTGTCCTTGCACTCCTGCCCCGAACAAATACCATACACGATACGCATCGGCCTTCCGGGCAGGCGAGGGACCGCCTCGTGGGCGCGCCGCCAGGCAGGCCGGCTTCTGTGATCAGCCGAGGAGAAACCCATGGCGAAGTCGACGAAAAAGGGCAGCAAGGGCAAACAGGCCGTCTCGGTCCCCGCCGCGCCGGTCTCCGACGAGAAGCGTGAAAAGGCGCTCGACGCGGCACTCAAGCAGATCGAGAAGAACTACGGTGTCGGCGCGATCATGAAACTCGCCAAAGACCAGGTCGTCCGCACCAAGGGGCATTCCACCGGCGCCCTGTCGCTGGATCTCGCCCTGGGCGGGCAGGGCATTCCCGCCGGACGCATCTGCGAACTCTACGGACCCGAGGGTTCGGGAAAAACCACCCTCGCCCTGCATGTGATCGCCAACGCGCAGAAGACCGGCGGCGTGGCGGCCTTCATCGACGCCGAACACGCACTGGACCCCACCTGGGCACGCAAGCTGGGCGTGGACCTGGAGAACCTGCTGGTCTCCCAGCCGGACACCGGCGAGCAGGCGCTGGAAATCTGCGAGCTGCTGGTCCGCTCCAACAGCGTCGACGTCGTGGTGGTCGACTCGGTCGCCGCCCTGATACCCCGGGCGGAAATCGAAGGTGAAATGGGCGACTCGCACGTGGGCCTGCAGGCCCGCCTGATGAGCCAGGCGATGCGCAAACTCGTGGGCGCAATCTCCAAGAGCCGCACGTCGGTGATCTTCATCAACCAGATCCGCATGAAGATCGGCGTGATGTTCGGCAACCCTGAAACCACCCCGGGGGGCAACGCCCTGAAGTTCTACAGCTCCGTCCGCATCGACGTCCGCCGCGTGACGTCCATCAAGGAAGGCGACGAATCGGTCGGCAACCGGGTGCGGGCACGCGTCGTCAAAAACAAAATCGCCCCGCCCTTCCGCAAGGCCGAGTTCGACATCATGTTCAACAAGGGCATCAGCGCCGAAGGCGACCTGATGGACCTGGCCGTCGAGAACGACATCGTCAACAAGTCCGGCGCCTGGTTCAGCTACGGCGACGTGCGCCTCGGACAGGGCAGGGAGAACTCCAAGACGTTCCTGGAGGAGAACCCCGAAGTCACCAACGAGATCCGCACCGAGGTGCTCCGCAAACTCGCCCCCCACATGCTGGACGAGCCGGAGCAACCGGCCGGCGAGTCCGACGACGGCGACGACGAAGAAGAGTAACCCACCATGCCGGGCGGTTTCGACCGGCCTGGAGGAAATGCACAACGTACCCGCCAGGACCCGCGCGGGAGTCACTCCAGCCGACTCCCGCGCTGCATTGCGCCTGGCCGGCGATGTCCTCTGGCGATGGAGTTCCCGGCGAAGTACCATGAAGCCGACATTGGCCGAAGGAATCCGGCCTCGCCGGTTGAGCACACGCATTGACTCCAGAGGAAAGCCCGCAAGCCATGGCCGCTGCGATGCCCAAACACGTACTGCTGATCACCACCGACCACATGCGCTACGACTGTATCGGCGCGTACGGTAACGAAGCCATCCGCACGCCGAATCTCGACGCCCTCGCCAACGCCGGCGTGAACTTCCACAACTGCTACACGCAGAACCACTGCTGCATGCCCAGCCGGGCGAGTTTCATGACCGGCCTGTACCCCCAGCAGACCGGCGTAACCGAAAACGGCTTCTGCCTGCCGGACGACTTCCAGCCGCTTGCGTCCCGTTGCTTCAAGGGTCTCGGGTACCATGCCGGGCACATCGGCAAGCTGCACCTCCAGCCGCATACGGGCATGGAGTACGAATCCCGCCCGCGGAACACGTACGGGTTCGACACGTTCGTCTGCTCGGAAAGCCCCACCAAGCCGGACGACGCGTACGTTCGGTATCTCAGCGCCCGCTACCCGGAGCACCGTCACGAGTTCATCCCCGGCGTCTCGGACAGGAAGGAAATGTCCAACCCCAAGCGCCGTGTGATCGACGCGCCCTGGCAGGCAGGTCACAGCGGCTTCGTAGCCGAGACGGTCTGCGAGTACCTCGACATGCGCGGGTTCAACAACCAGTTCGTGCACATGGGCCTGTTCGCCCCGCACCCTCCGCTGACCCCCGTCGCCGAAGCATTCCAGCCGTACGACGGCGCGGAGATTCCGGCCCCGCGTCTTGGCGAAAACGAATGGCAGGACAAGCCCGACTGCAAGCTGCGGAACCTGCTGCAGTGGAACCGGGACTGGAGCGAAGAGGACTTCATCGAGTATCGCCGCTACTTCTACGCGATGGTCACCGAACTCGATCTGGCGGTCGGGCGCGTGGTCGAGAAGCTGCGCAGGCGCGGCGAGCTGGACGATACGCTGATCGTGTTCACATCCGACCACGGCGACCAGTGCGGCGATCACAGCATCACGCTCAAGGCGCCGCACTTCTTCGATGAGGTCATGCACGTACCCCTGCTGATGCACTGGCCGGCGGGGCTGGGCACCGAGCGCCGCGACGTTGATGGGCTCGTGGAACTGCTGGACATGCTGCCGACCATGCTCGAACTAGCCGGCGGCAGGCCGCACGAGGCGATGGTGGGCAACAGCTACGCCGCCGATCTGCAGGCCGGGCGCACCCCCCAGGGCCGCACCGACGTGTTCGCGTATTCCTACCCGCACTTCACGATGCTCCGCGATCGGGCGTGGAAATATCTGCGCTACGGCCAGGGGCTGGAGGTGCTCTACGACCTGTCCGACCGCGACCAGTACGAGGTGGTCAACCGGGCGGGCGACCCCGAGGCCGTCGACCAGCTGCACCGCATGCGCGACCGGATGCTGACCCGGGCGGTCGAGGCGTCCGCCTCGCCGCAGCGCCGCCTGGCGTGCTGGTGAGTTCTCCGTAGGCCGGGACGATTACTCGTACGAGCCGGCCCGTTTGGCGTGCTCGACGATCTCGCGGAACGTCTCGAAGCTCACGGCGTCGGGCACGGAGTGGTCGCTGCTGAAGATGTACCCGCCGTTTTCCATCATGCGTGGCACGAGGCGGTCGATCTCGGCGTGGACGGCGTCGGGGTCGGTCCAGAGGACGGCATTGATCCCCCCGTGCAGCAGCAGCCTGTCGCCGAAGCTGTCCTTGAGTTCCAGCGGGTCCATGCCCGCTTTGACTTCCAGCGGGTTCAGCGCGTCCAGGCCGATCTCCAGCAACTCGGGCACCAGCGGGCGCACGTCGCCGCAGGAATGCAGGTGCGCCGGGATGTCCCGCGCGTGCGCCCATTCGATGGCCCGTTTGTGGACGGGTTTGAGCACCGTGCGGTACACCTCCGGGCTGAAGAACTGCTTGTACTTGTAGCCCATGTCGTCCGGCCAGCGGATGCCGTCGAACGTGAACCCGCGGTCCCACGCCATCTCCAGCAGCGCCAGGGAGATGTCCAGCTGATGCTCGAACATGTCGCGGACGATCTCGGGGTCGGTGAGCATGGCTACGAGCATGTTCTCGGTGCCGGTGAAGCCGGCGTGGCTGATATCGAAGCCGAACCAGGGCTGGCCCGCGACCCACCAGCCTTTCTCCCGCCAGGAGGCGTAGTGGGTTTCGAGCTGCTTCCAGTCGATCCGATCGGGATCGGGCGTGATGCGTTCCTTGAACTTCGGCCAGTCGGTGATGTCCTCCAGGCCGGGACGGATCATCTCGGGCGTGGCGTTGGTGACCTTCATGGTCTTCATCGTCGCGCCCCATCTGGTCGTCGAGATCCGGTACTCGTCGGTCTCCTCGATGACCCGGGCGGGCATGCGCGGCGAGGTGTCCACGGTGACCTTGATGAACTTGTCGATATCGAGATACTCCTCGACGTCGACACCCTCGGGCAGGCCTTCGGCCCGCCAGCGGCGAAGGGTCGTACCCCAGAACTCGTCGGTAATGGGAATGCGATCCGCTGGGCGATGCTGGTACATGCGGGCGATTCGCTCTCTGCTGGTCATGCGTGTCATGGAGCATTCCTTGCCGTAACATTCTCGCCGTCTGCTTGCCCGGCCTGGTGTATCGCAAATCCCCCGCGAAGATCATACCGCGCCAGCAACCAGATCTCTCCCGCCGGCGGGACGGCCTTCTCAGGTCGACCCCGGTGGATCTGCCCCGGCGGCAGGAGCTCCAGTGCCCGGATCACGTCCGGAGCGTGCTCAGACTGGTGGTTGACGAGATAGAGGTGGACCGCCTGGCCGGGGTGATCGCGACAGGTGCGTTCCACCCGGCCCAGAAGCTTGCGAAGTTCCTGGCCCCGGCCTCGTTCGACCGCCTGGCGCGACGCGCCTTCCGCAACGTAGACCAGCGCCAAGGCCGCTGCAATCGAGATCGTCCCCAGCCTCACCGCGACACGCGAGCCTTTCGGGCGGTCCAGGAGCATCCACGCGCCCAGCATCAGCCACGCCGCGAAGAACCCCGCAGCCGGGTAGAGGAACCGCGCGAAGTTACCCGCCCGAGAGGGGGCGAACGGGACCAGCGCCCCAATCGCAGCGGCGAGCAGCCCCCACAGCAGGATCTTCTCGTGTCGGGGTCGGCGCCGGCATGCGATTGCGAAGACAATGGCCAGGATGACCACCATCAAGACACCGGCCCATTCGTCGACGATGGACGTCGGGAAGAAGATTGCTGCAAGATTCTCCCACAGGTTGACCGCCACGTGCGCGCCCAGGCTGTACTCGCTTCCGATACGACCGTCGCCGGTTCGCCGAACCGACATGGCTACGTAGGCCAGCGTCAGCGTCAATGTTGCAGCGGTCAGGCCTGCGCGCCTGGCGGTGGCGTGGTCGGGGCCACGATACGACAGCCAGATCGCCACCAGGACCGGCGGGAGCATCGCCACGCCGTACTCGCCTCCGGCGAAGGCGATTGCCAGTCCGACCGTCAGCAGCAGCACGGCCGGCCAGGCCGACCGGGTTCTGACCGTCGCACCCAGACACGCTACCAGCCCGCCGAAGACTGCCCACGCAACCCCGGATGCGGCGACATAGGTGACGGCTTCCGATGCGCGCCAGTGGACCGCGAACAGACCGGCGGCCAGCAGCGCCACCAGCCTTCGCCTGGGCCCCAGCAGGCGATAGAGAACCAGCAGGAGCATGGCGGTGTTGGCGGCATGAACGGCCAGGGACACCAGCCTCAGCGCGAGGGGGTCTTTGAGGCCACCCATCGCCGCGACGCCGGCCGCGACGGCGATGGGAAGCGGGCGGACATGCCCGTTGAAGCCGGTGGAGAAGATCGTTTCGGCCGGTGCGTGACGGGCATCGACACCCAGGCGCAGCAGCAGTCCGTCGTCGTAGTAGTAGCCATCGCCCAGCGTGGGCAGGTAGGTGGCCGCGGCCAGCGCAGCGACTGCGGCCAGGGCGATCAGCAGCCAGGTTCGGCCGGTCGGGGCGGGTTGGTCTGCGGCGCGATGGGCAGTCATTGCCCGCACGGTACACCACCGGTCCCGGGCGGTCCAGCCGGAACCGTCGCAGCGGTCAGCGCCGGGCCAGATCCTGCAGCAGCGAGATGCCTTGCTCCACCACGAGTTCGCCGGTGGTCGGAGCGAGGCACTGCAGGCCGATGTACCGGAACGCCTTGGACGCCTCGTACGATTCCTTCTCATGCGCAGCGGAGGTGGCGAGATACCCCTCGCATCCGCTGGAGAGGGTGGCGATCAGCACGCACCTGGGCGTCAGTGCCCGGCGGATGCGGGCCCCGAGCGTATCGAATAACTCGTTGGGCACGCCGAGGATCAGCAGCTGACCGATCGAGATCGCCTGCAGGGAGAGGGATGTCGACGTTCGATCGTTGCCGGCCGCGCGGGCGTCGATCGCCTCGCGGGCCCACTCGATGGCGGTCTTGTGGCGGGTGTAGTCCCAACTGGCCATGTCCGGCTCGGGCCAGGCCGCCAGTTTCGGTGTGTGCTCCTGGATCATCTGCCGGAGCTGATCGTCGTCGGGCAGGGGCACGAGGGGCACCTCGACGGCCCGCTCCATGCAGTCGATGCCGCCCGGACCGACGGGGCAGGCTGATTGCAGCATCTCCGCGGCCTTGTCGGCCAGGCTCTCGCCCAAAGCGCGCGCTGCGGCTTCGTCGGGCTGTTTCTCGTAACGTGCGGGCAGCAGGTCGCCGCTTGCGCCCTGCAGGAACAACGTCGATACGTTGCCGAGTTTCTCGCCCATGCGCGCTCGCAGGAAGTGCGGGAAGTCCGGCGTCACCAGCCCGGAGGAGTGCAGGTTCACCGGGTGGCAGGCGAAATTGACGATCAGCGCGGAGCTCTGATCCTGCAGCGACCTGAAGTGCAGCAGCAGGATGCGGTCCTGGTCGCTGGGCGGCTCGGGAATGCAACGGTTGGCGGTGGCCCCGGGCAACACGTCGTCGGCGAGGAACAGCTCCGCAGGCGCGAGGGCGTCCATCGCTCGCCGCGCGAGGCTTCGAAGCGCCCCGGCCAGGAAATCCATGTACCCCGGATCGGTCGTGCCCCAGTTCCGCAGGTCCACCGAGGCAGGGGCGTTGTGGGTGTGGGTAGCCGTCAGGAGGATGGCCTCGGGGGACAGGTCGAGATCTTCTGCGATCTGTGCGCGCAGCTCGCGTGACCATGCGGCCCCGAAGCCGAGGCAATCCGCCCCCAGCAGAACGCAGGTTGTTTCCTGGAAGCGCACCGCGATCGCCTGGGCCTGCAGCGGGTGCAGCACGCCGTGCGACTGGCCGAACGCTCCGCCGCCGAGCTGGTAGTCTTCCTGCGGTGTGATGTCCTCTGTCGCCCAGCCGGCCTGGAAGCTCTGCGCCGGTGCGTCCCGGCGGGGCTCGTCGCTGTCAGTCATCGTCTACCGTGTCGTCCTTTCGTGGGGGGTCGTTTTCGACCGCGTTGGTTCACTCCGGCCGGACTGCCTGGCCAGACTCGGCAGAGGCGTACAGCGCCTGCATCAGTTGCGACTGCACGAGGCCATGTTGCGCGGTCACCAGCGGTTCGGCCTGGCCTTGGATGGCGTCGATGAAGTTCGCGTCCGGGTCCGTTTCGTGCTCGCGGGTATCCACTTCGGTGACCTCGCCCGATTCGTCGATCACGCGGATCCATTCGCCCTTCCAGCCGTCGATCTCCACGCGGGCCCGGTCGAACACGAACGCCAGGTGGCTGCCGTCGGGCGCGCTGTCGCCACCGATGGCGATGCTCGCCATGACCCCGCCGCCCATGCGGGCGATGAGCACGGTGTTAATGTCCACGGCTGTGCCCTGCCGGTCAAGCATGGCCGAAACTTCTTCGACCGGCTGCTCGAGTGTCCAGCAGAGGCTGTTGAGCAGGTGGGCTCCGCTGTCGTAGGCCTGTCCGCCTCCCGAGAGTTGCGGATCCTGCCGCCAGCTGCCGGCCGTGAGGACCTTCCAGTTCTGCGAGAGGTAGCCGGTGACCAGTTCCAGCCGGCCATGCAGGCCGTCGCGGATTGCCTGCCGAAGGTAGATGAATGGGCCGGTGAAGGCGGTGTTGTAGCAGACGACCAGCGTCTTGCCGCTCTGCTCGACCTGCCGGACCAGGTCACGCGCGTCGGTGACGTCGGTGACCATGGGCTTCTCCAGCAGCACGTGACAGCCTCGCTGCATTGCGTCGACCGCCTGGTCGTGATGCAGTGTGTGCGGCGTGACGATCACCACCGCGTCGGGCCTGGCCTGTTGGTACATCTCAGCCGTGTCGCTGAACCGCTTTGGCGCGGGCTCGACTTCCGCAAGCCTTCGCTCGACCAGACGCTCCATCGCCTCGTCGCGAGGGTCGCACAAAGCGACGATCTCGACGTCGTCTCGAACCTTCAGCCGCCGGGCATGCGCCCCGGCCATGTTCCCGCACCCGATGATCGCTACGCGAATCGGTTCCATTCTCACTCTCCCTGATGATCCTGGTTCGCTACCTACCTGCTGTCGCTCTCAGCCGAAATGTCATACGCCGAGAGCATGCGTCCCTGGCGGAACAGCAGCTTGCCGTCGGCGATGGCTGCATTGATCCAGACTTCCTTCTTCCCTCGCACGGGTTTGAAGTGGCTGACCTGCTCGAAGCCGCCCTTCGTCGGGCGGATCAGCGAGATCCACGCTTCGATGCCCTTGCTGGACTTCCAGTTCTTCTCACCACCGGTGACGAGGTAGATCATTCCGTCGGCGGCCGAGAGCGAACCGCTTTCGCGAACCTGCTCGCTCTTGAGCAGCTTGCCGGTCTTGACGTCTCGGGCCCACATTGCCATGTATCGCTGGCGCACGGTGCGCGTTTCCTTCTTGCCCTTCCTCTCGACGACCTCTTCCACCATGCGATGCGTCCGGCCGAGGTAGAACACCTTGTCGTCCAGGATCAGGGCCTGGCTGATGTCGTCCAGTCCGTGATCCAGTTGCCAGAGCTTCCGCAGCGGCTGGTTGGGATCGTCGGTGCGGTGGAACATCGTTGCGCGGTGTCGGCCCATGTCGGCGAACACGTACCCGTCCCGCACAACCGGCGTCATCATGGTGCCGGTGCGTCCGTCCTTGTACGTCCAGACGATTTTGCCCGTATCGGGACGAAGAACCACAAAGGCATGCCAGAGGCTATCGACCACCAGGGGGGGATCTCCATCCAGCAGCACGGGAGAACTGTCGCCGATGGCGTACGTGCTGGGCTTGTTCGTCCAGACCACCTTGCCGGTCTTCATGTCCAGCGCAACGTGCGTGTGCTTGCCGCGGCGGATCGGGCAGATGATTTTCCCGTCATGCAGCAGCGGAGTGATGTTGTACCCGTGGCCGGGGATTTTGTTGCCGAACTTCTTTACCGTGTCGACCGACCAGACGACCTTCCTTGCTTTCAGGTCGACGCAGTGCACCACCCCCTGGCCGGTGGCGAAGTACGCACGCCCGCTTCTGACCTCCACGGTATTCCGCGAGCCGGCGAACCGGCCTTCCCGGCGATCGGGGCCGTACTCCAGTTTCCACACGAGCTCGCCGTCGTCCAGGTCGAACGCGTAGAGTATGCCCGGATTGATCCCGCCCAGCACATACGCCTTGTCGTCGTGGATCGTCACGCTGGACCACGCTTCGCCCAGCCCTTCGTACTTCCAGAGCATTTCGGGCCCGCCCTCGGGCCATTTCTTCAGAAGATCCTCCGCCGGATAGATCCCGTTTCGGTCGGGCCCGCGATAGCCGCCCGAGTAGAGGGGCACGTCGTCCGTCGCGCGATCGCTGTTCTCCTCGGCACGGACGAATGCCAGTGTGGTTACCACGACCGTCGCCGCAGTTGCAGCGAGTGCCGTCTTTCGCCATGTCAATACCATGCCTGCCTCCCCGTTAGGGGGTCGGTACGATCCGGCCAGGCTGTCCGTGGCGCCTATCGATGGGCCTTCGACAGTCTCATCTCCTGCTGGGGGTCGCCGATGCAGTAGACGTCGGTGTAGCTGCGGATGAAGATCCGGTTTCCGCTGGCGAACAACTGCGCGCCCTGGTTCCAGAAGTCGTATTTGCTCAGCGGCTCGGGCTCGACGAGGTTGAACGTCTTGCTTTCCATGCTTCCCTCGCCGCGGATCTTCACGATTCCGCAGCCGCTGTACTGGTCGAGCCCGAACAGGTAGTCCCCGGCGATAACGGACATGTGGTTCGGACCTCGCCACCCACGGGGGCCTACCTTTGCTTTGGCGATCTCCTTGCCGGTCATCAGGTCCCGGGCGACAAGCGTGCTGCGATCCCAGCCGTAGACGGTTTCGTCTCGAACGACAAGTCGGCTGGGTCCCTTGGAATCGTTCCAGAGCATCTTGGCGGTGACCTTGTCTTCGCTCTCGGCTGCGAGTTTGACTGCGACGGTGCCCTTGGGGAAGGTTACGGGCGAGCCCGCGCCGCCGTCGCTGCTGCCGTTGACCAGTACGATCACGTCGTGCTTGTCACTGACGCCGACGTGTCGCCCGTTGCCGTGGCAGCCGATTTTCTCGGCGAGAATCTTTCCGTCCTTCGCGCGGATGACGTTGCCCGGGCCGGTCCAGACCACATCGACGGTCTTGCCGGTATCGCCGATCGGCAGGGTGAGGGGAACCGGCGTGATGCGGGTGTAGCTCTTGCCGGTGTAGAAGTCGGTATGCTCCCAGAGGATCTCGCCGGACTTCTTGTCCAGGCCGCGGATGTACTTGTGGGTCTTGACGCTGTGGTCCCCGCCGCCGTTGACGATCAGGACGTCGCCCACCAGCACGGGCGAGCCGAGGCATGTGCCGTGATGGTCGCCCATCTCCCCGAACCAGGTCACCCACTTGCGGTTGCCTTTCAGGTCGTAGCAGAACACGTCGTTGTAGCCGGTATGCACGTAGATGCTCTCGCCGTCGCTGACGGGTGTCTGCATGCCTGCGCCCACGAACGAGCCCTGTCCGTACCAGGCGCACCACGCGTACCCGTACTTGCCCAGTGCATCGCGCTTCTTCTTGATCTTCGGGAAGAACTGCTTCATGAAGTTCTCGAACGACAGCTGCGTGTAGTTCCACGTCCACATCCGATCAAATCGGCCGTGCTGCTTGGCCATTTCCTTCAGCGCTTCGGGAGTGCGGGGCACTTCCTTCCAGACCTCCGAGAACGCCTCCGCCTGCTTGGCGAACTTCTCCTCGAACCCGTCGGGCATGTTCTTGGAGTAGTTGGGCAAGCCATGCCCGCCGCCCATGACCGGCCCGGCCACTCGCCGGTAGGCCAGGAAGCCCGAGTATGCCTTCACGTAGAAGGCGTTGACTTCCTTGAGGTCGGCTTCGATCTCCTTTGCCTTCTCGGGAGGGAACAGTTCGAGATGCTGCAGGTCGCGCTTCCAGAGAATACTCCCGTCGGCCGGGTCGAGACAGATCAACTGATTGCCCAGGAATTCCGGGACGAGTTTCCGCGCGAAGCCGCTGCCGCCCCGGTCCGCCTGGGCGAACAGCTTGCCCCCCGCGACGATCATTCCGCCGTTGCAGTACATCGGGATCGACGTCTTCCAGACGATGTTCTTGCGGCTTTCGCCCGCTGGAACTTCGACTTTCTTCTTCCTGCCGCGGTGGTCTTTCTTCTCGACCGTCTTGAGGTCATACATATTCCACTCGGTCACGGGGTCACAGTCGGCCGGGTACACGCCGGTGGCGTCGTTGCGGTAGCCGATGAACCGCTGCTCGGGCTGGTCGGCGTGGCAGTAGATTGCTGCAGCGGCCATGACAGCCGTGACGGTGAGAAACGTTCGAATCTTCATGAGGGATCTCCGGATTACCGAGGTCTGGCCGGCGTCGAGCCTGGCCGTGGCTGAGCTATTTCTTCCTGCCAAGGTCGTAGCACTGGAAGGTTCTGCCGGCGTTGACCAGCAGCTTGTTGCCGGCCAGGGCGAGCGACGAGCAGCCGGCTGCGTCGATCTTCGCCTCGCCGAGCTTCTCGCCGTCGGCCAGGTCGAACATCATCAGGGACCGCTTGCCGCGGACCAGCGCCTTTCCGTCGACCAGGATGGGCGAGGCGTGGGTATCGCCCTTGTCGCCTTTCCAGAGCAGCTTGCCGGTCTTGACGCGGAAGCAGAACGTCTTTTCCTTGTCCACGCCGACGACGATTTCACCGTCGAAGCCCGGGCTGGTCGCCTGGTGGGCTCCGCCGGTCTGCGGGACGAACTCGCTGGCCTCGGCGATCTTCTTCGCACCGTCGGCAGAGAGCTCGTAGACGGCCAGGCCCATGCCCTCCCAGAGGATCGCCATGCGGTCGCCGCAGATGGCCGGGGAGGCAGGGTCTTTCTCCAGCTTCGTGCCCTCCATGGTCCACAGCTGCTTGCCGTCTTCGGCAGCCAGGCAGACCACTTCCCGGTTGCCCGCGATCAGGTAATCCGTGCCGTTGTGGGTCCAGACGGCGGGGGAGTTGTTCCAGGCCTGGACGCGTTTGGCCCAGCGTTTGGTTCCTTTCTCGCGGTCGACCGCGACGAGGTCTCTGCCCACGACGACGGCTACGACGTCTGCGGCGAGTACGGGTGAGCTGTTGGTGCCCCTGCGCTTGTTGACTTTGCACTTCCAGACTTCGCTGCCGTCGGCGGTCTTGAGACAGAGCATCTCACCGTCGCCGTTGACGAAGTACACCTTTCCGTCCCGGATGACCGGGGTGTTGTTGGACTCGCCCCGGTACTCCTTCCGCCAGAGCTCTTTGCCGGAGTCCACCGCCACGCAGATCAGCGATTCCACGCTGTACTTGCGTGTCTTGCCGTCTTCGCGTTTCTCTCGCTTTTCCAGGTTGGCGTGGAGGATCGCCAGGTTGCCCTCGCAGACCGGCGACGCGTGAGACTCGGGTTTGCCTTCGCCGACCTGGATCTGCCATATGGGTTCGGGCTTCTCCGGGAGCTTCTCGATCAGCGAAATGCCCTCCGGCGCGACGCCGCATCGGCGCGGACCCAGCCACTGAGGCCAGCCGGCCTGGTCGGCAGCGACCAGCACACCTGCAGCGGCTGCGATCGTCAGCCACGCAATGGTTCCAAAGATTCTGGTGTTCATGATTGTCTCCAGTCCGTCGATGGTGTGTCAGTCCAGTTCGTCAGCTGCTTCCGCGACCGCCTGGATGGTCGCGTCGATGTCCTCCATCGTGTGGGCCAGTGAGGTGAACATGCAGTGTCCCGGATGCAGGTAGAAGCCTCTGGCCAGGGCGCCCAGGAGCATCTGGATGACGCGGGGCTTCTGGTCTTCCGGCTCGATGATCGGCTGGGGCATCGCGGGCAGGCCCACCAGGCGGTAGGCGACGTCAGCCTTCTCGCAGGCGTCATTGATGCCTTCCATCAGGCGCTCGCCGAGCCGACGCTGATGGGCGATGCCGTCCCGGGCGCGCATCTGCTGGGTGACTACCTGCATGGCTACCAGCGAGAGCAGCTCGCAGTGGAACGTAGCTGCCAGCCAGCAGGACTGGGCGCGCTCGTTGCCCATGACCTCGCGCGTGCCGACCACGTACGAACCGGCCAGGCCGTTGCAGCAGGCCTTTCCGAACGTCGCGAGGTCGGGCTCCAGGCCGTAGTATTCACACGCGCCGCCGAACGCGACGCGGAAGCCCGTCTTGACTTCGTCGAGGATGCTGACCGCGCCGTGTTTGCGGGCCAGGTCGATCACGCCCTGCAGGTACCCCTCGGGAGGTCCGGCGTGCTGGACGGTTTCGACGATCACGCCCGCGACGCGGTTGTCGTATTTCTTGAGCAGGTCTTCGAGGGCATCGAGGTCGCCGTAGGGCATCTCGATCGACAGGTCGCGGGTGACCTGGGGAACGCCCGTGGGGTCGACGGCCGTCCAGTCGTGCCAGCCGTGGTAGCCGCACCGGAGGATGACGTCGCGCTGGGTGTACGCCCGGGCGATGCGTACGGCGGCGCTGGTTGCTGCGCTGCCGCCCAGGAGGAAGCCCACCATTTCGGCCCACGGGTTGAGCGAGAGGGCGAGATCGGCGGCCTGGAGCTCCGACTCGTGGGCGGTCGAGAAGATGCAACCGTCAATAAGGGTCTTGTGGACCGCTTCGGCGACCTGCTGGTTGCCGTGGCCCAGCACGATCGGCCCGAAGCCCATGAGGTAGTCCACGTAGTCCTGCCCGTCGACGTCCCAGAACCGGGCGCCTTTCGCGCGGGTGGTGAATACCGGGTAGCCTCGCTCCAGCATGCGGTGGTTGCGCTTGTGGCCTTGGCAGCCACGGATCATCGTACGGTCCGACGCCTGGAGGTACTCTCGTGATTTATCGATCTGGATGGTTCGCATGGTCTCACTTCCTATAGTTAGAATGACTCGATTCCCCCAAACTACCACGGGAAAGCGGGCTTTTCTGCGCCGATTCGGCGGTATTGTGGTACGATCAAGTCAAATGGTTCCTCCAGACCCCCAGCCAACGCGGTTCACGTTTCCTGAAGGTCAGCAGCGGCAGGCTGTGAGTGTCGAACACCGCCCGGGTCTTCCCCGGGTGACGTACCACTTCCATCGGCAGTACGAGCTGCTGCTGGTTCGTGGCGGAAGCGGCCGGCGGGTGATTGGCGACAGCGTGGCTGACTTCCGTGGCAGTCAACTGGTGCTGGTGGGTCCCGAGCTGGCGCACTCGTGGGTACCCGGGCCCCATGTCGGGCCCGGGGCCGACTTCCTGGTGGTGGTTTTCTCGCGGGAGGCGCTGGGCGTGGACCTGCTCGCGCGCGACGACATGGAACTGCTCGCCCGGTTGCTCGACGCAGCCGGCCGGGGGCTTGTATTCCCGGGCGACGACCTGGCCGGCATCGAGGATCGGCTGCTGGGGATGCCCACGCTGCCCGCCCCGGGCAAGCTGCTGGAACTGCTGACCGTTCTGGAACGCCTCTCCCGCAGGGAGTTCTGCCCCCTCGCCAGCGAGCGCTACGCCCGGTCGGCCGGCCAGAGAGACCAGGAGAACCTGCACCGGGCCCTGCAGTTGATCCACCAGTCGGCCGACGAGGAACTCACCCTCGCCCAGGCTGCCCGGTCCCTGCACATGAGCGTCTCAACGTTCACCCGTTTCTTCCGGCGGTCGATGGGCACCAGCTTCGTGCAGTACCGCAACGAATGGCGTATCCGTCGGGCATGCGCTCTGCTCGCCCAGCCCGACCTGACGATCACGCAGGTCAGCCAGCAGGCGGGGTTCGGCAACCTTTCGCATTTCAACCGCCAGTTCCGACGGATCATGCAGGCCACGCCGCGCGAATATCGCCGAGCGCTTGGTGCGGGCTAGCTTTCCAAGGCGGCGGTGCGGTCGGCTCGGCGACTTGCGTCCAGCAGCGCCTGCAGCTCGCCTGCAATCTCCGGATGCTCCGCCACCACGTTGACCTTTTCCGACGGGTCGGACTGCATGTCGTAGAGCTGGCGGCTCGGGGCGTCCTCGGGCACTTCGTTCTCCGGCAGCGACCAGCCTCCCGACCCGGCGCACTCGATGTACTTCCAACGGCCTCGGCGAATGGCGAACTCCCCGTGCAGCGAATGATGAATCGTCGCTTCGCGCGTCTTGGCGTCCTGTCCGTGTAGCAGGGGCAGGAAGCTCACGCTGTCCTCGGCTGCATCCTCGGGCAGATCGTACCCGGTGAGCTCGGCCAGGGTGGCCATGATGTCCGTCAGGCAGATGGTCTGCCTGCAGGTGCTGCCCGCCTCGACGGCACCTGGCCAGCGGACCAGCATGGGAATGCGGTGCCCGCCATCCCAGGCGTCGGACTTCTGTCCGCGATAGATGTAGCTGCTGCGGTGTCCGAACTGTTGCTCGAAGTGGAACGCGTCGTCGGAGTTGGGGTTCGATGCGCAATGGGCGCCGTTGTCGCTTGTGACGATCAGCAGCGTGTCGTCCAGCATGTCCGCGCGCTCGAGGGCGGCGACGATCCGTCCGACGCTCCAGTCGTGTTCGACGACATAGTCGCCATACGTGCCGGCCTCGCTCTTGCCCCGGAAAGGCTTGCGCGGCGTGTGCGGCGTATGGGGCGAAGGGAGCGGTACGTACAGGAACATGGGTTGCTCTGCCCGGGTGGCTGCGTGGTCGGCGATGTGCTTCTCCGTCCGCCGGGTGAACTCCAGCAGGCAGGTTTCGTGCTCGAATCCGGGCGCGATCTGCCCGCCGCGCCAGTAGAAAGGCCGGCCTGAGGTCTCGATGTGTCCGGTGGGTTTCTCTGTGACCTGCCCGTTCTCGAGATAGCAGTAGGGTGTCATGTCCAGCGAGGCAGGGATGATGTAGGAGTAGTCGAACCCAGCGGTGTGCGGGCCGGCCGCTGGAGGCCGATCGAAGTCGATCGCGTCGGGGTCCAGTTCCCGGCGGAGGCCTTCGGGCCCGGGGGCGTCCGGGCGGGTCTGCCAGTCCAGCCCGAGGTGCCACTTGCCGATGCACGCGGTGGCGTATCCCTGGCGTCGCATCATTTCCGGAACGGTCAGCCTGTCCGGTTCCAGCAGCGAGACGGAGTAGCCGTTGAGTACGCTGCGTTTCAGCCAGGTCCGCCAGCAGTGTCTGCCGGTCAACACGCCGTAGCGGGTGGGCGTGCAGACGGCGGAGTTGCTGTGAGCGTCGGTGAACGTCACGCCGCGCTTGGCAAGCGCATCGTGGTGAGGGGTGGGGATTTTCGACTCGGGGTTCAGGCAGCTCAGGTCGCCGTAGCCCAGGTCATCGGCGAGTATGAGTACCACGTGGGGCAACTTTTCAGCCATGGCGTCTCCGGGGATTTGCGGATGCCTCGTTCCAGTGGGAAACCCTCTGTCGGTGAGATCCTACCACCCGGGCTGGACAAACGCACCCGGCTTGCGGGAACTTCGTGATCCGGCTCGGGGCCGCTGTCACTCCCGGCGAGCGATCAACGAGGCGTTTTCGAAGCAAGACCTTGTCTTCACAGGACGCGGCTGCCTAAGAATACTGCCGGAGCGGCTGTGGGTTTGCCCATGGCCCCATGATTTGCGACTTGCTCGCTCACGCAGCCGGGAACGACCTCAAATTGCTCGGAAGGCTCTCTTCTCCGGAGGCCGATGGCTCGTCGCAAGGCTGTGCAGGTTTCTCGTCCCGGGCTGGGCTCGCCAGCCTGTCAGAAAGGTCGTTGAAGGGAGGAATCAGTATGAGAACGTCATCCGCTCGGGGTCTGCGCCTTTTCCCCCTGTTCCTGGTCGGTATGGTGATGGTGTCCGTCGCATCGGCCGGTCCGGACTCCGGATCGTTCGACGGGTCCAGTGCAACCTTCTCCGGCAACCAGTCCCAGGGCATTCTTTGCGGCGTGGACTTCCAATGTCCGCCGATCTGCCACATCGACGTACAGAACCTCTTGGAAGGGATCGGCACGGCTACCAACCCCCTGGGCTACGCCGCGATCAATATGTACCACACGGGCACTAACGGCGCGAACCGCGGCGACCAGGTGACCGGCTTCTCGCGGGCAAGCACAGGCGGCTACGGTCAGGCCGGCCAGGACATATCAGCCACGCTGCACGATCCGTTCGGGATCGCCGTCGACGCCAACGACAGCCCGGCGGTCTGCCTGCGGAGCACGGGTGGCAATGGCGGGAAGGGAGCCAATGGGTGGGGCACGATCATCACGCCGGGTTTGGGCGGGCACGGGGGGATGCCCGGTGCGGGCGGGAACATAGGGATCACCACCAGGGCGAACGTGAAGACATGGGGTTCGAACAATCCGGGTCTGATGGCGCGAAGCCAAGGGGGCAAGGGCGGCGATGGTGGCGGAGGGTACACGGGGATCTATGTCTCCGGGGGCAACGGCGCTCCAGGCGGTGTTGGCGGCACGGTGAACATCAACCAATACGAATCAATCGATACGTATGGGTACCGATCCATGGGCATCGTGGCTGAAAGTCTCGGCGGGGCTTCCGGTGCCGGCGGGGCCGGGGGCGGGCTCTTCGGCGGCTCGGGCGCGGGCAGCGACAGCGGCAGGGGCGGCTACGTCTCTGTAAACAGTCTATCGGCCATCCGTACGTGTCAGGAGCAGGCGCACGCAGTCTACGCCCAGAGCGTAGGCGGATACGCGCCCGGTGCCGGCGGAGGTGGGGGGCTGGTCTTCTGGGGAGGCAGCGGGGGCAGCAGCGGTGACGGCGGCGAGGTCGTGGTACTCAACAACGCAGGTTCCTGGCGGACCGACGCCAACGATTCCTGCGGTGCGTTGGCGATGAGCATCGGCGGGGGCGGAGGCAGCGCCGGGGCGACCGGTGGGCTGGTGGGGCTTGGCGGAAGCGGGTCGGCAGGCGGGCACGGGGGCCTTACCCAGTGCGGCAACAACGGCCTGATCGAGACATTTGGCGACGGTTCGTGCGGCATGGAGGGGATGAGTATCGGGGGTGGCGGGGGGTCGTCGCGAGGTTCGGGAGGCATCGTCAGTGTCGGTGGTGACGGCAAGAGCACCGGCAACGGGGGCGAGGTGCGCGCGTGGAACTACGGCACGATCCGCACGGCCGGGGCGGTTTCCGACGCGCTCCACGCCCAAAGCATCGGTGGGGGTGGAGGCACGGCCGGTGACGCAGGCGGGATTTTCGCCATGGGTGGTTCGGGTTCGGCATCGGGCCACGGGGGAACCATTCAGGCAACCAACACAGGTGTGATCGGCACGACCGGCGTGGCATCGTGCGGCATCCTTGGTCAGAGCATCGGTGGAGGCGGCGGGTCCGGTGGTGGATCGGGGGGCGTTATCGCGCTGGGCGGCAGTGCCCAGAGCACCGGAAACGGAGGGTTCGTAGTCATCGAGAACCGTGGAACCGTGCATACGGAAGGCAACGAAGCGTCCTGTCTGGCTGCCCAGAGCATCGGAGGCGGCGGCGGCAGGGCGCGTAATTCGGGGGGCGTTGTCAGCCTCGGTGGCGATGGCGGCAGTGGCGGCGACGGCGGTGACATTCAGGTCCTGAACTATGGCTTGCTGATCTCGGAGGGCGAGTATGCCTATGGCCTGTTTGCCCAGAGTCTGGGTGGCGGCGGCGGAACCGGGGGCGGCAGCGGGGCGGCGATTGCCATTGGCGGCAATGGCAGCGCCCAGGGCGATGGCAAGTACGTCGTTGCGCAGAACAATGGCAGGATTTCGACGATCGGGTCCAGTTCCGCCTGCGCGTTCCTCCAGAGCGTTGGGGGCGGGGGAGGGACGGACGTCAAGACCGGGATCGATCGCGACGAACAGACCGGCCCGGGCGGGCAGGCTGACAGCGTACTGGTGGCCATCGGCGGCAAGGCCGGGTCGGGTGGCAGCGGCGGACGGGCCTATTTCGAGCAGTTGGGTTTCCTCGCCTCCAACGGGTTCCACTCACCCGGCGCGCTGGTTCAGAGCGTCGGTGGCGGAGGGGGAACCGGAGGCGGCGCGTTCGACGTGGGGATCGGGCTGGCTTTCAGTGTGGGCGGCGACAGCAGTCTGGGTGGAAACGGCGGTTCGGCGGAGATCCAAGCAGCCGACTCGTCGAACGTGACGACCGTAGGCGATTACTCCCCCGGCCTGCATGTCCAGAGCATCGGCGGCGGAGGCGGCAGCGGGGGAAACGCCTGCCGGTACACCTTGGGCATCCAGTTCGAGTGCGGCGCCTCGCTGGGCGGTAAGGGCGGTGGCGGGGGACACGCCGATAAGGTGGTTGTCGAGAACTCAGGCAGCGTGTACACGTACGGCTGTCATTCGTCCGGACTGGTCGGGCAGAGCATTGGCGGTGGAGGCGGCAGCGGAGGCAATGCGGCTTCGTGGCATGTGAACATCGGCCTGCCACTGGAGCAGATCGAGATCCCCGCGTTGAGCGTGGGCATGAGCCTTGGCGGGGAGGGGGGGCAAGGCGGCAATGGCGGGACCGTCCGGGTTGTCAACCGCGGGCGAATTGCCACCCGTCGCTTCGCATCTCACGGCCTGCTTGCCCAGAGTGTTGGCGGTGGGGGCGGCGTGGGCGGAGACAGCTTCGACTGCTCCGCTACTATCGACAGCATGAGCATGGTGACCTCGGTTGGCGGGCGTGGAGGACAGGGAGGCTCGGGCAGTCAGGTGGACTGCACCAGCATCGGGGCTTTGTCTACCAGCGGGGATTTCGCTTTCGGGCTGCTCGCCCAGAGCGTCGGTGGCGGCGGGGGAACCGGCGGCGATTCGACGGTCCTTCAGGCTGACATATCCACAATGTCTACCCTCGCGGACGTCCTTCCCGGAATGGCCAGTGTCGATGCGAGTTTCTCGCTGGGTGGAAGGGGCGGCGGTGGAAACCATGGCGGGACGGTGAACGCAGCGGTCCCGGGCGGATCGATTACGACAAGCGGGTGTGGCTCGCATGGCCTGCTTGCCCAGAGTATCGGCGGCGGCGGGGGGGCAGGCGGAGACAGCCTCAGTGTTGATCTTCAGCTGAGTGGCAACCCGCTGGACTACCTGGAGTTTTTGGGCTATCTCGTGCCGAAGGTGAACGTGTCCCTCGGCGGGGGAGCGGGTACGGGGGGCAACGGTCAGGCGGTGGGCGCGAGCAATTCGGCGTCGGTCGTTACGAAGGGCGACTTCGCTGTCGGCCTGATGGCCCAGAGCATTGGCGGAGGTGGCGGAGCCGGTGGGGTCGCCGTTCACGAAGACGCCCTGGGGATTCTCGGTTCGTCCGGCAGCGCGATGGTCTTGCACGGAATCAGCGGAGGCACCGGCGAGGGGGGAACCGTGACGCTCAGCAATGACGGGGTCGTTGAAACCGCCGGGGCGTTTGCTCCGGGCATCCTCGCACAGAGCATCGGAGGTGGCGGCGGGTTCGCGGCTATCTCTGAGCACCGCAGGGTTGCGTCGCTGGCTGTGGGCCCGCTGGGTGCCGCGATGGACAACCACGGGTACGGGGTTGCATTCGCGGGCAGTGCGGGGGGCTCGGGGTCGGCCGGGGCGGTAACCGTCGACCACACCGGCAGCATCACCACCGCCGGGGACTGCTCCCACGGGATCCTCGCCCAGAGCATCGCAGGTCACGTGGGCAACTGTCAGGACGTGCGGGTAGTCGTGGACGGCGACGTGATCGCCACGGGGGCAGACGCCCACGGAATCTGGGTGCAGCGCCATGGCAGCGGGAACGGCGGCGCGCTGGTGGAGATCCTTGGCGGCGTGGTCATGGGAGGAAGCGGCATGGCCTCGGCAGTCAAGCTCGAAAGCGGCTCGGAGGCGGATCTCGTCAATCACGGGCTGATCAAGTCGACCAGCGGGGTGGCGCTGATCGGTGACAACGGCAACGACCGCATCGATAACGCGGGGACGATTCTTGGAGACGTCCTTCTGGGCGGAGGGGAAAACTCGCTTCGTAACCAGGGGGCCCTCCACAGTGGCACGTGGGTGGAGCTCAGCGAGGGGGCCCTGGAGAACCATGGCTTGCTTTCGCCCGGGGGGGCCGGACAGGTCGTGACAACGACCGTGATCGGTGACCTGATGCTGGGCGAGTCGGGCGTCATCGAGATCGATGTCGCCGGCCTGGCCCCGGGCCAGTGCGATGCTCTGATCGTGACCGGCGAGGTAGGTCTTTGCTTGCCGATCTCTCCCCCTTCAGACGGATCGCCGACCGGTGGGGAGCTACGCTTCCTGCTGGCCGAGGGATTCGACATCGCCTCTGCAATCGGTCCGGGGGAAACCTTCCTGGTTCCGTTCGCCGATTCTCCGCAGCTTGCAACCGTCTGGCCGGCGATGAAGTGCGTGGTGATCGGCGGGCCGGAGTACTTCGAGTACGAGCTGGTCCAGAGCAGCAGCGGCACGTACTGCCTGGAGGCGACGAACACGATTCCCTGCCCGCCGATGCTGCTGTTGGTGGCCTCCGGGGCGGCGGTGCTGCTCCGTCGGCGTCGGTGACCGGCTGGATCAACCTGCCGGCCGAAGTGATTGTAGGCGAAGGATGGAAAGCCGAGGCCACGGTCGGCCACCCGAGCGTTCGGGGACTGCTCGCGGCCTCGGCGCTTTCCAGGGAACACGCTGGCGTCATATACAAACCCTGTCAGTGGATTGAGCTCGCTGGAGAACCCAAGAGACACTCGATCTCGGGCCCTCTGGCGGGGGGCATCAGCAGCGGAAGTCTCCTGTCAGAACGTACCGGTCGTCCTGCAGTGCTGAGCAAAGGCGATCAAGCAGCTTCCGCCCGACAGCGTACTGACGGCTGTCGGCTGGGAACAACTCGCCTGTGTCCCGGTCGTAGAGCAGGAGCACCTCACGCGGACGGGAAGCTTCCACCACTGCCAGCACGGGAGACCGATCGGCAGCCAGGGTGCGGAAGCGGGGAGGCCTTTCAGCCATCGTCTGCCAGAAGAAAGGCGTTTCCTGGCACACGGGCCCGTTGCTGTTTCGGATCTCCATGGCCCACGCTCGGGTAGCGTTCCCGGAATCCACCTGCTGGATCTGGATCTCAACATCTCTGCATACCAGCAATTGCTTGGTCCCCATGCTTTGGTCCCCATGACCCTCTGTGCAATGGTGGTTTCCCGAGAGGCCGGTCGGCCACGGTTCTCGGGGGCAGGTTCCGGATATTCTACGCCCTGACCCTTGGTCCCTCAATCGCAGGCTGGCGTATCGGTACAACAAGCTGCGCCCGGGGATTTGGCTGCGGCCCGGTGCAAAGGCGGTCCTGTGGAGTATACTGCAGCAGACAAGGAGGCCGAAATGAAGCCCCAGCAGGTGATCGACATCAGTCTGGAGTTACCCGAAGGCTCGCCGGTCTGGCCGGGCGATCCGGGTTTCAGCCGGGTCGTTGTCAGCGAGTCGGGCGGAGGCCGGAGCGAGGTGGCGCGTCTGGAACTCAGTTCACACCTCGGGACGCACCTGGACACCCCCGCACATTTCATGCCGGGCGGCAGGCGTGTGGGGGACTACCCGCCCGAGCGGTTTATTCTTCCGGCGAGAGTGGTGGATATCCCGGGGGTGGCTGTTGTGTCCGCCGGCGATCTGGACGATGTCGACCTGGCGGAGGGTCAGGCGTTGGTCCTCAAGACGGCTAACACCACGACGGGTCGGTGCCGCTCCGGCCGGTTCGAGGAGGACTTCGTTGGAATCGACGAGTCAGCTGCGAGGTGGCTGGCGGATCGGCGCGTTCCGTTGGTGGGTATCGACTACCTGAGCATCGAGCCGTATCGCCAGGGTCCGCACCCCCACCGGGTGCACGTGACGTTGCTGGAAGCGGATGTACTGATTCTGGAAGGTGTGGATTTGACAGATGTTACGCCTGGAAAGTACCTACTGAGCTGCCCGCCGCTGCGGATCCCCGCTGCGGAGGCGACTCCGGTTCGCGCGATGCTCTTAAGGGGATGATCTGCGCTCCATGCGAGGGGTTTTCGCTGCTTGGGCACTGGGTTGCCTGCCGGGGTCAACAGCAAGGGGATGCCGCTTGACGTCCGGCCGGGGCCATCCCTGTGGCAAGGCGGGCAAAAATACCGGTTTTTCTCGTATTGACCTGCGTGGGCCTCCGATTTCCCAGTTATGTCAGCGGGGTGTGCGCACGCGCGCAGATCCCCGCACCCATCATGCGATAACTGCGACCAGGCCCCCCGGGGCCGCAAGTGATGACAGGCGGGAGAGGTATGGAAGGCCAGCAGGACGTCAAGCAGCGGGTTCGGCAGGCGGAGCAGTTGTTTGCGCAGGGGCGGATCGAGGCAGCAAGGCAGCAACTCGAGGAGATCCTGCGTGATGCCCCGGGCGACGCGGACGTGTTGAACGATCTGGGCGTGATCGCAGCCGGCCGGGGCGACGTGGACGTAGCCCAGCGGTGCTTCACCGAAGCGCTCGCCAACCGCCCCGAGAGCCTCAGCGCCATGCAGAACCTCGCTGGCGTGTACCGTCACCGCCAGCAATGGGACAAGTCGGCAGAGCTGCTGGAGAAGTACGTTGCGATCGACCGCAGCAAATCACCGATTCTCAACCAGCTCGGTCTTTCGCACCTGAAACTTGGTAACGAGGCCCGCGCTGCCGAACTGCTTCGCGAGTCGCTGGCGATTGAGCCGGATCAGCCCTTGATCCGCGAGACACTGGAGACCATCGACGGGCTGGAAGAGGCAAACGCTCGTGAGGCTGCTGCCACGTCGTACCCTCAACTCGGTGGAGAGGCCCAGCCCCGTGCGACGTCGAACATCGTGACATTCCAGAACGGTCAGGCGACCGGGGGGCAGTCTCCTGCCGAATCGTCCTTGCCCGGGCAACCGGCCGGGACGCCCGACCAGCCGCCGGTCGAGGCGAGGCCTTTCGACTGGCAGCCCGATCCCTCCTCCCAGGACGCCGATCCGCTGAACATCCTGTTCGTGCAGGAGGCGCCGTGCATCCGGAACTACAAGACCGCCAAAGCGTTGCGGGCTCGCGGGCATCGCGTGACGCTTGCATACGGCAAGGCCCGCCTCAGCCAGGTCTATCCGTCGTTGTCCGATGACGTGTACGACGAGTGCATACACCTTTCCGGCGGCGTGCGACAGCTCTGGGACCTGACGGCCGGCTACGACGTGGTGCACTGCCACAATGAACCCGACACGCTGACGGTAGCTGCCCTGGCCGGGGACGCCCCGGTGATTCATGACACCCACGACCTGATTTCGTTGCGGGACTCGGGCAACGGCAGCACCTCGTACTTCGAGGGGGTTGCGAACCGAGGGGCAGACGGGCGGATCTACTCGACCCCCTATCAGCGCGATGAGGCCGCGACGCTGTACGGCGCGGGTCAGCCTTCGCTGGTGTTCTACAACTACGCATCGCAGGACGACGTCCCACGGGATCGCCTCCCGAAGCTGTCCGCTCGCGACGGGAGGGTGCACATCGTCTATGAAGGCGGCGTCGGTGGGACGGCCCATCGTGACTTCACGCAACTCTTCCGCGACCTGTCGAGCATGGGGATTTGCGTCCATGTGTATCCAACTTTCGCTGCGGGGAAGGTTCGACAGCTGTTCGCAGACTGCCCGAACGTGGAGGTGCATCCGACGGCTTCGCCGCGCGAGATCATGCGTGAGATGAGCCAGTATGACTTCGGCATCATTCCGTTCAATCTCGAGAAGGGCAACAAGCGTTTCCTGGACTCGACCATCGCCAACAAGCTCTTCGAGTATCTCGCGGCGGGACTGCCCGTGATCGCTTCGCCGCTGAAGAGCTACGTAGATTACTTCCGCGAGAATCCGGTGGGCGTTACGGCGTCGACGGCTTCGGAGATCCAGGCGGCGATCCCCAAGCTGCGCGAGATCGCTGTGAACACGGATTTCAGCAAGCAGGTTTTCACTTACGAAAGCCAGGCCGGGCAACTGGTGGCTTTCTATCGGCGGGTGATCGAGGAAGCTCGCACGGCGCGTTCCGGAGCATTGCAGGCAGCCGGGAGGGACAGTAAGCCTGTCGAGGCCTGTTCTGGTGAAGCAGCAGACTCCGTGAAGGGGCATGGGCGTTCCACGACGAGTTCGCCTCCGGGTCCTGCACGGACGGCGGTGGTTTCGAGTTTGGCGAAACAGGCCGAAGCAGCTGCCAGCGAGCTGCTGGATGGGGAAGAGCACAACTCGCCTTCGCTCTCGGGTCCGGTTGTGGATGCCGGTGGCCAAACGACCTCCAGCGGTCCGGCGGAGAACCGGCTTGCCTCGGAGCAGGCCGAAACCCCCAAGTCGGAGGTCAGGTGGAAGCGGCCTTGTTCATCGTTGCCGACTCAGTCGGTTCCCACGGGTGTAGCGTTGCCTGGTTGGAAGTCACCGTCGCCCGACGGCCCGAGAGGCAGGCACATGGTGGACGGTTCTTCCGCGGCTGATTCTGGTGCCCGAGGGGGCCCGACGTCGGCTGCGGAGGACGAGGAGATCGACACGTCCCTCGAGCGTTTGATTCGGTGGCTCGATGCCAACGGCTGGGACGGCTACGACCCGTACGACGTGTTTGATCACATAATCCAGCGGGCGAAGTCGGGCAACCCACCCGGCCAACAGGAGGTCAACGACCTGCTCAAGCGTGCGCAGGGCGATCCGATGGGCGTCCGTCGGGAGCTGAACATCGCCCCGCAGCGCAATGCCAAGGGGCTGGGGCTGATGACCGCTGCTCGCGTGCGCCTTTACAAGGTCACGGGTGACAGGCGACATCTTGACGAAGCCAGGAGGATGGCCGACTGGCTTCTGGAGAACCCATCGAGCGGTTACCATGGGCTCTGTTGGGGATACCCATTCGATTGGCAGAGTGTGATTTTCATTCCGCGGGGGACGCCGTCGGCTGTGGTGAGCACTGCCGTTGGTGACGGGATCTGGGAGCTGTACACGATTACCCGCGACTCACGTTACCTTGACGCGTGCGAAGGCATCTGCCGCTTCATCACGGAGGATCTCCGGCGGGATGATCTGGGTCAGCAGGGGTTGTGTTTCTCGTACACGCCGATCGACGATTATCACGTACACAACGCGAACCTGTTCTGCGCTGAGTTCCTCGCCCGCATCGGCAGGGAGACCGACAACCAGGAGTATCGTCAGCTTGCCCGTCGGGCAGCGGCGTATGCTCTTTCGGAGCAGAATGCCGATGGGTCGATCTTCTACTGGGGTCGGGTTCAGAATCACTACGCGCCGGACAAGCTCGATCATTATCACACCGGTTTCGAAATCCGTTGCCTATGGAGAATCTCCCAGCATCTGAAGGACCAAGAAATACATGCCGCCTGTCAGCGGTACCTGCATTTCTATCTCGGGCACTTCCTGATGGAAGACGGGACCCCGAAGATCACGCCCGTGAATCCCTATCCGGTCGATATTCACGGAGCGGCCGAGGCGGTCCTGATGCTCTCGACGCTCTCGACGGAGCAGCCTGAGTTGCTCCAGCTCGCCGAGAGATCGTTGCGTTGGACCATCAGCAACATGCAGACGTCCGAGGGCTGGTTCGCCTATCGTTGGACCCCCCAGGCCCGAGCCGATGCACCGTTCCTGCGGTGGGGCCAGGCGTGGATGCTGCGTGCGATCGTCGAGTTGTGCGTTGCGCGGAAGATACAGTCGGGTGTGTGGGGAATCCGGCGGGAGCTTTCGGACGAGCCCGGTCGCAAGGCCCGCGACATTCTGCCAGAGTCCACTTCCTCGTTCGGGGAGGTCCTGCAGGCCCCCGAAGATGACGACTACCAGCCTTCGGATGAGTGCGCTTTCACGATCTCGGAGGCCCCGCGAGCATCCGGGGAGAATCAACCCGCCCCGCCGGAATGGTGGCTGGGCGTGGACGTAAAACACCCGATCATGATTGTGGGCGTGGGCCGGTCGGGTACCACGCTGCTGCAGGCGATGCTCAACGCGCATCCGGAGGTATGCCTCCCTCCGGAGTCGCACTTCATCCGAGACTTCATCGCCAATCCCGATGCGCAGCGGGTGGTCCAGCAGGAAGGGTTGGATGGCGTGGAGAAGATTCTTCGCCGGAACACCTGCCTCCAGCGGCTGGATATTTCCCCGGCCGACGCGCTCGAGCCTTTCCGCAACGGTGTGCCCTTTAGTTATGGCGACCTGTTCAAGCGGTACCTTGCGCTCTATGCAAGCCGGCGGGGCAAGACGATCGTCGGCGAGAAGGACCCATCCAACACGCTGTGCCTAACGGCGATGAAGAATGTCTTCCCCGAGGCCCGGTTGGTGCACATCATCCGCGACCCGCGCGACGTGGTGCTCTCGCGGCTGAAGACCGACATGAATATGCACAAGGATGTCCGCAAGTGGGCGCAGAACTACGCGGGGACCTTCCAGCTAGGCCGTCAGCAGGGAAAGCAGCTGTACGGGCCGCGGTACACGGAAATCTTCTACGAGCAGCTGATCCAGGAACCCGAGCAGGCGTTGGATCAGCTCTGTAGCTGGCTTGGCATCGCCTACGATCCTGCCATGCTCGCCTATCAGCAACAAGCGCGGGAGATCGTCGCCGACAACGAGATGGACTGGAAGGAGAATGTTCTCAAACCGGTTCTCAAGCACAACTGCGGCAAGTGGCGGACGGGGATGGAATCCACAGACGTTCAGATGGTTGAATCCATCTGCATGGACGTGTTCAGCCAGACGCCCTATCAGCCTGCAGGTCCGTCCTCGGCGTAGTCCTACGAAAGGTCTGTGATGAACCGTACTCGCGTAGCAGTCACCATCGATGTGGAGAA
>CAZXSK010000015.1:0-29008 GCA_964642855.1 uncultured Planctomycetaceae bacterium | reverse complement strand
ACGAAAGGTCTGTGATGAACCGTACTCGCGTAGCAGTCACCATCGATGTGGAGAATCCTCAGACGCCCCTGTTCGAGCGGCGTTTTCGTGACAACCGTATCTGGTCGGAGGGGTGGGGCATCGAAAAGATCATCGAAGTGCTCGATGCCAGCGGTGCAGTGGGCGATTTCTTCGTGAACGTCTATGAGTACGTAATTTGGGGCAGGGACGAGATGGAGCGGATCGTGCGAACGATCCACGATGCGGGGCACCGCGTGCACCTGCATACCCACCCGATCTGGATCGACGACAAGCGTCGGGAAAACATGTACCAGTTCCCACTGGAAGAGCAGACGTCGATCATCGCCTGGGGCGCAGACTTTGTCGAATCATGCACAGGCCAAAGGCCGGCAGCCCATCGAGCCGGAGCGTACGGGCTCAACGCCGACACGCTTCGGGCCTGCCGGAAGGCCGGTATCGGGATCGACAGCAGCTATCATTTCGGACATCCGAACTGTCGACACACTTTTGCGGAAAACACCGTGGTGCTGGAAGACGGCTTGGTGGAGCTACCGGTAACGGTTCTCCGGAACCACTCCGGAGCCGTGACAAAGACCGACCTGGACTGGGTGGCGAGCCCGGAGTTCGTCAATTTTCTTGGGCAGGTTCATCGGCATCCCGAGATGTGGTTTGTCAACCTGTTCCTGCATAGCTATTCGCTAACCCGCACGTATGACCAGTTCGCCAGTTGCGAGCCCGATGAGGACGGTGTCCGCCGTCTTTCTGAAATGCTGACCCACGTCTCCGAGGACGCCCAATGCCTCCAGAAGCCATTGCAGGATGCTGCCGACGCTGCGTTGGCCAGAAGGGATTTGGGTCGGGCCGTGGATGGACCCTCCAGCACATGGCGGAGGGAATCCGGGATGCTCGATCTGAAATGACGCGGACAAGTCCGATCACTGGCTGCTCTGGTGGTTGCTGAGCTTGGGGCTCTGGTTGGAGAACTACCTCCGGAAGTTCGACCGTGGGGTGGCGGGCTCCAGCCGAGGCCGAATCTCAGCCGTGAAGAAAGGCGCCACGCAGGGGTGAAGCGCAGTTCTGTCCTTTGCTCCGAGCACCGATGGACACAGGCCGAAAGGTAAGGAAAGGACGCAGCGTGAAGAAGGCCATCGCGATCAGCCTGTATGATAAGTTCGAGGAGTTGGAGCTCCTGGTGGATATCCTTCGGGAGAACTTCCGGGAAGACTATCTCCTGGCGGTCTGTTCAAACCATCCCCAGGCGCGATGGCGCGTGGAATCTCTGGACATCGATGCCTTCGTCCAGGGACGAGACATCCATTACGACCCCAATCTGCCCCGCGATGTGCGCAAGCCGTTGCTGCGATGCAGATCCGTTTCCACGCCCCAGCGCTCATGCAAGGCCGCGATGGATCTCGGGGCGGACCTGGTCTGCCATATCCACTGCGACGCCTGGCCACTGGATGAGGATCAGATGCTGCGTCACTTCGGTCTGGTTGCCGGCAGTCGATGGCGGTTCACCGGGCGAGGATTCGGGTTTGGGACCTACTCACCCGATGGGCCCGTGGGAAGGCTGGACGATCACTTCTACTTTTTCGATGCACCGTACGTCAAGGCCGTCGGGTTCTTTGACTTCGATCCGCTGGACATGATGCCCCACAAACTCACGACGCATGGCATGATGTGCATCCAGGTCCTGAGTCGCATCGGCCTGAGGCGCTTTTATCTTTATCACGACATGTCCGGGTGCGAGGTCTGGCCAGGCCGGGCGAAGCGCCTTCCCTGGTACCCGGTCAAACCTGCGAGTTTCGACCCACTGCGGAAGTTCCTGCACCTTCATCGCCAGAGCTTCCCGGGCGACCTGGGCAGCCAGTTGCAGGCAACCTACCTCCGCAAACACGGAATCACGAAGGGAAGATACATCGAGGCCTTTCTGGACCGGTACCGCATGCCTGAAGAGCTACTGGTGGCAACGCTCAACCAGATCGAGCAGGAGACCTCCAATCAACTGCGAGCACTTGGCGTGCATCCCGAGCCGTTCGCCCAGGAGCCCAAGGTACTTCAGGAAATGCTCGAAAAGGTTCGCCAGAAGGGCAGACCGATCGGGCCCCCTGTCGGTCCCCTGCCGGAAGGGGCAAATCTCAAGTGGGGGTACCAGGACAGCTGCTGGCCGGCGGACATTCGCCATCTGTACCGCCGCATCATCGACCGAAGCCATTTCCCCGACGTCCGCGAATTCTGGTTCGATGGCGACCCCCTGCCTCAGCCATCCGATTCCAGGGAGAGCTGGCATGAATCCGCCTGAGCAGACCACCGTCGTCATCCCCGCTGCCGGCCAGGTCGCCGAGAGTCTCGTGCCATTGTCCGGCAGGCTTTCGACAGCCATGATCCCGCTCAACGGGAAACCGGTGATCTACTGGACGATCGACTATCTCCGAAGCCAGGGGTTCCGGCGGTTCGTCCTGGCGGTGGGGAGCGAAGACGGCGCGATTGTCGAGTTCGTCCGGCGCGTGTTCGACGGCCAGATCGAGGTCACTTTCGTGGTTCCCGACCGGGACGTCTCGCTGGGTTATACGGTCGACTGCTGCCGGCCGCACGTGGACACCGACAGCGCGCTGGTGGTCCTCGGGGATACCTTCTTCCGATTCGACGAAGCCTTCGACTGGGAGGCGACGGCCTCGTTCGTGTTGACTCACCGGGTGGTCGAGCCGTGGCGCTGGTGCCTCGTCGAGACGGATTCGGCCGGGCAGGTTACCCGGCTGGTGGACAAGCCCGAGGAATACGAAGGCCCGATGCATGCCCTGATCGGGGTATACGGGTTTTCGGACTTCCCAGCCTTCGCTGCGTGTCTCTCGGACGTCAGGAAGGACAACGGCGAAGGCGGCGTGTCGCTGGACTTCAACGAAGCGCTGCAGCGTTACGCCAAGCAGGGTCTGCAGGCTGTCGCGTGCGGCGAGTGGTACGACTGCGGCAGCCCGGACAATCTGATGCAGTCCCGCAAGCGCCTGCTGCCAGCCAGGGAATTCAACCGGATCTACGTCGACGAGCTGATGGGAACCGTTACCAAGCGATCGGACATGTCCGAGAAATTCGCCGACGAGATCAGCTACTACCAGCTGCTGCCACGCGATCTGCAGGTCTTGTTCCCCCGCATCCTCGATTCCGACGCCCACGGAGCCGAGCCGTTCGTGACGATGGAGTACTACGGCTATCCGACACTCTCGGAGTTGTTTGTCTTCGAGAACCTGGATCACCGCGTCTGGCGGGGGGTCTTTGAGCATCTGCTTGCGGTCGTGCAGCGATGCACGTCCTACAGCAAGCCGGCCGACCGGGCGAGCTTCGATTACATGTACAGGCTGCGCGTCGATGATCGTGTCGCCCGATTGCGACGGAGCGGCCCGGAACTGGCGGCGCTTGTGGAGGGCTATCCGGAACTGATCGTCAACGGGCAACGCGTCCGTAATTTCAGCGAGATCTGGCCGGCTGTCGCGACACTCATGGACCGGCTGATTCTGGCTGAGAAGGCCCACATCGTCCACGGTGACCTGTGTTTCTCGAACATCCTGTATGACATCAACAGCAGGCTGGTCAAGCTCATCGACCCGCGAGGCAGCTTCGGGGCCAAGGGCGTGTATGGCGACAGCCGGTATGACATCGCCAAGCTCTACCATTCGGTTCACGGGCTGTATGATTTCCTGATCAACGACCTGTTCCATTTCCAGCGGGAAGGCAGGGAGATCGAGTTCCGCGTCTTCGTGCCCGACGAGGTCCAGCGCATCCGCAAGGCCTTCGACGAGGTCTTCTTCGGCGAGTTCGACCGCCAGGAGATCCTGCTCATCGAGGGCCTTCTATTCGTGACGATGGGTGCTCTGCACTACGACCATCCCCGGCGACAGATGGCGATGTACATCACCGGCTTGTCGATCTGGAACTCGTTGCCTGCCTTGGCCGAGGACGCTTCCGACGAGGAGCAAGCCCAATGGCTGCCTCGTTCGGCCTGAAGAAGGAGACGACCCCATGAGACTGTGCATTGATCTTGACGGCGTGATCTGCGAGGTGAAGAAGGCCGGCCAGACCTATGCCGACGTCGCCCCGCTTCCCGGGGCCGTTGAAAAGCTCCGCGCCCTCCGTGAGGCAGGGCATTACATCATCATTCACACCGCCCGGCACTTCAAAACCTGTCAGGGCAATGTGGGCATGATCGTCGCCCGTCAGGGACGGGTCACCCTGGACTGGCTGGACCGTCACGGCGTGCCGTACGACGAAATCCACTTCGGCAAGCCATGGGCGGATATCTACATCGATGACAACGCCCTGCGATTCGCCGACTGGGACGATATCGACCGGGACGGCGGTAACCTGCCCACCAGCAGCGAGACCAAGCTCCGCGGAGAGAAATGGTGCAAATCGTAATTCCCATGGCCGGGCGGGGTTCACGCTTCGCCGATGCGGGCTTCGAGACCCCCAAGCCGCTGATCGACGTATTCGGCGAGCCGATGTTCGACTGGGCGGTGCGTTCGCTCCCCGTCGAGCAGGCCAGCCGGATTATCTTCGTATGCCTGGCTGAACACCTGGAGCGCTGGCCGTTGCGCGAGGAGATTCACCGTCACTACGCCCATCTCGACCCGGTGGTCATCCCTGCCCGGGGCGTGACCGAAGGCCAGGCCTGCAGCGTGCTGCTGGCACGGGAGTACATCGACAACCACCAGCCCCTGATGATCTACAACGCCGACACGCATTTCGTGTCGGGACTGGGCGAGACGCTGGCGAATCTCGATGAGCAGACGGCCGGGGTGATCAGCGTATTCCGGGCTGAGGACGATCGTTGGTCGTTCGCAGGGGTGGACGATCGGGGTTGGGTGACGCGCGTGGCGGAGAAGGAACCCATCAGCCCGTGGGCGACGGTGGGGATGTACTATTTCCGTCGAGGCAGAGACTTCGTAGCGGCGGTGGATGAGATGATCCGTCGAGACCTTCGAACCCGGGGCGAGTTCTTCGTGGGTCCTGCCTACAACCTGCTGATTCGCGACGGAGCGAAGGTCATTCTCGACCCGATCGAGGAGCTCTGGTGCATGGGCACACCGGAGCAGCTGGAGCAGTTCAAGACGTCGTATCCTCCGGAGCGGATCACTCAATCGGCCCGGCATTAGGCCGGGCTGGGCGAGTTTCTTCCGTCCTGGCGGTTTTGTGCTGAAGATTCGTCTGCCTGTCCGCGATGGAGAGTGTGGACCGGTACGGAAGCCGGCCCACCTAGCCGAGGCGTCCAGCAGCAGGAGGCTGCCATGAAGACGACCCCTTTCCAGGTTTGTGCTGCGTCCAAGAAACCCTCCATGGATTCCGAAACCCTCGCCGGATTGCTTGAGTTGATTGCCTCGTCGCTACGAGATTACGAAGGCGACTGGGAGACCGAGCAGATGGTCTCCGTGCGGATTCCCGCTAGGACCTTTGCGGAACTGGGATGCTTCCTTCACGCTCGCGATGGTGGGGTGAGCTTCCGGGCGATGTCCGAAGCCATCCAGGAAGCGCTTCGCAAGAACCTCAAAATATAGCATCCCCCCTTCGGCCAGCAGGTCAGGCGGTGATCCGATCTGCATAGGCGACAACGTTGACAGATCCAGAATATGCCCTATCCTGAATGAGGAGTTCCTGAAAGAGGAGTTTCTCATCTCCGGGAAAGGGAGTCTGTCATGGGCAGTCGACGATCACATGTTCTCATCGCGTTTGCGGTAGTAGCTGTCTTCACCGCGGGGCCGGTACGTGCAAGCAGCGAGTACGACGTGTGGGCGTTGACGTGGAGTTGGCTGCCGAACAACATCCTGCGATTCGATGCGGACACCGGTCTGAAGCTGGGGGCCGTCCGCAACGAGTTGTCACCGACTACCCCATTCCGCAGCATGGCCGTTGCTCCCGACGGGAATGTGATCGCTTCGGCTCACAGTACCGGGTCACTGGAACTGTTCGCTCCTTGGACCGGCGCGGCAACCGGCGAGACAATCGACGTTCACCGCCGCGACCTCGGTCGGGTGTCCTATGCGATGGAATACAGCGGTGAGTATCTGTACGCCGCCAGCCAATGGGAGGGGTTTCTCTGTCGGCACGGTCTGGACGGCTCGCCTGCTGGTAGCGATCCGGAAAACCCCGACCGCACGCGGTTCTCCGAGCCCCTGGGCCAGTTCCCCGTCAACTTCCGGCAGATCGCCCCGGGTGGTGACGGCGTGATCTACGTAACCTACCGCTCTCGGTCGGGATCGGCGAAGAATCGCATCGGTATGATCGATGCTTATACCGGCGAGTACCTGGGCGACCTTCCCCAGGGGGGACCCGAGTTCATCACCAATGGCTTGGAATTCGGGCCCGACGGGTTGCTGTACGTTACAGGTGAAAGCGAGATCGCCCGTTACGACGTGATCACAGGCCAGTGGCTGGACCCGTGGCTGGTCGAGGCGGGGGCGGGTTTCAGTGACCTCCAGTTCGCGCCCGACGGAAGGGTCTGGCTGTCGCGGGGGATCCACGTCGGATCGACCGTGCAGGCTGTAGACTTCCGAACCCGCCAGCCGGCGGGGCCATCATTTGAGACGGCTGAGACGGTCTATCACATCCTCGCCGTGCGCACGTCGGCCGATCCGGTCCCCGAGCCGCTGACGGTCATCGGCCTGGTAGGCGCAACCGGCGCGATCGGGACATATCTCCGCCGACGGGTCGCGGGGTAGCGCTCGGGCGTTTCGGCAGGTTGTCATCGGCGGCAAATGGGGGTAAACTGATCGACCTTTCCGCAGCTTCGGTTCGTCTTTGCGCCCCGGTTGCGGACGACTAATGACCCAGCGAAAGGACAGGCGAGATGAAACTGGCAGTCATCGGCGGTGACGGTACCGGCCCGGAAGTGGTAGCCGAGGGGCTCAAAGTCCTCGACGCCGTCAGCAAGAAGGTCGGGTTCGAGTACACCACCAAGAGCTTCAATATTGACGGGGAGCGATACCTTGCAGCCGGGGGCGATCCCGAGCAGCAGACCGTTCCCGTCATCCACGATGAGGAGATCGAAGAGCTTCGCGACTACGATGCGATCTATCTTGGGGCTGTTGGACATCCGAAGATCGCACCGGGCATCCTGGAAAAGGGCGTGCTGCTGCGGATGCGTTTCGAGCTCGACCAGTACATCAACCTCAGGCCGGTGAAACTCTACCCGGGCGTGGATATCCCGCTGAAGGACAAGGGCCCCGAGGACGTGGATTTCGTGGTGGTTCGCGAGAACACGGAGGGCATCTACACGGGCATGGGTGGCGTGCAGTACGAGGGCACCGCGGCCGAAGTGAGCACCCAGGTCAACTGCACCACGCGATTCGGGGCAGAACGGGCGATTCGCTACGCCTTCGAGCTCTGTCGCAGGCGGAACAATCCCAAGAAGATGGTCACCCTGGTGCACAAGACCAACGTGCTGACCTTCGCGGGCGGAACGTGGTACCGGGCGTTCATGGAGATCGGCGAGGAATACCCGGACATCAAGAAAGACTACAACCACGTCGACGCCTGCTGCATGTGGTTCGTCAAGAATCCCGAGTACTACGACGTGGTCGTCACCGACAACATCTTCGGCGACATCATCACGGACCTGGCAGCCATCATCCAGGGCGGGCTGGGCGTGGCAGCCGGGGGTAACATCAATCCCCAGGGCGTGAGCATGTTCGAGCCGATGGGCGGATCGGCTCCGAAGTACACGGGCAAGAACGTGATCAACCCCATCGCGGCGATCGCTTCCTTGAGCATGCTGCTTCGGGAGACGGGCAACAACCAGGGCAACGAGAAGCTCATCGAAGCGGGCAACCGTGTCGAGCAGGCGGTCATCGCGACCACCCCCAAGATGGATTCGATGTCTGCCGGGCGGATGGGTTACTCGACCACCGAGGTAGGTGATCTGGTCGCCAAGGCGGTCAGCGAAGGCTGAGGTCCGGACGTAAGAGCGGTCATGATGCGGCGCGGCTGTTGTTTCCCGGTGGCCGCGCCGCTTCTTTGCGCGATTTTCGTAGGATCCGGGCGTTGGGCTGCTAAGATGGCCAGAGGCACTCGCCGGGCTGTTGGTTTTTGCAGATTCGCAATCTGGGTTCCGATAGGTAGAGCAGCAAGGAACTTCCAGGCAAGCATCGGCCCGGATGCGGGTGTCCATCACACCGGGGGGTGTCGAAGGAGTATTCTCGATGACCGATACAGACACCGAAACACCATCTCTCAAGAACATCGACGTGTTTGGCGGCAAGACCGTCCAACAGGTGGAGCGAGACCGCACCGGTCAGCTGGTGGTTCGTCTCGACGACACGGAGGAGCCCGTTGTTAACGCACAGGTGCTGCGGTGCTTCCCCTGGTCGTTGCCGGACGAATACATTTCGATCCGTGACGCCGACGAGAAGGAGCTTGTGCTGCTGCGATCGCTGGACGAGCTCGATGAGGACAGCCGACGGATTGTGCGGGAAGAGTTGGAAGACAAGATGTTCAGCCCGAAGATCCAGAAGGTGCTGAGCTTCAAGCATGAGTTTGGCGTGGCCTCGGTCCGTGCACTGACCGACCGGGGCGAGGTGACGTTCCAGATTCGCTCGCGTGATGACGTCAGGTTGCTTTCCCCGACCCGAGCCCTGTTCCGCGACGCCGACGGCAACACCTACGAATTGCCCGACCTCGACCTGCTGGACCCCCCCAGCCAGAAGAAGCTCCAGCACTACTTCTGAGCGGCCCTCTGTCCACGTAAGGAAGGTGGACGTCCGACTCTGCATCCGCTGCCATTGCGCCCGATCTTGTAACTCGAGCGGATCCCGAGCGTCTATGTCTGCGGATGTCCCGCGCTGCGGGGCGTGAAGACAGTCAGGAAAGGAAAGTGGCATGCAGAGCACAAAGATTCGGGTGTTGGTGACAGGGCTGACGGCCATCGCCACGGTTCTGGCCGCTGGGTGTGGCGGTGGGGGTAGAGGGTTCCGTGACGCCGACCGGGCGCGCAGACTCATGGAACTGGCCGCAGAAGAGGCCGGGAAGGTCGACCAGCCGCTGGATCGGTTCACCCGGCAGTTGAATATCGCCGAGATGCAGATCGATCGCAATCTTGCAGCTACCGGCAGACAGACGCTGATCGCCGCCCGCAAGACCCTGGAGAAAAACGGCGCGGAGTTCGACGAGAAACTCCGCGTTGCCGGCTGGGTGAGTTTGTCGGAGTTGGGTCGGCAGGCCGGAGCAGAGGCATTTGCCGGTTCTGCACTGGGCCGCGCGATTGAGCTTGTCCGACAGGTCAAGCCTGAGTGGAAGCGGTGCCAGTACGTGGTTGGGGTCGCTCAGGAGCTGCGCTGGCTTCGCGGCAAATCTGCGTCGGCTGAATTCCTCCGGGAGGCCGGGCCATGGGCCCAGGCGATCGGGAAGAAGGAGGACCGTCGCAAGGCGTATACAGCGTTCTCGGCGCAGTTGTTCCTTTGCGATGACTACGACGGTGGGGCGGCGATGATTCGGCGCGACGATCAGCCCGCCTGGCGGTCGGATACGCTGGCGATGCTGGCCAGGGACGCCACGCCTTACAAAAGCGGGAAGTGGAGCTCGTTCGGCGTGCCGCTGGACTACAAGACGAACTTCCAGAAGCAGGGCCTGGAGGGATACTGATCGGGCGCACAAATCAGGCCCGGCCTACGCAGCCGGGCCTGTCACTGCGGGTAGCAGCGCGACGGTTGCAGCGTCTGCTGCGTCTCCCCTGCACAAATGTCAGCGTTTCGTGTCGGGTAGCTGTCCGGACGAAGCCGGGGCCTGATTGCCGTAGGCTTCGAGCGTTCTTCTGCCATGACCGATTCGATTGAGCATTACGTTCATCCCGTCCCGGCTGGCAGCCAGTGATAGCCGCAGCTTCTCATAGGCTTCCTGGACTCGTGTAGCCAGTGGCTGCAGGTCGCCGTGCTCGCCGTCCAGGGAGTGCTTTGCATTCTCCAGGAGCGAATCGATGCGCGAGCAACGCTGGCTGATCTGTTCGAATTCACCTTTGCGCGCGAGTTGTGCTCCTTCCAGGAGCACGGCTTCGAGCTCTTCAAGGATCGCCGAGGGAGACGAGGGCGTACCGGGCTTGTCGCTGGACTGGTCGGTCATGGGTATATCCCTGCCGTCGGTTCCTGCTTTGAGGCGTCGAGGTGTTTCTGGACCTTCCCCAGCAGAGAGACGGCTTCTTCTTTGTCAGGCTCGATGGCCAGGAGTTTCATCAGTAATTCTCTGGCTTCGATGAGTTGTCCGTCCTTGGCCTGTAGAGAAGCCAGGCAGAACATCACGCTGGTGTCGTCGGAATGATTCTCCAGATACTGCTTCAGGTACTGCGTGATCTTCGAGAACGTGCCCATCTTGCAGGACGTCTGGAACAGCCCGAGTAGTGCCAGCAGGTCGTCGGGGTCGATCTCCAGTGATCTGAGATACATCTCAAAGGCTTGGGGATATTCGCCTCTGCGCTGATGGATGATCGCGAGCCCGGCGTAGGGTTTGGCATACGAAGGGTTCAGCGAGATGGCTGCATGGAGCTCCCGCGCCGCCGCGTCGAGTTCGTCGATCTGGATGGCGAGCATGCCCAGGCCGATATGGGCTTCGGGATGACGGCCTTCGTGTTGGATGGCCTCTTCGTATGCGTTGACAGCTCGGTCGACCTCTCCGAGCTCGGCATAGCAGTCGCCTATCTGCTGCAGGATTTCGTACCGTTGCCAGACCTGCTCGCAGAAGCCCTGATGTCTGATGTTTGAGTTTGATCTGCCGGGATCGTCCACGATAGGGTCATCCTTCCTTGTTCAGAATCTCGCGCGCCTGGCCGAGGACCTGCGCTGCTTGCTGGAACTGTCCCTGGCGCTTGCGGATCTTGCCTTCGACGAACAGGGCATCGACCCATGGCCTGCGACGGTTGATCTCTTCGCACAGGCGGATCGCCTTTTCATCGCATGTGCCGTCGTGATACATCGCCCAGGCAGCGCAGACTTTCAGGAACAACTCGCTGTCGGGGTATTCCCGGGCCATCCGTTCGAAGCAGCCGGCGGCTTCGAGGAATTTGTCGTTCTTCAAGCACCGTTTGGCGTGTCCGAGCTCAGTGTCGAACCGGAAGGCAGACTCCTCTTTCTTCGTCGTTCTGAACTGCACACCGAGGGATTCGCACGACTTGCGGAGGGGCAGCATGCCGAACTGGGCCCGTGCCTCATTCAGATCGTCCCTGCGGACCAGCGCCGCCCAACTCTCCGGCGATTCGGTCGCGAGGATCCTGCCCTGCATGGGCGGACAGCCTTGTTTCATCAGAGCAAAGAGAGAGTGTTCCACCCACATTGAGAACACCTTCACGTCATGCGAACAGATCGCAACGTAGTCTCCCTCGAGTTGATCGAGTACGGCGTCGAGTCGAGCGGCAGGGGAGAGATCCTCTCCAACCACGACGTTCTTGACGTGGGGCAGGCTGACGTCGAGCTCCTGGAGGTCGCGCAGCGACATCGGCAGGTAGATCTGGTAAGGGGTAAACGTTTCCTGGAGCATCGCCACCACGCGCGTGAGGGCCTCGTCATTGGCCCGGTGGGGCAGGTAGACGATAGACAGATCCTTGAAATTCGGCCAGGGCTTGGGGGGGCGATTGTTCTTGATCGCGATGCAGTTCTGGAAGTACTTGGTCTGGTCTTTTCTTCCCTGGTCGCTGATGCGATCGGTCTCGGTTCCTTCGAGATTGGAGAAGAACTCGCCCGTAATGTCGGTCAGGTGCAGGAAGTCGGTGAAAAACGAGATCCGACGGGTCATGTCCCAGTCAATCAACACGCGGATGCTCTCGTTGTACGGGCCGGTTCTCTCCAGCAGGTCCTTGCGGTGCACACACGCCCCGCCCAGCACCAGGTTGTAGTACATCTGGTAGTACTTGTCGAAGCCCCGGCCCACGATCACGCTCTTGGAAATCACCTTTCTGCTGCCATCGGGTTGGGGGATTACCAGCGTCCGGTACAGTTCCGAATACGAGGCGAGATACTGGGGGTTGTTCTCCAGTGCCGATACGTGTGTCTCGATGTGCTCGGGGTAGTGGATATCGTCATCGCCGAGGTAGGCGATGTACTTGCCCCTGGCATGGGGTATCGCTTCGTTGTAGGAGTACGCGAGGCCCCTGTTCTCTGATCGATCGATCAGCAGGATCCGGTCATCGCGGAAGGACTCAACGATGTCGCGTACTTCCTCCCCGCCATCGCGAACGACGATGATCTGAAGGTTGCTGTAGGTCTGGTTCAGCGCGCTTCTCAGGGCGACCGGCAGGTAATGCCTCCGATTGTACGTGGAGATCAGGTAGGTCACCAGAGGTTGTGAGCTTCGCCATTCGGCCGGCATTTCGGAGATCTTCCTTTCCGTTTCAGTTGTCAGGACTGGTCCCGAGCCCACTGCTTCTCGAACGCCACGATCACCTCGTTGAAGCGCTCGTTCTGTTCGGAATGGTCGTAGTGTTCCCGGATGAACTGCCTGTATTCCTCGGGCGTCAAAGGCTGCTGAAGGACCATCGAGCAGAGTTCCTGTTCGTCCCGGAATCCGAAACGATCAGTCAGAGGGGTGCGGATTCCCTCGGGATTGTAGATCAGCGGCTTCAGGCCGGCGGCGATGCACTCCAGCGTCAGTGTCGACTGCTCGGCATAGGATGCGGTGGCCAGCAGATATGACTTGTCGATCAGCCAGGTGTTGGGGTTTTCTGGCCTGGAGTTGAAGGTCACCGAACCCCGGAGTTCCGCGCGGGTCATCTGGCCTCGGAGGTCATGGTCCGGCACGTCGAACGGGTTTTCGGCCATCACATGCAGCGACAAGGTGGGGTCCTGTTGAATCGGGCCCTGGAGCATTTCGAGCAATTCCGGGCTCCTGGAGAGGTTCTCGTATCCGACGCACGCGATGTTGCGGGTATCACGTCGTGATTCTGCCAACGGTACGCCGTCCGTGTCGACGCCGTGAGGGATCAGGCTGACACATGTGCGGTCTTGTAGTCCCTCCACGCGCCGTCTCAACGCGGCTTCGGCGAAGGGGCAGGGAAGAAGAAGCTGGTCGATTCCTTCCCAGCGGATCTCATCCAGCCAGGGATCCGATTCGCTGATGCTTCGCATCCGCCAGACCACGTGACAGGACGTGTCAGCCTTGGAGGCGATTGCCACCACGCTGCTGCAGGAGTCGAACCATGCCAGGTCGGCCTCCTCCAGGACGAGGGCGACCTCTTCGGGACGGACCTGCTCGATCCACCGTGCCTCGAATCGGTCGTCGATCTGTGAACGGAAGCTGCCAAGTTCATCTTGGGTTCGAGGCCCGCAGAACATTGCCAGTTTCGGACGGCTTCCGCGGATGGCCTGCAGTGCCGATGTCAGCACATCCTGCTCCGGATGGACCTTCAGGGACGTCAGAAGGGCCTCGACGGCCTGGGCGGTCTGGCCGAGGTCCAGCAACTTGCTTGCGGTGCGAACGGCCAGGTCGGGAGAGAGGATTTCTGCTGCGACCATCTGGTTGAACAAATCCAGCGCCTTCTCCGGCTGGTTTCCCGCGATGTACGCTTCAGCCAGGTTCCACAGTGTTTCGGCCTGGGGAATCTCGAAGTGTTCCAGGGAGGCATGCAGATGCGCGACGGCTTCGTCGTACCTTCCCATGGCATAGAGGATTGCGCCCGCGTCGTTGAGGGCTTGCCCGTCGTCAGGATACTTCTGCAGATGCCCCTGGGTCAGCGTCAGAGCCTGTTCGAGCTGGCCTGCTTCGGCAAGATCGGCAACCTTCTCGTAAAGCGACGCATTCGTTGTCGGTGTCACGGTTCATTCCTTCCGTCGGTTGGCCTCTGGCCGGACGGCGCGGGAGCTCCAGGGCTCCACGGTCCAGTTTGTCCGACCTGCAATCTGCGTGCCGCTGTGGTTCCTTCGTTCCTGGCCATTTCCGTCTGATGGATCCATCGGACGGGATCCGGCCTTAAGCACTTCGTAAACACTTTCGGAAAAGAGCTTTGTATTCCCGGCCGATTCTGTTCCCGCTCTCCGGACCCGCCCGGCCATCCGGGTAGCCTTGGCTACGTGGTAGACTTCGGAATAGGCCCGGGATCTCTTGGCGCATAATCCCCTTACGTTGCGCCAAATTCCTGTCCACCCCAGGCACAGCCGGGAGCCCGCCTCGCAGGTATCAGATGAAGTCCAGCAGGGACATGTTCAGCAGCTTCGAAGCCGACGCAAGGGTCATCTCGTAGAACGTCTGGTTACGGTTGATATCCACAGCGACCTGGGCAATGTCAGCCTGCTCGATGGAGCTTTTCTGCTCGTGGGATGAGAACTCCAGATCCTCCATCGTCGTTTGCAGCGCTTCCATGGCCTGAATCCTGCCGCCCACGGACGTCAGCGATTCGTTGATCCCTCCCATGACCTCATCGAGGGGCTTGATCGCTTCGGTCAGTCGGTAGGACTGCGTTTCATGGTCAAGATCGTCGGTGTTGAGCATCAGATCGCGGATCTCGATCAGCGTGCTGAACAGATCGTATGTTCCCGAATTCCGGACAGCTTCGGCGCCTGTGCGGGCAATACCCGTCGAATCAACATACAAAACCTTGCCTTCGGCGTCGGTAATCGCCTGGTTGGCGTTCGTGAAATCAATGGCCACAGGCGAGGTCTCCGGATCGATCGACAGGGCCCCCTCGGCTTCCAGGGAGACGGTCGCAGTGCTTCCGTCCCAGGTGGTCAGGTCAACGTAGAAGACATCTCCATTTCCGTTGGTCACCTTGACATCGCTTACATCAGCCAGGCTGCCGAAGGCGACCAGGGGGCCTCCATCCAACTGCACGGTGTTGTCGGACGCATTGACCTTCAGTTCGTGGGACCCCAGGATGGTGTCCCCTGCGGCAGAAGACGCACCGGCTGCGATCCCATGGGCCGGGGCAGTCAGGTTGGTCACGGTATGGCTGACGTTCAGCCAGATATCACCACGAACGCTGGCCGTGCCGTTGCCAGGGGCGGCTCCGGTTGTGCCTGTGAAGACGGGATCCTTCCGGTCGTTGAGCCGAAAGATCTCGTCGCCGACCAGTGTTCCGGGAGATTCGACGCCCGGGGCAACCGGAACCATCATCCGCTCGGCGCTGCCCGCGTAGTTGACCTCGACGAGCTTCCCATTGTCGTCGTAGACTGCCTCGTAAGGTGCGGCATTGGACCGTGATCCGCCAAAGACGTACCGTCCCATGCTGTTGGCGTTGGCGTTGGTGATCATGCTCTTGAGCATTTCGTCCAGTGCGTTGCCAGCGGCTTTGCGGTTGTCCACGCTGTACGTTGCGCTGGCGGCCTGGGTGAGCATGGCCATCGCTTCGGCGAGGTTTCCGGATATCGTCTGAAGGTTCGTGGAGGCGTAGTTGAAGTTGTACCCCACCGTGTGGAGATTCTCGACGAAGGTGGCGTATTCCTTTTTCTGGGTCGCCAGCGTCTGGATTCGGAACGCGTCACCCGGGTCGTCGGACGCGCGGTTGACTCGGTTGCCGCTGGCGGCCTGCTCCTGAAGCCGGGCCATCTCCATCAGACGCTGCCGCATCGAGTGGATCGTGTTGTTGAAGATCGTGCCCCAACCAGCCATCGGCGGGCCTCGCTTTCCGCTATCGCGTTCAGACCAGGTTGAACAGGTTCTTCAACGCCTGATCCTGAATGCTGATGAACTTGGACATTGCCTGGAACATTTTCTCGTACATCAGAAGCTTGGCGGCTTCTTCGTTCACATCCACGCCGCTGACTTCATCGCGTTGGTTGAGCAGTTGCTTCTCTACGTTGGCGAGCCCTTCCTGTCGGGCGTTGCGCGTGCTGATCGACAGACCCACGCCCGTGATCACCTGCCGTAGATACTCCGTGGGGCTCAGGTCTTTCAGCGCGGTGATCTTGGTCGTGCTCAGGGCAGCCATCCGACCGACGTTGATGTTGTCCGCAAGGTCGGGGCCAGAGGCATAGGCGAAGTTGTTGGGGTTCTCCAGAACGCGCCGGACCACGGAGATGTTTCTTGCCGAGTCGCCGACCATAAAGGTGTTGATTCCCGCCTTGGCCAGCAGGCCCGTCTCGTCGGAGTACGCCAGAGCTTCGATGTCGAAGTGCTCGCCTTCGGTGAGCGTGCCGTAGGGCAGGGCGATCCTCAGCCCATCGGCCAGGTCGACGATATCGCCCGGGGAATACCCCTCTCCGACGTTGATCTCAGCTACCAGGCTTCCGGCTCCGCCGTCGTCATAGACCTGCAGCTTCAGGCCCGCATCACCGCCGACTTCGTAGTCGCCTCCGTCGGCATTGGGGTGGACGATATTCACCCGGAAGGTCTCGTTTTCAGTGCCGTTATAGTCTCCGGAAAGCTCGGGTTCGGTGCCGGTCCAAGGCGTCGTGGAGTAGCTGATCTGCGGGGTTGGCAGGAAATCGAAGCGGTATCCGGCGTCCGCTTCGAGCTTCAAGGCGCCTTCCGGCAGTGACGCACTGAGATTCGGGATGCTCGTGTTGATGTAGGTAACCAGGTCGCCGATCGAGTCGATCGCACCCGGGGTGACATGGTCGTCGGGATCGATGGCGATGGCGTGCTTGGTCACATCGCCTGTCGAGGTGTTGGTCATCCGCAGATAGATATTGCCCGCACTGATCGGATCGTCTTCCCACTCGTCGAAATTCTCGCTGCTGACGCCGAATCCGGTCAGCGACGTGAACGGACCGTTCTCGCCGATGCCTTGGACATGCAGGGCGTTGAGTTCGTCCTTCAGGCCGGTAGCAAGGGTGTCGAGCTTGCCGGTCAGGTCAGGAATGATCTCATTGTAGAGTTCCAGCAGACCACCCAGTTCGCCGCCACGCTCGGAGTCGCTGACTTGCGTGGCACTCTTGAGGCCAACGCCCATGGTGTTGTTCAGCGTGATCTCCGCTTTGAGCTCCTTGACGTCCGAGTAGAGCACCAGGGGCATGCCCCAGCCCTGCAGGTTGATCGTCCCGGTCGTGTGGTCCTTTCCGGTGATCTCAACCGGCAGCAACTCGGCCAGTTCGTTGATCGCCTGATCCCGCTGGTCCTCCACGACGTTGGTGTTGCCGCCCTGCATCGAAACCGTGTGGATCAGTGAATTGAGTTCCGTGACGTTCTCAAGCTTCTTGTTGATGTGTTCAACCGTGGAATGAATCTCGGTCTGTACGTGCTCCTTGAGGTCTTCCAGGAAGGCAGAAAGGTTCCGGAAGTGATCCGCCATCGTCGATGCTGACCAGACAACGTTCTCGCGGTGAGGCTGACTGTTAGGCTGGGCTGACAATTCGCTGAGCGCATTGAAGAAGTCGTCCAGGCTGCTCTGGAGATTCGAGGAGTCCAGCGTTCCCAGTGCGCTCTCGATGGAGTCCAGGACCTCCAGCTCCTGGGTCACCTGCCCCAGGTACGGCTTCTGGCGGCGGATCTCATTTTCCAGCAGCCCGTCCATCAGCCGGCGGATATCCTGGATCTCCACGCCCCCGCCGACCTGGTTCTGACCGGCAGAATAGGCGATCGATGCCAGCTGCATGTCCTGCTTGTGGTAGCCTTCGGTGGCGGCATTGGCGATGTTCATGCCGATCATCTCAATGCCGGTCTGAGCGGCCTGAAGACCCGTGATTCCGATGTTCCAGCTACTCATGAGTTACCTCTCGGCGTCCACAAGGCCTCGGGCGGCGTGCATCCGCTCGGCTCCGTCGGCTCCATACTCCCGCATGCCGGAAGTCCCCGGCGTGAAGGCACGCAACAGCTCACGATTGATCCGGCGGGTCTCGCACAGCAGCACCGCCACCTGGAAGTTCTCCTGCTGAAGCTGCTGGGCGCGGGTGACGATCTGCTCCCTTCGAAACGCGATCTGGCCGGCCTGCTCGTGCGGGAGCCTCTCGGCGAGACGTGACAGGCGGGTCTGCTCGAAGTCGACCCCAAGGGCCTCCGCCAGGCGGGTGCGGACCTCCCGCACGCGGGTGTCCACCTTCGCCTGGTCGTCCTGGAGCTGTTCGATCTCCGCAAGGAGGCTGTCGATCCGGTCATAGTCGCGGTCGAGAACCATCTGGAACAGCCTGGAGAGCTGGCGGCGCCGCTCGTCGAGAAGGGCTAGCTCCTCGTCCAGGGCGCCGATCAGCTCTCGGGCAATTCCCTCAGCGTTTTGTGGACATCCCGTGATCATCTGGGTGTTCCTTCCCATCCCCCACAGGGACATTATCGCTGGAAGGGCCCATGCCTTTAGCTTCGGCGACCAGTTCCTTCCAAAGCCCGATACCACCTTGGTTTCCGATTTCTTCGCCCATGAAATGCCAGAACATATCTTCCACCTGCTTCGAGGCCGAATCTTCCAGCAAGCCACTGTCCGGTATAGACTTGCGCATGGAATCGATCAGCTTGCCCACCAGCAGCGCCTCAAAGCCTTTCCCGGCTTCCTGAAGCTTCTTCTGCTCGTCGGCCTCTGCCCTGCCCGCCAGACGGCTTGCCTGGCCTGACCGGAGCATCTCAAGCATGCTCCCGCCACCTGCAATGTCCGGCGATATCCCGATGTCGCCCATGGCTGTCTCCTGTCTGGTGGAGCTACATCACCTTCAATTCGGCTTGGAGCTTGCCCGCCTTTTTGAGGGCCTGGAAAATCGAAATCAGATCCCGCGGCGTGACACCCATGGCGTTCAGCGATCGGGCGAGGTCCGAGACACTCACCGGCTTGGGCAGCGCGAGGGTGTGCATCGGGCCTTCGTCCTCGATGGCATGAATCTCGGTCCGGTGCAGCTTGACCGTCTCACCCGTTTTGCTCAGCGGATTGGGCTGGGATGCGTAGTCCTTCTCCTTGCGGACCACCGAGAGATTCCCGTGCGAGATCGCGCAGTCCGAGATCGTCACGTGCTCGCCGACGACCACCGTGCCGGTCTTCTCATTGATGACCACCACCGCCCGGGAGTCCACTTTCACATCCAACTTGCCGATCGTGTCGATCAGCGAGGTGATCTCCTTCTCCTCGACATCTTCGGGAATCGTCACCCGCACCGTGCCGGCGTCTTCGGCGACCGCTGTGTTGGCGTCGTACTTCCCGTTGATCGCCTCGGCGATCTTCTGGGCCGTCGAAAAATCCGTGTTCCGAAGTTGCAGCGTAATCTTTCCGTTCTCGACGTACTCCGAGAGTTCCTCGCGTTCGATGGTCGCTCCATCGGGGATGTTTCCCACCGTCGTATGGTTCTTCTGCACGCTGGAAGTCTGGCCTTCGGCGCTGAACCCGCCAATCACCAGCTTGCCCTGGGCGACCGCGTAGGTCTGTTTGTCTGCACCGACCAGAGGGGTCATCAGCAGTGTTCCCCCCTGAAGGCTCGAGCAGTTTCCGATCGCCGAAACCGTCACGTCGATCTTGCTTCCCTTGCGGCCAAAGGGCGGAAGCTGTGCCGTCACGATCACCGAGGCGATGTTCTTGCTGGAGAGTTCGTCGGGGTCGATCGTCAGGCCCGAACGTCTCAGGATGTTCGCCAGCGCCCGTTTGGAGACGGTCGAGCCGTCGCCGGTGCCATTGAGCCCGATTACCAGCCCGTAGCCCATCAGTGGGTTGTCGCGCACGCCCTTGATAGTCACGATATCCTTGATCCGCTCGCCATGGGCTGCTGCGGCGACGGTCAGTACGACAAATGCGATGGTCATCCAACGCTTCATGGAACCTCTCCTTCGGTTCACTGCAAAGTTGTGTCTGCCAAGACCATTTCTTCCGGTCATCGATCAGAATCAGAACGGGTTCAGGAAGTTGAGGATCTGCGACAGCCATCCCGGTTTGGAGAAACGGTTCTCCCGTCCCTCATGCTTGTAGACGATGTGGAAGTTCGCCACGCGGGTGGAGGTCACGTCATTGTCGAACGACACGTCCGACGGGCGCACCATGCCCGAGACCTGGATGATTTCCGTTTCGCCGTGAACGGTCCGGGTCCGTTTGCCGAGAACCACCATGTTGCCGTTGGGCAGGACGTCCTCGACCAGCACCGTGATCTGGTCGACCATGCTGCGGGAGTCCTCAAACTCGGCAGAGCCGTCGAACTTCGTCTCGCCCTTGGTGGTGACATCCAACTCCGGCAGGTTGAACAGCTGACCGGTAGCTGCGTCGATTCCCCGAAGGATGTCCAGCTTGGCCCCGCCGGTGACCGACGCGGTGCGATCATCCTTCTTCTCCATCGTGCGGGTCGTGCCGGACTCCAGCGAGCTCTGCTCGTTGATGACGATCGTCAATACGTCGCCCACCTGGTGGGCTTTGTCGTCCACGTAATGGGACCGCGAGCCTCGTTGGGATCTGGCCCAGATCGATCCGCCTCCCGCCTGCAGGGGGCCAAGGATCAGTGCAGCGGTCAGGGCGAGTCTCGTCAGGGTTCGTGTTGTCGTTCGCATGGGAGTTCTCCTCACTTCTTAACGACCGGCCGGACGTAACCGCCGGACATAATCTTTGCGACGATTACGCGCTTGGTATCGATATTTCGGACCTTGATCAGGTCACCGGCCCGGCCTCGCTCCAGCGCCTGACCCACCGCACGGACCGCGAACCCGTCGCCTTCCAAGCGCATCTCGACGACCTGGTTGCGCTGGATCAGCATCGGCCTTTCGGGAACCTGAAGAATGCTCCGGGAGATCTCCGCGTCTTTGCGAATGCTGTGTTTAGCGACCAGCCCGTAAGGCGGAACGAAATCCTCATCAGACGGCGTCGCGGAGGTCTCGGTGACGATCTTGATGTTGTCGGACGTGATCTTTTCACCGGCTTCAATGTCCTGGGTGGCCACCACCTTCTGCACCGGATACGCGACCTCGAACAAGACGCTGACGGCGTCCAGTTCTTTCCGGTCATCCAGTACCTTCACGTTGACCCGCAGGTAGCCATGAGGGGAGTTTGGGTCCAGCTCGGCTTGGAGTTCGACATCGAGCTTTTCAGGTAGCGTGACGTTCTTGGGTTCGCGGGCAACCCGCCACGTCGTGCCTTTCTTGCTTTCGAGGTTGCTCTCGAGGAACGCCTCGGCGGCCTTGACGATCCGGGTCGAGGACACGCTGGTTTCCTTTCGAGAAACCGCCACTTCGTCGGCTCCGGAGAATGTAACCCGACTGGCCTTCAAGCCGTTGGACGCCAGACGGGAGAGGATCGTCGCGCGATCGATGACGATCCTCTCTTCCGTCCATGGCGCCCGACCCATTGCGAGAGACTCGACCGCTCGGGTGAGCTTCTCGCTCTCGGTGCTGACCAGGCTGATGTCCCGCAGTGTCAGCGACTCGCATTCCACGCTGATCTTGCGCGGGAGATAGATCTCCACCGTTGCGTTCGAGGATGCCTCCTTGCCGGTGGTGTCGGACGAGGAATCGCCCCTCACCAGCCCGCAGGCCGCAACGATGATCACCAGCACTGTCAGTGTCCGCACGTTCATATCAAGGCTCCCGTCGGATCTCATTCGTTCACGTTCGTCAGTTGATCAGCCGGTTGGCGGTCGTCAGCATTTCGTCACCGGCCTTGATCGCCTTGGCATTGACTTCGTACGCCCGCTGGGCGGTGATCAGGTTCACAAGCTCGGTGACCATCTGCACGTTGGACTTCTCCAGGAAACCCGAGCGCATCATGCCGAACCCCGCCGAGCCCGGCGTGCCGGTGATGGCATCGCCCGAGGCGCCGGTTACCGCGTAGAGGTTCTGACCTTCGCTGGACAGGCCCGAAGGGTTGGGGAATCGGGCGATCGTGATCTGTCCGACGACCTGGTTGGTGTCGCTCGCCCCGGCCAGGACCGAAACCGTTCCGTCGTCGCCCACGCTGATGCGCTTCGTGTCGGCCGGTAACGTGATCGGCGGGTCCAGGTAGTACCCGCTGGCGGTTACGAGATCTCCGTCGGCGTTGGGTCGGAATGATCCGTCGCGCGTGTAGCGTGTGTCCCCGTTGGGCAGGGTGACCGCGAAGAACCCTTCACCTTCGATCGACAGGTCCAGCGATCGCCCCGTGGGCTGGGCTTCGCCCTGTGTCCAGATCTTCAGGGTCGCAGCTGTACGTACGCCGTTGCCGATCTCCAGGCCGGTGGGCGCCTTGACTCCCTGGGCCACCTCGCGGTTGGCGTCCTGGAGCTTGACGTACATCAGGTCCTGGAAGTCCACCTGGCTTTTCTTGAAGCCGTTGGTGTTGATGTTCGCCAGATTGTTGGCGATCACGCTGACAATCTGTTCCTGGGCAGCCATGCCCGTCGCGGATGAGCTGAATGCTCTCAACATGGTTCCTGTCTCCTCGGTTTACATGGCGACTTGCAGCAACGACTGCATCCGCTCGTCTTGCTTTCGAATGGCCTTGACGTTGGCCTCGTACAATCGGGTGACCATCATCAGGTCCACCAACTCCTCGGTCGTCGACACATTGGAGGTTTCCTGGTAGCCCTGGAAGACCACCGGCTCTTCGATCTCCTCCGGGTCGACGTCTTCGTTCACCCGGAAACAGCTGTTTCCCACCGGATGTAGTTCCTTGGGGTTTTCGAACCGTACGACTTTGACCTGCCCGACCTTCTTGCCTTCGGCGGTGATCACGCCATCTCCGGAAATGGCGACCTGTGAAAGGCTCACGCGTTTGGGTAGATTGATCGGCCCGCTCTTGCCAGCGACCGTTCGGCCAAGCGTATCCACCAGCTTGCCGTCGTCGTTGACGCGGAACATTCCGTTGCGCGTGTACCGAGAGCCATCGGGTGTTTCGATCTCGAAAAAGCCATCGCCCTGGATCGCCAAATCGAGCTTTCTCCCCGTGGCCATCAGCACGCCCTGGGAGAAGTCAAAATCCGCATGGGCCTCGATTTCGCTGACGTGGCTGGGGCGGTCGCCGGCGTACATCATCCGTTTGCGAAGCAGCTCGGTGAAGCTGCCGATCTGTCGCTTGAACCCCGCTGTGTTGGAATTGGCGAGGTTGTTGGAGATCGTGCGGAACTGCTCACCCAGCGCCGTCAGGCTCGATGCCGATGGAATGAAAGACTCGTTCATGGGTTACTCTCCGGCCTGTTCCTGCGGACTGGCATGGGTCGTCTCGTCCTGGCGGAAGTCTGCCTGCTGATTCGCCTGCGCCTGCGACGCTCTCGACGCCCTGGCTGCACGGTTTGTAATGCGGCAGAGTTCGGCGATTTCCTCGTCATTGAGACCCATCAGCTCGGTAACGAACATCACCTTGGGATCCTCTTCCTGCGCCGAGACCCGAAGCACCTTCCCGACACCTTCGATGGTTTCGTCTTCGTCGACCTGCACTGCGACCAGGACCCGCTCTTCCTTTTTCAGCGGGGTGGTGCTGACCACGACCATGCCCGGGCCACCGATTTCCAGAACCATCGCCTGCTCGAACTGAAGCGATCCTTCCGGGCCGGTGGCAAGGAACGGCAGCCGGGCAATACGCGCGGGCATTTTGACCGGAATTCTCGGGAAGCGCCTGCGGTTCAGCGACCGGACGTTTTCGGAATGGTCCAGGTAGAGCTTGCCCTCCAGGTAGCCCAGCACTCGGGTGTCGAACTCCCAGACGATGTCCTCGTGGGCATAGCGGACCATTACCATCGAGTCGTCTCGCACGGGCAGGAAGCTCTCTGGCTCGAGGATCAGCCGTTTGTCGGTATTGCCCACCAGCGGCACTTCGACCGGGTCATGGTCCAGGCTGTAAAGCACTTCCACGGTGCAGCCGGTCGCCAGCTGGCGGGTGGTAGGCTGAGACGAGATCCGCTGGCTGGTGAACCCGAGTTTCTCCCGGACGCGCCCAAGTGTGGCCAACATGGCATGCTTGGCATTCTTCTCCAACGCAGCAAACTCTTCGCTGGCCTTGGCGTTCTCGATCGCCTGCTCGAAGGGGCCTCGCTCGAACAGTAGTGCAGCGTTCTCGACGTGGCCTTCTTCGGCGAGCAGTTCCATGGTGCGGCGCTCATCATCGCTCAGCCCGTTCTTGACGACTTGCTCGGAGAACACTTCCCACTGTTGTTTGGCCTTGAGCCTGCGCTGGAAGTAGAGGATGCCCCAGATCGCCCCACCCAGAAGCACCAGCGTCCCGATCGTCACCAGCCAGTCGGTGGGTGAGAACAGGCCCTTGCGCGCATGGCCCCATTTCTCGACGGCGTTGTACGCCGGCGGAACCGAAGCCAGGATGTTCAGTACGTGCAAAGAAATCATGATCCTACCTTCTCCGGATGCTTACCGGATCAGTTGCGTCAGCTCCCGCAGGAGGTCGTTGGCGACCTTGATGGTTCGCGCATTGGCTTGGAAGCCGTTCTGGGCCTGGATGAGGTTCACGAACTCGCTGGCCACGTCGACGTTGGAGTTCTCCAGCGAACTGCCCCGGATCGAGCCCGCACCGCCGGTCAGGGCACGCGTGGTCTTGGGGTCGCCGGAGTTACCCGTGGACTGGTAGTAGTTGTTTCCGACCGACTCCAGGCCCGCGGGGTTCTGGAACACCGCCAGCTTGACCGTCCCAACGTCGCGGCGGACGCCGTTGGAAAACAGGCCGGTGATCACGCCCTCGTTGGACACCGACAAACTCGACAGCGAACCCGACGCGTAGCCATCCTGCTTGATGACCGACGCGGTCGACGGGCTGCCGAACTGCGTCAACCCGTTGGTCTTGCCCACCGTGCCGAAGTCCATCGCGAACGTCGCTACCGAGCCGATGTTCCCGAAGATCATCGAGACGTTTTCGTTGTCTCCGATGGTCGTATCCACCCCGCCGTAAGTGCCGTCGGTCTGGAAGTTGATTCCCCTCACCCGCCGGTCGACCAGTTGCTGAACATTGCCCGTCACCGAGTTGATTACGAAATCCCACTGGTTGTCGGTCTTGGTCTTTATGAACGAACCGGTCACGGCGTGTGCGATGCCCATGGTGTCGTACAACTCGACGCTGACGTCCTTCTTGGCCTCGCCGCCGGCGCTTTCGTACTGGAAGTATGTCGGGAAATCGATCGTATCGCCCGCGCCGCCAGAGTACGCCAGGTTGAAATCCAACATGCTGTAGCCAGCCGACGTCGCCGTGGCGACGATCTCCCCGTTGACCAGGCTGCAGTCGATCTCGTTGTTGAAGGCTGTCTCGATTGCCGCCAGCAGGCTGGCAACGGTTGTCGTAGCTGCGTTGACATCGAGGTGGGTCGAAACGGCCGAGCCGGCCGTGTCCGTGCCCGTGATTAGAACGCTGCCATTGGTGGTGATCGTTGATTGGTCGAGGCTCGCAAGCAGCACGCTGTCATCAATTACGTTGCCGCTTGCGGTGTAGGAGTAATCCAGCCCCGAACGTATCGACAGGGTGCTGGGCGTTTCGTCGTCGGCCTTGAGGTTGCCCACGCACGTGATCCTGGTGGTCGGCTGGGCGGGCAGGGCGACGTCGTACGGGATCCGGATGTTCTGGTTGCCGGAGACCTGGAAGCCGTCTTCCACGCCCTCCGAGCCGATTCGCTGCACGCGGTAACCCGTGGCCGGGTCGACCAGGTAGTACTGGGCGTCGACCGAGAACGTGCCCACGCGGGAGTAGACTTCCTCGCCGTTGCCGGAAAGCACGAAGAAGCCTTCACCTTCGATCGCCATGTCCAGGGGCTGACCCGTATTGACCAGGCTGCCCTGGTTCATGTTGCGGTCGGTGCTGGCTACCTCCACGCCCGAACCTGCCTGCACCGGGTTCATGCCGCCCATGTCGTCCGACGGCGCCGTCGCCTGGCGGATGGTCTGCCCCAGCAACTCCGAGAAGTTGATCCGGCTGGACTTGAAAGCCGTCGTGTTCACGTTCGCGAGGTTGTTGCCCGCCACGTCCAGCATCTGCTGGTGTGCCTGCAAACCCGAGACACCTGCATTCAATGCGCTTCCCATGTCTGTCTACCTCAAGCTCGATGTATGAAAGGATTCAGGAACCAATTGCCACAATGGCCGACGCGCCGAACTGGTACTGCCATGTGCCATCGTCGGCGATGAACGTCAGATCACCGTCTTCCAACTTCACGCTGGTGACCTCCCGGGTCACCTCGACGCTGCCGGTAGGATCCTCCGGATCCTGTGCCAGGAACGTCACCTCCTTGCCAATCAACGTTGCGCCTTCCGTCAGCGCCGTCGACACCGGATCGCGACCGACCGAGTAGATCTCGTTGGTCGAGAGCTCCTTGCCGTTGGTCAGAAACAATCTCAGCTCGCCGTCCTCCAGCGCGACCGTGCCGATCTGTCCAAGCTTGGGCACCTGGTAGGTCGAGCCGTCCTCAGCCGTCTCGTCGGCCATGTACGAAACTTCCTTGCCCGTCAGCGTGGTTGCCTCCTGCAGCTGGACGGCTTCGAGTACCTTGGTAAAGTTCTTGCCCAGCTTCTCCTGCTGCTCCAACGCCGACAGCTGCGCGAGCTGGCCGGCCATCTCGTTGTTGTCCATGGGCTCCAGGGGATTCTGGTTCTGGAGCTGGGCAACCAGCAGGTTCAGGTAATTTGTCGTGATTTCCTGGGACGTCTGTCCCAGTGCGCTGATCTGACTCATGATCTGCTCCTACATCCAGATGTTGACGGACTGGTCGGTGATGACCTCGTCCGGATCCGAGGCGCCGTCGGCTGCGTCCGCCGCGAGCCCTTCTCCGCCCGATGTCCCGCGGGACGAGCCTGACTCCCCGCCTTGCTGTCCGCCCTGGGAAGCCTGCTCGCCCGACTGCTCAGCCGGACCCTGACCGGCGCCCTGCCGGTAGAACGAGTCGAACGATTCCCTGCCCGTCGGATTGCTGTCGAGCACGACTTCCAGCCGGCGAACCTGCACGCCACTTTCGGCCAGGCGGTTCATCAGCGAGGTGGCTTCCTTTTGTAGATCCGAGAGCGTCTGGGGATTCTCTGCCCGAAGAACGCCGCGCAGCGATCCTCCGTCCGCCCGGAGCTCTACCCGCACCTGCCCCAGTTCCGGCGGATCGAGCTGAACCGTGATCCGATCCCCCGCACGCTGAAGCCCTGCCCGCATGGGCCCAAGCATCTGGTTGACCAGATCCACGTCCTGGGGTTGGGCAGCCTGCTGGGTCTGTTCGCCGGCGGTGGCAGCCGTCGCCGAAGCTATCGCTCCGACAGGCTGGCTCTGATGAGTCTCAACCGCAGCGGCGGAGAAATCCGTCGACCCGGCTTGGGGGTTCTGTGTCTGTCCGGCAGGCTGGCTGCCTTCGTTCCGGCCGCTCAACCCCTCTGCCAGCTGAGCTTTGAATGCGCTATCCTCCTTGGCGCCCTGGGGTCGTTCTCCTGCCTGCCCCCGGGCCGTGGTGTCCCCATTCACGTGCATCGCCCGAAGGGCCTGGTTCTGGTCGGGTCGTCCCTGCCAGCCGGACTGGCCGGAGGCCTGGTCCTTGGAGGCGTCAGTCGCCACCATCTCCTCGCCGGTCTTGTTCTGGGAGCCGCCTGCCTCGACGGACGCGGATTCCGTATCCGTTCTGGTCGCTTTGGTGCGGGTCTGCCCGACCAGGGCTTCGGCGGGGGTACCTTGCTTGACGGAGCTCGCGTCTTTGGCCTTGGCAGCGGCGGCGGCAAGTTCCTTCAGTTGCTCGGAGGCAGGGCTGGTGTTTCCCTTGACAGCGCTTTCACCCTTCCCTTCCGCATCCGTGGAGGCCACGGGCATCTTCACTCCATCCTTTGCAGTGGATCGGGTCCGGGTGGCCATCGCATGCAGCGCGCGGGCTGCCTGATCCCGGTTCTTCGCTTCGGAGCCCTGGTTGGCGTCGCCCACCCTCTTACCTCCGGCTTCGCCGACCTGCACCAGTTGCTCGGCCGCCAGTGCCTGACCAGCCTTTCCGGACGCCTCCTGCGCGTCTCCCTTGTCACTCTTGCGCTTGATGGTCTTGCGGACGATGCTTCGGAAGGTGCCCGGTTCGTCCTTTTCCTGCCCGTCCTGGCGCTGGTGACTGTCATTGGCGACACCGTGATCGTGCTGCCTGCGGACCTCGTCGTGTCCATGGTCCGTTCGCCAGGACTCCCGGGAACGATCGGCCTGATCCTCCGTCGACCGGTGCGCTGCTTCCGGAGAGGCGTCTTCCTGCTGCCTGGTCGAAGCAACCTTCGAAGCCGGCGCGGGCTCAGGCATCAGATAGTTTCCCAGGTTGGCGGCGATGTCTGTCATGTGTCGACCCTCTGAAGTTGGCTCGATGCGCCCGGCTGCGCAGCCGGACGGGTGCGTCGCCCCACAGGATGCAACCCCCATGCCAGTTCGCTCTCTGCCAGAGTGTGCTGACGAAAAAGCCCCGCCCTTTGCGTGCAAAGTGAGTGAATCCCCCTGCTCGGCCGGGGAGTACCCATCCCGACCCGGTGCGGGCGGGCCGGAAGGATGTTCCGTTCCGCGGAGAGGGTTTCCGGTTCGCACGGGGGTTCGCCAGATCCATCTGGAGCAAGTCCGTCCCGTGTCCGGGGAAGATCCTTCCGCTCTGCCGGAAGAAACCTCCGCTTGCAGGCCAGACCGATTCTGCCCCCCAGACACCAAGCCTTCACTTTCTCAGCGGATCGGTACGCGTCGGACTTCCCGGATTCAACAGGCCGGTTGGCGCGCCAGAAATCCAGGCGCGCCATGATCAAATTCCATGCGCTGCCGCAACGCTCCGGCTGTCCCCCCGGCATCGTGCTGGCCCCAAACCCCTGCAAACAGAGGCGATGCTACCTGCCTCTCAAGAAATACACGGTTTGGCACGTTGGTTGCATCGGTTGGGTCGAGCGTTTCTGCGCCGCCCGCCGCTGGCCGGGGCGGCCTTAGCAAGAAACCAATCGCCAAGCCAGCAAACGACGAGCCACGGATCGATGGCAGATAACAAGAAGCAAACCGCGAAGGAGAAGTCCAAGGACGCCGCCCAGGCCGCCAACCTTGCGTTCATCCAGCAGCTGATGTCCCAGGACAAGAACGTCGAGGTGGTCGCAGGGGATGCGCCCGAAGACGCCGCGCCTCAGGAGCAGCCCCAGGACGACGTTCCTCAGCAGGAGCAGGCCGCTGAAGCTGCCCGTGACCAAGCCTCGGCCGAGGAGCCTGTCGCCGAAGAACCTGCTGCTCCAGAAGAAGAGATGGACCAGGACGCCATCGACGCCATGATGGCCGCCCGTGCAGCAAAGAAGGCCGGAGGCG
>CAZXSK010000014.1:31062-67667 GCA_964642855.1 uncultured Planctomycetaceae bacterium | reverse complement strand
AAGTGGATTCTTCGACGGGTCTCCGGGAATGCCCGGAGCCGCCGGCGCGCGCAAACGGCTCCGGAACAATGGCCGCGGATGGCGGGAGGGTAAGGCACACGGAAAGATCGGAATGGGTAGCCGGTCCATGCCCGGCCCGCGGCGTGGATCAGTTGTGACGACGCAGACGGTGGATCGAGCAGCCCAGCGATGCGAGGGTCAGCAGGAGCAATGAACACGGCTCGGGAATGACACGCTCCTCGAAACTCGACGCGTGCTGGTCGACGTAGTTGTCCACAGCCCATTGCGCGTCGGTCAGATCGACCTGGCCACTGAGGTCGAAGTCGCCCTGCTCCCAGGTCGCGGCGGTCGAACCGATGCTTGCCAACGACGGGCATCTGCTGGTGCGACACAACGACAAGAGCGGCCAGGCCGTGATCGTGGAAATCGAAAGCGGGGAGATCGCCCGCGAGCTGAAGCTCCCCTCGGCGAGGGGGTTCCTGTACCGCCTGGGAGACCGGCTGATTCTGCAGAGAGACGTATCGCACAGCAGGACTCCGCTGTTCCTGTGCTCGTTCGGACGGGACGGACTCCGAGAGATGGGCGAGGTGTGGCCCACGCTGCATACACCGACCAGCGGGTACTGGCCGATTACCATCAGCCACGCGATCGGCGACGGGCGGATCTTCATACGCGGATCGCGGGGCATCTTCTGCTACGACCTTCGGGAGAAGGATTCGTCGTCTGACGAGGCGTCGCGGTCGGACAGCTAGGCGGTCTGGCGCGGGAAACGCTCAGGCGAGCGTATCGGTGCTGGGCGGGCCGCCGGGCGGGTTGCCCGCCGATCCGTAGGCCCGGGCGGCGGCGGAGCTTTGGTCGGACTTCGAGCGGACGGCCGTGGTCGTGGTACCGCCCGAGACGTACACCCTGCCGCACTCGGGGCAGGAACACGTGTGGATCTGCACGTGCTGGTAGGCGACTTCCTTGCCTTCCCGGCGGGCGGTGTTGCGCTCGTTGACGACGTGCTCCTGCTCGTGGGAGCGGACGGCTGCGGGTGCAGCTTCGGGGCTGATGTGCGTGGCAGACTGGAACGACACCGACGGGTCGTCGGAGACGTCCTGGTAGGTGCGGGTGCTGCAGGTTTCGCACTTGGCCGGGCCGAGGACCTCGTCGGGCGAGGCAGCGGGGGAAGCGTTCTGACCGGCAGGTGCGTGCGGTGCGTTGTCGCCGGCCTGGGCGGCGGGGGATGCGTTCTGGACGGCAGGCTGGGAAGTACCTCGGGCGGTGTGACTTATCTCGCCGGCCTGGTTGGCGCCGAGCATCGCGCGGATGTCATCCGCGGCGGCTGGGTTCCGGGGGCGCAGGTCAGCCTTGCCCCGTGCGAGCAGGCCCCACATGCCGCTTGAAGATGGAATACGAAGATCGACCACGCAGACCCCTGCCTTGCGCGCACAAAACTCACCCGGGTCCCGTCCCGGTGAAACATACGACACGGATGGCGTGCGTGTCGGATCGGCGGGGAGAAAATCTTCCGCCGGCCGGTGTCAGTCCTCGGCCCGTTTGCTGAGCATCAGGTCAAGCAGGTCGCGATCGACGTCGAATCCGTCGACGTTTTCGACGCGGGCGCCCGGCCTGGCGGGATCGACCAGCCCGAAGTTGCCCCGGAAGTTCCACATCGCCCATCCCCAGCGGAACTCCGCCAGCAGGTCCAGAAGATCGGTCATCCAGGCGAGGGCGACGTCGTTGGGCGTGGCCTTGTAGCAGCCGAACTCGCCGACGAAGACCGGCGTTCCGCTGCGTTCGACCTGTCGCCAGGGCTCGTAGAACTCGCGCAGGGTGTTCTTGTCCCAGGGCTTGCCCTGCCAGACCACGCCCGGCCAGACCGGCGGCGGGGGGTCGCCGACCCAGCGTTTGGCGTGCGGGGCTTTGTAATGGCTGAGCGAGCCCGGCTGATAGCCGCGGACGCTGTGGATGGTGCCCGTATCGGCGAGTTCGGGGATCGCGCCGTTGCCCCCCTCCACGCCGTCGAGAACGATCGGTCGGTCGGGGTCGATCGCCCGGACCGCGTCGATCGTGCGGCGCATGAGGGCCTGGTGCTTCGGGCGGGTCATCTCGACCAGCCCCGGATGGGGCGGCTCGTTGAGCAGGTTGAAGCGGAGCTTCTCCGGCGGGATGTCGCGGTACCGGCGTGCGAAAGTCTCCCAGATGTGCACGAAGGCGTCCTGGGGTTCGGAGTCGGTCCAGAGGTTGTCCGGGCCGATGTCGCGGAGATTCACGCAGTAGCCCGGAGCCCGGTGAAGGTTCAGGCTCACCAGCAGCCCGCGCTGGTGGCAGGCCGCGAGGTAGCGGTCGATCATCTCCAGAGTGGCAGGGTCGATTTCGAAGTATGCCCTGCCCCGGGTCCAGAACCGGTAGTCCAGGGGCAGGCGAACGAAGTCGAAGCCGTGGTCGGCGAGGAAGTCCAGCGCGGCTTCGTTGGGCGGCTTGGGGTCCTGGTTCTTCGAGCGGCTGAACATCCATTGGAAATTGAAGCCGTAGTGGGGCATGGGGTGTCTTTCGGTGAGGGTCATTCGATGAGCATGGCGTCGCCGTAGGAGTAGAACCGGTAGCCGGCGTCGATGGCGTGGGCGTAGGCGGCGAGGATGGTGTCCCGGCCTTCGGTCCGGCCTGGCGCGCAGAACGCCGCGACGAGCATGACAAGGGTGCTTTCGGGCAGGTGGAAGTTGGTGATCAGGGCGTCGACGGCGTGGAAGTCGGCGGGCGGATAGAGGAAGATGTCGGTCCAGCCGGAGGCGGGGGAGAGCGTCGGGCCTTCGGGCGGGGCGTCGGAGGCGACGGTTTCCAGCACGCGGACGGCGGTGGTTCCGACGGCGACGATCCGCCGGCCTTCGCTGCGGGCGCGGTTGAGTGTGTCTGCGGTCTCGCCGGGCAGGTCGTACCACTCGGCGTGCATGTCGTGGGCGGTGGGGTCGTCGACCTTGACCGGGGCGAAGGTGCCCGGGCCCACGTGCAGCGTCAGGCGGGCTGTCTCGACGCCGCGGCCGGCTAGCCGGCTGAACAGTTCGGGCGTGAAGTGCAGGCCCGCGGTGGGTGCAGCGACCGCGCCGGGGCGCCGGGCATAGACCGTCTGGTAGCGGTGGGGGTCGTCGGCGGGGGCGGGCTGATCGTCGTCGCGACGGATGTAGGGCGGCAGGGGCGTTCGGCCGATGCGTTCGAGCAACTCGACGGCCTGCAGGGGCGGGGTAACGTCGACCCGCCAGTTCCCTCCGCTGAGGTTCTCGGCGAGGGTGACGGTTGCGTCGTCCAGGCCGTCCAGCAGAAGAGTTTCGCGGGGCCTGCACCGGCCTGCGTTTTTGAGCATGCATTCCCATCGCCCGGGCGAGAGTTCTCGGAGGAACAGGCCATCGATCCGCCGGCCTGTCTGTCTGCGTGCGGTGAACCGGGCAGGGATCACGAGCGTGTCGTTGAGCACGAGCACGTCGCCGGGGCGAAGCAGGTGGGGCAGGTCGCGGAAGACGTGGTCGGAGGTGCCGCCGGTCTCGCGGTCGAGCCTCAGCAGCCGGGAGTGGTCGCGACGATCGACGGGCGACTGGGCGATGCAGTCGGGCGGAAGCTCAAAGTGGAAGTCGCTGGTTCTCATCGCGTCAGATTCGCAGGCAGGGGTATGTCGAAAGGCGCGGTTTCCGGGCGGGCTCTTCGGAGAGCTATCGATGTTCCTAGAATTAGGATATCACTGGAGTTACTGTTTTTTTTCGTAGCGAGGGGCGATGGCGGACGATTTTGCGGATTTTCGGATCTGGGTTTTTGATAAACATACTCACACCCGAATGTGATACGAAAATCAGGCCAATTCTCTCTCATTTCAGGGATTAGACGGTGTCGGGGAAGGTTGTCCACGAGTTATCCACAATCCTCGGAGGCCAGGGACGGGCTGTTGGCAACACGATCTTAACTTGCCGCAGACGCAGCCAAAAGCTAAGGGGAGGGCGATTTGTGACGATAACGCAGGGAGGAGGCTTTGTCCAGTCTTTCGCGCTGGGTCCTGGAGGGACCGCAATGGCAGAGACAACCGCCGAACACCTTGCTGCGCATCTGGCGAGGCTCGACCGGGCGGGCCTGGTGAGGATGCTGATGGACGCCCCGTGCAGCTTTCGGATGGATTTCACGGCTGAGTTCCTCGATGCGATGAGCGACTCGGAGTTGCGTCACGTGGTGATCGCAGCGTATCTGCAGGCCAGTCGGCATCCCGAGGCGTGAGCAGAGGGCTTCGGCTGGCGTTGCCTAGGCGGGCTCGACGCTGTAGCTGCCCATCGCGGCGGTCGGTCCGTCTGCCCGCCGGCCGAGGACCGCGATCCCGAGCTTGTCAGCCAGTGCAAGGGTGGCTTCTTTGTCGACGACGAGGGTTCGCCCGGCTTCGAGGACCAGGCAGACGCACTTGGAGTCCTTGAGATTCCGAATGGTCGAGGGCCCGATGGTGGGCACGTCGAATCGCATGTCCTGCTTGGGGCGGGCGACCTTGACCATCGTCCACCCCCCGACCCTGCAGACCCGCCCGGCCCGGCGGATCATCGCGTCGGTGCCTTCCATGGCCTCCACGGCGATGATGTCACGCTCCTTGACGGCGATGCTCTGGCCGATGTCCAGGTCCGCTGACGCTCGCGCGATGCCCCAGCCGAACTCCACGTCCTGCTCGACCCCGCGCGGAGGCGGGGTGTGGGTCATCAGTCCGTCATCGGCGAGATGTTCCCTGCAGTATTTCACGCACGACACGAGTTCGATTCCTTCGCTGCGGAGCTCTTCCGCCACGGCCAGCAGGACGGCGTTGTCCCGCTTGTCCTTGCGGACCTTGTGGTACCACAGCCGGGCGGTGCGGATGTCCGGAATATACCGCAACAGCCTCAGCGGTGTGTAGATTTCCTTTTTGCGGACCGCGCCGATCATGACCGCCTCGCGGACGCCCTGGCTCTTGAGGGCATTGATGGTCTGCCCCAGGCGGGTGATGCCAACCCAGCGGAAGTAGTCGGCGTTGTCTTTCAGCAGGGGCGAGGCGAAGCCCCGGATGGCGGCGATGACCGACGGCCTGCCCGCCTTGGCGATGCCGCTTGCCACCAGAAACGGTGGCCTGCCCGAGCCAGCGATCAGCCCGACGGGTTCGCCTTCGGTCATGGGGAGTCCTCCGCGGTGTCGCCGGCCAGCTCGTCTCGCAGGGCGGCGAGCTCTTTCTCCATCGCCCTGATGCGCTTGCGCATTTCGGGCAGCCTGGCGACCGAGCCGAACGAACGCTTGGCGTGGGTGAGGGGCATGGCCGGGGTGCCCCAGACCTTGGTCCCGGCGGGCACGTCGTTGGTCACGCCCGCCTGGGCGCCGATCTGGGCGCCGTCGCCGATGGACAGGTGCCCGGCCACCCCGGCCTGTCCGGCGAACACGCAGTAGTCGCCCACGCTTACCGAGCCGGCGAGCCCGACCTGGGCGACCATCAGGCAGCCCTTGCCCGTCGTCGTTCCGTGCCCAATGGCGATGAGGTTCGAGAACTTCGTGCCCGCGCCGATGACCGTCGGCCCCATCGTGCCGCGGTCGATCGCGCAGCAGGCGCCGATTTCCACGTCGTCCTGCAGCTCGACCCACCCGACCTGAGGAATCTTGTGGTGCGCCCCGCCGTGGGTCGCGTACCCGAACCCGTCGTTGCCGATCGACGAGCCGGCGTGCACGGTCACCCGATCGCCCAGAATCGTGCCATCGTACAGCGTGACGTTGGCGTAAAGGATGCACCCTTCGCCGAGGGAGCAGCCTGGCCCGACATACGCGCCGGGGTAGAGCACGCATCCGTCGCCGATGGTGACCTCGGGACCGACGGTGACGAACGGGCCGACTGCGACGTTCTCACCGAGGGAGGCGGAGGGGTGGATCGCTGCGCGGTCGTCGATGCCGGCGAACTCCGGCTGGCGGAAGCCGTGGAGTTCGACCACGGCGTTGCGCACCGCGAAGTAGGGGTCCTCGCAACGGACGACAGCCTCGCGGGGGCCCGCGTATTCCTGCCCGACGAACACCGCAGCTGCGCCCGAGCCTTCGACCTGGTCGAGGTACTTCTCATTGGCCAGGAAGGAGACCTGGTCGGCCTGGGCATCCTGCAGCGTGGCTACGCCGCGGATGATGGGGTCGCCCGGTCCCTCGTACGTGCCGCCCGTTCGGGCCAGGAGTTCCGATAGTTTCATTTCTGCCATGGACGGATCCCGGTGCGGGCGGGCCTTTCCCGCCACGGGACAAAGACTAGCTCCCCGGGCGCATGAGAGTCAAGGCCTGGCCGGAACCCGCGGGGCTGGGGTTCGTTTCAATGTTCAGTGCCGTTTCCCAGGGGACCGGCCGGGATGGACGACGAGAGTTGACCTGTCCCGGCGGGCCAGCGGATCCTTGAGGCGCCCGGCCGGGCGCAGAGCGGCTGGCTCGATTTCCATCGTCAAGGCAGATTCACGGAGAAGACCATGGTGGGTTTCCGATTGAAGGCCCTCGCAGCCGCAGCGTGCATCGCGGCATTTCCACTTGTCTCCAGCGGGGACGACACCTCTCAGGCGATCAAGGCCCTGAAGCTGTTCCGAAGTCGACTGGCCGGGCAGCTCTCGGGGCGGCTCAGCCAGGCCAGGCCGGCCGACGGACAATACCAGCTCTGGCTGGATGGAGCCGCTGAAGGGTTCGACGTCCTGGCGAGGCTTCACCGCGTCGACGGACAGTGGAAGCCATGCCGGGCTGTCGTGCCCTGGTGGCAGCAGGAGACGCAGAAGGAGAAGTTCAGCTACCTGTACCGCGACGGCGGCCTGGGCATCGAGCGGGAGAAGTTCGACTTCACGGTCACGCCCGACAAGCTGGAGGTCAACGATGGCAGGCTGCGCGGGAAGGCGCAGATCGAGTATATCCTGGACCTGCCCGCGACGCTTCGGATGCCCCCGGGCGGGAGACACCTCTACACCACCGACGGGCGATGGTCGCTGCTGGACCAGTGGTACGTCGGCCCGCGCGTGACTCGCCGTCGGCAGCAATACCAATTCGATGCCCGCATCGACGACGACAGGCGCTGGCTGGACCTGGAGCTTACAGGGGGCATCGACGGCCGGCCTGTGAAACTCACCGGAACGATCCCGCCGGGCCCGTCGGCGGATCTCACCATTACCGCACCGACCTGGAACGCGGGCGTGCACCAGGTGGATGCATCGGGCCTGGAATACAGGGAAGGCCGGCTGATCGGCGAGCTCCGCGTGCGGTTCAACCCCGACGCATGGTTCCCCAAGAAGGTCTGGTACGCCAGGTACAAGCTCGACGTGCCCGTAACCGACGGCCGGGCTGAGGGCACGTTCTCGGCCTCCGTGGCGGAAGGCGACTTCGCCAAGGTCGTCGGGCAGAACAAGACCGGCACCCGGCCGGGTCGGGACGGCCCGGCGGATTTCCAGGGCAAGGTGGCTGGCGTGGTTCTCCCGGCCGTCGTCGGGCGGTACCGTTCGTCCGGGCCGCTGGGAGAAAGACAGGGGGCGATCCGCGGCGGGAAGCTGCCCTTCTGCTCGGACGTGGAGAAGTTCCTTGGCGAGCCGGAAGGCACGCCCGCCCAGCAGGCCAGGGAGCTCTACAGCCAGGTCCGGGCGCTGAGGATGGCGTTGGACTGGCCGGGGCTGCCCCTGGCCTACGCGCTCCGCGCGACCCGCAGGCCGGCTCCGAAGTTCGCGAACGCCGACGACCAGGCCGAATACGTCTATCGTCTGGCGGAGCTGGCGAAATCCGCCTTGGGGTTCAAGGGCGGATCGCACTTCGACGTCGGTGTCGGTCGAGGCGGATCGTACGCCGTCGGTCGAGGCGGGTTCGATGAGCACTTCGGGCCTTACTACGGCGGGAGGAATGTCTTGCCGCTGCGCGAAGGCCAACCTGCCCTTCCCGAGCAGATTCCCGACAAGGGCGCCCAGGCGTGGCATGCTGTCGGCGGGTGGAAGATTCTCGGCCCGATGCGCCAGCCGAAGCTGCTGACCGCCCCCACCCCTGCCATGCCGGAGATCCTCCCGGCGCTTCAGGCAGTCCGGCCGATCGATGCAAACGCGCTGGGACGGGACTACAAGGGAGACAGGTTCCTCGCCTGGGAGTCGGTGAAGATCGAGCAGGACGGTACGTTGCGTCCGCCGGCATGGACGTGGTCGAAGCGAAGCCGTAACAAGACCCCCGGCCGGCCGAACAGTAGCTGGTACGCCGCCGCTGAACTGGTCAGCCCTTCCCGCCGGAGTGTGTTCCTGGCTGTGGATGTTCACGACCACGGCACGCTGTGGATCAACGACCAACTGGTATGGCGGGACCAGGACCGGCAGGTCAGTTACAGCCGTCCCGGAACCGCGGTGTTCCAGGTGGAACTCATGAAAGGCGTCAACCGGCTGTTGCTGCGCGTGCTCGATGACCGCGGGGGCAGTTGGGCGAAGATGCACGTCTGCACGGCGGGCACCTCGGCCCGAGGGATGGTCAAGTCCGAGACAGTCAGTCAGGCCCTCGACCGGCGAAAGCCGAAGGTGAACTCCGGGGAAACTCCGCCCCTGGCGTGGGACCTGGTGAAGGGCACCAATGTGGCGTGGTCGGTGGATGTCGACGGGGCGAAGTCCACGCCCGTCGTTGCGGGCGATAAGCTGCTGGTCGCGGCTGCTCCGCACGACCTGGTCTGCCTCGACGACCGGACGGGCGAGCAGCTTTGGCGAAGTTCGGCAAGCGTGCTGGAGACGATCGACAAGGAAGCCGCGAAGGCGTTCGAGTCAGCCGGCGAGAAACAGCGCCAGGAGCTGATCGAGAAGCACCTGGGCAAACGCTATGCACGCGGATCGGTTTCGCTGTCGACTCCGCTTTGGGACGGCAAACGGGCGTATCTGCACGTGGGCACGGGTGTGCTCGCGTGTTTCGACGCCGACGGCAAGCGGCTGTGGATGGTCCGTACGCACATGACCGACGCGTCGCTCACGTCGGCGATGGGGAAGGTCATCGTCGAAGGTGCAGCTACCGAGGAGTGGGCGAAGGCCCACGAGCTGGACGTCGAGGGCCTGACCGGCAGGAGGGTTGTCCGCGCCGGCCACAATTACGGCAAGAGCGAGAACCACACCCGCCGACGGCTGGAGGCGATTCGCAGCGGGGCGCACCACGGGATCATGGCCATCGACGCCAAGGGCAAGACATCGTGGGCGAGCCCTGGACGGGGCAGCTACGCCGGCGAGCCGATGATGATTGATATTCCCGCCGGCGAGGACAAGGTCGAAGCCGTGCTGGTCACGCGCGGAGCGCAGGTCCTGGACCCCGGGACGGGGCAGGTACTGCGCGACTACCTGGATTTGGGCATGTGGGACTGGCTGTCTGCAACGGCCAGCGAGGGGCGGATCCTCTCTGCCTGGGAGGGCGGCCGGGCTTCGGCGAAACTCTGGCTGACTCCTGCCGGCGTCGGCTGCCAGGTGGACTGGCGGGCGACCCGCCTGCACGCGTATGTCGCCGGTGGCCCGAACGACGGCTGGACCGACGGCAATCTGTACTACGTCTGGCGGCGGGTGCCCGAGCACGCCAAGCACTGCCCCGCCTATGCGCTGATGCTCGACGTGTTCGACGCCCGCAGCGGCCGGCGGATCGACTGGATCAAGCCGGCGATCCGGGGGACAAACCGGGCGGTGCGACCGGTCGGCCTGGGCGGGTACCTGTACCTGCCCGATCAGCGTGGCGGCCCGCACAGCGGGGGCACGCCCGACCAGCGGGAGGTGGTCGTCACCACCACCGGCCCCGATCCGGTGCTGATCGCGCGGAACCCCACGCCGAACTTCTCCGGCGGGCCGGTGCGGGTTGGCAGGCGGCTGGTCATGCGATGCGGCGGTAAGATCGTGTGCGTCGGTACCGACGGCGAGGCAGCCCAGGCGTACGAAGTGAAGACCGCTGCGAGGCACGTTTTCGAGCGGATCTACGACGCCCCGGCGGATCGGAAGATGACGTCCGTCAAGCCGCTGGAGAAGCAGCTGGGCGACGCGACGCCGATTGTCACACTCAAGCCAGGCGAGTCGATGGGCGACTGGCTGGTCGCCGGTCCGCTGCCCGCCGACGCGGACAAGCCCAATCCGGGCGACAGTGTGCCCGTTCTCGGCGGAGAGCTGACCATCGGCGGGAAGACGGCGAAGTTGCAGGCCTTTCCGCGGGCGCTGATCACCCGCAAGACGTCGTTCCACAACGACGGCCGGCTGGACGACTGGCAGGTCCGGCGGACCGTTGAGCTGCTGGACCTGGCGCAACTGGCCGATCGCGGCGAGGGGGTGTACTACCTCGGGTGCGTGGTGGACAATCCCCGGCGGCGTCTGGCGTACTGGGCGGCCGACGCTCGCGGGCTGAGCGCTTATCTTGCAGGCAGGGAAATTGCCCCCGGCGCGCCGCTGGACCTGCCGGCCGGTCGATACCCGCTGTGGGTGCGTGTCGAGCCAGGCCGGTTCCAGCGTCGCCAGCCGACCCCGCCGATCGACGTGGCCGCCGCGGTCAAGGCTGGGGATCTGAAGGAGGTCGACTGGCCTTCGACGTGGACGGTGTTCGGGCCGATCCCCGAAGCCAGCGGCGCCCCCGACGCCAACGACCTGCGAAGCATCGGCAAGACGCTGGCGCTCGGTGAGACGCGCTTTGGCGCGATTCCGCTGCCGACGATCGGGCGGTCGCTGGACCTCACGGCGATCGTCGACCTGCCCGAAGGCCAGACGCCGAAGGTCGGCGAGCAGGTGCAGAGCAAGGCCGTCGGCCAGCAGCAACACGCGTGGGCGATGGCGGAGATCGACTGCCCCGCCGGCGGGCACCTGGTGGTCAACGCCGCGGCCGACTGGTTCATGGAGTGGTACGTTGACGGCAAGCGGGTGTACAGCACGCTGTCGACAGGCAACGGGCGGGCGCCGACGCAATTGAGCGCCCATACGTTTTCCGTGGCGGTGGGCAAGGGCAAGCACGTGGTGGCGGTGCGCGTCAAGCCGGGCAGCAAGGGGTGGTCGGTCACGTCGCTGGGCGGGCTGGCCGTGGGCGATCCCGAAGCCCTGGCCGGGAAGCACCCTGCCAAGGGCGGCGTTCAGGCGAAGGCAGCCGAGTGGCGCGTGTCGCTGAGCATGCGGGAGGTGGCGCATCCGGCCGATGTTCAGGCCGTGCGCCAGCGGCAGATCCGTCGGGCGGCTGAGGTGTTGCGGTGGATCGTCCGGGAGCTACCCGACAGCGACGAGGCGAGCAAGGCCGAGCGACTGCTGGAAGCCTTGCCGAAGCAGCGGTAACACGCAACGAGCGCCGGCGGCGGACAAGGCCATCGGCGCTCGTTGTTCGTTTGCCGATAAGCAGGGGATCAGGCGCTTCGTCGCCGCCGGACGAGTACCGCCACGCCCCCCGCTGCCAGCAGCAGGATCGTCGCCGGTTCGGGCACGATCCGGTACACCTCGCCGTTTGAGAGCGAGACGGCATAGAGGGCCCCGTCCGGGCCGGGGATCAGCTCGGTCATCACGCCGAAACCGTTGCCGAAGACCACGGAGTCTACCTCGGCGGAACTATCGGCTACCAGGTCGTCGGCTATGTCGGGATCGTCGAAGACCAGGGCGTCCCGCGCCTCGTTGAGTCGGAAGAGGTACACCCGGCCGGTGTTGTTGTCGCCGATCAGGATCGCGTCTTCGTAGCCCAGGCCCTCCAGCACGGTCCCTGCCAGGAACTGGATGCTGGTCACGCCGACGGGGCTCTGCCAGGAGAACTCCGGGTCGCTGTAGGTCGAACCGGCGGAGGACAGGTCAATCAGGTCGCCCGGGGTGTTGTTGTCGCGCGATTCGGGGCCCATGATGAGCTTCCAGCCGCTGTTCTGGCCGGGTGTGACCAGGTTGATCTCGTCGTAGGAACCGGGCCCGTTTTCGGTTGCCCAGAGCGTTTCTGTTACCGGATCGAAGGCCATGCCGAAGCCGTTGCGCACGCCGTAGGCGAACCACTTGTGGAAGTCGCTGTTGGGGTGGTCCAGGAAGGGGTTGCCGGCTGCCGGCGAGCCGTCGGAGGGGTTCAGGCGTGCGATGCCGCCGACCTGGGAGGAGTTCGGCCCGCTGGAGGGATCGAGGTTCTGCTCGTAGCGGTCGCGGTTGAGGTCGCCCAGTTGCAGGTACAGCGCGCCGTTGGGCCCGAGGCGAATCGGCCCGCCGTCATGGTTGGGTCCGCTGCCGGTCGGGTCGTCGTCGAGGATCTCCATCAGCACGGTCTCGCCGGACAGGCTGCTGCCGTCGAATTCCCAGCGGGACAGCACATTTGCCCGCCAGTCGATGTTGGTGTCGGTGGACGAGTCGGTGTCGCTGTAGTACAGGTACACGTAATTGTTGGTCGCGAAGTCCGGGTCCAGCTCGATGCCCAGCAGGCCTCGTTCGCTGTCGAAATTCACGGCCAGGTCGAGCACCGTCGACGCGATGCCGTTCTGGACGCGTTTGACCTGTCCGGTGGCCTTCTCGATGGCCAGGAAGTCGTTGGCATCCGAGCCCAGGAACCGCATGCCGGTGGGCTGGCTGAGGCCGGAGTAGTGCGTGGTGATCGTCAGGTTGGGGTCGTCGAGTGTCTGTCCTCCGGCTGCGACGGTCAGCAACAAGATGGCGGCGCAGCAGCTTACGTGAGCGAGCAACTTCATGGTCGTGTCCTCCCTGAAAAGGTTTCGGTCAAAGAACTGCGGGACGACGTCCCGAGTGAGCAGGGGAATTGTAGCGCCCTCGACAGCCTGGGGGGGGGAATGCAGTCAGCGATATCTTGTGCAAACTCTGCCGTGCGTATCCCGGGGTCAGCGTTGCGGTGTCTGCCTGCTTGCGAGCAGGGCGGTGGCCAGCGACCGCAGCATCCGCCGGATGGCGCCGGGCCCGTCCTTGGCGACCAGGAAGACGTAGGCCACAGCCCCGTAGACCAGTGTGTGCAGCAGCAGAACCCCTCAGGCCGGGTCGAGGATGCCGCGGATCTTCTCGATCAGCAGGTCGTGCTGGAAGGGCTTCTGGATGAACCCGGCCAGTCCCTTTCCCGCGAAGCGCGAGATGGCGTCCTGTTCGTTGTAGCCGCTGGTCAGGAGGACGGGCAGGTCGCTGCGGATCCGTCGAAGCTGGCGGAAGGTCTCCTGGCCGCTCATGCGGGGCATGGTCATGTCCAGCAGCACCAGGTCGACCCCGTCGTCCCGCTGAGAGAAGACTTCCAGCGCCTCCTGGCCATCGGCTGCGGCGAGTACGTCGAAGCCTTTGCGTTCAAGCATCATCCTTGCGACGGTACGGACCGAGGGTTCATCGTCGACCACCAGGATCGTGCCCTCCCCCTTCCAGGGCTCCTGGAGTGCGGGGGCGGATTCCTCCAGCCGCTCGACGGCCTTGTCGCTGCACGGTAGCAGCACGCGGAACGTGGTGCCCTTGCCCAGTTCGCTGTAGACCTTGATGGTTCCCCCGTGGCCTCGAACGATGCCCTGCAGGGCGGCCAGTCCAAGCCCGCGCCCGGCGAACTTGGTCGTGAAGAAGGGGTCGAAGATCCTGGCCATCGTTTCTTCGGACATCCCGCAGCCGCTGTCGGCGACCTCGAGCACAACGTAGTACCCCTCGGGGAGGTCGTCGGCGAGGTACGTCGAGCGGAGGTCGTCCTTGTTCAGCTGGACCGCTTCGGTGGAGACGGTAATCCAGCCGCTCTTGTTCTCGATAGCATCGGAGGCGTTGGTGATGAGGTTCATCACGACCTGGCGCATCTGCGTGGTGTCCACTTCCACGGAGGGAAGTTGGTCGGCGAGGTCGAACTTCAGCACGATCTTCTTGGAGATCGACACCTCCAGGAGATGGGTCATTTCCTGGACGAGCTCGTTGAGATCGATCGCCTTGGTGACGAACCGCCCCTTGCCCGAGTAGGCGAGCATCTGGTTGGTCAGCTCCGAGGCGCGCACGGCAGCTTTCTTGATTTCCTCGAGAGACTTTCGCACCGGGCTCACGGAGGAGACGTCGGAGAGTCCCAGGTCGGCATGGCCGAGGATACCCACCAGCAGGTTGTTGAAGTCGTGGGCGATTCCCCCGGCCAGCACGCCGAGGCTTTCGAGCTTCTGGGTATGCTGGAGGCGTTCCTGCATGTCGCGGCGTTCCATCTCGGCCCGTTTTCGCTCGGTCACGTCGACACCCACCACCGCGAACTGTCCCTGCTGGGGAGAATAGGCGGACACTTCGTACCATTTGCCGAGCGCTTCGACGTGGTCCTCGAACGTGATGGGCTCGCCCGTTATCGCGACGCTTCCCAGTCGCTCGATCCAGCGGGTCTCGACGTTGGGGATGACCTCCCGAACCGTCCTGCCGATGAGGTCCTCGGCGTTGAGGCCGGTCATGCGCTCGAAGGCGGGATTGACCTCGAGGAACCGGTAGTCAATCGGCCGGCCTTGGTCGTCGCAGATTACCTCGTGCAGGGCGAAGCCGTCGAGCATGGTGTCGAACAGCTGGCGGTAACGGGCTTCGCTCTCGCGGGCCAGTTCCTTCGCCCGATGACTTTCGGTGACATCCTGGACCGTCCCCACAGAGAGCACCGGTTTGCCTTGGGCGTCGTACTCGGTGCGGCAGACTTCCCGGGCGTACAGGATCGTCCCGTCGGGAAGCTTCATGCGATGGATGACGTCGTATGGCTTTCGCTTCGCAACGCTGTCGCGGAAGGCCCGATCGACCCAGGTGCGGTCTTCCGGGTGCACAAGGGAGAGAAAGGTTTCGTACAATGGATCGGTGGTGTCCGGGTCCAGCCCGAGCATCCGGTAGATGGTTTCGGACCACCACAGCCTGCCCGTGTCGTGGTCCAGTTCCCATCGCCCGAGCTTGGCGATCTCCTGGGCTTCGCGGAGCCGCCGTTCGCTCTCCTGCAGTGCTCTCTGCGCCTCGCGCCTGCCGCGAATGTCCCGGGCGACCGACAGAATCGCCGGCTGCTTTCTGAACTGGATGACCGAGGTGTTGATGTCAACGGGGATGCGCTGTCCGTCCCGGGTGATATGCTCGCCTTCGCAGGCGTAGCGTCCTTCGCGGAACTGGCGCTCGATGCGATCGGGGTAGGCGTCTGCGAACTCCGGCGCGTCGATGTCCTTCGTGTTCATCGACAGCAACTCGCTGCGCGAATAGCCCATGCGCTGGCATGCGACCTGGTTGACGAACAGGATGGCTCCGTCCCTGTTGTGCACGAAGACCGCATCGGGTACGCCTTCCATCAGCGATCGCAGGCTGCGCTCGGCCCGGCGGCGTGTGCGGGCGATGACCGCCATCGCGATCAGCAGAATCAGCAGCACCGTGATGACGCCGGTCGTAACCCACACCAGGTGCTTGTACGTCTCGTAGAACGAGAACGGCCGGTGTTCGACGATGCTGTCAGCCGGCAGGGCAGAGAGCGGGATCCCGAAGCGTTGGAGCTGTCTGTAGTCGAATGCGTACCGATTGGCGCCTTCCCGGAGAATCGGAATCTCACTGGCGGGCGTGCCGTCCAACATGTCGCAGGCCATCTGCGTGGCTACGAAGGCCTGGTCATAGCTTCGCGTGATCTTGCCGCCCACGATCCCCTTGCCGAGATAGTGGCTGCCCATGCTGAACACGGGGGCGGGGCTGGCCTGGGAGACGCGGGGCATGACCTCGGCCGGGTCGAGAAATTCTCCCGACCCCTCGCGGAAGAAGTCCATGTACAGCACGACCGAATCGGGGGGCAACTCGCGCAGTCTCGCCAGCAGTTGCTTCAGCGTGATTCCCTGGCCGGTCTTGTCGAGAAACACGAACGGCGCCCGGTCCTGGTATTCCCTCGCCAGTTTCTCCAGGAACTCCCGGTTGCTGATACCGGTCGCGCTGGTATCGGTGACAATCGCCACGCGCTTGGCCTGGGGATAGATCTGCAGCGCCAGGTCGATGGTGGCCTTCTGGTCGAGTTTCTCCACCACGCCGGTGATCCCGTTTGCGTCGGCGACCATCGCGTCCTCGAAGTTGTTCACTCCGCAGAACGCGACGGGCACGCCGGGGAAAAGCTCGTTCCGCCAGGTGAGCAGAAACTGGAAGGCGTTGTCATCGGTGGAGACAATGACATCGGGCTGGCGGTCGGAGTACTTCGTGCGGTATCGCTCGGCCAGTTGCCGGGCATGCGTTCCCCGAACACCGTCCCAGAACCGTTTGGAATCCATGTACTCGATGTGCAGGAGTGCGTCGGGCCTGCGGGCTTTGAGAGCGTCCCTCAACCCGGAGACCATGTTGTCCGTCCATTCCAGCCCGTCGTGATAGGAGTTGAGCATCAGCACGCGGACGGCAGCTTTGGCAGGTTCGGCCGTCGGGGTGGGCGTGTTGGAGTCGGGGCGGGTATCTCCCCCGGTTGGCTGGGCCGGACATGGCGCAGCCAGCAAGAGAAGCAGGACCGGGATCAGCCAGCGGCAGACAAGCATTCGGTCTGGGATGAAGACGTGCGACATGAATTTCTCCCATCGGACCGCCTACGACGACGGGGACGCAGCGAACGCGCGATGCTTCCCGGAGCCAAACCGACACGCATTCATTTTCAGGAACAATTGACATGCTGTCAAACTCCATTCTCGCCTTGCTGGTTTTTCTGGGAATTCCCGATCGCCCGAATTTCTGCGCACTGGCCCGTGGAATTCCGTATTTCCGATGTAACGAACAGGACACCCAGGGGGTATGGGCGGGTAGAGGTGAAGCCATGACCGAAAAGGCATCCGAAGAAAGTCTCGATCGATTCCTCATGCAGAGGCTGGCCGGCGGAGACGACGACGCTCTCGGCGAACTCATGAATCGCTGGCAGGCGGCAATCTGGTGTTTCATCCGTCGCCTGGCGGGGCATCTCCACTGCACCGAGGACATCTACCAGGACGTATGGGTCCGGCTGTACCGGTATCGCAAGCGGTACAAGCCGACCCGGGCCTTCAGGCCGTACCTCTTCGCGATCGCGGTCAACTGCTGCCGCTCCGCGATGAAGAGGGGCAGCTACGGCGGCGGGGCCAGTCGGATGCTTTCTCTCGACGGCGACCACCTCGACAGCGCTTCGAGCGCCCAGCCGGGCCCCCTGGAAGCGATGACGCGCGACGAGGACCGCCAGCGCGTCCGCCAGGCGATCGCCCGGCTGCCGGAGGTCCAGCGGACCGTCGTGCTGCTGTACTGGCTGTGCAGCAACGACTACGCGACGATCGCGCAGATCCTCCAGAAGCGCCCCAACGCCATTCGCCAGGCGATGCATCACGCCCTGGCGAACCTGCGAAAGACCCTGACCCAAACCCCTGTTCGCACCCCCCAAGAGGTGTCCCATGACTGACCACCCAACTGACAAACTCGACGATCTGCTGGATCGCTACGTCAACGGCCTGCTCGACGAGGAGTCCGCCTCGCGCGTTCGCAGGCGAATCGAGCAGGACCCCGAGTGGCAACTCGCCTACGAATCCGCCATCGAACGCCGCAAGACCCTCAGCCGCGCTATCCGCGACGGCGCCGCCAAGGAAGCTGCCCGATCCGCGCCGTCCGCCGACGATGTCCTCGGCGTGATCCGCGGGGAGAAGACCCGATCCAGACCGCTTCTGGGCTGGACGATGCGCATTCCGCTTGCCGCCGCAGCGGCCGTTGCATTGTTCCTGGTCAGCGCGTGGATCTACTCAGCCACATTGACCGCGCCGGACACCGTTCTGCGGGTCTTCGCCCGCGACGCGAGTCACCTGGCCGGCGGACCCGCGACCGTTGTCGCCACGGTGACCGACGCCCAGGGGCAGAAGCTAAGCAACGTGCCCGTGGAGCTTACGCTTCGTGATCCGCGCACGGGCAGAACCGAAACGCTGGTGAAATCGGTCACCAACCAGGCGGGGGCGATCGCGGGCAACCCCGTCATGCCCGACTGGGAGCCGGGTGAGTATGTCCTCGAGGCATCCACACCCCGCGAGAGGCTGGCCGTGGTGACCGTACCCATCAAGCTCGAACGCAAAAGCCGCGTCTACCTGTCGACCGACAAGCCGATCTATCAGCCCGGCCAGACGCTCCACATGCGGGCGCTGTCGCTGAAGCTGCCCTCCCTCAAGCCGCTGAAGGGCGCTGAAGGAAAGTTCACCGTCACCGACCCGGCTGGGAACGTCATCTTCTCGCAGGAAGAGAAGCTGGGCGAGTTCGGCCTGGCGGGGGCGTCGATGCCGATCGACCCGCTGATTTCCCCGGGGCAGTACAAGCTGCGGGCAGAGTTCGGCGGGGTCGACAGCGAGCAGACCGTGGAGATCTTCCACTACAAGCTGCCCGCGTTCACGATCGATCTCGACCTGGACAAGCCCTACTACCTCCCCGGCGAGAAGGTCACCGGCACGCTGACCGCGACGTACACGTTCGGCAAGCCGGTCTCGGAGGGCAAGGTGCAGCTATGGCTGGCCGATCGGGCCACCGCCCGGCTGACCACGCTGGTCCGCGATACGCTCACCACCGACGAGAAGGGCAAGGCGGAGTTCTCGCTGCAGCTGCCCGATTCGGTCGTCGCACTGCGCAAGACGGCGAATACCGCCAGGTTGCTGCTGACGGCGCAGCTTTCCGACTCTGCCGGCCAGGAGAACACCAACTACGCCAACGTCGTGGTCTCCGGCAGCGACATCCGTATCGAAGTCGTCGTCGAGAACGGGGCGCTGAACCCGGGCTTGGCCAATCGCGTGTTCATCGCGACGAGCTACCCGGACGGCCGGCCCGCACAGACGCGCGTGAATCTCGAGAATTTCGCCCAGTCGGTCCGTACCGACGAAACCGGCATCGCGATCGTGGAGATGAAGCGAGCGCCCCAGCAGCTGGTGGTCTCTGCCTCCGACGCCAAAGGCCGAAGCGGCAAGCGAACGGTCAAGGTGCCCGTCGCTGCGGGGGGTCAGTTGATCCTGCGGACCGACCGGCCCACGTACAAAGCGGGGCAGACCGCGAAGATCGAGGTCCTCACCGACCGCGACGACGAAGTCTACGTCGACGTCGTTCGGGACGGCCAGACGTACCTGACGAAGATCGTGCCCGTTCAGGACGGACGCGGCACGCTGTCGCTGGACATCCCCGCGAGCCTGTACGGCACGCTTCGCCTGCATGCATACCGGCTGGACCAGGAAGGCGAATGGGTCGGTCGGGACGCGCTGATGATCGTCGAGCCGGCGTCGCAGCTGCAGGTGAAGGTCCGCCGAGACCAGTCGGTCTACCGGCCGGGCGAGGACGCCGTGCTGGTGTTCGACGTGACCGATGAAACGGGCAACGGCGTGCCCGCTGCCCTGTCGCTGGCGGGCATCGATTCAGCCGTCCTTGCCGTCCGGCAGGCAGCTCCGGGGCTCGAAGCCGTGCTCAACTCGCTGGACGAGGAATTGCTCAAACCCGCCATCGAGGTCCATGGCTTCACGCCTTTGGGGATCCAGCACGAGCGGTACGCAGCTGCGATGCTGGCAGCTGCGGCTCCGAGCCCGCACTATCGCAAGCCCCAGCCTGTGCGCACGCCCATGGAGCGCCTCGAGCGCCTCACGGGTTACGGCATCGGCGAGATGGACCAGCAGCAGTGGGAGACCACCCGCAAGGCAACGCTGGCGCGGATCGAGGCGAACCCCGGCCTGCGGGACCATGTATCTCCGGAAGTCATGGAGATTCTGCAGGGCAAGACCACGTTTGCCATCGACGAGGACACCGCCCTGACGGCTGCCCGGGCCCATGCCCGGGAGAAGGACCAGGCCGAAAGGGCAACGAGATATGGCGTACTGGCCTTGGCTGCTGTGGTCGGCGGGACGCTGTTGATCCTGGCGGTGCGGTTTGTCTTCAGCGCGCCGATGGACAGCCCCTCGGCCGCCCAGAACTTCTTCGGGGTCGTCGGACGGATCGCGATTGTTCTGGTCGCCATCGTGGTGGTCGTGGTGGCTACCTCGCCCCTGTACCTGCCCTCGCTGAGCAAGGCGCGGGCGATGGGGACCGAACCGCAGGCAGACGCATTGCCAATGCTCGTCCCGATCACCCAGAGGTTTAGCCGGTGGTCCGCTGGGGAAAGTATGACAGGAGCCGTGCCCACCGCGGAAGGATTGGCCGACGCGAGATGGAAGGATGCTCCTCTCGACCATCTCCACGACACCGACTTTGCCCCCGACCGAAAGAGCGACGAATCCGCCCCGCGCATGAGGAACTACTTCCCCGAGACGCTGCTCTGGAAGCCCTGCGTGATCACCGACCCCACCGGCCGGGCGACGCTGCGGGTTCCGCTGGCAGACAGCATCACCACCTGGAACATCTCCGGGTGGGCGGTCAGCCAGGGCGGCCAGCTCGGCACCGTCGAGGCGGACGTCCGCGTATTCCAGCCGTTCTTTGTCAGCATCGACGCCCCACAGACCCTCACCCGCGGCGACGAGGTGTCCGTGCCGATCGTGGTCTACAACTACGCCGACACGACGCTGGACGTATCCCTCCAGGCCGCCGGCGCTGATGGCCTGACCGTGCTGTCCGACGGCCAGCTGACCGTCCGCGTCCAGCCGGGCAAGGTCGTGCGGAAGCTCGTGCGGGTGCGTGCCGAGGAGGTCGGCCGGGCTGCGCTGTCCGTGGAAGCCCGCGGCGGGGACTTCGCCGACGCGATGCGCCGCGAGTTGACGATCGTACCCCCCGGCCTGCCCCAGGCGTTTGTGCTTCCCGGGATGGCCAGTCCCGCCCGGGACGTGGTCGTGGACATCCCCCCTCACGCCGAGGACGGGTCGATCAGCCTGCAGCTGAAGGTGTACCCATCGACGTTCAGCGAGTTGATGGACGGCTTGGAGAACATCCTCCGCATGCCGAGCGGCTGCTTCGAGCAGACCTCCTCGGCCACCTGGCCGAACGTCATGGCGCTGTCCTACATGAAGGCCAATGGCATGAGCAACCCGGCTGTGCACGCCAAGGCCAAGCGGTACATCGAGCTTGGCTACCAGCGGCTGGTGGGCTTCGAGGTCCGCGGCGGCGGGTTCGACTGGTTCGGCCGGGGTCCGGCGAATGAGGTCCTCACCGCCTACGGGCTCATGGAGTTCGCGGACATGTCGAAGGTGCATCATGTGGACCCCAAGCTCCTGAAACGCACCGCCGACTGGCTGGCGAGCAAGCAGGCAGCTGACGGGTCGTGGAGCTTCCGCGAGGGATGTTTCCACGAGCCGTTCACCGGTGGCGACAACTCCAGGCTGGCGATCACCGCGTACGTCACCTGGGCCATCGCCCAGTACGCCCCGAAGCATGCCGGCGCCCAGAGGGGCGCCGAGTACGTAGCTGCCCACGTTGACGAAGCCGACAACGTCCACACGCTGGCGATCATCGCCAACGCGCTGCGGGCGTCGAAGGGGTTCGACAGCCTCACTGCACGCGTGCAGGACCGCCTGGCAGGCAAGGCCGATCGGTCCCAGGGCGACCAGGCGTTCTGGGACGCAAAGAACCCGGTCACGGCGACAGCCACGGCCGTGCTGGCGCTGGTCGGCGAGGCCGAGCACAGCGCGTTGGTCAACGACGCGCTGCGATACCTGGCTGCCAGCCGGGACAGCTATGGCACGTGGGGTTCCACCCAGCCTACGGTCCTGGCGCTGCGTGCCCTGCTGGCCGGGTCGCAGACTCCCGTCAAGCGAGACTCCGATGCGGTGTTCACCGTGACGGATGCAGACGGTGCGACGGTCGGCCGGCTCTCGGTCGAGCCCGGCCAGTCCGACATCGTACACACCCTCACGCTGGACGGCGACTGGAAGCCCGGTTCGCATGCCCTGCGTATCGAGACGGTCGGCGCCAAGGGCATGGGGTACCAGTTGATCGGCCGGTACTACACGCAGCAGATCGACACCCGCAGCGAGGCCCCGGTGACCGTCGAGGTCGAGTACGACCGCACGAAGCTCAGCGTCGGCGACACGGTGCGGGTTAAGGCGATCGTCCGCAACCGCACCGGCGCCACGGCGAACATGCCGCTGGTGGACATCGGCACCCCGCCCGGGTTCGCCGTCCGCTCCGAGGGGCTGGAGAAGCTCAAGGCGGCCGGCCGGATTGCCCGGTACACCATCACCGCACGCGGCGTGATCGTCTACCTGACGGAGCTGGCGCCCAAGACCACGCTCGAAATCGAGTACGATATGGTCGCCCGCATGCCGCTGAAGGCGAAGGCGTCGCCGAGTAAGGTGTACAATTACTATGAGCCGGACAAGATCGCCGCAGCCACGCCGGTGGAGTTCGTGGTGGCAGAATAGCCCCTGGCTGACTTCGGCAACCGATGCGACACCGCCTCCGGGCCTCACCGGCTGGGGGGCGGTTTCGTGCGCAGGGGATCTCAGTTCATTTTGCCGGCGTTGCCTGCCTGCAGCGGGCGTCGTATCATGCAGGCATGACCGATCGACCGAACGTGATACTCATTCTCACCGACGACCAGGGCCTGGCTGATCTGGGCTGCAGCGGCAATCCCTGGCTTCGCACGTCCCACATCGACGCGCTGTACGCAGAGTCCACGCGCTTCACCGATTTCCACGTTCAGCCGCTGTGCACGCCCACCCGGGGCGCGCTGATGACCGGACACAGGCCGGCTGTCAACGGGGCGTGGGCGACCAACTGGGGACGGTCCATCCTCCGCCGGGAGGAAGTGACCCTCGCCGACGTGTTTCGCACCAGCGGCTACCGGACGGGCATGTTCGGCAAGTGGCACCTGGGGGACAACTACCCCTACCGGCCTTTCGATCGGGGCTTTGAGCATGTCGTCGCGCACAAGGGCGGCGGCGTCGGCCAGACCTCCGATTTCTGGGGCAACAACTACTTCGACGACACGTATTTCCACAACGGCCAGCCCGTAGAGCACACCGGCTACTGCACCGATGTCTGGTTCGACCAGGCCATGCGCTTCATCGACGGCCTCGGCGACGAGCCGTTCTTCGCCTACATCGCCACCAATGCTCCGCATTCTCCCTACCTGGTCGACGAGGAATATGCCGCCCGCTACCGGGGCAACGAGCAGATCCTTCATCCTGAATTCTTCGGCATGATCGAGAACATCGACGAGAACGTCGGGCGGCTTCGGCAGTTCCTGCAGCAGCAGGGCCTGGCCGAGAATACGCTGCTGATGTTCATGACCGACAACGGTTCCTCGGGCGGCTGCGAGGTCGACGAGCGGGAATTCGTCACGCATGGCTACAACGCAGGCCTGCGCGGGAAGAAGGCTTCGTTCTACGATGGTGGCCATCGGGCGCCCTGGATGCTGCACTGGCCGGGCGGGCGGATGAACACTGCCCGCGACGTCTCGGAGATGGCGCTCGACGTCGACCTGCTGCCGACAATGATCGACCTGCTCGGCCTGGAGGACCCCGGCGTGGACTTCGACGGCCAGAGCCTGGGGGGCATAGTCCGGGGTGAGCAGGACCGCCTGCCCGGCGAGAGGCTGCACTTCCTGATGAACCAGCAGGGCAGCGATATCCCGACGATCGACCATTCAGCCGTCCTCACCCGCAGGTGGCGACTCGTGCACGGCAGGGAACTCTATGACATCCAGGCCGATCCCGGTCAGCAGCGTGACCTGGCCGGTCAGCAGCCCGACGTAACTTCCCGTCTCCGTAATGCGCTGGACGCCTGGTACGCCAAGGTGACTCCCGACATGGAAGAGTTCTGCCCGATTGTCCTCGGAGCAGACGCCGAGAATCCCACGCAGCTCGACGCGATGGACGTGATGGGCGACGTTGCGTGGAACCAGGGACACATCGCCGCTGCCAGGCGGTCGAGCGGGCGGTGGAACGTCGAGTTCGATCGGCCCGGCCGGTACCGCTTCTCGCTGCGTCGCTGGCCGGACGTGCTGCCCCTGGCGATCGACGAGCCCCTCCCGCGCGATCAGGCCGACCGGCTCGCGCACGGTCAGGAGGTCGACCGGTGCGGGTCCGTTTCTCCGAGCTCAGCCCGGCTGGTCGTGCATGCCCAGACCCACGCCCAGCCCGTGGAGGCGGGGGTTTCGGAGGTGAGTTTCGAGGTCGACGTCGATCGGACGGACAAGAGCGTGCTGGAAGCCTGGTTCGAAGGCGACGGCGACCCCCGGGGCGCGTACTACGTAACCGTTACGCGGATGAACGGCTGCGACGGAGCGTGATGCCGAGAGCCAGCCACTCGTGCTTCGGATCGCGCCCGGCAGGACTCGAACCTGCGACCTGCGGTTTAGAAGACCGCTGCTCTATCCAGCTGAGCTACAGGCGCATGACGGCAGGTGATTCTACCTTCACCCTGGCTGATGGACAAGGTCGACTGGCGATCCTTGTCTGCGCAAAGCCGTCCGCAGTATCCTCGGGGTTCGTGGAAGTGCCATCCAGGCTCCGATGGAGTAACCATGCGTTACCTGCAAAAGATGATGGCGTTGGTCGCCCTTCTGGCCTCCGCAGCGGCTGTTGGGGCTGCGGAACGCCGTAAGCCCATAGTGCCGGCGTCTGATCCGAACGAACCGGATCCGCCCAAACTGGTGGCCTCTACGATGTCGACCCACCCGCGCCTCCTGTTCGGGCCGAACGAGATCCCGAAGCTACGGAGACTCGCCAAGGAAGAGGGCAAGGCGTTTTTCCGGCAGATGGAGGACTACCTGCCGGCCTGCAAGGCGCCGGAGAAGCCCGGGTTCCTGAAGGATGCCACCGACGGGCAGCGGGTGGGGCTGTGGCGCATGCCGACGGCCGCGCTGCATTACGTGCTGTCAGGCGAGGAGAAGTCGCTGGCCAGGGCGAAAGGCTACATGGAACTGCTGCTGGCATTGGACCACTGGGAGACGACCCGCGAGCGGGACAGCGGTATGAGTTCGGCAAATATCCTGATCGGGGCGGCGCTGTGCTACGACTGGTTGCACGACGAGTTGGGCAAGGCGTTTCGTGAGAAGTTCCGCCGGAAGCTGCTGACCATGGCTCGCAGGCAGTATTACGGCGGGCACCTCAACAGGAACGGCGCGGTTGCGTACTGGCAGGGCGATCCGGCGAACAACCATCGGTGGCATCGCAATGCCGGAATGGTGCTTGCGACGCTGGCAGCCTATGAGGGGGACAAAGACGACGACTGGCTGCTGGCCAGGTGCTTCGAAGAAATGGAACTGGTCAACCGGTGGCTCCCGCCCGACGGGACCAGCCATGAGGGCCCGAGCTACCTGATCTTCGGCGGGGCGCATCTGACGCTGGCATGCCAGGCGGCCGACCGATGCTTCGGCACGAAGTACCTTCGCGGGAAGTGGTTCAGGAACGCGCCGCGATTCCGGCTGCATACGCTGGCAGGAGGATTCGACAAGTCTCTGCATTTCGGGGACAGCGCAGGGATGGGGTCCTACAACAACTTCCTGTGGAAATGCGCGGCTGTTCACGGTCTGGCTGACGTTCAGGCGGGGCTCAGGAAGCACTTCGAAGCCAATCCCAAGGCCTGGTGGCTGGGCTGGATGTCGATGGTGTGGTTCCAGCCGATGGACGATGGTTCGGTGGACGATCTGACGAGAGCGTCCCTGTTTCCGGACGTTGGGTTGGCGACGATGCGGGATCGATGGGATGAGGATGGTGTGGTCGCGACGTTCAAGTGTGGCCCGCTGGGCGGCTACCGGCTCAACGCCTACCGGAACGCCCGAAACTACAAGTACGTCAACGTCGCCCACGACGACCCGGACGCCGCGTCTTTCACGATCTTCGCTCGCGGAGAGTTCCTGGCAGAGACGGATCGCTACTCCCGCAGCAAGAGGTCCGCCAACCACAACACCATCCTGATCAACGGCGCAGGCCAGACGGTTCGCGGACGGAAAGAAGGTGGGGTGTGGTCTCAGCCAGGCCGGGGCGATATGAGCAAGATGGCCGTTCTGACCGCGTGGAAGCAAGCCGGCGACGTGATCGTGGTGGAAGGGGAAGCCGCCGGGGCGTATCCTGCGATCGCGAAGATCCGGCCTGGGCTGGAGCGTTTTCGGCGGACGATGATCTGGGCGAAGGACAGGTACATCCTGGTGCTGGACGATGTCCGTGCGCCCGAGGACGTGGAGATCTGCTGGCTGGTCCAAGGACCCAGGCTGACCGCGGAGAAAGAGGTGGGCAGGTATGTGCTTTCCAAAGGCGAGGCTACCTGTCCATTCTCGGTCCACTGCCTGACCGACAGCAACAGCAGGATTGTCAAGAGCCCGGCTGACCATCGTGGTAAGGCGCTGGGGTGGCAGCAGCTGAGACTTACCACCCGAACGTCACGCACGCGACTGGTCAGCGTGTATGACCCGTGGGGCGTGGGGCTGTCGCTTACGCTCAAGCCGGGCGAAGGCAAGCAGGCCGATACCGTCACCGTCGAAGCCGAGGAGTTCAAGGACCGCTGGACCTGGCCGGCAGCGGGGGAGGGGTTCTCGCCGACTGCACTCGTCGGCTGGCGGGGGGACCGTAAGCTCGTGGAGGTATCTGCATCGGACCGCCCCCCCTTACCGTGAGGACAACCAGTGTCGCGAGGGTGATTACTTCTTCTCGTCGTCGGTCTGCAGCATGGGCAGGTAACGGTAGTAGACCTCCAGGGTCAGCGTAGCCATGGTCGTCGTGTAGACTCTGCCGCCCCGGGACGCCCACTTGCTCTTATCGTCCCAACTGCCGTCGAGGTCGCCGCCACGGGTATTCTGCTTTTTGATCAGGTGGTCGCGGATCTTCGCGTTCCATTTCTCCCAGCGATCTCCGCCCATCTGCATCAGCGCCATCGAGGCGTAGTACCAGTAGTAGTAGTTCGTGCTCCGCAGGGCCCTGTCGTTGAAGATGAACTTGCCGGCTGCTGCTTTCTGGCGATCGTTGAGGTCCTGGCCCAGCAAGATGCGGCTGAAGACCGCTTCGGCGGTCATGGTCGGGGTGGGTTTGCCTTTCTGGTACGACGCAAGCATGCCTTCCCGGCCGCTCGAGCACTTGGCGAGCCACTTCATGGCTCCCTTGCGGGTCCTGTCGGGGATTTCCAGCCCGAGGCCCTCGGTAGAGTGAAGCGCCATCACCTGCCACCCAAACACGCTCGTATCGCTGTCGCGGTAGTTGGGCAGGTACCGCCAGCCTCCGGTGGAGCGGGTCTGACCTTTGATGATGTACCTTGCGCCCTTGAGAGCGGCCTGTTTAAGGGTATAGTCGCCGGTCATCGCGGCGGCTTCGGCCAGGGCGAGCGTTGCGATCCCCTGGTTGTACATGTGGTAGTTCTTGCTTCGCGTGCCGGAGAGATCACCGTCCGATTCCTGTTGTTCGACCAGGAAGTTCACGGCGCTGTTGACCGTCTCCTGGTACTCGCCCTCGTCGGCGTGCGTATGGTTCCTCGCCAGGAAGCAGAGCACGGCGAGGCCGGTGAGGGCGCTGTCGGCTTCCGATGTTTCCTTGCGATTGCGTTTGGGCAGGCGGTCTCCGAATCGTGTCCAGCGGCCGTCTTTCTGCTGAGATCGGGCCAGGAATTTCAGTGCCCGGTCCACAGCGGCTTCGGATTTCTCGGATCCTCCGAACTTACGGATGAGCTTGGGCCTCATCTCGACCGATCGTTCGACGAACGCAGGAGGCGAAGCCAGCTTGCCGGGATCGAGCTTGCCTTCCATCGGCAGCAGGACCGCCTTGGGTGTCTTCTCATGCGAGGTTTCGTCGGCTGCTGGTTTGCGGGCTTGGTCGGCCACCGGCTGGCGGATCAGCGATTCAGCCGATCGCTTCAGCGGAAGGTCGTCGGCCTTGATGTCAGCCAGGAGGTCCTCGTCGAGGCGGGCGAGGCCCTCTCGGGCTGGGGCATCGGAGTCTGCGGTTTCGAGTTGACGGGTAGCCGCCAGTACGACCGGCTCGGAGTCGGCTGCCTTGCCGGCGGGTTCCTCCAGATCGATCTGGGCGAGCTCCACGCGCACATCCGGCTGTGGCGTGGTGTCTGCTTCAGGTCTCCGTCGGGAGGAGGGCGCGGGCTTGAGGGAACGTTGGGCGGGCGAGGCGTCTTCGGCCGCGTCCTCGCTGACGTCGGTCGCGGGCCTGTTGCCGAGATTCGGGCTGGCTTCCGCCTGGGCGAGGCGGGCGTTCTGCTCGGCAGGGGCGTTAGGCTCCTGTCCTTGCACTCGGCGGATCTTCATCGTCTGGTTGTCCACGGGGATGGCGGGGGTCGGTATCTCGGCAGGAGGCTTGTCCGGATCAATCTCCCGCGGGCGTCGGGCTGGCGGAGCTGCAGCCTGGATGTCGGCCTTCCTGCGAGTCTCGACGGGTTCGACGGTTTCCATGTCGTCTGTGGTGGCACGCTGGATCTTGATCTCCGCGTCCTTGCTGGCAAGTTGCTCCGGTTGCTGTTGCGGCGTGCGAGGCCTCTGCTCCTCCCGTCGTATCGGCGTGGGAGCAGCGACGACCGGATCCAGTCGCTCCCGGTCAGTTGGCTTTGGTTTCTCTTCCGGCTCGGACAGATCACGTGGATTGCGGTGGGTAGGCATCGGGGGTGCGGACGTATTGCGAACCGATGCGTCAGGTTTGGACTCGGGCAATTTCTGTTCAGCAGGCTGGGGCGCCGAGCGAGGTTCAAGCTCCGTATCCAGAGGCTTGAGGTCCGCTTGCCTGGGGTCGGTTACCGGAACCGGGTCGGTGTTGATGCGGCGCATCTCGCTGCGCATCTGGGCGACGCGCGAAAGCTCCAGATTCACTGACGACTTCAGCCCGGCCTCTTCCGCGATGTAGTCGATGACCTCTACCGAGACGAACATGAACCCCAGCAGCGTAGTGATCAGCACATGGGCCAGCACCGACAGGGCGACGCATTTCTGCAGAAGCGAGAAGTGTCTGTAGTCGGCAGCCTTGAGGAACAGCAGCAGCGGGATCAGCATCGCGATGCCGACAACCAGCGCCCAGGTGCTCCAATGCAGTCTTGGCAGTGCCCGCTCGCGCCGTCCCGCAAAGACCTCCCGGGAGCGTACGAGCATGAGATCTGTCGGTGCGTTGCCGTCAGCCGGGCTTGCTGTGAAGATCAGTCCGAGTCCGGCAAGGGCTACGGTTGGGTTTGTCTCGTCGCCCGGGCCGTTGATCCCGTCGCCGAGATGTTCGATATCCCGGATGACGCGGCCGTCGATTCGTCCACGGTACAGGTCAAGCCTGCCTCGTCCACCGGGCCTGTCCGACGCGAAGTACAGCAGGTCTCCCTCGGCAGTAACGGCCGGACCGAGTTCGTCGGAGGGTGAGTTGATGCCAGCGAGAAGCCGGGCTGGCAGAAACGCCATCGTGAACTCCCTTGGCGAATCGGACTTCACGGGGGGGGCGATGACCAAATCCCAGCCGCCTGTATTTCGGGAGGGCGACTCGCGCGTGGTGGCGAAGACCAGGCTGCCGTCGGGCATCTGGCAGGGGGTGCGTTCATCTGCGGCGGAATTGACGGAGGGCCCGAGGTTGACGGGCTTATCCCACCCGGTCGCTGTGCGGGGCGCGGCGTAGAGGTCGTACCCGCCTTCGGCGGTCGGGCGGTTGGAGGCCAGCAGCAGCCATCGACCGTCCGGAGTTACGCGCGGATCGACTTCGTCGTACGGCGTGTTCACATGCTCCAGCCGTTCGGGCTGCCCCCAGCCGTTTTCGGTTCGCTGAGAGACCATCAGGTCCATGCCGTTGCCATCGGCGCTCTGCCGCGCGAAGTAGAGTTCTCCCTCGGCCAGGGACAGGGACGGACCTTGCTCGATACGGGCTGAGTTGACCGGCGGACCGAGGTCGACGGGTTGATCCCAGACCACGTCACGAACCCGGGCCGAGCCGTCAGCGACGGGTCGACCTGCGGCGTCGGTCCAGACGCGCTGCCCTGCCCAGACGTATCCCCCGAGCGCCGCTGCTGCTACGAGCACCAGCGCCAGGGAGGTCCAGGCAGCGATCCACATGCCCAGGCGGCTGGGTGTGTCGGTCTTGTCCTTGGGTCTGTCCATGGTTTGCGGGGGAAAAAAGATCAGGTGCCCGGAACGATCTGCGGGTCTTTGACGATGTACCCGATATTGGCCTTGCGGATGCCTGCCCGGATGCACAGATTCGCAACGCCTGCGAAATGGCGGTGGGGGCTGTCGGCGTCTGCACGGATCAGCACCTCGCGTTCGGGCTCATCGCGGGCGACGGTCTGAAGCATTTCTTCCAGCTGCGTTGCATTGTAGACCTGCCCGCCCACCTTGATCTGTCCCTGGTCGGAGATGTTGATGATCATCTGCGGGGGCGGGGCGGACATCGGCCTGAGAGACCGCGTGCCCGGAAGCTGGATTGTCAGCTCGCGCTCCTGCTGGGTGAAGGTGGTCGCTACCAGGAAGAAGATCAACAGCAGGAACACCATGTCGATCAAAGGCATGAGGTTGATCGGCTCCTCGCCCTGCGGCTGGGGGTCGCGGATGGCCACGCTACACCTCCTCCGGCTGTGGCGGGGCGGGGGCTTCCCCGAGATACTCCTCTACGAGATAGGTGGACACGTCATCCATTTCCGTGACGATCCGGTCGATCTTGCTCTGGAAGTAGTAGTAGAAGATCAGCGTGGGAATCGCGACGGTCAGTCCGGCGAAGGTGGTGACCAGCGCTTCGTAGATGCCGGTGGCGAGTTTCTCTGCCCGTCCCAGGCCGATCGCCGAGGCTACCTGAAACGCTTCAATCATGCCCCAGACGGTTCCGAGTAGCCCGAGCATGGGAGCTACCGCAGAGACACCGTACAGCAGCCGGAGGTTCCGGCGGAGCTTGGCGACCTCGCTACCGCCGGCGTTGCTGATGGCTTCTTCGACGGCCTGGTCGCCCTTGGGTTGCCTGCGAAGCCCGGCCTGGGTGACCCGAGCGATCGGCGAGCCGTTCTCCCGGCAGTACTGCATCGCGGCGAAGCGGTCGTGGTTCTGGAGGACCTCTTCCAACCCCCGGACGAAGCCCACGGGCGTTACAGCCGATCGGCGGACCGCGATGAGGCGTTCGATGATCAGCGCCAGCCCGAGCAGGCTGCACAGGCCGATGGGCACCATGAACCACTTGCCTTTCAGCAGCAGTTCCAGCAGCGACATCTTCGTCTGGCCGGTGTCATCCTGGCCGTCGGCTCCCCAGGCGGCGGTCAGCGTGCCCGCGGAAGCTACAACGAACGCGACGATCAGCCAGGATGGAACTCTGCGCAGCAGGTAGCCGAGGTACCTCACTGGTTTCTCCTTTTGTCGTGGTCGCTTCGAGAGAGCGTTCCAGCCTGAAGACCAGAAGCCTCGGGCCGGTTGCGCGTCAAATCAGTCCATCGCGTCCAATTGCTTCTGGGACAGCGCTGCCGGGGTGGTTCCCTTGTACTTCTTGACGCACAGCTCGTACTGCTTGCGGGCCTTGCCATATTCCTTGAGAGCTTCGAAGGCCCGTCCGGCTTCGTAGAGCGCCCGGGCGCCCCACTTGGGGTAGTCGTAGACGATGTCCACCTTCAGAAGCTCGGTGGCTGCCTTTTTGTAGTTGCCTTCCGCGAAATAGCATTCGCCGATCTGGAAACGCGCCCGGGCAGCGGTCTGGCCGTCGTGATCCTCCACGACCTTCTCGTACCACTTGCGGGCCTCGTCGTATTTCTTGCGATTCTCCATTGCCCAGCCCAAGCCGAATTGAGCGAGGTACTTGTACTTGTAATCAGGACGCTTCTTGAGGAACTCGGCGTACGCTTCCGCCGCCTTGTCGTAGTTGCCTTCCTCGTTGTAAGTTTCGCCGATTTTCAGTTCTGCCGGGGCTGCCAGATCGTCCTTTTTGAACTTGTCGGCGACGGTCTGAAAATACTCCCTGGCGGCTTTGTACTGTTCGGCATTGACCGCTGCGACTCCGGCACGGTAGAGAGCCGACGGAGCGAGCGAATGGTCGGTCAGGGCCTTGCGGAATACACCGAACACTTCCGAGGCCTTGCGGTAGTTCCCGAGTTTCTCGTAGCAACTGCCCAGGCGGTAGAGCGAGACGGGCAGCAACTCGCTGGCTGCGGATTTGTCTGCGATGACGTGTTCCAGCAGTTCAGCGGCTTTCTTGTACTGCTCGTCGATGTACATCAGTCCGGCCAGTTCTGCCCTCGCGTGCGGAGCGAACGAATCCTTCGGGAACTCGTCGATCAGTTTCCCGTACACCTCGACCGCACGATCTTTCCGATCGGTCGAGCGGTATGCCCATGCGAGCTTGTACAGCACCGCGCCCGAGCGGGCCTTTTTGTCCTTTGCGAGGACCTCCAGGATCTTGGCGGCATCCTTGTGCCGGTTCACCTGCGTGAGACAGACAGCCATGAGGTAAGGGACCTCGAGCTCATGGTCACTGTCGGGGTATTTTTCCGTGTAGCCGTCCAGCAGCTTGAGGGCGTCCTTGCTGTTACCGGCTTTTTCCAGGCAGACCGCCTGCTGGAAGGCGGCGTCGGCGGAACGGTTGCTTTCGGGATAGTCCTTGGCGATCCCGCCGAATCGATCGGCTGCCTTCCCGAAATCGCCCTGTTCCATCTCGATCCACGCCAGCAGGTAACGCGCCGGAACGGCCAGCGACTTCTCGGGATCGGCCTTGATGACGCCCTGGAGCAGCTTGGCGGCTTCGTCGAGTTTCTGTTTGTCGTAGTAGATCTGCCCCAGCTGGAGCTTGCCCCGTACCACCCACGAGTCGTTGCTGTCCTCCCCGGTGAGTTCCTCGAGGGTATCGATCGCTTCAGAGATCTGATCGTCTCGCTGCTGGGCAAGTGCCAGCTTCAGACGCGCCTCATTCTGTTTACTCTTGGCCGCCGTGAGATACAATTCGAGGCTTTTGACTGCCTGCGGATTCTGGCCGGCCTTGAGCTGGGCATCGCCCAACAGCAGGGCGCCTTCCCACAGGTCGGGGTTCTTGGGAGCCTGCTTGCTTATCGCCAGTGGCGTGAGTGTCTCGATGGCCTTATCGTATTGGCCGCCATAGTAGTAGCACTGGCCGATGCGCAGGATCAGCTCCAGTTTGCGAACCCCTTCAGCGTTGCTGGCCAGGGGCAGGAAGGTCTTGGCGGCCTCCTGGTACTGCTCCAGCAGGAAAAGGTTCTCCCCGAGAAGCTCCCTGGTCGCCCGCTCGACCGATTCAGGCAGATCGGTCTCAAGCAGCTTCCGGCACAACTTGCGGGACAGGTCGTAGTCGCCTTTGCGATACAGGCAGTAGGCTTGGCGGTATGCTGCGTCCGGGGCTTCCGGCGCCTTCGGCCAGAGTTGACGGAACTCGGCAAATTCCTTCGCCGCCTCCCCGAACTGCTCCAGCGCCATCGCGCAGACCGCCCGGTGGTACAAGACCTCGTCGAGGTTGCCCGCCTTGAGCTTGACCTTGGACAACTCTGTAAGCGTCTTGCGGGCGTCCTCGTACTTGCCTTCAGCCATGTCGCAGCGGGCGAGGTAGTAACGGGCCGTCTGCCGACGGGCCTCGTCGTCTTTGGCAACGCGTTCGAGCAATTTCCGAGCCTGATCGACTTCCTGGTGGTCCAGCAGCACGATGCCCAGCCGCAGCCTGGCCCGCCTGGTGTACTCCCCCTTGCCGTGCTTCTCCATGGCCTCGCGGAGCGCCTTGGCGGCGTCGTCGAGTTTGTCTTCCTTGTGCATTGCAACGCCGAGGAAGTACTTGCCCTCGGCCTTCCTGTCATCCGGAGCATTTTCCAGGAAGTCCTGGTACTCCTTGCGGGCGGCTTGGTACTTGTCCATCGCCACGAGGCAGTGTCCGAGTTGAAGCCTCGCGTCCAGTTGGTAGGGGCTGTCCTTATACGTTTTCAGTAACGCCACCAGTGTCTTGGCTGCCGGGCCATGCTCACCCAATGCAGCCTGCGATATCGCCAGGAAGTACTCCGCCGAGTCTCGTCGCCCGGACTCCTCGTAGCGTTTGAGGAAGTCCTCGCAGGCTTCCTTGGCCTCTTTGGGCCTGTCCAGCAGATAAAGCGCCTGCCCTCGATTCAGGCGGGCCAGCTCGACGTACTTGCCGTCCTTATAGTGCTTCAGTATGGCGTCGAAGCATTCGAGCGCTTCCTTGGGCTTGTCCAACTGCATGTAGCTGTGCCCCAGAACCGCCAGCGCCGGTTCGCGATGGTCGAAGTCCTTGTCCCCGGCCAGCGGGGCCAGCAGCTTGACAGCCTGGTCGTAGGTCTCCAGGCGATACCGGCAGAGCCCCAAGCCATAGTTGGCCAGTGGTGCGAGTTTGTGTTTGCCGTACTTGTCGAGGAATTCCTCGTATTCTCCGGCGGCCAGTTCGAACAGTTCCCGTTGGTACAGGCCTTGGGCGGCCATGAGCTTCTTGGTAGCTGCATCCACCCTCTCATCGTCAGCCTGGACGGGTGAAAACCCAGTGAAGACAAGCGTGGAAACCAGCAGCACGAGTTGCGTCGATCGGAGAATCTTGGTCATTATGGGTATTCCCGGACATCATGTAAGGTTGCCGTTCCACCGGGTGCGCCTATCACGATCATCGGAGATCATCGTCGTCCGGCGCAGATCGACCGGTATTATAACAGCGACTCCAGCGAGGTGTTTCGGTTGGATCCGCCACCTCCTCGTTGCACAACTACCATGAACAGCTCCGTTCCTGCCAATTCGTCACGCGGGCGAATGTACCCGAAAGCAGTCTGGCCGCTCGTCTCGGCCGGGGTGATCGCGTTCGTCCTTCTGTCCGCTGCGGCGATGGTCTGGTACCCCGGCGGGACCATCTGGCGGCCCGACCGGGAAGGGTATTCGTTCTGGACCAACAGTTTCAGCGATCTCGGCCGGCAGGTTACCTACGATGGACAGCTCAACACGGCGTCAAGTTGGGCATTTCGCGCGGGACTGTCGACGCTTGTCGCTGCGATCGGTCTGTTCTGGCTTCGGACGCCGGATCTGCTGCCTCGCTGGAAGCGACTGGTACGGTGGGTGCGACTGCTCGGGCTGCTATCCGTCGGCGGGATGCTGGCGACTGCCCTGACGCCGGCTGACACCCAGGAGTTCGCACACATGGCTGCGATCGGACTGGCTTCGGTTCCCGGGCTCCTGGGGGCAGTTCTTCTGACCGGAGGGAGTCTGCTCGACCCGGCCGCTCCGCGGTGGTTGGGCATCGGGGCCCTGACGGTGCTGGCTTCGGCAGGGGTGCACTTCAGCCAATATGTCCACCACTTCTGGCTGGGGGGCGAATGGACCCCCGCTGCGCCAACCATGCAGAAGATCTTTGCGATCTGCGTGATCGTCTGGCTGCTTGTCGTCAGCGCCTGGCAGACGTATCGGGCGTGGAGAGCACCGTCAGGGTAGTTGGTTGTTCCGGGCGTCCGCGGAACAGATAATGCAGACATGAGCGCAGGGAGAAACGATTTCACCTGGCCGGACGGTTGCGAGGGTGCAGTCAGCCTGACTTACGACGATGGTCTGGTATGCCATCACCAGTTCGTCGGTCCTGCAATGTCCGATTGCGGGCTGTGCGGGACCTTCTATCCCACGGGCTCGGTGCTGCTTCGCGGGGCGGACCTCCGGCCTTGGCGGCTTCTGGCAGACGCCGGCCACGAGTTGGGCAACCACTCCCTCTTCCATCCATGCCGCGGCGGGCAGGCCAGAACGGCCGGTTGGCTGAAGTACGACCTTCGCGAGTACACGCCTTCCCGCTGGCGAGAGGAAATGCTTGCTGCCAACGGGTTGCTGAAGATCATCGATGGACTCGACGAGCGCACGTTCGGCAACACCTGTCATGACAACGCGATCGGCCCGGATATCGAGCCAGTGTGTCTCGAACCGATGATCTCGGAGATGTTTCTCGCCGCCCGAGGCGAGGTCCGAGGACCGGTGCACCCGGCGAACGTGAACTTCAGCAACCTTGGCACGGTTTCGGGAGACGGCCAGTCGTTCGATCAATGGCGGGAGCAGATCGAGCAAGCCGTCGGGCAGGGCATGTGGTTGATCTTCTGTTTCCACGGTGTGGGGGAGGAAACCCACAAGCTCTTCTCTGTTCCGGGCGAGCAGGAGAAGCTCTACGCCTGGCTGACGGACCGTCGGGAGCAGATCTGGACCGCACCGGTCCGGGAGATTGCACGGTATCTGCGAAATGGCGAGCCCTCGCAGGAGCCGGACCCGGCCGGTGGCTGAGCCGGTCCGTCCGTCATGAACCTGCTGACAGCGCGCGGCGTTGGTAGGCGTTCGTAGAGGTAGAACGTTTTTGTGCGCTTCCGGTCGCGACACCCTTCTTCGTGCTCGGTGTTACGCTAGAAGGGCCAGTTTCCAGCCCCCGTCGATATGGCGCGGTGCCAGGCAAGTTCTGCCGGCGGGGAATGCCTCCAGGGATTAACTGAGAAGGGCGTGCAATGAAGAACGTGGCAATGCAGATCGGCATGGTTTGTGTGATTCTGGTCCTGCTTGGGATGGTTTCCACGGCCGGGGCGGGACAGGTACCCGCCGGGCCGGTCGGGATGGCGACAGGTGGAGTGCTTGGAGAGTTCACGGTCGAGAGCGTGATGGAGTTCTTCGAACGAGGCGGCCGGACCATGTGGTTCCTCGGCTTCCTGTCGATCATGGGGCTCACTTTCGTTCTGGAGCGTCTGGTTCGTCTTCGCAAGAGGACCATCGTGCCCAAGGGTCTGGCCGAGCAGGCCAAGGAGCTCTGGAAGCAGGGCCGATACCGGGATATCCGTGCTCTTTGCGGCGACGAGCGGATCCTTGACGAACAGGGCGCCCCGGAAGACGTCAGGCCTTACCCGTCCAGTTCGCTGGGCAGGATGATCACCTTCATCGTTCGTCACCGCAAGAACCCCATCGGCGAGATGGCGACGGTG
>CAZXSK010000014.1:0-30962 GCA_964642855.1 uncultured Planctomycetaceae bacterium | reverse complement strand
CTGATGAGCAGCTGGTTGCTGGCGACGGAGGAAGACTGACCATGATGTTCCGACGCCGAGAAGAGAGTGACGATCCCGATGTCCCGATGACGCCGATGATCGACTGCGTCTTCCTGCTGCTGATCTTCTTCCTGGTTACCGCCAGTCTGAAGAAGCCGCACATGGAACTGCCGATCACGCTTCCGTCAGCCGAGGCTGCGATCAAGGCCAAGGCCCCCAACGAGGAGCTGATCGTCAGCGTCGACCGGGCCGGGAACGTCTACGTGGATACCGCAGGAATCAAGAGCGATGCCGTTCGAATGGGCGGCAGCATCAAGCACGATTCGGTGGTCTCTAACGAGCGGCTTCACAAGCTCCTGCAGAAGGTGCGCGAAACATCCCCCGATGCGCGGATTCGCATCGACTGCGACACCAACACGAGCATGAAGCACGTAGCCAAGATTGTCGATCTCTGCCAGCTTTACGGCCTGCAGAAAGTCGGCATCCGAACCAAAGACTGACCGCGGGGTGAACCTAATGACGGATCCAGAACATCAGGCGAACGAATCGCCGCCGCGCCCCCGTGCGTCCGCCGATCAGCGCGAGATCGCCCCGCCGAAGGTCAAACGGACCACGGTGTGGTGGATCGTGTCGATCGTGTTCCACGTCGCGGCGATTTCCGCGATCGTGTACTTCACGCCGTTGAGGAAGTGGCTGTGGCCCGAAACGCAGAAGGTCACAGAGGAACGTGTCGACCAGAGCGATGTCGACAGTGCCGTCGAGGCGCTGTTCGAGCTCTACACCAGCCGGATGGTGGACCACAATGCGAAGCTCCACGAGATTCTCGTGGAGATGCATCGGCTGAAGGGCGTGAAATTCACGGAACTGCAACGCGTGGATGCGGATCGCGACTGGGTTGTGCTTGTCGACCACAAGCCGGAAGACAGGCCCGTGCCGGGCAAGCCCGAGGTCGTCGACAAGGACATTCCCGAACTCTACTCTCTCGCACGTCAGGGCGAAGAAGACATCGTTGAGCAGTTCGAGAAGATCCGGGCGTATGAGCTCAGTCAGATCCAGCAGCTTCCGCTCTCCAAAGCGATCAGCGTTACCGAACTGGCGATTCCCGACCGGCCCGAGATCAACGCACACAACTTCCGGCGGGAAATCTACCGCATGGAAGACGGCACGTATGACGCTCTCAAGCGAGAGATGAACCGCGTGCACGTGGAGACCTCCAAGATGGTTTCCGCCTGTCAGCGGCTACTCGATCTGGCCAAGGGCGTCGCCGGCGAAGACACCACTGCATCGGCGATCCGGTGGGACATGGAAGGGACGCCCGTGACGACCGGGTCGGGCGGACTCGACGAGTCCGGACGCCCTTACCAGGGCCCGGTCCTGCTGCCACACGAGATCTTCGCCCAGAAAGGCGAGAGCTTCTCGTTGGATATCGACGCGGACCTGCGGTTTGGGAACAAACTCGGGCCCGACGGTAAGCAGGGCGGCTGGATGAGCATCAACAGCTGGTGGACGATCGGCCCGTTCTCCCACCCGGGCAGGACCAGGCCGGAAGATCTCGATCGGGTCTATCCGCCCGAGGCCACCATCGACCTCGATGCCCAGTACATTGGCAAGGGGGGTCGGCGGCTGGAATGGAAATACCTCCAGACCAACTACGACCGCATTCAGCCGTTCGTGCGGGACACGGGCAGATACTGCATCTGGTACTTCTACACCGAGATTTACTCGGAGAAGGACCAGACGTTGCTGGTGTCTTTCGGCAGCGACGACTACAGCGTGGCCTGGCTGGCCTGGCCGGGCGAGCAGAAGGGACGGGTCATCCGCAGGAGCGGGAAAACCCCCCAGCCCTGGCGACGGTTCGGGCCGGACTGTTTCCGGACGGTTACCTTCAAGAAGGGCATCAACCGCATGCTGATCAAGCTGGAGAATGCAGGCGGTACGACGGGCTTTTCCGTGCTGATCAACCTCGATCCGGCCATGGTTCCCTGACAGGCCGTTCTGGCATCGAAGTAAAAACGCCCCGCAAGCACCTGCTCGCGGGGCGTTCTCTGTTTCTCTTTCAGGGGGACAGGCTGCGCCCATCTCCCTCAAGCAGGACTGCCCGAGTCCACCCCTGACTTGATCTGCCGCAGGGCATTCTCAGCCGCTGATTGAACCTTACTTGACGGATCGTCCATCGCCCTGGTCAGCGGGTCGATGGCCTTTCCGGTCTGGATCTGTCCCAGAGCCCAGGCAGCGGCGGCCCGGACGTTCTCATCCTCGTCCTGCAGGTCCTCGATCAGCACGTCGACGGCGTCCTCGGCCTGCATGCCGCCCAGCGCGCCGATGGCTACCAGTTTCGCTCCCGAGGAGCCATCCCGCGCGGTGCGGATCAGCGCCGGAACGGCCGGTTCGCCGATGCCCCACAGCACCTGTGAAGCCGCCTCCCGATAGTCGCGGTCTTCATCATTGAGCGCCTCGGCCAGTTGCGGGATCGCCCGCTCGCCCTGGTTGATCAACGCCTTGACGGCTTCCCGCTTGAATTCCACGCTCATCTCGCGGAGCACTTTCATGAGGGCTTCGACGGCGCGGGGGTCTTCAATCTTCCCCAATGCTGCGATTGCAGGCTTGCCGAAATGGCCCATCAGGATGAAGGAATCACGCTCCCGCTTGGCTTTGGAGGCGTCCTTGAGCTTGTCCATGTGCCGCTTCTGGTCCAATGTGCTCGCCAGCACGTCGATGTAGGCCGGGTCGTTGAACTCGCCCAATGCCCACGCGGCCGCGGGGCCTGAATGCCAGTCGAGCTTCTTGAGTTGCAGCGCGAGCAGTTCCTTGCTCTCCTCGGCTTGCAGCCGACCCAGTGCGCGAGCAGCCGCGGCACGCGTCCATTTGTGCGGTGTGCCGTTGAGAAGGTGCATCAGGGGCTTGACCGCCTTCTTGTTGCCCAGTTTGCCCAGGGATTCAGCAGATCGGAGAACGACCGAGGTCAGGTCCTCATTCTCCGAGGTATCGGTGGTCTCGATGATCTGGATCAGCTTGTCGACGGCCGGCTTGTAGCCAACGTTCCCCAGTCCGGCAGCTGCCATGGCCCGCACGTCGGGGTCGGGGTCGTCGAGCGCTCTCATCAACGCCTTGCCGACCTTTGCCGAGGCGTCCTTCTCTCGTCCCAGGCGCTGGACGGCGGCCCTTCGGATTCTCGCGACTTTGTCGGTAACCAGGGGCAGCATCGCCTGGGCGACCTTCGGGTCCGATTCCTGGGCAAGGGCAGCAGCGGCCTCGGCGCGGATCTGATCGTCCGGATCGTCCAGCAGCTGGATCAGCGCCTCGGTTGCCCGATCGTCTTTGATCCTCACCAGCAAGGGCATCGCCCGTCGACGCTCATCCAGGGGCTGCTTTGAGTCCCCGACGAAGCTCACGAGGGTTTCCGCAGCTGCGCCGCCAAGATTCCGCAATGCCTCCGTCGCTACCTGCTTGACCTCCCTGTTGCGGCTGCCCATCGCCGAAAGCAGCGCCTTGGCCGCCTTTACCGTGCCCGTTCTGCCGATTGCCTCCGCTGCGGAGAGACGTTTCTGGCGTGCGTAGACCTCCCGTTCCCGTCGGATGGGCTGGGCATATTGCTCGCGGATGAGCTTCTCCCGCTCAGCCTCGGAAAGGGCGTTCCACGTCTCCCTGCCCGCACGGCGATGCATGAAATCGATCACCGCCTGCTCCTTGCCGTCGCTGAGCGGATCGGAGGACATACTTTCCAGGCGTTCGATTTCGGTTTCCAGAGCGACTTGTCGCTGCTCAGAGTTCATCTCCTGCCAGGTGTCCTCGCCGCTACGCTGCACGAAGATCTCGATGATCTCCTGGCGGCGCTGATCGTCGATCGGCCGCGCAATCAGCTTACGGATGTATTGGATCTCCTGCTCAATGCGCTCTTTGCGCTTCTTCGCCTCATGGGGATACCTGGGATTGCTCGGCAGGTTGACCTTTCCACTGCTCCGGAGTTTGTCGATGATCTCCCGCCGACGCTGCGGCGGAATCGGGCCATTGATGCGTTCCTCGAACTCCCTGGCCTTGGCATCGTCGATCGGTTGGTAAACGAACCTTGCCAGCACGTCCACGGCCCGATTATCGCCCAGACGGGCCAAAGCAGACGCCGCCGTCAGTCTCATCTCGGGGTCTTCGCTTCTCGTATGCTCTGCGAGGGCGTCAGCGGCCTGGCCGTCACCGATGTACCCCAGCGCCAACGCAGCTCCCTGCTGCATCCGGGGGTTCTCAGACTTCAGGGCCTCCAGCAGCTTCTGCGGAACGTCGCCCCCGCGGAGCCGGCCAAGGGCCTCTGCAGCAGCGATGCGAACGGGCAGGTTCTCGTCGGTCAGCAGGCCGATCAGTCTGTCGGCTGCTTGTGGATCGCCGATGTCTCCCAGCGCGTCGGCGGCCGCCTTGCGGACCGCCATCGTTTCGTCGTTCAGGGCATCGATGAGGCTTTCAGTGGCTTTGGGACTCTTAAGCTTCCCCAGAGCGCGGGCAGCTTCGAGTTGCACCGCAGCCTGATGATCGTCGAGTGCCTCTACGAGGGGCTCGACGGCGGCCTGGTCGCCCAGTTCGCCGAGCTTACGGGCAGCCTGTCGCCGTTCGTTCGCGTCGCCTGCCCGGATCTGCCGGATCATCTCCCGGACCTCCGGATTGTCCGAGCCAATCGCGTCTTTGCGTCTGCATCCTGCCAGGGCGAGCAGCATTGCCGCTCCCACCATCAGCCATCGTACTGTCGTTGCTTCTGTTACCGCGCGCATGAAAGTCTCCGTGTGTTTACGGGGTCTGGCCCACCTTGTACTTTCTGAACACCGCTGAGGACAGTATGATTCGATCCAGCCGATTGTTTCTCCGGGTCCGGCTGATCGAGTCGGGGCGGTCCGTTGTCTCCGGCAGCCGGTTACAGTAGTCGGGCCGGCCCGGGATGTGCATCTTCAGACCAGTGAGAAATACCATGATATCTAGGCGTGCAGGCTGGATCCTGGCCGGAGTTCTGCTCATGGCGTTGGCTGTCGGATGTGGCAGTGAGCCAACAGCCAAGGGGCGGTCGCTCGAGCAGTGGATCGACGTTCTCAAACAGAGTCGCTCGGCGGAGGAGCTCAAATCGGCCGCCCAGGCGATCGCTATTCTGGGCAAACAAGCTGAAGCCGCCGCGCCGGACGTCATCCGTCTCCTTGACAACCCGGACGCCCTGCGGGAGTTCCGGGGTCTGAATCCAGCCGAAATCGAAGCTGTCAAAGAAGAGCTTGCCAAGGCGCTGCGCTCTCTGGGCAGCGCAGCGGTTCCGACCATTGTCGAAACCTTGCGTTACCGCGACCACACGTACTCGCGAAACGTAGTCGACGCGCTACCGGACGAGGCCATTCCCCCGTTGGTAGAAGCCCTCGATCACGCGGACGTGAAGGTCCGCATGCAGGTAGCCAGATTGCTCGGGCAGATGGGCACCCGCGCGCGGGAAGCGACCGACAAGCTTACCGGTCTTCTGGACGGTGAGCACCCGGGCTTGCGCGAGCAGGCGATTGACGCCCTGGCCGGCATCGAGCCCGAGAACGCACCGGTAGAGGCGCTGATTAAGAGGCTGGACGACCAGAAGCCCGTCGTTCGCGAGCGGGCTGCGCGGGCATTGGGCATTCTCAGTCAGGAGAGCGACAAGGCCGTCCCCGCCCTGATCGAAGCACTCGACGATTCCGAGCGTTGGGTCCATCTGGCTGCAGCGAGGGCGTTGGGGTCATTTCCCGACCATTCGCGCCATATTGTCAAGGTCCTCACCAGGCGGATGGATCGGCAGACCGATCCGGAAATCCGCGGAGCCTACCTCAAGACGATGGCTGTGCTCGGCGAAGACAGCCGGAGCGGAACCGACTCGCTGGTCGACATGCTGCGCGACCGGGACACGATGGTCGTCGCTGCCCAGTCGCTGCAGAACACCGGGGAACTTGCCGAGGCCCCACCCGAACTGCTTGTGCCCCTCATGGAGCCGGATTTCGACTTGCTGGAACCCGAGCAGCAGTTGGGCATCACGCCGGAACTCGCAGACGCGGTCACCGAGGCGCTGGTCGGGATGGGCGAACAGGCTGCTCCCGCGATTCCTGGGATCCTGCGCACTTTGGGGTCCGATGACGGCGGCGGCCCGGCCCGTCGGAGGAAGGTGATCCTGGCTATCGGCTCCCCGGCCGTCGGGCCACTGACCGAGATGCTCACCTGCCGGCGCGATAGAGGCGTTGCCTACGAGTTGGACGCCCAGGGCATGGCTGCGCGAGCTGAGGCCGCGAGGCTTCTGGGCGAACTGGGAACGGAAGCGACCCCCGCCCTCGATGAGCTCAAGAAGGCCACATCCGATCCGAGCGGCGATGTGCGTACCGCAGCCGCCCGCGCGATCACGCAGATCAAGGCGGACGGGTAAAGGGCCGGCCGACCCCCCGGGAGTGTTCCGGCTGCCGGTTTCCTCGCCAAAACGGGCCGAAATCCAAGCTGCCATTGCACGAAGGGGACCTATGCGATCCGTTCGGTTTCTCATCATGTCGTTACTCCTGCTGGCGGGAATGGTAGCGACGGGGCTGGTTGGCCCCAACCGCACAGCCATCGAAGGAGAATACCGGCTTTCGCACACAGGCTTCGGGGGCGGGCTGGCTGTCATCCAAGTCACCATCGCTTCGGTCGTGCTTCTCTCGGCGGGGAAGCTGCGACGCATTCACCCGATGGGGCTGCTGATGGTTTCCGTGATGGTGCAGTGCTCGGGTTTCCTGACGATCTGGCAGACCCGGTCGCTTCCGGCTCTGGTCGGCGGGTGGGCAATGATCCACTCCGGGCTGATGCTCGGGGCGATCTGCAACAACATTTCCATGGACCTCTGGCCTAGGAATCCATCGCGCGGCGTGGTTTTGCTGCACGGATTCAACGCGCTGGGAAAGGTGCTGGGTCCCTTGCTTGCGGCTGCGTTTGTGGCGGTCAACTGGCGTCTGAGTTTTGCGGCATCGGGTGGAATCTACCTGTGCTTCGCAATCATTGCGGGGCTTCTGATCGCCCGGGGTGCCGGGCGCTGCCTTGCGCCCCGGCCCGCGTCGCATGACAGGCCTGCGCTACTGGTTCTGCGTGAGAAGCTCTACTGGCAGGTTGTTATATCGTTCGGGGCGATTGCCGGCAGCGAGGCGGCTTTTGCCACCCTTGCGCCGGTCTACTTCCAGCAGGAGGTGTCAGGCATTGATGCCCGCCTGGCCGGGGTACTGCTGACGGTTCACCTGCTGGGGCTCGCAGGAGGCCGGTTCCTCGCCGCCTGGGTCAGCGGAAGGTGGTCCAGCCGCGCCATCATTCTCGTGTGCCTGGCATCGGGGGTCATGGTCTTCCCGGCGATCCTCGTGGACAACCTCGCAATCCGTTGCGTCTCACTGGCCGTCATGGGCGTAATGTTCTCCAGTACCTGGCCGAGTTTCTACGCCCAGGTCGCACGGCCGATGCGATCCCATCGCGAGATGCTCGCCTATGGCAGTGGTCTGGGAACCGCTGCGGGGGTCTCTCTCTGCCTGCTGGCAAGCAGCCTGATCGCAGACTGGAACCTGACGGTCTCGGTCTTCTTCGGGCCTGTGGTGATGTGGCTCTTCGGCGTCGCTTTCCTGGCAAGCCCTCTTTCAAGAGATGACTGCCCCGTGATCTGACGTTACTTTCGCTGGCCTCGCCATGGGGTGTCTGGCATGATGGGGCCCATGAGACACGACGCCGTCATCTTTGACCTTTTCGGCACGCTGGTCGACAACATGACCCCCGCTCGCTTCGGGGGCATGCTCATGGCCATGGCAACCCACGTAGGCGCCGATCCGGTCGCCTTCCAACGGACATGGTGCAACGATCCTGAACTGATCGAGGACCGGATGACCGGCCGGGATGGTTCACCCGAGGCCTGCGTTCGCGCCGTGTGCCGCCGCCTGGGGATGACCCCTTCCGACCAGGCGATCCAGCAGGCCGGGCGGATTCGCGTCGCCCACCAGCGAGACGTCGTCGTGCCCCGTCCCGACGCAGTCGGCACGCTTCGGGCGCTGCGCGAGCGTGGCCTGAAGATCGGCCTGATGAGCGACTGCTCCCGCGAAATCGAGGACCTGTGGAAACGGACGGAACTGTCGGCTCTTGTAGACGTCCCGCTGCTCTCTGCGGTGGTGGGCATGCACAAGCCCCAGCCGGAGTTCTACGCCCTTGCGTGTGAGCGTCTGGGCGTGTCGCCGGGTAGGACACTGTACGTGGGCGACGGAGCATCCGACGAGCTCCGCGGGGCTCGGCAGGCCGGGATGGAAGCCGTGCTGATCTGCACGCCACGCGAGGAGAAGATCGTGCTGGTGCGCCCGTCGGTCCGCAACTGGCGAGGCCGGCGGATTCAAAGTCTCTCGGAGGTCCTGGACATCGTTGGGGAACCCGAATGATCCGTGCCGTGTTGTTCGATCTTGGCAATACCCTTGTGGGCTACTACACCCGTGCCCAATGGCCGGCCGTATGGAAGCAGTCTCTCGCGAACGTTCGCGATGAACTGGCAGATCGCGAGCTTCTGACCATCCGCGATGCAGAGATCCCCGAACGAGTCGAACGTCAGCGCGGGGAAAGCGAAGACCTGAGGATTACCCCGCTGGCGTCGAGGCTGGGCGGGATCTTCGATCTCGCCCCGGAGCAACTGGAGCAGGGCCGGCTTGGTGAGGCGATCTGCAGGGCGTTCCTCGCCCCGGCCTGGCAGGGCGCGCGGGTCGTGGACGGGGCGACGGCGATTCTCGATGACCTCCGCGCACGCGGCTACGTGACAGCCGTTCTTTCCAATACCCCTTGGGGTTCCCCGGGGGATCTCTGGCGGGAGCACGTTGCCTCGCTGGGCCTGGCCGGGAAGGTCGATCTGCTTGCCTTCTGCACCGACGCCGGCTACCGCAAACCTCACCGGGCCGCGTTTGAGTACGTGCTCGAGCGGCTGGAACTGTCACCCGATCAGTGCCTGTTCATCGGCGACGATCCCCGGTGGGACGTAGCAGGCCCCCAGGCCATCGGCATGCACGCAGCCGTCATCCGCCACAGCCACCTGTATGATCCAGCCGACGCCGCCCTGGCCGATACGCTCGACGCGCCGGTGATCACCGGATTCGATGAGATCTTTCCGCTGATCGATCGGATCAACGCAAGCGGCTGATCTGCTCGACGTAGGCGTCGATGTCGAATTTCCGCTCCAACCCCCCGGCGGACATGTACCGCACCGTGCCGAAAACATCGCGCTGCGTCCAGGGCCGATCGTGCTTACCGAAGCACCACGCCACGCCTGCGAAGGAGTTCGGATCTCTCCCGTCGAGGAAGTACCGGTTGTTCATCGTCAGCATCCAGCGGAAGGCGGTTTCCGGAACGCGTGTCCACTGGATGATCTTCTTGCCCCAGTACATACGCATGTAGTTGTGCATCGAGCCGGTCAGAAGCATCTCGGTCATCGCGGCGTTCCAGTACTCGTCGTGCGTATCGGCCGCTTCCAGATCCTTCCTTCGGTATACGTGTTCACGTTCGTCGTTGCGGTGCTTGTGCAGTGTGGCGCGCGCCCACGAGGGCAGGCTGCCGTAGCGGTCGTAGTCGGTATTGTGCAGCACGAAGTTGATGCTCAGCTCCCGGCGGACCAGAAGCTCTTCCAGGAAGGCGTTCTTGTTCTCACGACGGTGCCCGGGAGCCGACTTCACTGCCAGCGCGATCTCCAGGGGGGAGATCTGCCCGAAGTGCAGATAGGCAGACAGGTGCGACTGGATGTCCAGCGACGGGTCATTGCGACGGTCTGCATAGTGGCTGAGCTTGTCGGACAGGAAGGTATCCAGCTTCTGCAGCGCGCAGCTGGTGCCCCCCGTGCACGCAGCGACCCGGCCTACGCTTCGGTCGACGTTGAGTTTCCGGAGCAGCGCGCCTGGATCGGAAACATCCTCCCCGCCCAGATCCGTCGACAGGGAATCGCGCGAGAGTCTACGGGGCTCGAGCTCCACGAGAAACTCGTTCCAATGCTCCCGATGTTTCGGGCGGAAGGTCCGTGCAGCGTAATCCTCCTTGTTGCTTGCCAAGAGCGCGGGTACGACGACGTCGGCTTCGACCTGCGTGACCGGGCAGTCGATCCGGCGGGCCAGCTGGCGTCGCCATTTGCGCTGATGTCTGAGGTACCCTGCGTCGCAGACCACCTCCGCTGCGTTCTTGGCCAAGCGCGTCGCCACGTCAACAGGATGCCCCCGTCGAATGACCAGTTTCACGCCCCGATCGTGGAGATTCCGAGCTGTCTCAGCCAGCCCCTCCAGCATGAAAGCATAGTGGCGTTCATTGGCTTCGGGGTAGTCGTCCATCAGGCCGAAGCAGGCTAGCAGAGGCAGCTGGAGGTCCTCAGCCCGTTCGATGGCGTATTCAAGGGCATGGTTGCAGCGGCATCGCTGTGAGACCTGCATCCAGTAGAGCACGAATCGCCCGCTCGTGGATTCTGCATCGTTGAGGCGGGAGATTCGCTCGCTCTGGATCATCGGATCACTCCAGATCGTCGCAGGGCGGAACGTGGTCTTCCAGAGGTTGCGGGTCGGCCGGGGGTTTGCAGTGGGTCAGGCAATCCTCGGGGTCGAGGTTGGCGTTGCTCAGCAGCCGGCGCGGCGTCTCGGGTTGGCCGGTCCGCCCGGCAAGGTACATCGCTTCCAGCACGGCCAGGTTCAGCAGGTTCTCTCTGCCGCTGCACTGGTAGTAAGGTGCGTCGATGCGCACGGCTTCGAGAAAGGCCCCTGCCTGCCGGCGGAAGGCGTCGAGAGGAACCGGCTCGCCACGGGTGTGGTCGAGCATGTTCCCTTCCGGATCCCGCACGAGGCACAGTTCACTGTTGGCGGAGAGTGACCCGTTGCGTCCATGGAGATTGAGCTCCTGGCTGATGGGTCCGGACGCGCGCGAAGTCACAACGGTCGCCATCGCTCCGGACTTGTAGCGTAGAATCGCCGCAGCGGTGTCGTCGGTGTCATAGACGGGCAGGGCCTCGCCATCGGGTCCGGACGGGTCGCGATGCCCGACCGCGTTGACGCTGTAGACTTCTTCCGGGAAGCCCAGCATCCACTGCAGCAGATCCACGGGGTGGTAGCCCAGTTCCAGCAGTGCGCCGCCCCCGGCCGAGGCGAGATCGCCCCGCCAGGAAAGCCTCGGCCCCCAGTTGAACAGGTAGTGGGCCCGGGCGAGGAACACCCGCCCCAATTGGCTTAGAGATTCCTGCGCGTGATGGTAGCCGGGACAGAACCGCCATCGCGTGCCGACGGCCAGCTTCAGCCCCGCCTTTTCCATGCGCTTGACCATCGCGACGCCTTCGTCGAGGTTGCGTGCGAGGGGGGCCTCTTTCCATACGTGGATGCCGCGCTTGGCGCAGGCGTCAATCAGTTCCGGGCATGCCATCGGGGGAATCGCCAGGAACACCACGTCGGGGCGGCCCTCGGCCAGCAGCGAGCGGTTGTCGCTGAAGTACGGAATGTCCATCTTCCGGCCGATCTGCTCGGCCAGGGTCCCGTCGCGGTCGGAAACCCCCGCCACATGCACCGACTCCATCTGCGCCAAGGCTTGGAGAGTCATGTCTCCCACGGCCCCCACGCCGATCATTGCCACCGATAGACGATCCTTCGCCATGTGCGTACCTCGAATCCTGAAGGGTACGTGAGGGTAGAAGCCTGTTGTTGTTGTGTCAAGCCTGGCAGTCCGTGTGGAGGAACGTCGGTCAGAAATCCCGGGCCAAAGATCGAGCCCGCTCGATCGCATCCTCCAGCGCTGTCTGTCCTTGCTCCGGTCCGCCCATCAGTACCGGCTGCACGATGGCCGAAGACACCTCCGTGATGCCCATGAACCCGAGGATCGCTTCCAGGTACGGTTTCTGGAAGTCCATTGCGTCGGCAGGGGGGTCTGAGTAGTCCCCGCCCCGCGCGTACGCCACGAATGCAGCTTTGTCATTCAGCATGCCTTCGTAGCCGCTTTCGGTGACCCGGAATGTGTACCCGGGCTGGACCAGTACATCGATGTACTGCTTCAGCCGGTAGGGGATGCTGAAGTTCCACATAGGCACGGCGAAGACGTATCGGTCGGCGGTGGCAAACCGGTCGATTACCTGCTCCACGCGGGACCAGGCCTGCTTCTGGGCAGGCGTGGGAGACTCAGCGCGCATGATCGCGTACTTGGTCTCCATCGCGGGCCCGTCGAAGGCGGGAAGGTCCATCTCGAACAGGTCGACCGCATCGACCTGCACTTCCTCGTGTGTCTTGCTGAAGGTCTCGAGAAACGCTTCGGCTACGGTGATGGACTTCGAGCGGTCTTTTCGGGGAGAAGCTTTCACGTAAAGCAGATGCATGGACATGGGCAGTGCCTCCTGGGTTCCTGCAGCATTGTAGGCATCGAGTCGGAGGATTCGCGGCCGCCTCGGTCCGAACCCAGGCTACGGGGAGGCCTTCCCGGCCTTCGCCTTCCGTGCGATGCGGGCAATCTCGCTCTCCGTGCCCGCCAGGTCGATGGGCGTCTGGCCTTCGCGGTTCCGGATGTCCGGGTCGGCACCGGCCGCCAGCAGCACACGCGCAGCCTGCAGATGCCCCCGGCTGGCAGCCCAATGCAGCGGAGTCCATCCGTGATTGCTCATGCGGTTGACTTTCGCACCCCGATCAATCAACTCCTGAACGATGTCCGCCATGCCTTCCCTGGCAGCGGCGTGCAGGGCGGTTCCCCCGCCCTCGTCGGTCAGGTCTACCCTGGCACCGGCCTGCAGGAGCAGGTGCGCAACATTCGGGTTGTCGGTCCAGATCGCAGCAAGCAGAGGGGTTTCCCTCCAGCGTCCCCCGACGACGTTCACACCGGCCCCGGCATCGATCAACAGCCCCACGGCCGTCGCGTTCTTCTCCCAGATCGCAACGTGCAGCGGCGTGAAGCCTTCCTCGCTGGTGGCGTTGGGGTCTCCGCCGTGCTCGATCAGCAGGCGAAGGGCCTCGCCGCCCTCGGCTGCCGCGGCGGCGTGAATGGCTGCATTGCCCCTGCGATCCCGGGCCGACAGCGTCGCGCCTCCGTCGAGAAGCGCATATACAGCCGGGATGTCGTTGCGGCTGGCTGCGAGCATCAACGGGGTCATGCCTTCCTCGTTCTGCGCATCGACCTTCGCTCCGGCTTGCAGCAGGGCGGTGGCGATTCCGTGGGTGGGCCCGCCCATCACGTGAAGCGGCGTCCTGCCGGAGTTGTCCTTCCTCGCCGGGTCTGCACCGATCCGCAGAAGCCATTCCACCTCGGGCCGATGTCCTTGCGCTGCGGCGTAGATCAATGGCGTGGTTCCGTTCTCATTGGCAACGTCCACCAACGTCATCCGCCGGGCAAGCGTAGCGAGTGCATCGAGGTGTCCCCGTCTTGCAGCGGCATGCAGAGGCGTGTTCCGTGCGATGTTCACCGCCAGGGGATCCGCCCCGGCGATCAGCAGCAGGCGGGAAGCTCCGGCGTGGCCCGACCGTGCGGCCAGATGAAGTGCTGTGTCCCCGAACGCATCGCGAGCGTCGACGTCAGCTCCACGCTCGATCAACTTCTCGATGGCTTGAACGTGGCCTTCGGCAGCGGCAAGGTGGAGCGGACGACGTCCGAAGCGGTCGGCAGCCGAGAGATCCACACCGCGGGTCAGCATCTGCTCGATACGGTCTGCACGTCCGCGGGCGGCGGCAGCATGCAGCGGCGTTCTGCCGTTTGCGTCGACCGTTGTTCCGTCGGAAGGGGTCGGCCCGTACCGGATATCCGCAGCGCAGCCTGCCAGAACCGCGGTCGCCGTGAGCAGAATGACCGTTCCGACCCGATTCACCGTTTTCTCTCCAGGTTCTCCAGCCAACGGCCGAGGTCGTCGAAGCCATTTCGGTAGGCGTGATCGGCCGGGGTCAGTCCCCAGTCGCTGACGGTGTCGGGGTCCGCTCCCGCTTCAAGAAGCATCTTCACGATCACCCGGCTGCCCGCTCCGGCTGCGTAGTGGAGCGGTCGGTTGCCCCAGTTATCGGCGAGGCCCACGTCCGCGCCCGCATCGACAAGCCTGCGGGCGATCTTCACCCGCCTGGCGAGATCGGCGTTGCGCTGTGACTTGCTTACCTGCGCCGCCGACTTGCCCGTCTCGTGCAGAGGGGTCCTGCCCGCGCGGTTGGTCAGGTTCACGTTTGCCCCGGCGGTCAGCAGCACAGCCACCACGTCGTCGTTGGCGTGTTGGGCAGCTTTGTGCAACGGCGTGCAGCCGAACTCGCCCCGGGCATCGATCGCTGCGCCCGCGTCGAGCAGCAGGCGCGCGATTTCGGCGTGTCCGACCGTGGATGCAGCCCCCAGGGGGGAACCGAACTGCCATTCCCGGCTGTTGGCGGCGACCGCGCCCGAGTCCAGCAGCATGCCGACGATCCGATCATGCCGCTCGCGGCTGGCTATGGCCAAAGGGTTCTGCCACGAGACGGCCGGATCTGCTCCACGCTCCAGAAGCAGCGCGACGACATGCGCCTGACCGTCACGACAGGCGAGGACCAACTCGCTGCGTCCCAGACCGTCCTCGCGATTGACATCTCCCCCGCCATCCAGCCAGGCGCTGATCCGTACGATACGCCTGGCCTCGTGCAGGGGGATGCTACGATCGGGACCCGGCCAAACCCGGGAGGGATCTCCCCCGCCGTCGCAGCCAGCGAGGGCTCCCCAGCCTGCCAGCGTGATCCAGAATGCAGCTGCCAGTTGTGTTCGACGCATTCAGTAACCAAGCCTTTCCGGTGAAACGTACGTTCCCCTGGTCGCCTTGCGGAACTCCTCGATCCGTCGGGTGGCTCCGGCTTCCTTCATCAGATCGCGCAGGGTCCTGCTGGCAGCGGGATCCTCCGGATCGACCAGCTTTGCGGCGATCCAGGCTGCCCGGGGGTCGGCGGGGTCCTCGGCCTGCAGCGCAGCCAGGCGCTTCGCCGCCAGGTCCCGCGTCTCGGATCGGGCCGCCAGCGTGGCCGTCAGCAGCAACCTGCCCTCCCAGTGGCTGGGCATATCTCGCCCGAGTTGTGTCAGTTGCTTGACCGCCTCGTCCTGGTCCTCTGCCGCCAGAGCAAGCATCGCCAGGAAGTAACGGGCGGGGGAGTGAGGGTGTTCTGCTTCCACCGCTGCTCGGAAGGCCCGGGAGGCCTGACTGGATCGGCCTCTCTCCAGCAGGGCAACGCCCAGCAGATGGTGGGCTTCGCCGCTGTTTGCGTCGACGGCCAGAGCCTGTTGCAGACAGCGAATCGCCCCCCGCAGGTAGCCGTCGCGAAGCAGAAGCCTCCCGCGGCCGACCGAGCCGGCAGGATACCGACCGATCGCCGTCCGGAAGGTTTCGCCGAGGTGCGCGTTGTTGCCCCCGCGTTCCAGTTGTACGGGCGTGCGCTTGCACGCCTCACGGATCAACGCATGGCGCGAGGTTTCGCGCGGAATCTCCAGCGGGAATCGCCTGTCCAGCAGTGCTGCGTCCCCGGAGCGGACGGTCACGCGGGCAGCATCCAGGGGAGCGTCGAGCTTCACCACCAGGTGTTTCCCGGGACGGATCACGTCTGCGCGGGCGATGGCTTTCCCGTCGATCAGCACCGTGACGTCGGCAAGTGTCTTCAGCGACGCAAGCTGTACCTTCGGCTCGTCGCTGTCGAGCTCTACGTGCACGGCCAGTTGCTTGTTGGCGAAGTCCACCTTCCCCAGCCCGTGGATCATCGTGTAGTGCTGGGTCATCGCGAATCGCTCGCCAGGCTGGATCCAGTTCTCCACTCCCTCGAACACCGAGTCCGTCCCCTGCCAGAGCTCGACAAAGTTGTACTTGAACAGCCACCAGTGGTCGGGCGGCGGTGGCGGGCCGGCATGAAACCACTGTTTGCAGCCCGGCGAGGCGTTCGGATCGAACAGGATCAGGCGATTGACTCCCACCCGCGGATACCAGAGACCCGCGAAGCCGAAACGGTAGTCCCAGGCGAAGATGCTCGGCGTGCCGTCGTGCGCGGCGATCGGGGTGTCCTTCTGTGAGTACGGGCGGAGGTTCGCGCCATTGTGGCTGGATACATACGCGGCCGGGAAGATCCACTCGGTCGTGGTGTTCTGGGGGGGCAGTTGTCGCCCCTGGATGACGCCCTGTTTCGTGTGCTCCCGGGGTAGGATGATATCCACCCACAGCCGCCGGCCCTGCTTGTAGGCGGGCGGGTTGACAATCGCACAGGTCGTCGAAAACGACGATTCGCCCGGCCTGAGTGTGACCAACTGGCTGAGGGTCATGTTGGAATAGCGGCCATAGATCCAGCGGTCTTCGATGCCCGAGAACCGGGAGAACTCCATCCACATCGCGAGGGTGACGCTTCCATCGTCGCGTCGGAAGATCCGCCAGGAGGCCCCCTGGCCGACGGTCTGGATTCCGTGCTCGCGGAACGGGAAGCTCGCCTTGACGCCCGATTCCCAGAACGGCAGCCAGTCCTTGGCCTGCCCCTCCCGGAAGAAGATATCTTCGCCCGTGAGTTTGCAGGTGGCGCTTGCGATCGCTCCGCCAATCTCCGGACACACCCGCACGCGCAGGTACTCGTTTTCCAGAACGATCGCGTCGAAGCTACGCTGGCCGGCGAGGTCTTCCGAGCCGCTCAGTCGCGTTCGGGCACGCGGGTGGAATGGATCGACCGAGCCGACCGATCGGGACGTCCACCAGGGCAGAGAGAAGCTCTCCGCCGAGACGGATACGGACTCGGCGTCGGTTGGCTTCTGCCCGGCATGCACTTTCTGCCCAGCGGTCGGGACCAACGCGCAGGCGGTCATCGCGACAGCGACCTGCACAGAGGACTTGATATTCATGTGGGCTCCTTCCCCAGTCCGTCCGGGCCCGTGCGACACTATACTCAACCGCAGGATCGGGAAACAGTTCCATCTTTCCGCAGATGCTCAAGGAACGCGAGACCACCAGGTTAGAAGCCCCAGAGTATTCCGGGAACTGGAAAAGTGGGGGACATTTCCGTCCGATATCTCGTCTATGCGGGTTCGCCCGCCGGGGGCAGGCCCACAACGACGGGCCACAGCCTGAGATGTTGACGACAGATTTTCGGGGAGAAATCATGCGAACCAGGCTCCTTGTGATGGCCGGCATGATGCTGCTGTTCGTGGGACCGGGATTGGCCCAAAGCTCCGGGGGGAGCGATGCAGACGACCTGCTTACTCGCGATACCGCCACGGACAACTGGTTCGGGTTCGGAGAGACTCTTCGCGAGCAGGCCGGCGTAGAGGTCGGGCTGAACCTCACGCAGTTCTACCAGCTGAACCTCTCGGGCGGACTGGCCACACATAAGCATGAAGGTCGGTGGACGGGCAACTACGATCTGACGGCCTCCGCCGACCTCGGGAAGCTCCTGAAGATCCCCGGCGCGTCAGTGCAGGTGCTGGCGGAGGGCAATTGGTCGCAGGGCCTGTCCCCTCGTTCGATTGGCGACGTGATGGGCGTCAACGGCCAGGCCTCCGGCGACGAGGCCATCGTCCTCAGCGAGCTGTTCTGGGAGCAGATCCTCTTCGGAGGCAGGCTTCAGTTCCGCGTCGGCAAGATCGACCTGACCGGGGGTTTCGACCACGAGTACTGCCCCGTCGCCTTCGACTGCAACCGCTACGCCAACAGCGCCGCCACCCAGTTCTTCAACGGCGGGCTGGGGTTGAACCCCACCATCCCCTTCCCGGATCCCGGCATCGGCGCCGTCGTCTACGCCGGGTTGACGGAATGGCTGTACGTAGCCAGTGGGTTCGGCGACGCCCAGGCCGACTGGCGCGAAACGGGATTCAACACTGCCTTTCATGGCCCGGACTACTTCACGTATCTCTTGGAGACCGGGTTGACGCCCACCCTGCCTTCGCCCAACGGAAGCCTCCGCGGTGCCTACCGGTTCGGCGTGTGGTACGACCCCCAGCCGAAGCCCCGCCACCACGGCCTGTCCTCCAAGCGCGACGACGTGGGCGCGTACGTCAGCATCGACCAGATGGTCTGGAAAGAGCAGCCCGACCCCGAAGACAGCCAGGGACTCGGCGTGTTTGCCCGTTACGGCTTCGCCGACAGCGACGTGGCCGACATTCGCAACTTCTGGTCAGTCGGCGGCCAGTACAAGGGTCCGGTTCCCACCCGGGATCAGGACGTCTTGGGCGTGGGGTTTGCGCGGGCGGCGCTGGTGGAGCGTGCCGGGTACGATCGCGGGTACGAATCGGTGCTCGAGGTCTACTACAGCGCTCAACTTACGGGATGGATGACGGTCTCGTCGTCCTTCCAGTACATCTGGAACCCCGGCGGGGTCTCCGGCGTGAGCAATGCAGCCGTGCTGGGCTTCCGTATGAACATCAACTTCTGAAGCGCCTCGGGGGCGCCCAACGGTCTGTCGGACGGGTACAGCAAGATCGGGCCGGACGTTGCGACCTCGCGACTCCGGCCCTCTGCTATGTTCGGCTGGCAGGGTGGGCAACCGGCGCCAGCGGACACCGTTTGCCGATGCATTCGGTGTTCTCGGACGCCTGCTGACACTCCGGAATTCCGTTCGCCCGCAGCGCGGGCTCGATCAGGCCCCGGGAGATCTCCGCAGCCGCCCGAAGCGCCACCCAGGACTCCCGCTGACAGCACCGGCTTGCGTCGAACTGTCCCTGCCTGGTCATTACGTCCGCTACGGCGCGCATCACCTGGCTGCGGGCAGCAGGTCGAACCGGTGTGGCCTCGAGAATCATCGCCAGCCCGGCTCCGACCCCCGCAGCGGCTCCGCAGACCCCCAGAAAGCCGCACGCTCCGCCCGGAACCTTCATGCCTCTCTCGATGCCCCGAAGGATCTCTTGGTTGTTGATGATCCCACCGAGATTCCGCCACGTCGCCAGCATGATCCCCGCGGTCATGCCGTGATGCTCCGGCCCGTGCAGGCCGATGGCTTCGTGACGGCGGATCGTTTCCAGCAGGGCGACCATGTCCGTCTCACGCGTGTTAAGGCAGATGCGCGTGACCACCTCGAGAGCGTTGCGGCTGTGGCAGGCGTCGCATACGTAATGCCCAGCCGGGCATATGGCTTCGGTCGTCTCGACGTTGCAGCAGAACTCGCAGGCCACCTCCCGGGGACGGGAATACTCCAGCGACAGGCCACACACCATGCACCCGCAGGTATGCAACGCAGGCGAGCACGAGGCCTGGCCCCCGTCCGAAGTTGTTTTGTATGCGCCGGTCGCGCCGGAGTCCGATCCGCAGCAGCAGGCCGAAGCCTCTGTCGCCATGAGTCTGTCCGCGAAGGTCATCGCAGTATCCGCCGCGCCCGCGGTCTGCGATGAGACATCATCCGAAGGCCCGCAACAACAGCTCGATGCGGCCAGGGGGTCGGCCGGTCGGTCGTCGAGGACCAGCACCTCTCCGGTCAGGCCTGCAATTTCGCCTTGACGAACCCAGGCGGTGCACCCGGCTCGCAGGATGGTTCCTTCCCGCGTTGCGATTGATTCCATCGGTCCGCGATACATCACCTGAACATGTTCCCGCCGCACAGGCTCGGGGCGGAATGCGCGGAAGGTCATCGAGTAGAACGCGTGGCCGCGGACGGTACGATACGGGGCGCGACGGAGCACTTCGATCCGGGTGAATCCGCTTTCGTCGAGCAGGCCAACCAGGTCCTTCTGGGTCAGGGCGCCGCCGAGGCATTCCCCGCGGAGGGTTTCGTCATTGCGGATGGTCGGGCCCGGATCGGTCTCGGTGACGACATCGGAGGCGACGATCCGCCCGCCGGGCCTGAGAATGCGTCGGATCTCCCCGAAGAGCTTGCGCTTGTGCGTCGAAAGGTTCAGCACGCAATTGGAGAGGACAACATCGGCGCAGGCGTCTGGTAGGGGCAAGTCTTCCAGGTAGCCTTGCACGAACCTCAGGTTGTCGTAGCCGAGGTTCTCCGCCACGCCGCGGGATCCCCGTCGCGCGCGGTCCAGCATCTGCTCCAGCATGTCCACCCCAACGACCTGTCCGACCCCGCCAACCGCGCGGGCCGCAAGGTAGCACTCCACACCCGTGCCGCACCCGAGATCAACAGCCGTTTCGCCCGGCTGGAGGGCCGCGTCGATCACCGGGCTGCCGCAACCATACCCGCGGAAACGGTGCGCTGGCGGGATGTGATCCATCAGTTCCTGCGGGTAGGCGACCGGGTTGAGGATGTCGGTTTTGTCTGTCGCGGCCGCGGAGGCGTAGAAACGTTTGACAGCCGATTGCCCACCTTCTTCCGCCAGCGAAAGCAGGCAGTTGCTGTGGGTCATCGCGACCCGTCCGCCGTCGCCGCAGGTCTCCAGAATGTCGCCCATCTTCAGGCGCAGGGCGGGTCGGCCTTCGGGCGACTGGCGGGTCGCCTCCCGCTCGATCAGCCACAGCGCCAGTCGCTCGATCAGCGGCAGGTATGGATCGTCGCCGACGAAGCTCCCGGCGAAGGTGTAGCTGTGGTCCATGTCTCCGCCCCCGGTGATTCGTCGCATGGGTCGATCGCCGCCGGCGATCGTAGCCTGGCGGACGCGCTGCAGCGTCGGGCTTTCGCGCCATGCGGTCAGCAGGTCGCCGCGTGCGTGCGTCGAGAGCTCGGAAATGCCCACTGTCGCAGCCGAGGGGTAGACCTGCTCTCCGGGACCGAGGGCGAGGCTGTCCCAGCCGGCTCCCGTGCCGTCGTGGATCGTTCGGGGCGGAGCGAAGACTTGCGAGGCGACGGCGTCGAGGTTGTCGATGCTCACTCCCGCGTCCCGGCCGGCATCGGCTGCCTGCACCAGGCAGCTGAACAAGCGGTCGAGATCGGGCATCTGCTGCCGTCTGGCCCGGCCTCGCACGAAGTACCACAGGAAGTGGACATTCGCGATTCCGACCTGCCCGGCGTATCTCACGATCTCTGGAATGTCATCTACATTGCTCGCGTCGACGCACATCGAGAGCGTCAGCGGCAGGTTCGCGTCGACCGCGGCGGACACCTGATCGGTCAGGTGCTGCCATGCCCCCCGCCCCCGGATGCGATCGTGGTTGTCCTCCAGGCCGTCCATCGACACCTGAAGGTGCAGCCGGGCCTTGTCCACCGAGGTGAGCATCTCCAGCCGGTCGGTCAGCAGGGTGCCGTTGGTGAGCATGGCCACGCGGGCGTGGGGCAGGTTCAGCAGCCCTTCCAGCAGCAGCTGGAGCCCGGGATGCATCAGCGGTTCGCCGCCGGTAATCGCGAAGACTCTGCACCCGGCGTCGGCTGCCTGCCGTGCATAGTGCAAGGCGCGGTCGGCTGAGAGTTCGTCCGCTTCGCCCGGGGCGCAGCCGACCAGGCAGTGTCTGCAGGCCAGATTGCAGCGGTCGGTCACGTGCAGCCAGAGCTCCGAAAGGCGGTCCAGCGATCGTTCATCCGATCGCCCGCTGTAGCGTGAGGGCGAACCGTCCGGCAGGCGGTCGAGGAATCGCAACGCGTCGGCGGCTGGATCACGCGACGGATCCGACTGCAGTCTGCGCAGGAGTTCGTCTCCGCTGCGATTGGGCACGAACCACTCGGGCCCGTCGGGCAGCACATATACGGGCAGGTCGTGTGAGGTCAGGCGTGTCCAGCGTGTTACGTTCCTGGCCATCATTTGCTCCTGACGTTGTTCCCCGCCCGCTGGGCGTAGGCGGTGTTCGTCGTCGACCTCGCGCGACGGCGATCGCACAAGTCCGATTGCCTCATCGCATGGTCACGGGCCCGCGTTCCATTACCCGTCAGACTTCCATGCATACACGCCGGCCAGGCGCGACGGATCGACGCCCAGCCATAGTCCGGCTGCAACGAGTTGATTGATCCACGTTGTGCGCAGAACGCCCAGCCTCCGCCATCGTCGCCCCGACGTGACCGCCCGGGCGGGCAAGGTGACAATCCGCCCCCCCCGGGCGAGCCGGCGGACCAGAAAGAAATCTTCCGCAAGCGGCGTATCCGGCACGCCACCGACCTCCCGCAGTCGGTCGCGCGTCGCGAACAGTCCCTGGTCGCCGTAGGGCAGGCGAAGGTGTCGGGAACGGAAGCTCACCAGCCTGTCGATCAGTGACATCGCTGGAACATCATAGTCGGTGTGAAACGCGAACGCCCCGGCTGATACGTTGCGGTCAAGCAGGGCACGAAAGATCATCTCATCGAACCCGGCCGGGACGATCGTGTCGGCGTGCAGCAGCAGCACGACGTGCCCGTGCGAAACGTCGAAGCCCGCACGAAGCTGACGGGCCCGTCCCGGAGGCGCGGCAATCACCGTGGCGCCCGCATCCCGCGCGATGGCAGGCGTGTTGTCTTCGCTGCCGCCGTCTGCGACGATCTGTTCGATACCTTCCCCGGCTGAAGCCCCAAGACATCGGCCGATGGTCGGCCGGTCGTTGAGCGAACAGACCACCACACTCAGCCAGGGGTTCGGACCGGCCAGGCCGGCCGGGAGGTGGGCAAGGTCCCCCGGATGATCGACGTCCCGTGTCGTCGGCAGGCAGGCTACCCGCAACCCGAGTTGCTCGGCCCGGGCAAGGGTTTCTCTGCATGTGTCGGTGGAACTCCACGGGATGTCGCGGAAGACCCTCGCAGGGCGAGACAGGCCAATCAGCCAGTATCCACCGTCGATCGTCGGCCCAAGCACCATCTCCCGTCCGGTCAGCATTTTCATCGCATGGCGGATGTCAGTGACCGTGGCCGAGGGGCAATCGGTTCCTGCCAGGATCACACGCCGGGCGCCTTCGCGAAAAGCGGCCCGGATGCACATGTCCATCCGCTGTCCCAGGTCGCCTCCGGGCTGAGGCCGGATGGTCACGCCCCTGCCCAGCCAGCGTCGCATGAGCGTTTCATCTCCGCCGGTATACCGGACCTCCAGCTCCACGGGGGGCTGAAGGTGCGACAGCCTGGCCATCAGCAGCTCAGCCATCCGCTGGTGCAGGCGGGCCGCCCCGACGGTTCCCAGGGCGGGGATCAGACGAGTCTTCGTCCGCCCTGGCTCGGGATAGCGTGTGAAAACAATCACCCGGCCAGGCCCGGCGTTCCTGCCGCAACCGTCTTCAACGGATGAAGGATTCACGAGGCGTCTCCGCCGCACGGAGCGGCACGTGGCTGGAGGGCGACTTCCTGCTTCAGTGCTCTTCTCGCCAGGCGGGTGACAAATAGCGTTACCCCCACGGCTATCACGAGCCCCGCACCGAAGAAGATCCACTCGACGGGGCTTTTCTCGCTCCGGCCGGCCGCGACCTGGGCGAACGAGCCCATCACCGACCCAAAGTACACATACATGATGGTACCGGGAATCATGCCCAGCCAGGATGCCAGCACGAATTTCCAGAGGGGCACCTGCGTGACGCCGAAGGCGTAGTTCAGGAAATTAAACGGAAAGATCGGGCTCAAACGCGTGAGAAGGACGATCTTGAATCCCTCGCGACCCAGCGCGTCATCGACGGCCTGGAACCCGGGCCGCTGGGCGACCTTCCGCGAGACCCAGCCACGTGCGACGTACCGCCCGATGAGGAACGCAGCCGTCGCTCCGAGCGTCGATGCGATGGACACGATCATCGTTGCCCACAGAACGCCGTAGAGGAACCCCGCCCCGAGAGTGAGCACCGACCCGGGCAGCAGGAGGACGCACGCGAGTACGTAGATCGCGATGACTAACGCTGCGCTCCACGGCCCGAGGCCGTCGATCCACCGGAGTGCTGTGACCAGCCAGTCTCGCACGGGCAGCAGAAATGAAGCCGCCATGCCCGCAAGGACCATCGCGGCAAGCAACACGATCTTCCACCGCCTGAGTCCGGGCGAGTTGTGTCCCTCGGCGGTACGGTTCGTCCGAGCGTTCGACATGTCGGCGGTCTGGTGCATGGATCGTGCCGGCCGGAGGGGACATGATTGCTGACCCTATTACACCATAGGCTTGCCACGGAAACGAGGGTTCGCTGATTTCCCGTCTGCGTGCAGACGATCAGGCAAAGGTGGGCGGTCGGGTCAGTCCACGGAAGCTCCTGTCGAATCCGGAGTGACCGGTCCGAGCCACGGACGCAGCAGCGCGTGGCTGCGATCGCGGAGGACGGCGACCAGCCGGCTGTCCTGCAGGCGGGAGCGTACCGGCTGGGTCCAGCGGGTGGGGGGCGCGTGGAGAATGGCAAGGAGCACTGCAACTCCGACCGCTGCCCCTGCCAGCGCACGGACCAGCCACTTCAGCACACCGGCGACGGCGAGGATGGCGAAGACCGCGACGGCTGCGACGAGGATGAAATCACCGGCGTTCATCGGGGACCTCCTTCTCGCGCCCGGTTGGCTGGTTGGCGTCGAACTGCACCTCCACGGTCAGCAGCGCTTCGCGCAGGTTCCGAACGTCGCGGGCGAAGTGGTCGAGATCGCGCGTCGCCTGACCGAGAGGAACGCGCGGGTCTGGCGTCTCGGCCGACGAGTCGTCCGAGGGCTTCGGCTGGCGCGGGGAAGGCGATGGCGCGGAGGGGGTGAGTTCCTCGCCGCGAACCGCGTTCTGCTCGCCCGGGGAGAAGGCGGACGCGCGGGCCCTCGGCGAGCCCGGAGCCTGATTCGACGAGGCATGTTCTCTATCGCATCCGGCGGCGATGGCGAGAAGCAGCAGGGCGGCAATCAGCAGTCCGTCGTTGGCGTTCATGGTGTTGCTCCTGGACACTCAGCGGGTGTCGGGGCGAATTCGTGTCACGGTCAGACGGTAACGGCCCGACGAGAAGCCGAATGCTCCTTCGACCTCCCGCACGCCGTCGGCATCGAGACCTTTGGCGGCAAGGGCACGCTTCTGCAGGGCGATCCATCGGCGGTCGATCGCCGCGGGAACCAGCACCCAGAACCGGTCGATTGGCTGGGAGGCGGCCTCGGCGACATCCCGTCCAAAGAAGGAGGAAGGCAACGTGCGCACGCGGTTGCTGTAGTGTCCGAGATCGCCGTCGAAGTCGTCGAGTCGCGCCGGGGTGCCTGCGACTTCGCCCAGGATCTCGCCGCGCGTGTTGACCGCGACGATCCGCAGACCGAGCTGTGCGGCGACGGCCTGGAGCTCGCCCGACGACCGCCAGACAATCCGGAGCCGCGGGAGGTCGCCATCGGCGTCGGACTGCAGGCCGGTGTCTCCGGCCTGGTCGGCGGGTGGCGTCCGGGGCGCTTCAACGACCTCCTGCAGCGGTTTGGAAGGAGGCGCGGGTTCCGGATCGGCCGGCGGCGCGGGCGGCTTGGGCCGGACCTGGGGCTGGGACTCGCGCTGCGGCGCGGGCTGGGGAGTTGGCTCGGGTGCTTCCTCGGGCTCGGGGTCCGGTTGGGGCTCCGGTTTCGCCTCGGGGATCGGCGGAGGCGGCGTGATGGCCACCGCCTTGCGGTCGGGCGGGCGGTTGTCTGCCGGGGCCTCACGCGAGACCCACAGGAGCGCATGCAGCACGACGGCAGCGATCATTCCCGCCAGCAGGCTTGTCCTGGACATGGCTATCTCCCGGGTTGGGGCTTGTCGGGCTCGACTTCCACGGACACCGACCCCGCCGAGCGGGTCAGCTCTGCAAGCAGCGCAAGCGTTCGCTGGGTCGGCAGGGACTTCTGCGCCCGCAGGACCACCTCGCTGCCAGCCAGGGCGTCGGCGAGCTGCTCCTGGCGAACGGCCTCGCCGTCCAAGGTCAACCCGTCGTCGGTGACGGTGACGATGCGGATCTCGCCCCGGCGGACTGCAGCCGGGCCGGGGCCGACCTTCGCGACGTCGACATCGATCGCCTCGATGCGCTGCATCTGCGTCATCGCAGCCAGTACCGACCCGAGCGTCAGCAGGATCAGGTCGATCAGCGGGATGGCGGTCTTGGCGTTCACAGCCTGGCCTCCCCGGGGTGGAGGACGCCCAGCAGGTAGTTTCCCGCCGTGGCGATCAGTGCCGTCACGATGCCCACGCCCGTGGTCCAGTAGGCGCTGGACAACCCGCGGGCGAGACGTTCAACGTCCAGCGAGCCGCCCAGCGAGTCGAACGCCAGAATGAACCCCAGAACCGAGCCGAGCAGCCCGAGGGTCGTGGCGATGCCCGCCAGAGGCTCGAGTGTCCGCCGCCAGGGCTGGGCACCGGGAGCAATCTCCCCGCGGATCAGCGCTACGGCGTAGCCGGCCAGCACCGAAACCGTCAGCAGCGAAATCGCCAGTTGAGGCCAGGCGAGCGGGCCGCAGTTGTCGAGGATCCGGTCAATCATCGTCTTCCTCTTGCTCGGCCGGCGCATCGGTCGCGAGGGTGATCACGGGTAGCTCGACGACGGCAGCCAGTTGCTTCGCCTCGCGCGAGAGGCCTTCGGCGATGATCGGCTCGTCGGGGAACAGTTGCTCCGAGGCTGATCTGGGTTGCTGGGGCTCTGTTTCGTCGGCGGCTTCGGGGAAGTCGTCGAGCTCCTCGATGGCGAACTTCGGCACGTCCCAGCCGTGACGGTCGGCTACGAGCATCAGCCGGACGGATTTGCGATCGATCTCCTCCTTCAGTCGCAGGATTCCGGCGCGGGTTTCCGTGGAGGCAGAGCCTTCATTCTCGCGGGCTTCGACGATGCCTTTGCGGTATGCCCGCCCGAGCTGGTCGTGGGCGGCTCGGAGTTCGGAAACCAGCCGGGTATAGACGGCGCGGTCTCGCTTTGCTTCGGCGGAGTCTTCGTCGGCTGCGCGTGCAGCTGCGACGGGCCCGGCAAGCAGCACCGCGGCCAGCATGAGTTTCGCAGTGGTGTGCATGGTTGGATCCTTTCGTTACTTGCCCGACGATCGGTCGGTCAGAAAGATCGGGTGGGTTTCCTCGGTCGCCCCGACGGAGTACTTCTCGATCTCCGCGTCGAGGTCAACGTCGGCGTCAAACTGCTGCTCGTCGAGATCCGCCTTCATGTCCTCGCCCATGCGGTCGATCTCGGCTTCGAGCTCGTCCAGCACGTCGGTGGAGGCTTCGGTGAGGCCTTCGGTGATTTCGCTGGCGCTCTTGCGGACCTCCACAACCTTCGACGGCACCCCGCCAAGGCCCTGGCCGCTCTGGCGCATCTCGCGGAGCATGTCCAGCAGATCACCAGCCGTGCGGGCCATCTGTAGCAGCTCAACGTAGTCGTTGATGAAATCGCTCTCGGAGGACAGGATCGAACGGACCTTCTCCAGCTCGAACGTGGCGTCCATCAACTGGTCCTGCAGCCTCGAGAGAATCTGCACCGTCCGCAGCATCAGTCTGGTCTTGACCTTGTGAATGCCCGATCGCCCCAGCCGTTCGGTGAACCGCCGCAGCGACAGGACATTCTGGAAGATCTTCGTGAGGCGCTTCTTGCGGGTTTCGTCTTCGGTAGCCTTGATCTTGGTCGCCAGGTCCGTCAGGCGCTCGTCGTAGGTGTCCAGCAGCTTGGTGATCTTCTCGGGCAGTTCTCCATCTCCGTCGGCGGGAACTTTCGAGCGGATCTTGTCGATCGCCTCGGCCAGGGCGTCCTGTCCCTCCCACAGCGGATCGACGATCGATTCCCATTTGTCGGTGAAGCTGTCGATGCCGCCGCGAAGGTCCTTGAGGGCCTCGAGCAACTCATCACGCTCGACCTTCCCCGAGGCCAGCAGCTTCTTGACGTTCTCGAACCGCTCCTTCAGCCGGGTGTCTTCCAGGCTTCGGTAAAGCGGCTCGGTGGATTTCTGCACCGCCTGGGTGATTTTGTCGATGTCGATGATCTGCTCGGAGTCTTTCACACCGCCGGAGTCGGTGGCCTGCTTGTCGGGCTGGTTGAGCGAGGTCGAGCCCTGGTCTTCGTCAGCGGTCTTCTCGTCGCTGGCGAAGACAGGCGTGCCGGTCGGGTCGCCGTCCTGGGCGACTGCCAGGGCGGGCAGGCCGGTCAGCGTCACCAGCGCCAGTGCCAGAATGCGGATTCTCATGGTCTTCTCCTTGTGTGCTTGCGATCGGTACGCGATGGGCCTACCGGGCGGCGACGCGCCGGCTGATCGACTGCCGCAGTTGCGGGTCCATGATGCTCTGCCAATGTCGCTGGGCCTGGAGGTTCTGGCCCCGCCCGAAGGCGATCAACCCGCGGACCAGGTGAACCAGGTCGCCCGCGCGCTGCCTGTCGGCGGGGTCTTCGTAGCTTCGCTCCGCCTGCAGAAGGTGGGCTTCTGCAGCGAGGAACTCGCCCCGGCGGATGGCGATCTTCGCGAGCATTTCCTCGGCCAGGCCTCGCTGACGCGTGCCGGGAACGAATTCGTCAGCCACTCGGTTCGCCAGCTGGCGGGCCGTGACCAGGTCGTCCTGCTGCAGGCGGGCTTCCGCCCGAAGCAGTGCTGCCTCGGCCGTCGGCTTGAGCGAATGCTTCACCGCCACGGTCTGGGCCTGGTCGAGATGCTGTTCCGCCTGCTGGGGGAACTGCCTGACGAGAGATTCCCTCGCCTGGGTCAACTGGAGGCTGTACTCCTTCCGGGGCGAGCATCCTGCCGCCAAACCGGCCAGCAGTCCGGCTGCAGCGAGTAGGGGTAGTGTGCGTGTCATGGTCGACTCTCCTGGGTGTCGCGGTCCTGGTTGTCTGTCCGATCGGCGCGCACCGATGGCGCGGGTCGATCGACGCTCGTTTTGGAAGCAACTCGTGTGACTTGGCCGCCGCGGGCGATGTCGCCCGTTCGCACCGCCGGGCTCGAAAGGCCCTTTGAATTCTCCTGCCTTCACGGGCCGGGGCGTGCGAATGTTGCGTCCGGGCGGGGAAGACACACCCGCCCTCCGCGGGATAGGCGCCGGCTGCGGATTTTCCATGAACGCTCCGGGCGAAAGGCCCCGCGAAGTCGCCTGCAACCGTAGCCGCCGTAGACGGTTGGCCGCCTCCGGAAACTCGCAGAAAAAAAACGCCCCCGTCCGTGACGGACGAGGGCGCGGAAATGATCGGGTCGTCGCGTGAAGCGTTACTCAGCCGGCTGGGCCGATTCCTCGGCCAGGGCGTCGTGGGCTTCCTTGAGCTGCTTTCGGATGGGGATATTCTGCGGACACTTGCTTTCGCATGCTCCGCATTCGTTGCAGGCGTCGGCTTTGTTGCCCTTGTCCCACTTGTTGGTGCCGATGCGGTTGTACTGCTTGCGGGCGACGTCCCACAGGCCATAAACGCGCCCCATGTTGTACCGCTCGAAGATCTTGGGGATCGCCACCTCCTGGGGACACGGCATGCAGTAGTTGCACCCGGTGCAGTAGAGCTTGGCCAGGTCCTGCATGCGCTGGAGATGCTCTTCGATAGCTGCCTGGTCGTCGTCGCTGAGGCTGATTTCGTCGGAGCAGATTTTCACGTTCTCTTCCACGTGCTTCATCGTGCTCATGCCCGACAGGGCGACCGTGACGTTGGGGTTGCTCAGCACGAAGCGCATCGCCAGCTCGGGCACGCGTTCGATGCCCGGCACGAGATCGGCGAGCACCTCACTGTGATTGCCCAGCCTCCCCCCGCCGACCGGACCCATCACCACCACGCCCATTCCTTTCTCGTTGGCGTAGGCGATGCCTTCCTCGAGCTTGCGGTCCAGCAGGTTGTACTGCACGGTGAAGCTATCGTAGAAGCCGGTGTCCACGAGCTTCATCAGCGCGTCGTTGTCGTCATGGAAGCTGCAGCAGATGTGCTTGATGAGTCCCTCGTCCCGGGCCTTCTCCATCCACTTGCAGATGCGCGGCTCGAGCGACTCGTTCCACCTGGTCTTCCAGTTCATCCCGTGGTTGTTGTAGATGTCGATGCAGTCGACCTGAAGCAGCCGGAGTGAATCTTCCAGATTCTTGCGCCACTCGCCTTCGTCCTCGCCGAAGTAGTGGTTCTTGGTGGAGACCACGATCTTGTCCCGCCAGCCTTTGAGCGCCTCTCCGACGGCCCGTTGGCTGTCGTGGGCGCAGTACATCACCGCCGTGTCGATATAGTTGACCCCCGCCTCGAACGCGCGGTGGATCATGGGGATGGCTTTCTCGTCGTCGACGATCTTCTTGTCGCCGGCGTCTTTCATGGGCAGGCGCATCGCGCCGAAGCCCAACTGCGAAACCTTCAGGCCGGTCCGGCCCAACTCACGATAGATCATGCTGCTGCTCCTCTTGCGCCCCGGCCCGGTCTGCCGATTGCGATTCGCGCCGGCGGCCGATCCGCTCGACGCCCGATGGCCCGTCACCCGCCCTGTCCCAACGCTTCAAGCAGGCGTCCGGCCTGCAGGAACGCCTCCCCCACGCGGTAATAGTACACGTTGCAGCAGGCCTTGCGACACTTCACCAGCCCGGCGGCCTTGAGGACATGCAGGTGCCTGGACATGTTCGGCTGGGAGCCGCCGATTTCCTCGACGAGCTCGGCGACATTGTACATGTCCTGGCAGACCGGCTTGTCCGGCAGGATCCGCAGGATCCGCAGCCGGGTCGGGTCGCCCAGGGCTTTGAACAGCCTGACCTGGGCTTCGGTGTCGAGTTGGGTGACGGGTTCCGCCATCAGGCCCTTACTATATTTGCAACTTTGCATGACCGTCAAGGGCAAACACTCGACGATTGGCAATCGCCCGGCTATGAGCAATCACCCCTCCATTGGCAACCGCCCGGCCTTGGGCTCGGCCCGTGAGTTGCGTTCTGCTCCTGATTCCGACGTTGGTGGACAATCGCCCGGCCATGGCAATCTCCCGCTCATGGGCGGCGATTCGTAAGCTCACTCCCGCCCCCGATCTTGGCGTTGTCCTGCCCATCGTCCAGGCCCGGCGGTGAGTCCTAAAAACCCCTGGTTTCGCCTCCATCCCGGAGCTACTTGGCATTCGCCTTCCTGAAACGCTCCGGGTCCGGGGTCAATCCGTATCTGTGCCGGCCTCGTTCGGGGCTGCTGGTGGAGATTCCCTGACCCGAACGGGCCCGACAACGAGTTGCTCTAGGCTCCTCTTGATGTCACTCAACAAGGGGATCTGCTCAGCCTGCCAAGTTGAACTGCTGCGAAGGCTGAAGGAAGAAACGGACACCGCCACAATGGAGAGGATCAAACGAGACTACCGATATCCAGATGGCGATGCGCCCCTGCGATTTGCTGGCCTTCTCCATACGGT
>CAZXSK010000013.1:41805-68633 GCA_964642855.1 uncultured Planctomycetaceae bacterium | reverse complement strand
GGGCACTTCCGCGCGATGCGCGATGAATCCGGCCCGGCGGTAGTCAACGCCGGCGGCGGGTTCGGCATCGGCACGACCAGCGAAAACCTCGCCGGGGCGATCGAGGGCGAGGAGTTCGAGATCGAGGAGATGTATCCCGCCTACCTGGCCGTCGCTGAGGCCCAGAACGAAAAGGCCGCCATCCAGAGCATGAACTACGCCATCGCAGCCGAGAAGATCCACGCCGCGATGTACACCGAGGCCAAGCAGGCCGTCGACAGCCAGAAGGACTTCGAAGTCGGACCGATCCAGATCTGCACGGTCTGCGGACACACCCTGGAGGGCGATGTTCCCGATCGCTGCCCGATCTGCGGAGCCGTCAAGGAGAAGTACGAAACGTTTGCCTGATGCCGCGCGTCACTGCGCCTGGCCACTGAAAGAAGGAGACTCACCATGACCGACCGCACCGGAGCCGTAACGTTTGACGGGCAGCCCCTGACGCTGGCCGGAAACGTCGTTGGCGTCGACGACGACGCGCCCGACTTCACTGCTGTCACGCCGGATCTTGAAGACGCGAAACTCTCGGACTTCGAGGGAAAGACCGTTGTGCTCGTCACGGTTCCGTCGCTCGACACCTCCGTCTGCGACGCCGAGGCCAGGCGATTCAACAAGGAAGCCACCTCGCTGGGCGACGACGTGGCGGTCGTGACGGTGAGCATGGACCTGCCCTTCGCGCAGAAGCGTTGGTGCGGACAGGTCGAGGCGGACAACCTGTCGGTTCTGTCCGATCACCGCGATGCATCGGTCGGCGAGAACTACGGCGTGCTGATCAAGGAACTCAGGCTCCTGGCCCGGACGATTTTCATCATCGACAAGTCTCGCAAGATCCGGTACGTGCAGCTCGTCGAAGAGATGACCCACGAGCCGGACTACGACGCGGTGCTGAGCATGGTCGAGAAGGTACGCAGCCAGGCTGGCTAGAAGGATGACTGAGAGCAAGCAGGTCTACAAGTGTCTGGTGTGCGGCATCGTGGTGGAGGTGCTGGACGGTGGCGCGGGCGAGCCCGTATGCTGCGGCCAGCCCATGGCGCTGATGAAACCCCGCACGGAAGACACAGGCCGCGAGAAACACATGCCGATCGTCAAGCAGACGGATGACGGCGTGAAGGTGACGGTGGGCCAGGTCGCCCACCCGATGGAAGAGACGCACTACATTCAGTGGATCGAGATCCGTCAAGGGCGCAGGCTCTGGCGGGTGGAGCTGGCCGCCGGGGACCAACCGGCCGCCCGCTTCCCCGGCGTAACGGGCGAGGTGATCGCCCGGGAGTTCTGCAACAAGCACGGTCTCTGGGAAGGACACCCCCAATGATGAAGGAATCGATCGAGAAGGCGTTCAACGACCAGATCAACGCCGAGACGTTCTCCGCCTACCTGTACTGGTCGATGTCGGCGTACTTCGAGGACCTCAACCTCTCGGGGTTCGGTGCGTGGATGCGTGCCCAGGCTCAGGAGGAGATGCTCCACGCGATGAAGTTCTACCAGTTCATCCTCGAGCGTGGCGGCCGGGTGAAACTCGCCTCCATCGAAGCGCCGGATACCGAGTGGGAATCGCCCCTGGCTGCGTTTGAGGCGGCCTACAAGCACGAGTGTTACATTACCGAGCGGATCAACAACCTGGTGGATCTCGCCCGGGAGGAAAAGGCCCACGACGCCGACAGTTTCCTGAAGTGGTTCGTCGACGAGCAGGTCGAGGAAGAAGCCACCGCCGACGGCGTGGTCCAGAACCTCAAGCTCGTGGGCGACGGCCAAGGTGGCGGGCTGTTCATGCTCGACCGCGAGATGAGTCAGCGCACGTTTACTCCCCCACCGGCAGAGAGCGAAGGCGGATAACCGACCGACACGACGCCAGCAAAGGAATGCCCGCCATGAATCCGACGGACGTTTTCGACCTCGCCTGCCAGATCGAACGGCGAGGAGCCGAGTTCTACGCCAACGCAGCCGAACGGGCCGACGACCCCAAAGCCGCCCAGTTGCTGCGCCAGTTCGTAGCCATGGAGAAGGACCACGAGGAGACGTTCCTCCGCATGAAGGGAAGCGTCTCCGGCCAGACGCCAGCCGAAGCCGGCGACTATCTCCAGGCGTTCAGCCAGGACGCCCTGGTCGCCGATCTGCAGGAGGGACCGTCTTCCCGCATGGAAGGCGGGGAAGACATTCACCTGGTGGTGCGCACGGCCATCGGGATGGAAAACGATTCGATCCTTTTCTATCTGGGCGTCAAGGAGTTGCTCCAGCCCGGCGACGCCCGCCAGCAGGTGGATCGTATCATCGCCCAGGAAATGCAGCACGCCACGAGTCTGCGGAACCTCGCACGGTATCTGCAGGAAGAGCAGGAACAGTAATCCGAGGGACCATCATCCATGATTGAGACGTACAAGGCTGTACAGGTGACCGAAAACGTGTACTGGGTCGGGGCCATCGACTGGCACCTGCGGGACTTCCACGGCTACGCGACGGATCGCGGCTCGACGTACAACGCGTTTCTCGTCAAGGCAGACAAATTGACGCTGATCGACACGGTCAAGGCGCCGTTCGTCGACGAGATGCTCGCGAGGATCTCCTCGGTCGCCGACCCGTCCGACATCGAGATCATCGTCTCCAACCATGCCGAGATGGACCACTCCGGGGGCATTCCCCAGACGGTCCAGGCCGTCAAGCCCGGCGTGGTGTACGCATCCAAGCAGGGCGTGCGGGCGCTGAAGGCCCACCGCCTGGATACGCCCGAGCTGACGGAAATCGGAGACGGCGAAAGCATCGATCTCGGCAGCGACAAGCTCTCGTTCTACGAAACCCGCATGTGTCACTGGCCCGACAGCATGGTCAGCTATCTCCACGGCGCGAGGCTGATGTTCTCGCAGGATGCCTTCGGGATGCACCTGGCCTCCAACGAGCGGTTCGCCGACGAGATCGACCCCGGCGTGCGAGGCTACGAGCTCGCCAAGTACTACGCCAACATCCTCATGCACCTCGCGACGTTCATCAACAAGACGCTGGAGAAGCTCGGGCCCCTGCGCGAGCAGATCGACATCGTCGCGCCCGACCACGGGCCGATCTACCGCCGTGGTGAAGATATTGACCACGTGCTGCAGTGCTACGCACGCTGGGCATCGGGCGAGAAGTCCAACCGCGCGATCGTGGTCTACGACACGATGTGGCAGAGCACCGCGAAGATGGCCCGGATCATCGCGGACGGAATCAGCGAGGAAGGCACGAGCGTGAAGGTCATGCCCCTCTCGGGCTCGCACCGGTCGGACGTAGCCACCGAGATTCTCGACGCGGGCGCGATTGTGGTGGGCTCACCGACGCTTAACAACGGCATGTTCCCGACGATTCCCGACGTGCTGACGTACCTGAAGGGCCTCAAGCCCACGAATCTCGTCGGGGCGGCGTTTGGCAGCTATGGCTGGAGCGGCGAAGCACCCAAGGAGATTCACCAGTGGCTGGATTCGATGGGTGTGGACATGATCGACGAGCCACTCCGCGCGAAATACGTGCCCACAGACGAGGAGCTCAACCAGTGTCGTCTGCTCGGACAGGCCGTCGCCAGGAAGCTCCAGGCCTCACTTTCGGAGGGGTGATCTGCCGATAGAGTTCCCGGGGCGCTGATGCCGCAGAGCAGCCGCCCGGACAGGGGACCTCACGCGTCGCCGGACACCGCGGGCCGTCAGAGAAGCCCGCCGACAACCGCATAGCACGCTGTCAGGATTCCACGAAGCATGAGCGCAGAGCAGGCGACAACCAACAAATCCGAAGCCACGAAGAAGACCGCCAAAAAGACCGCGCGCAAGAAGAAGCGGATCATGAAGCAGCCCCAGATGCTGCGCATGATCTACGCGCTGATTCCCGTGCTGTTGACGGCGATCTACTTCTTCGGCTGGGTTGCGTTGGCGATCACGGTGGTGGCGACCCTCGCCGGCCTGGCGACCGAGTACATCACCTCCAGCAAGCGAAACCAGCCCGTGTCGACGGCACTGTTCGTAACGTGTCTGCTGTACGCCCTCTCCCTGCCGGCGACCACACCGATGTGGGTGGTCGCGGTCGGCGCGGTTGTGGCGGTGCTGTTCGGCAAGGAGGTCTACGGCGGCTTCGGCCGCAACTGGGTGAACCCGGCCATCGTGGGGCGCGCATTCGTGTACATCTGCTTCCCGGGCGACCTGACCAACCGGTTCGTGCCCGCCTTCAAGGGCTTTCCGGGGGGATTTGCGCACTGGTCTTTCCGTTCGCTTTCGCAGCTGCCAGAGTACCTCCGCGATACCGGCCAGTCCGTCGCCGACGCCGTCGGGCAGGCGTCACCGATGTGGGTTTCCGGCAAGTACGGCTTCGACGTGGTCCGCAACGTGCAGGACGGTTCGGCCCAGGGAGCAAGCCTCTGGGACATGCTCCTGGGCAGCATCGGCGGAACCTTCAACGTGCCCGGTGAAACCGGCAGCCGCATCCTCTACGCGGGAAGCCTCGGCGAAGGGGCGGGGCTGGTGATCATCGCGGCGGGCATCTACCTGCTTGTGACCAAGACAGCTTTCTGGCGACTGATGATCCCGGGCCTGATCGGCGTGGTTGTCGCGAATGTCCTGTTCCGAAACATCCTGGGCTATGACGGCGTGGGCGAGGTGCCCCCGGTTGCCTGGCAGCTTCTGTCCGGCACGACGCTCTACGCAGCCGTGTTCATGATCACCGAACCGGTCAGCGCTCCCAAGCAGGACTCCGCGCGTATCGCCTATGGCTTCCTGATCGGCTTCCTCGTGGTCTTCCTGCGATGGCAAGGGCCTTTCGTTGCGGCCGCGACATTCTCGATACTGCTGGGCAACATGGTTGCCCCCCTGCTGGACCTCGGTGCCCAGGCGTGGCAGGACCGCCGCAAGCGGAAGGCCGCAGGCGCGGAGGGCGACCGATGAAACTCAACACCAAACATCCGCTGTACGTCATGTTCTACGCCGCCGTGGTCTCGATGGCCTTCACCGGGGCGATCATGAGCATGCATGCAGCGACGCAGTGGATCGTGGAGCGCAATGAGCGCCTGGCCCGGCAGCGGGCGGTCATCGAGGCATTGAACCTCCACGAGGGCAGGCAGCTGACCGACGACCAGGTCGCCGACCTGTTCCGCCGGCATGTCGAGCCGGTCGGGCCGAAACTCGTGGACCCCGAGACGGGCGTGGTCTTCAATGACGGCGACCCCGACACCGAAGCCACAACGTACGCGGCGTATCGCGAGGACCCCGACGCCGGCCGATCGTTGATGGGCTACGCCTTGCCCATCGGCGGGGTGGGCTTCTGGGCGCAGATCGACGGCCTGCTGGCGGTGACACCCGACACGCGCAAGGTGCTGGGGATCTACTTCTTGCGACACCAGGAAACGCCCGGACTCGGCGGGAGGATCACCGAAGAGAAATGGCGAGACCAGTTCCGCGGGCTGACCATCCCACCCCAGCCGATCCGCGACAGTCGATACATCCTGATCGGCGGGGAGGCAGCCTCCAGCGGGGAGGAGCGGTACTCCGTCGACGCCATCACCGGTGCCACGGGCACCTCAACGGCGGTGGAGGCGTTCCTGAATCTGCGGATCGCCCGGTTCCGCCGGGCCGCTGCCGATGCGGGACTGATCGACATGCCCGACCCCAACGACGCCAGACCGGACACTGACAGCGAATAAGGACCGAACCATGCCACCCCAGGACACCCTCGGACCCAAACAGGCGCTGTTGAGCCAGTGCTGGGAAGAGAATCCGATCTTCCGGCAGGTGCTGGGCATCTGCTCGGCGCTGGCGGTGACGAATCTTGTGTTCAACACCCTGCTGATGTGCCTCGGGCTGATCTGGGCGACGACCATGAGCAGCCTGACCGTCAGCCTGCTCCGCAACTACACGCCCAACCGCATCCGGATCATGATCCAGGTGCTGATCATCGCGGTGTACGTCATCGTGGTGGACATTGTCTTCCGGGCGTTCTTCTTCGATACGCACAAGGACATCGCCGCCTACGTCGGCCTGATCATCACCAACTGCATCGTGCTGGGTCGCCTCGAAGCGTTCGCCAACAAGAACAAGGTGCTCGTCTCGACGCTCGACGGGCTCGGCGCGGGCCTGGGTTACTCGTTCATCCTGCTGTCGATCGCGATCGTCCGCGAGATTCTGGGCTTCGGGACGCTGCTGAAGAACACGCCCTGGATGATCCGGATTCCGTTCCTGTGGACCGACGATCCGGGCAATTACGATCGCATCTGGCGTCAGTGGACGATCATGGTCACCCCGGCCGGGGCGTTCTTCCTGCTGGCGATTGCCGTCTGGATCGCCCGCTGGTACTCGCTGAGGCTTGAAGCGCAGAAGGAGGGCTCGAAATGATCCTCTCCCAGGCGACGACCAACGATCCGGGCATGCTCGTGCAGATGCTGTTGATCCTGCTGTCGGCGACGTTCACATCGAACATCCTGCTGACGCGGTTTCTGGGCATGTGTCCGTTTCTGTCGATTTCCCGACAGCTCAAGGCTGCGTTCGGCATGGGCCTGGCGGTGGTGTTCGTGACCACCTGCACCAGCGTGCTGAACTACCTGCTGTACGTCTACCTGCTCGTGCCCCTCAAGGCCTACAACGTGCCCGCCGAGAGCCTCAAGCTCATTCTGTTCATCGTGGTGATCGCGGCGTTTGTGCAACTGATGGAAATGGTCATCGAGCGCGTCAGCCAGACGCTCTACTTCTCGCTGGGCATCTTCCTGCCGCTGATCACCGTCAACTGCGCGATCCTCGGTGCGTCGCTGTTCATGGTCAACGATGTGCAGGCCAAAGGGTACGGCCTGGTCGAGGTGCTGATGTTCGGCTTCGGCAGCGGGCTGGGCTGGTTCATTGCGATCATCATCATGGCCGGCATTCGCGAGCGCCTGAAGAAGGCCAAGATTCCCGCCGCCCTGGAGGGCCCGGGCATTACGCTGATCATCACGGCGATCATGGCGATGGCGTTCACCGTGTTCCAGGGCATGATCAAACTCTAACCAGGAGCGACCCGGTATGGATGCATTCACGTCGGTACTGCTTGCAGCGGTCGCAGCCTGTGCGCTGACAACCGTCCTGGCCGCCCTGCTTCTGCTGGCCGAGCGGTACCTCGTCAACTACGGCATCTGCGCGATTGACATCAACGAGGGGGAGGAGCGTCTGGAGATCGAGGGCGGCAGTTCGCTGCTGACTTCGCTGAAAAGCCAGGGCCTGTTCATACCCTCCGCCTGCGGGGGCAAGGGCACGTGTGCTTACTGCAAGGTGAAGGTCCTCGACGGCGGCGGGCCGGTGGCGCCCACGGAAGAGCCGCTCCTCTCGGCCGAGGAAATTGCGGACAATGTGCGGATCTCCTGCCAGCTGAAGGTCCGCAATGACATGAAGATCGAGGTCCCCGAGGAGCTCTTCCGCGTCAAGGAGTTCCGGGCGACCGTCGAGATGATCCGCGACCTGACCCACGACATCAAAGAGCTGCGGTTCAAGCTCATCGAGCCGGAGACCATCGAGTTCACGCCCGGACAGTATGTCCAGCTCGAAGCCCCGCCGTACGGCGACAACCCGGAGAGCGTCTTCCGGGCATACAGCATCTCCTCGCCACCCAGCGACAGGCAGCATGTCGAGCTGATGGTCCGCCTGGTGCCCGGGGGCATCTGCACGACCTGGGTCTTCGAGCATCTCAAGGAAGGTGACGAGGTCACCTTCTCCGGGCCGTACGGGGACTTCGAGATCCAGCAGACAGACCGCGAGATGGTCTGGATCGCCGGCGGTTCGGGCATGGCTCCGTTCTGGTCGATCCTGCGGCACATGAAGGAACACGACATCGCCAACAAGAAGACGACCTACTTCTTCGGTGCGGTCAATCCGCGGGACATGTTCCTGGAAGACGAGCTCTCGCAGCTGGCGGAGGAACTCGACTGGTTCGACTACGTTCCCGCCCTGTCCTGCGAGGACCCCGGACCCGACTGGGACGGAGACCAGGGGCTGGTGACCGAAGTCCTCGATCGGCGCGTGGGGGACGGCAGCGACATGGAAGCTTACCTGTGCGGCTCGCCGGGCATGATCGACGCCGCAGCCGAGGTGCTCAAGGACAAGGGCATCGACGTGGATCGCCAGTACTACGACAAGTTCGCATGAACCCGGGGACCCAAGTCCCAGGAGCCGGCGCATGAAGAAGATTCCGAACGAACAACGAGTGCTCGACCGCATGGCCCCGGGCGTTCTCTGCCGCGAAGGCTTCCTTGGCAGCGACCCCCGCGAGCTGCAGGAGATCCTGGATACCGACGGCAAGACCGTCGAATCCCTTGGCCTGACCCACGAGCAGATCGCCGGCCGCCTCGAAGAGATCATGCACGCCGCGATGGCTGGCATGGGTCGGGAAACCCCGGTCGGCGGAAAGCTCCATGCCGTCTATCGCGAGTCGATGGGCAGGATCCCCTGCCCCTTCGCCCACGGCAAAGTTTTCCCCAAGGGCGAGATCGAAGTGCTCGAAGAGCCTTCAGGCCGGGTTGTGCGGTTCACCCCCCTGTCGGTTCACCTGATCCGCGAGCACGGGTTTTATCAGGGGCGCGGCACACGCTACCGCATCGAGCCCGATATGCTGGCCGAGATGCTGCAGCTCGCACCGGACGAAGAACCCGACGATTCATGACCATCATTGACAACGCCCGCGGGGATGGGGTATGTCTTCGCTGGCTGATCGACTGACCAGAAACCGGAACGAAAGGAACACCCACATGAAGTATGTTTGCGATCTGTGCGGCTACGTGTACGACCCCGAGACCGGCGACCCCGACAACGGCGTCGAGCCGGGCACCGCTTTCGATGACATCCCCGATGACTGGGTCTGCCCCGAATGCGGCGCGACCAAGGAAGACTTCTCGCCGGTCGACTGACCGCACGTCTCGACGATGCGATTCAAGCCAGGGAGCGTCTTCGGGCGCTCCTTTTTGCTGCGCCCGCCCCTCGACGACTTCACGCCTTGCCCCTTGCTCGCCCTCAGTGGATCCACCACTCATTGCCGTCGGCGCGAATGAGTTCGTCCGCCTCGTCAGGCCCCCATGAGCCGGGCTCATAGGTCGCCATCTGGTCGGGGTCCTGCTGCCTGCAGCCCTCGATCACCGGGGTCACAAACCGCCACGCCGCTTCCACCTCGTCGCTGCGGGTAAACAGCGTGGAATCGCCCAGGGCGGCGTCCAGGAGCAGGCGCTCGTAGGCTTCCGGGGGCTCCCGGTCGAACGCACCGGCGTAAGTGAAGTCCATCATCCATGGCTCGATCTGCATCGCCGGGCCAGGCACCTTCACCTGGAACTGCAGCCGGATGCCCTCGTCGGGCTGGATGCGGATCGCCAGCACGTTGGGCCGCATCGGGCCGGTGGGCGACACGTTGAACAGCACCTGCGGAACCGCCCGGAAGTGGATGGAGATCTCCGTGACTCTCGTTGCAAGTCGCTTGCCCGTTCGCATGTAAAACGGCACGCCGGACCATCGCCAGTTGTCCACGAACGCCTTCAGCGCGATGAACGTCGGCGTGGTCGATCGGTCGTCTACCCCTTCCTCCTGTCGATACCCCGGCACGTGCTCGCCGTCTACCGTGCCCTCGTCGTACTGGGCCTGCAACACGCCGTTGGCGGCGCATTCCTTCGGAATCGGCCGAAGCGCCTGCAGAACGTGGAGTTTCTCGTCGCGGATTGCATCGGCCTGGAGAGACACCGGGGGCTCCATCGCCACCAGCGATAACAAGTGCATCATGTGGTTCTGCACCATGTCGCGCAGGGCGCCGTGTTCGTCGTAGTAGTCGCCCCGGCCTTCCATCCCCAGGTCCTCGCCCACCGTCACCTGCACGTGGTCGACGTATTTCTGGTTCCAGATCGGCTCGAAAATGCTGTTGGCGAATCGCAGCACCAGGAGGTTCTGGACCGTCTCCTTGCCGAGGTAGTGGTCGATCCGGAAGATCTGCTGCTCGTCGAAGACTGCCTTCAGACGGGCGTTGAGATCGATCGCCGATTGCAGATCGTGACCGAAAGGCTTCTCCAGGATGATCCGCGACCAGGGCTCGTCGTGGCCTCTTCTTGCGATCCCAGCCTCGGAGAGCGTTTCGGCGACGTCGGCGAAAACTCCGGGCGGAGTGGCCATGTAAAACATGTAGTTAGCCTGGCCGTCGCCGGCCAAATCCTCAAGCCTTGCCCTGAGTCGCTGAAAATCATCGGGATCATCGTACGATCCCTGCTGGTAGTGAAGGTTCCCTGCGAAATCGTCGTGCCGCCTACGATCGTCTCCGGGCAGGACCTTCTCGCGGAATTCCTCGTCGCTGAGATCGGTCCGCCCATAGCCGAGAATGCGGAACTCATCGCCCAGGAAGCCCTGTTCGTGAAGTCTGAAGACAGCCGGTATCAGCTTCCGCCGCGTCAGGTCGCCGGACGCTCCGAAGATTACCATCGTTGTCGGGTCGTCGACCCGGCGACTGCCCCGTTCTTTGACCTCGTGGGCCATGTGCTTCTCCTCGTGTCTGCAAGCAATTCCCTGGCAGAGCAACTGTACGCCCAGACCATGCTAGCGCCAAGAATCCGCCCGGGGAACTCCAGGGGTACGGACGAAGCGACCCGCTGGGACCTCCTGCAGCGGGAAGAACGAAGAGCAAAAAAAGGGCAGGTTCAGCCGGGCACGCCGAACCTGCCATCCGGACGTACCAGGGGGAGGGTTCGTCCGGACTCTCTGGGATCCTGTTGTCTCGGGAAGAAGCTCGCTTCCCGGCGAGCCCTTGCAGCGGCCTCACATCTTCATAGATAGGATATCCAGACCGACAAGTCCAGTAAAAACCTGAACAATCATATTTCCAATAAAAATTTTGTTGTCCGACCTGCTACCTCCTTCGACGTAAGTGATTATTTTTAAATTGCTTTCCATCAAAGCCACACCCAGCCGCCCGATTTGGCACTCTGGCTACCGCCGTTCGACTTGTCCAAGACCGATCCGGATGCCTATCATTGAATGAGAACAAACAAGGTTCGAAGCCCTCCGAAGACGGAAACGCCAAAAAGACAGCCGTACGTAAAGCGGGCTACGAACCAGCCCGGACTTCTCGTGGGAGTCCGGGCTTTTTATGCGCCGTTGGCGAAGCCTCTTGACGTTTCCTGCCCACCTTGGCAGGCTACCATTCCCTGATAGCCCGGCCGCGGGCTCGGATCTCACCGAAGGAGAGCCATGAACTTCGACATTCAATCCGAAGGCGGAGGCGTGTACGTGATCTCCTGCCCCGAGCAGATCGAGTGGCGTGCCAGGGGCCACCTGCCCGACGCCTTCGCAGAAAAGCTCGGCGAGGACAAGCTCGAAGGGCTGATCATCGACCTGGGCAACGTGACGTACATCAACTCAGCCGGGTTGGGAGCGATCTTCGCCCTTCATCAGCATGCGCGGAATCGCGGCGGGAAGCTGGCGATTGCCCGGCCCCAACCATCGATCCGCAGGCTGCTGGACACCGTCAATGTTCCCAAGCTCATCCCGGTGACCGATACCGTTGACGACGCCCGCGAGATGTTCACGGGACCGTCGCTTGACGAGAGTTCCTGAACCCCAATCCGGTCCGATTCCATGAAACCCATCTGCGACATCGCAACGATTCTCAGCGAGAACGACAACCCGGGCCCGGTGTGGGAGTCGATGATCAAGTCGGCCGTGCAGGCCGGCGTCAGCGACGTGCACCTGACCGTCCAGAGAGAAGGCTACTCGCTGCGGTACCGCCTGGACGGCAAACTGCTGATGCAGGGCTTTGTCCATCACGAGATGGGCAAACGCTTGGTCGGACACGTCAAAAGCGTCGCCGAGATGGACGTGGCGGAGCACCGCAGGCCGACTGAGGGCAGACTGAAACAGGATGTCGAGGGCAGGCAGGTGGATCTGCGCATCAGCGTGATCCCGACCCTGCACGGACAGGACCTGGTGGTTCGAATCTTCGACCAGCAGGTCGGCGTGATGGACCTCGGCGACCTGGGCATGCTGCCCGACCAGCTCGGCCACGTGCAGGATATGATCGAGCGCCCAAGCGGGTTGATCCTGGTGTCCGGGCCTTCCGGGGCCGGCAAGACCACCACCCTCTACGCGATGCTGCGCAAGATCGCCGGCCAGGGGCGCAAGATCGTGACGATCGAGAACCCGGTCGAGTACGACCTGGACGATGTCAACCAGACGCAGATCAATCCGAGGATCGACCTGCATTTCGCGCCGATGCTCACGGCGATTCTTCGGCAGGATCCGGACGTGATCATGGTCGGCGAGATCCGTGACAACGAGACGGCCGTCACGGCCGTGCGTGCCGCCAACACCGGGCACCTGGTACTGGCCACCACGCACGCGTCGCAGTCTTCGCGTGCAATCGAAACCATGCTGTTCCTTGGCGTACATCCGTATTTCCTGGCGACCTCGCTGCTGTGCGTGATCGCCCAGGTGCTGGTAAGGCGGATCTGCCCCCAATGCCAGACCCCCCTGCCCGAGACGGCGGACATGATTCTCGACGCCAAGATCCGCAAGCGTCTCGGCAAGGACGCAGACGCCCAACTCTACCAGGGCACCGGCTGCGAGCACTGCTTCCAGACGGGCTACCACGGACGGACCGGCCTGTTCGAGGTGTTCATCCCGGGCGACAAGGCCAAGCAGATGATCCTCGACCGCAGGCCCGCCCGAGAGTTCGACACCGTTACCGAGGAATCGGAGATGGTCACGCTGCAGGAAGCGGGTACTTACGCGGCGGTCACCGGACGGACCACGATGGAAGAACTCGTCGCCGCGGTACCGACGATCTGACACCATCAACTGCAGCGACGGGCGCGTTCCCGGGCGGCACGAACGGGAAAAATCCTCAGGCAAATCAGCCAGTGGTCGCCCGGTTTCCGCCGATAGAATGTCTGATGCCCGTGAGGCTGCAAGTCCTTTCCGCATCGAGTGAAATGCAGACTCCGCCGCCCTGCGGGCACCGGACAAGGAGACCGCAGGCGTGAGCAAACTCCGCAAGGGCCTCGGCCTGACGCACATCTTCGCCATTGCCTCCGGAGCGATGATCAGCTCGGGTTTGTTCGTGCTGCCCGGCCTGGCACACAGCCTGACCGGCCCGAGCGTGATCGTTTCGTACGTACTGGCGGGCCTGCTCGCCACGGCCGGGGCCATGAGCATCGCCGAACTCGCCACAGCGATGCCCAAGGCAGGGGGCGACTACTTCTTCATCACCCGGGGCATGGGAGCGGGCGTCGGCACGGTGGCAGGCATGCTCAGCTGGTTCTCGCTGTCGCTCAAGAGCGCCTTTGCCATCGTGGGCATGGCGACGTTCGTCCAGCTGCTGCTGCCGATCCCCGGACTCGCTGCAGGTGCAGCGCTGTGCGCGCTGTTTGTGGGCGTGAACCTGCTGGGCGTGAAGGAAGCCGCCCGCGCGCAGGTGCTGCTGGTCGCCGGGCTGCTCGTGCTGATGGTCGTGTACGTCGCATTCGGCGTGGGCAAGGTGCAGGTCCGTGCCTTCGAGCCTTTCGCAACGCAAGGCCCCGAGGCCATCTTCACCGCCACCGGGTTCGTGTTCGTCTCCTTCGGCGGGTTGCTGAACATCGCCAGCATGGCCGAGGAGGTCCGCAGGCCGGGCAGAACGATCCCCACCGGCCTGATGCTTTCGCTGGTTGTGGTCACGCTGCTCTACGCGCTGATGGTCTTTGTCACGGTGGGCGTCCTGCCGGGCGACGAGCTCAATGCGTCGCTGACGCCCATTTCCGACGGCGGGCAGGCGATCCTGGGGCGTGGCGGCTTCATTGCACTGAGCATCGGGGCGATTCTCGCGTTCGTATCGACCGCCAATGCGGGCATCATGTCCGCATCTCGGTACCTCTTCGCGATCAGTCGCGACGGCCTGCTGCCAGCCGGCCTGTCGCGGGTCAGCAGGCGTTTTCACACGCCCTGGATCGCGGTGCTGCTGACCGGCGGGGTCATCCTCGCCAGCCTGTTGCTGAAGCTCAAGGTCCTGGTCGAGGCGGCTTCGACCGTGCTGATTCTTACGAATCTTCTCGCGTGCCTCTCGGTGATCGTACTCCGCGAGAGCAAGGTGCAGAATTACCGCCCCGCCTATCGGGTGCCGGGCTACCCGTGGATTCCACTCGCGGGCATCATGGGGCTGGGGTTCGTCCTGGTCGAGATGGGACCGGCAGCGTACCTCATCTCCGCGGCCCTGGTTCTTGGCGGATTCGCGGTGTACTGGTTCTTCGGCCGGCGGCGTGTCACCCAGGAATCGGCGTTGCTGCACCTGCTGGAGCGCCTGACCGCACGGGAACTGGTCACCGGCACGCTGGAGCAGGAGCTCAAGCAGATCGTCCGCGAACGCGACGAAATCGAGCTCGACCGCTTCGATCAACTCGTGGAAGACGCGCCCGTGCTGGACCTGAAGGGACCCATTGAAGCCGAAGAGCTCTTCTCGCGGTCAGGGGATCTGCTGTCGGCCCGGGTCGGTCTATCCGCCGGCCGCATCGCGGATATGCTGCGCCAGCGGGAGAAGCAGAGCTCGACGCTGCTGAGCCCCACCCTGGCCGTGCCGCACGTGGTGATCGAGGGCGAGGGCAAGTTCGAGCTGCTGCTCGTGCGGGTTCGGGGCGGCGTGGAGTTCTCGCCGACGTCGCCGGGCGTCGAAGCGGTTTTCGTGCTGATGGGCACGCCCGACGAACGGAATTTCCACCTGCGAGTTCTCGCAGCGATCGCCCAGGTCGCCCAGGAAGCCGACTTCCTGCCGCGCTGGCGACGCGCCCGGGGACAGCAGGGGCTGCGGGATGTCATCCTGCTGGGCAAGCGACAGCGTCATTGAACCCCCATACGCAGGCCCCCCGGCGCAAAGCAACGCCCGCCTGTGGTCAGCAGACGGGCGTTTCATTCGGTGTTTTCGCCCTTCACCGATTGGTCTTTCTCATGACCGAAATACTCGGCGACTGCGCGCGTCCTGCCGTCAGGTTGAGCGACCTTCCGGTTGAGCCCAGGACAACGTCGTACCATCCTCCCTGCCGCCCAGGGGAATGCGGGCGGCCGTAGCATACGCCTTAGTCAGTGAGGACGAGCACCGTTGATGTCGCAGAGGTCCGGGTGAGCGCCCGGGCCAAAGCTGTTCTCATTGTAGCACGGTTTGAGATTCTGTCTACGTCAAAACCGCCTCCAGCGGGCAAACACTTGCAGCCTGTTCCCCGGGGTTGCATACTGTCAGCGCCCGGAACGGACCGGGCAACGCTCGATCCCATCGGAACGATCATCATGGACGACATTGCTGGCAGGCTCGAGGGACGCTTCCTGGTCGTCGACGGCCCGGACGGAGCGGGAAAGAGTACCCAGCTTCGCCTGCTGGCCGAGTACCTCCGCGCCCAGGATCTCGAGGTGCAGGAGGTCCGCGACCCAGGCGGGACGGCCATCGGCGACCGCATCCGCACCATCCTGCTGGACCCCGCCTGCAACGAAATGTCCGTACCCTGCGAACTCATGCTCTACATGGCCAGTCGGGCCCAATTGGCCGCCGAGATCATCCGCCCCGCGCTGTCGCGGGGGGCGTGCGTCCTCAGCGACCGCTACGTCTCCTCGACCGTCGCCTACCAGGGCGCCGGCGGAGCGTCGATCGAGGACGTTGTCGCCGCCGCGGAGATCGCAACCGGTGGCCTCTGGCCTGACCTGACGCTGCTGCTGGATCTCGACGCGGAGGTCGGCCTGGCCCGGGCAGGCAACCGCGGCGACCTCGACCGGATGGAAGCCAAGGACTTGGATTTCCACCGCCGGGTCCGCGAGCTGTTCCTTGCCCAGGCGTACCGCAATCCCGCAAGGTTCGCGGTCATCGACGCCAACGTCGAGCCCGAGGAAGTCGCCCGGCGGATTCGAGGCGCCCTGATGAGCATCGAGCTTTCCTGACCTTACGCACGCGTCTTCCGCGGCGCCCGGCGGCGCGGGCTTTCCCCTCCCGCCACAGACTGGTACACTGACCCCATGCCCGAACTGCTGGACATCGCAGGCCAGGATCCTGCCATCGCCCTCCTGGAGCGCCAACTCACTGCCGGCAGGCTGCATCACGCCCTGCTGTTTGCGGGCCCTGACGGGGTGGGCAAACAGACCGCTGCCGAAGCGCTCGGCAGGGCTGTGCTTTGCCATCAACCAGCCAGAACGTCCAACGCCAGCCGGCTGAGTGACCTGCCCGACGACGCAGAACTCCTCCAGGCCTGTGGAAGTTGTGATGACTGCCGCATGCTCGCCTCCGGGTCCCACCCGGATTTCCAGGTCGTCCGCAAGGAACTGGCTGCCTATCACCCCGACGCCCAGGTGCGTTCCCGGACCATGCAGGAGCTTGGGATCGACGTGCTGCGTGAGTTTCTGATCGGCCCGGCCGGGCGATCGGCCTCTCGGGGCAGGGGCAAGGTCTACGTGGTCTGCGAGGCGCACCTGATGAGCACCGCAGCCCAGAACGCCCTGCTCAAGACGCTCGAAGAACCTCCGTCGGGGGTGACGCTGATCCTGCTGACGACCAAGCCCGACCGCCTGCTTCCCACAACGCTCAGCCGCTGCTGCCGGGTGAACTTCCACTTCCTGCCCCTCCCCTTCGTCGCCGAGAAGCTCTCTGCCGCGGGAATCGAGCCGACGGAAGCGGGGTTCTGGGCGCGGTTCACACACGGCTCGATCGGCCGGTCGGTGGGACTGTCCGGCAGGGGCATGTACGCTCTGAAACAGGAGATGGTCGAGGGGCTGGGCGACCTCCCCGCCGCCAGCGTGACCGACTATGGCAAGCAGCTCGCCGAAGCCATGGACAAACTCGCCGAGAGCGAGGTCCGCCAGTCGAAGAAGACCGAAGGCCCGACGCTCTCGAAGAACCTTGCCTCCCGCACTGCAGCGGGCGACATGCTCCAGTTGCTTGCCAGCGTCTTCCGCGACGCCATCGTCGTCGCCGGAGGGGCGGACCTGCCCCTCGTCCACGCCGACCAGCGTGACGTGGTCCTCGCGCTGTCCCAGCGGTTCGACTTCATCCAATTGGCGGAGATCATCGAACAACTCAGCGAATACGAAAGACTGCTCTGGCGGAACGTAAACCCCAAGACCGTCTGGGACAACGTAGCCATCACGTGCAGCTCCGCTGCGCCGCTGAAGCTGTAATCCGATTGACGCCCCCCGCCCCCGCGACGTATAACCCACACTCGAATCGATTCCTGCAAGCACGGAAGCTGAATGCAATACTTCCTTCGATCCCTGCACTATCTCTGGCCTTACCGCGTGAGGCTGGGCATCGCGATCGTCTCGGTCGTGCTGATCGCCACGCTCTGGGGGGGCGGGCTGGCCATGCTCATGCCCGCAACCAAGATCCTCATCTCTGACGAGGGTCTTCATGGCTGGGCGTGGAACGAGATGACCCAGGACCGCCTGGGGATCCGCATTGTCCAGCAGCGTGTTCCTGCGCAGGTTCGCGTCGAAGGGTATCCGCTTTCTCTCGCACTGACCGTGCTGAAGGTGCCCGACAGTTCTCCCGCCCGCGAGGCGGGTATTCGTGACGGCATGTGGCTGGTGGGGGTCGAAGACGGCCACCCCGACCACAGGCTGATGCGGGCGGACACGCTGGCGCGGCACATCGGCACGAGCGAGGGCAACGGGCGGCTCCGCCTCCGCGTTTACGATCCGTTTGCCGACTCGGTGTCCGTCAAGACCGTTTCGATGGACGAGGTGAAGTTGCAGGCGAAGGTGCTGGGCTGGCTGGCAACGCGCGACTGGCTGCCCGAGCCCGAAGACCGCCCGGGAAGGTTCCCCCTGCTGCTTTGGATGCTCGGACTGGTCGTGGTTATTACCATCGTCCGGAACATTTTGCGGTTCACGCAGGAGTATCTTGTCGAGACGGCCGTGTGGCGCGGGATCATGGATATCCGTTGCGACAACTACAATGTGGTGCTCCACCTGCCGACGACGTTTTTCTCCGAGCAGGGCGTCTCGGACACCATGAGCCGCTTCGTGCAGGACACCGGCGAGCTCGCCCGCGGACAGACGACGCTGATGGGCAAGACACTTGTCGAGCCGGCCAAGGCGATCGCATCAATCGCCGTGGCGGTTGCGATTTCCTGGAAACTGGCGCTGCTGGCAATGGTAGCCGGGCCCCCTGCATATTTCCTGATCCGCAAGCTCGGGAAGGTCATGAAGCGGGCATCCAGACGTGCGTTGGAAAGCTGGGCCTCCCTGCTGGGGATTCTCGAAGAAACCCTTACCGGCATTCGCGTGGTCAAAGCCTATACCATGGAATCCGCCGAGCGCAGTCGCTTCTTCCGCGAGAACCGCAGGCTGGTCAAACAACAGCGACGGATGGCCCGTATCGACGCAGCAACCGCACCAGCCGTCGAAGCCATGGGCATCACCGCTGCGATGGGAGCCGTCGCCCTGGCCGGCTACTGGGTGCTCAACAATCGCGAAGGCCTGGACGCCACGCGGTTTCTTGCATTGATGGCATGCCTGGCTGCAATGTTCGACCCGGTGCGCAAGCTCGCCAAGGTCGCCACCCGCTTCCAGCGGGCGGACGCAGCGGCCAAGCGTATCTTCGACCTGATGGACCAGACCCCCGAGCCGCGCGTTCGCCGCGCTCCCTCGCTGCCCAGACACAGCGAGTCCCTCGTGTTCCGCAACGTCTCGTACCGCTACCCCAACGCCTCGGAAGATGCCGTAACCTACGCCAACATCGAGATCCGGTCCGGCCAGACCGTCGCGATCGTAGGCCCCAACGGGTGCGGCAAGACGACGCTGGTATCCTTGGTGCCGCGGCTTCTCGAGCCCACCGAGGGCACGATTCTGCTTGACGGGCGCGACATCTCCGAGCATTCCGTCCGGTCGCTCCGTCGCCAGATCGGCCTGGTCACCCAGGAAACCGTGCTGTTCCACGCGACGATCGGCGAGAACATTGCCTACGGCCTGCGACGGCCGAAGCAGGAGCAGGTGCTGGACGCAGCCCGCCGGGCGTATGTCGACGAGTTCGTCCGTGACCTGCCCGACGGATATGACACGATGGTCGGCGAGCACGGCGCGACGCTTTCGGGCGGCCAGCGGCAGCGGATCACCATCGCAAGAGCCTTGCTTCGCGATCCGTCGATCCTGATTTTCGACGAAGCCACCAGCCAGATCGACGCCGACAGCGAGCGGCGCATTCATCAGGCGATGGAAGAGTTCATGAAGGACCGTACGACGCTGCTGATCGCGCACCGGTTCCAGACCGTTATGTCAGCCGACCAGATCGTGGTGATGGATGCCGGACGGGTACTCGCCACGGGCAAGCACAAGGACCTGCTTGCCACCTGCGAGCTCTACCGCCACCTCTACAAGACCCAGTTCATCGACGCGGAGGCCTGATATGCCCCCTGCCGGGAAACCGGGCACGTTTTCCGTTTCGCTCGCGACTGCGATCGGCGCGGTGCTGCTGGCGTTCTTCGCAACGGTGCTGGCGGCGTCGTTCCAGGCTGCCGGCTGGCTCGGGGTGGTGCTGATCGTCGCCAAAGAGGGACCGGTCCTGCTGATCGTGCTCCTGGCAGCCGGCGGGTTGGGCTGGACGCTCCTGCTGCCCTTTGCCCCCCGAGGCGCGCCCTTTCCCCTGCGATTGTTCACGTCCGTCGGTCTGGGGCTCTGGCTGCTGTCCTCGGCAGTCATGGTGGTTGGCACGCTCGTGCCCGGTGGCTTGGAGACCTGGCGGTGGTGGCTGGTGCTGGTTGTCGGGTGTGCCACGGCTTTAGGGCACCTTCGATCGGCAGCGAGAAAGGTGGCGGCCACGACCGCCCCCGCCCGCAAACCAACCCTGCTCGCAGCGATCGAGCAGATTCGTGTCCCCTCTGCACTGCATCCGGCCGTGCTGCTGTGGATCATTCCAGCCGTTGCCGCCGGTCTGTGGGTTTCCGGAGTGTCGCTCCCGCCCGGGTTCATCGGCCTGCATGGCGACGCGTATGATATTCTCGAGTATCACCTCCAGTTGCCCCGTGAGTTCTACAACGCCGGCCAGGTCGCGACGCTCGATCACAACGTCTACAGCCACTATCCCCTCGGCGTGGAGATGCTCTACTTGCTGAGCATGTCACTGCGTGGCGGCGGATACGAGGGAACTTACCTCGCCAAACTCATGCACGGGGCGACGGCGCTGTTGGCCGTCGGAGCATTGTGGACATCCCTTCGTCGCAACGACTCCCGAGCCGGGATGACCGGCGGCAAGGCGGCCGCGATCATGCTCGCCACGTCGCCCTTCGTGGTTTACCTGTCCTGGATCGCCATGGTCGAGTTGGCACAGATCTTCTACCTCACGCTCGCCCTTCTCTGGCTGCGGGAGTGGGCATCCGAACCGGGCTGGAAGTCGGCCGCCTGCATCGGACTGGCCTGCGGCGCTGCCTGTGCGACGAAGTACCTTGCCGTGGGCTTCGTGGCGATTCCCGTTCTGTCGATGCTTGCAGGGGGGTGTCTCCGCAGACCCAGCCGCCTGCTGCATCTCGCGGCTGCAATCGCGCTGACGACGGTGCTGTTCTCGCCGTGGCTGATCCGGAACTTCGCGGCCACGGGCAACCCCGTTTTCCCCCTGGCCACGCGAACGCTCGGACGGGGTCACTGGGATCAGCAATCCGAAGCACGCTGGGTGGCGGGTCACTCGGCCACACCCCAGCCGCCGGTCCCCACACCGCCGGACTGGAAGCCGCCGGCGCCAACGCCTCGCCTGCAACTACTGTGGAAGAACTTCCTCAATCCGGCGTCCCTGTCGTGGTTCTCCACGGCAGGAATCTGCGCGGCGATCTTTGGCGCGGGTGTTGCCGTGGCGGGTGCAGCAAGGCGATCCGCCTGGGCACTGGCCGTGGCCGGTGTTGCAATCATCCAGGTGGGCGTGTGGATAGCGTTCACCCGTGGCATGCCGCCGCGGTTTCTCGTGCCAATCCTTGTGCCCACTTCGCTGCTGACGGGCGTGCTGGTCTCCTGGCTGCTGGGTCACGCCCAGCGGAGGGTGCACCGCGCCCTGGCCTGGTTGATTCCGCTGTTCGTCGCCCTTACCGGCCTGCTGACGGCCGGCGCCTTGTACCCCCGGGCTGCCGCGGGAGTCGACTTCCGAGGTCTGGAGCTCTCGGCTGTGGCTACCGAAGCTCAACCTTGGCGCCTCGCGTGGGAACTGCCGGACGAGTCCCGGGTTCTGCTCGTGGGTTCAGCGACCCCGCTGTATTATCCGCCCGACACGCTCTACGCCACCGCTTTCGACTTGCATCCGCTGGCAGACATGTATGGTCGTGGCCTGTCGGGCAGACAGATGCTCACGGAACTCCGCGCGAGGGGCATCACGCACCTGTGGGTCGATCACGTCGAGATCCGTCGCCTGCGTTACACCTATGGGCTGCCAGAGGCGTTTGCCGGACCCAAGCCATTCTCCGACGAGACCTTCGCCCGGAAGATGGCCGAGGTCGCGACCTTCGCCGGGGAGCTCCGCGTTCTTCAGCCTCTGCTGCGAGTCGGCATGAAGCCCGTTCATCGCGTTCGGGCAGGCGGTGAGGAGAATGATCCGAACCAGGCCGGGCTCCGTCCTCCTCTCTGGACGGTCTATGCCTTGCCCGCAGGCCCGGTCGACGACCCGCCCGAGGACCACGACGGTCATCACCACCCGGACCATGATCACGGGCGGCCGCAAACGCAGGATCCCAAACCCCATGCACCCGGCGAACCCGATGGCCACGAGTAGATCGGACTGCTGGCGGGCTCCTTTGGCGTTCCCAAGGTCCCGCTGATTCGGTACAATGCCCGCCCCATGCTCCGACGTATCTCCACAGCACTGTTTCTGACCTTCCTGGCGGGTGTGGGCGCCGGCTGCGCCCAGCCGGTCATGAGCGTCTGGGTCGCAGGGGAGATGACCTCCCTGACCGATCGCACCCCGCCTCGCCACGATCCCGAGGCGTACAACAAGCTGGAGGAGACGGTTCTGCTGCATGCCGGGGCGAACGAGACAACCGCGTTCCAGCTGGTGATCGACATCCCTCCCGAGCAGGAGCGTGCGATGCCCGACTGGTGGCCTGGCGAGAATGAGCCCGTCGGCGTCTCCGGCCTGAGCGTTGAGGTTACCGACCTGAGAACGGGCTCCGGCCAGCGCATCGACGCGTCGAACATCCGCGCGTTCCGCATGCTGCCCGTGAAACTGACCGACTTCCCCGCGTGGTACCTCCGGCTGACAAAGGAACAACCCAAGCCCGCGGAAGTCTACGACCCCCTGATCCCGCTCGATGCGTCCGACGCGCCGGACCTTTCCGGCGGGCCCGGGCAGCGGATCGCGCTTTGGGTCGATGTCACTTCGCCCCGGACGGCCCTGCCGGGCAGATACTTCGGGAAGCTGCGGCTGCGGTCAGGGGGACAGACAGTGTGGGAAACCCGCATCCGGCTGGACGTGCACGATTTCATCCTGCCGGACGCCAGACCAATCCCCGTTGTCGGCGGATTTGACTACCGGGACGTGTTTGCCCAATTCCTGAAGTACGAAGACGAGCCCTTCGTGCCGACCCATCTTAACCCGCGCAGGCCACTGGTCCGTGAGGGCCTGACCCTCGTCCGCGACCTGATGCGCATGGCCCATCGGCATCGACTGGACTTGTTCGAGAAAGGCCTTCGCCCCGTGCTCAAGCGGGACCGCAACGGGAACGTACAGCTTCAGTGGGACCAATACGACGCAATCGTCAAGCCGTACCTTGACGGGTCTGCCTTCGCGCCGGAGGACCGCATCGGCTGTCCCGCCTGGCCGATGCCGGCCTGGACAGACTGGCCGGACCCAGAAACCTACCGCCTTGCCGGCGACGACGTCTACCAAGAGACCTTCCGCCAGGTCGCGCGTCAAACAGCCGCACATTTCCGACAGCTGGGATACGGAGACCGCCTGTTCGCCTGGCCGTACAGGGGTCCGATTACGCAGGGCGCGTACGACCGCCAGTTGGTCTTGTCTCGCATGGTCCGCCAAGGCGACGCGAACGTGCCGATTCTCTCCCAGCTTCCACTCGACCCGCCGCCGGAGACCACCTGGACCCCACCCCGGAGCTTCGCGAACCTCGTGGACATCCACGCACCCCAACCCCAGTGGCTGGACCCGACGGTTCCCCCTCCGATCAGCAGGCGTGCGGGAAAGCTGGCGGGTATGTGGCTGTCTCCCGGCCAGCAGCCTTACCTGCCTAGCCTGGGCGTTATCGCGACCTCGGCCGACGCGCGCGCTCTGCCCTGGCTGGCGATGCGTTACGAAGCTGCGGGCATCCTCCTGCCGGAGGTCCTTCACTGGACGACCTCAGCGGTTCCGTCGGAGGCGCAGGCGCAGACCCGCCTGTTCTATCCGGGCACGATCGGCGGCGTTCGGCGGGTCGTACCCTCCGTGCGACTCAAACGCCTTCGCCGGGGTTTGCAGGACATCTCCTATCTCTGGATCCTCCAGCGTCGGGGACGCGACGCCGCCGCCCGGGGCGTGATCCGTTCGATGGTCCGTTACGCAGGACTGGCCGCGGCCGGTGACCATTATCTCGATCCCCGCCTGGATGGCTGGGAGCAGGACGTCTACAACTGGCAACTCGCCCGGCGCGTGCTGGCCGGAGAGATTGTCGCCGCCCTGCATCCCGACCGCGTCACCGAACGCGACCGCGACGTGCAGCAGTTGCGTTGGAATGAGTTGCTTGCGCGGACACGTGACGTCCGGCTGGAGCGGGTCCGCACGGAACTCAGGCCGGTCCTGCGCAAAGGGCCACGAGGTCAGGACGAGCCCTGGTTCTACGCAACGATCTACGTGGACCTCTACAACCAGCTCGGCCGTGATGTTCCGTGCACCCTTCGAGCCGAGCACTTTCCCCCGTCCTGGAAACCGATCGATCGCGAGACCCGCGTCGAACTACCCGCCCAGACACGAACAGTGGTTGCTTTGGCTGCGGAGGGGCGAACGATGCCGGTCGCTCTGACGGGGAAGATCCCGTTTACGGTACTCATCTCGCCCCAGCGTCTCGAGCCTCGACGGGTTCGCGTGGACGTGCCCGTTCTGCGAGCAACCCGTGTCGACCAGGGACCGACCGTCGACGGCGACCTGTCCGACTGGCCTCTGGGTCAGGCCAACCGCGCGGGCGACTTCCGCTTGCTCGGCCGCCGCGGCAGGACGCCACAGGGGCTTGCGAAATACCAGACGCGTGCCTACGTGCTTGCCGACCCGAACCACCTGCACCTGGCGATTCGTTGCTTCGAACCGGATCCCAACACCCTGCAAACGCGCGCAACCAATGACGTCCGCCACGAACAGTTGCTGGCGACCGGAGAGGACCTGGTGGAGATCGTCCTGGACCCGCTCAGCCAGGCGACCAGGCCGGAGGACCTGTACCACCTCGTGGTCAAGGCCAATGGGGCCTTGACAGCCACGCGCGGCATTGAGACGCACCCCCCCCTGGGCAAGAGCGAGCCGTGGGTCTCCCGGGCGAAGGTAGCCGTTCAACGAGGCAAGGGGCAGTGGACCGTCGAAATCACTCTGCCGAGGTCATCGCTGGGCAAGCTGGGCGGCAGTGGTCTGTGGGGGATCAACTTCGCGCGATTCCGACCTGCCAATGAAGAAGCCTCGAATTGGGCCGGTGCACTGCGGTACTATTACGACCCGCGCAACCTTGGCGCGATGTTCATCCCCTGACCGGGGGGTATTTCGTCGATCGATACATAGCGAAGGAGAACGCTGTGGGTAACAAGTTGGGTTGGATCCTCGCCGGCGTGATGGTGGGGGCAGTGTTGATCGTGCTGTTGATCGTCCTCGTGTCTGGCTCGGCTACCACGCCTCCGACCGAGGCCACGACCAGACCGGGTGCCTTGGACCTCAAGACAATCGACCTGCCGATCGAATCGGTGGTCGGATACACGCCCTCGCAGGGCGGGAACGCAGCTGACGACTACGCAGCTGCAATTAACGTGGCAAGGAACGAGGAAATCGAACAGAAAGGCCTGAGGCCTGCCGATGCTCTCACGGTCTACGAGCGGGTTCTTTCTCTCGCCCAGGCCGGAGCTCAGAAGAAGGAAATGAAGTACACCACGGTTCACTCACCGGACCGTTTCCCGGTCGAGAGTTCCGTACCCCACGCCAGAAACCTGGCAGTTGTGGGTTCGATGCTCAACCTTCTGGGGAGGCACTACCTCGACGCGGGCAACATCGAAAAGGCCCGGGCAGCGTACAATACGCAGATGGTCCTGGGATGGCATATGATGAACGAGCGATGCAGAGCTCGCGTGACAATCGCAGGCTGCGGCGAAATGCGTCAGGCGATGCGGGGCCAGCGATCCGGAGCGAGCGGAGGCCTGCTGGCCATCGCAGCCGCTACGAACGACAGCAAACTGAAGGAAGCCCTTCGGGCCTGGGATTCGCAGATCAACGCGCTGTCGTCGTTCAGCCACTCCAAGATGCGCAATGTCTGGAAACCAAAGCCCGAGACCGGTGATCTGTTCAACATCATCAACAATGATGAGGACCGCGCCTGGCGGGCAGACGCCCTGCTGATGCTCGGGCTGGCAAAGTTCACCCACGCCAACGTCACCAACGACAAGAAGTACATCGACGAACTCCTCGAAGAGTATTCCGAAAGCGACGATCCTTGCCTGCGTGCAGCCGCCCGTTCGGCAAAAGAGTTCACTCGGAAGCAATACGACGAGTTCAGGGTCCAGTAGACCCCCACGCCCAGATCAACCCGTAATGAATTCCCCCCGGATATCCGGAAAATCGCGAATTGAGACCAGGCGGGTGGATGCCCCTCCACCCGACGAGAGTTTCGTTCGTCGCCTGGTGAGGCTGGAATCCCCCGCCGCCCTGGAATCGACCGCATTCGATCCACAATGGGGACGGTACAGCATCTATGCAGCCTGTCCGCTGGAAGTGCTTACCCTCCGGGGGGGCGTGTTGACCGATGCGACCGGCACCGTGCTCGCCCAGCCCGGAGACACCCCGTCTTCGGCATTCTGGCAGGTCGTGGCCGAAATGGTCGAAGCTGTCCATGCACCGTCCGTCGACGGACTGGCCTACGCCCCGGGATGGATCGGGTACATGGGCTACGAGATCGGAAGGACCATTGAGCAACTGCCCTGCAATGCTCCGCGCGATACCTCACTGCCGGATCTCCGGCTGGCGCTGTACGACGCCCTGCTGGTCTACGACGGCCTCGATCGATCCTGGACCCTCGCCACGCTGGCGTTCGATCGACCTCCGCCTCGGGCCGGCCGTGCCCAGGACCTCATGCTGGAAGCATTGAGCTCGGCCGATGGAACCGAAGGCAGATCCGACATCGCTTCCGGTGAGAGACCCGCCGGCCCTCCGCACGCGGAAAAAGCAGATACCCGGCCCGAGTTCACGCCCGACGGGTACCGAACCGCCGTCAAGCGGTGCATGGAGTACATTGCAGCCGGGGACATCTTCCAGGTGAACCTCTCGCAGCGATTCATCATGCCCGAAGGCCCGGATGGGACGGACGTCTACCTTGCGCTTCGTCGGCGGAATCCCGCCTGCTATGCGGCGTATCTTGCGTTCGAGGAGGAGGAGGGTCGGCGTACGATCGCCTCCAGTTCGCCGGAGCTGTTTCTGCGCGTTCGGGATCGGCACGTGATCACCCGGCCGATCAAGGGCACCCGTCCCCGAACGGGAAACCCTGAACTGGACCATTCAGCCAGACTGGATCTGCGGTACTCGTCGAAGGACAATGCCGAACTTGCGATGATCGTCGACCTGCTACGTAACGACCTCGGGCGGGTCTGCCGGTACGGCAGCGTGCGGGTGACCGATCCGCAGACGCTGGAGACCCACCCGACGGTCTACCATCTGGTGGC
>CAZXSK010000013.1:8538-41705 GCA_964642855.1 uncultured Planctomycetaceae bacterium | reverse complement strand
GGAAACCCTGGATAAGGCCCGGGCACTGCTGGAAGCCATCGCGATGGCCCAAGCTGGCATGCCGACCTGAGAGCACAGGGGCAGGTTACCCCAACCGGAAAGGTTGGCTGGCTGCCTTCGATGCGAGAACCTTCACACCTTCCAACTCATCGTCCAGCCTATTCGCAAGCCTCTCCATGGCAATGCTCTCGCTGACGCCGTGGCCTGCACAGACAACCGCCAGGCCTGGCGGGCAGTCCACCGCATCGTGATAGCCTATCTCTCCGGTCAGCAGGACTTCTGCTCCCGCTCGACTGGCAGCTGGGAGAAGAGATTTCCCCGATCCGGCCGCACATCCGACTCGCGAGACCTTCGCAGACAGCTCTCCCACGATCCGCAGGTGATCCACCGACAGGGCCTTCCGGATCCGCTCCAGCAGATCCCCGGCGGGAGCAGGTTCTGGCAGATCGCCAACACGCCCGTGGCCTGCCCCGGCCGGAGCGACAATCATCGGGTACATATCTACGGCAGGTACCTCGTAACTGTGAGCATGGCGGATCGCCCGCACCGCGCCGGCCATCCTGCCGCGCGGGCAGATGATCTCCAGCCTCAACTCCGGCGTCTGCTCCCACACACCCGGGCTTCCAATCGTGGGGTTCGTCCGCTCCGAGCCGCAGAACGTACCCGTACCCGGCGAGCGGAAGCTGCAGCGATCGTACTGGCCGATGCATCCCGCCCCGGCCTTGAAGGCTGCGTCCGCGACGGCCTGCAGATCCGACTCGGGCAGGAACACAACGATCTTGACGTTCCGTTCGCTGGTCAGTGGCTCGATGGGTGCGCGGTCGTCAAGGCCCAGGATATCGGCGAGGACGTCGTTGGTCCCACCTGGAGCTGCATCGAAGTTAGTGTGCGCAGCATAGATGGTCATGCCGCGCGAGACAGCCTCGAACACCACCGGGGCCGATCCGGGCGTCACGCTGCGCAAAGGTTTGAGGATCCGGGGATGGTGGACCAGGACCATCTCTGCGTTCAAATCGGCGGCCTCGGAGAGGACCTCGCTCGTCGCGTCCACCGCCACGAGCACCGTCTTGACCTCTATTTCGGGGTTGCCGACCTGGAGGCCCACGTTGTCCCAGCTTTCGGCCCATTCCAGCGGAGCGATCGCCTCCACTGCAGCAGCAACGTCACGAACTCTCATCGGTTGGCTCCATCCGGCGGAGGACACTCGTTGTCGAGCATCTCCTGGTACGCTTTCCGAAGTGTCTTCGTAACGGGTCCGGGCCTGCCGTCGCCCACCTCGTGTTTCTCAACCCGGACGGCAGGGCGCAGGCCGGTCGTCGACCCGGTCAGGAAGATCTCGTCAGCCCCCAGGACATCCTTGATGGTAAGTGGGGATTCGCCATCGACGGGGATCTCCAAGCTGCTGCAAAGCTCCAGAACTGCCTCCCGCACGACGCCCGGCAGCACCGGGGTGTCTCTCGGGGGCGTGCGAACGGTTCCTTCGTTCACCAGGAATACATTGCACATGCATGCCTCGGCCAGGCGATGGTCGGGTGTGAACCACAATGCTTCGTCCATCCCCTTCTGCAGGGCTTCCCGCTGGGCAAGCAGACGGGGGAAGTAGCAGCCCGTCTTGAAGCCATAGGTCGGATCTCCCGGTCGCTGAACAAAGGAGCTGACCACCAGCCCAAGCCCCTCCGTATACCAGCGCTGGGGATAATCCGGCAGCGGATCAGCGGTGATCAGGCTGGTGGGTTCGTCGCTCCCGACCGGCCCGGGCGTGAGTGTGATCCTGCACCGGGCAAAGGACAAGCCGTTGACCTCAATCAGTTCAGCCAGCCCACCGGCCAGGTTGTTTCGGTCCATGTCGGTCCTGAGGCCGAGAAGATCGACGGTGGCTAGCAACCGATCCAGATGCGTTCCGAGCCTGAATACCTTGCCATTGTGGGCATACATCGTGGTGAACGTGGACGCTCCATGCAGAAATCCGGCATCGGAGATTGAAATTCCAGCCGCATCGGCGGGAAGGATCCGCCCATTGAGGTACACCTGCCTGTTGCTTTCGTCACCCATAGCCACAGTCTACGCTCAGCAAAGCACCTGCGTCAATCGCGGGCCCAAAGGCAGGAATCGGGCGGGTTTAGCTTCAGTGCCCGGCGAATCCTGCCGATCCACGGACAAGGCCGGAGGGGGGTTCCACCGGCCCGGCGTACTGTTCTTATGAGGTCCATTCCTGTGCCGGATTTCGCCGAGAGAGAGCGTTTTGAGCTGACGGGGAACCTTCGCTCTGCAATCGTGGCCTACTCTCCGTTCGGCCTGATCCCTGCGTGGATCCTGTGCATCAGTTGGACAGCCGAGACAGGCGGGCCTGCCGAAACCCTTCTTGCGGCGGTGCTGTTCGCAATTCCAGTGATGTTATGGGGATATGCATACGGATGGCGATATCCCACCTACTTTGACGTCACCCCCGGCGAACTGCGGATTTGCTTCATCCTGCGGACGATCCGCGTGCCGGTCGATGAAATCACGGAAGTAACGGTCCTCCAACCCAACTCGCTCTCCGGAGGTGCGAGATTGCTTTCGCATCTTGGAATGTACTCACTGATCTGGACGGTCGAGGCCAAGGGGTTGGGCCTGTGCAATGTCTACACGGGTGATTTCAACAAGTTGGTGCTGATCCGATCGAATTGCCATTCGCCCATGCTGATCGGCGTCGACCTGCCCGGGCGGTTCACCGCCCTTCTGCGGAAGCACGTGCGGCGGGCGATGGCTGCTGCCAAGACGGACGAAGAACCTTCGGACGCCACAGCACCAGGCGAACGCACTGAACAGGCTTCTGCGGAAGCCAGCCCGGACCGCTGGCGCGAGACCGAACCGGCCGAAGCCCAGCAGACTGACTCGGGGGCGGGAGAACGGCCCTAGAAAGGCAAAGAAGAATTCTGGACTTGCGCCGGAGGAGGGACTACGGCGCGATCATGGCGCGGGCGGGACCTGCGGGTTCCGCCCGTTGCATTGCGCCCGAACCATTCCCCCCACTGGCTGCGCCCTCCGATCCGTCGTCGTCTCCCAAGCTGATGGAAGCTTGCGTAGACCCGGGGACCTCGCTACAGTGTCTTGCTCGAAACGGTTCGGGCATCCTTGCAGGAGATGTTCATGAGTTCCCTGGAGAAGCAAGATCCGGATCTGGCCGCTATCATCGAGCGGGAACAGATCCGGCAGAATACCACCCTTGAGCTGATTGCCTCGGAGAACCACACATCGCGGGCGGTGATCGAAGCGACAGGCTCTATCCTGACCGACAAGTACGCCGAAGGCTACCCGCGCAAGCGTTGGTACTGCGGCTGCGAAAATGCCGATGCCGTCGAACAGCTCGCGATCGACCGGTGCAAGGAATTGTTCGGGGTCGACCACGCCAACGTCCAGCTTCACAGCGGCACCAGCGCCAACATGGCGGTGTATCTCGCGGCCCTTCAGCCTGGCGATACCATCATGGGCCTGAATCTCGCCCACGGCGGCCACCTTTCGCACGGTTACGAAGTGAACATCTCGGGCAAGTTCTACAACGCGATCAACTACGGAGTCGACCGTGGCAGCGAATTGCTGGACATGGACGCCATCCGCAAGCAGGCGGTGGACGAGAAGCCCGAAATGATCGTCGTCGGTGCGTCCGCGTATCCGCGGAAGATTGACTTCGACGCATTCGGCGAGATCGCCAAGGAGATCGATGCCATTCTGGTGGCGGATATCGCCCACATTGCAGGCCTGGTCGCAGCCGGTGAGCACCCCGACCCGGCTCCGGCGAGCGATTTCATTACGACCACCACGCACAAGACCCTTCGCGGACCACGCGGAGGCGTGGCGATGTGCACGGAAAACTGGGCCAAGAAGCTGGACTCCGCCGTGTTCCCGGGCATTCAGGGCGGCCCGTTGGTCCATGCAATCGCGGGCAAGGCGGTGGCGTTCCACGAAGCCCAGCAGCCGGCATTCAAGCAGTACATCAAGCAGGTGATCGCCAACGCCCAGGTCCTCGCCGAGGCCCTCGGCGAGAAAGGCTGGCGACTGGTGTCCGGTGGAACGGAGAATCACCTCCTGCTGATCGACCTCCGCAGCCGCATGCCGGACCTGACCGGCAAGGATGCAGCGAACTGGCTGGCAGCGGCCAACATCGTCTGTAACAAGAACACCGTGCCGTTCGAGACGCGTTCGCCCTTCAAGGCGTCGGGGATACGCCTGGGGACCCCGGGCGTTACGACACGGGGCATGGGCGTCTCTGAGATGAGGCAGATCGCCGACTGGGTGGAGCAGGTGATCGTATCCGGCGGTGACAAGGAAGTGATCCGCCGGGTCAAGGGCGAAGTGATTGAGCTTTGCCACGCCCACCCGGTACCGAATACAATGATCGAGGAGTAATCGGAACGCCGGCAGGAAGGATGACCGGGGATCGACCGATGCGAGAGACCTACCGAATTCTCGACGCGAACTTCAATCGGGCTCGCGAAGCCCTGCGCGTGATCGAAGACTGCGGACGCTTTGCGCTCAACGATCCTGCCATTACCGCCCTCTCGAAGAACCTTCGCAGCGATCTCAAGGAAATCCTCACGGAGCTTCCCGTTGCGGAGATGATTACTGCCCGGGACACCCCCGGCGACATCGGCACGGAGATTACCTCTCCTACCGAGCCCTCCCGAAAGAGTCTCGAAGACGTCGCCAAGGCTGCCTGTAAGCGACTGAGCGAAGCCCTGCGCACCATCGAGGAGTACTCCAAATTCGTCGCTCCAGACCAGGTGCTGCGTATCGAGCGCATGCGGTACAACGGCTACACGCTCGAACAGCGTCTACTGGGGCGACTGCTGATCGGCGAGCGCTTCCGCGAGGTCAGGCTGTACGTGCTGGTGACTTCCAAGATGTGTCGCGGCTGTGTTCGCGATACGGTACGCCACGCCATTGCCGGCGGCGCCGACGCAATCCAGTTGCGGGAGAAAGTCGTCAACGATGCAGCATTCCTTGCCATGGCAGCGGAGCTGCGCGAACTGACCGACGAAACGGGCAAGCTGCTGATCATCAACGACCGGCCTGACATCGCCGCGATCGTGGGCGCCGACGGCGTCCATCTTGGTCAGGGCGATCTTCCGATCGCCGAGGTCCGGCGCCTGCTCAGGCCGGGTGCGATTATTGGCCGCAGCACACATACGTTGTCCCAGGCCAAAGCGGCCGCCAACGAAGGCGCCGACTACATCGCGATCGGCCCGATCTTCGACACCACAACCAAAAACGCAGGGCCTGCCGTTGGCCTCGACCTGCTCAGAGAGGTCCACCAGGCCGTCGACGTACCCGTCGTACCGATCGGCGGGATCAACAGCCGAAATGTTGATCAGCTTATTGAAGCGGGCGCCACCCGTGTGGCCGTCGCGTCGGCTGTGATCGGGGCGGAGAACCCCAAGACCGCCGCCCGAGCGATTCGCCAGAAATTCGATGCAATCGCCGAAGCATCCCCCGAGAAGTAGACGTCTTCACCCCAGTCCCTATGGAAAGGAAGATCCTCCCGATGGTCTATCTCACCGGTTTCGCCGACGAAGCAGCCAAAGACATTGACGGGCAAATCGCTGCGACGAAGGAACTCGGCTGGTCGCACATCGAGGCCCGAAACATCGATGGCCAGAATATCCACGACATCCCCGAAGAGAAGTTCGACGAAGTTCGCCGCAAGCTCGACGAGGCCGGCGTGAGTGTTAACTGCTTCGGATCGGCCATTGCCAACTGGGGAAAGCCCATCACCGAACCGTTTGACTCTTCCCTGGAAGAAGCCAGCCGGGCCATCCCGCGTATGCAGAAGCTTGGCACACCTCTGGTACGGGTCATGAGCTTCGCCATCCGCAAAGACGAGGACGGCAACCCGCATCCTGACCAGATGGAAGAGGAGCGCTTCCGACGGCTCCGGGAACTGCAGGCGATGTTCAGCGACGCGGGGATCACTCCCGTGCACGAGAACTGCATGAATTTCGGGGGCATGGGGTGGAAGTACACCCTCAAGCTTATCGAGAACGTCCCCGGCCTGAAGCTGGTGTTCGACACGGCCAATCCCGTGAATACTCCCGATTATGCAGCCAATGAACGGGGCAAGATGCAGTCGCCCTGGGAGTTCTACCAGCACGTGAAGGACCACGTCGCCTACGTACACATCAAAGACTCCAGGTACCTTCGATCCAAGAAGGACAGCATCTTCCCCGAAAGCGAATTCACCTGGCCGGGCGAGGGCGACGGGGACGTGAAGAAGATCGTCAAGGACCTACTCGATAACGGCTACGATGGAGGGATATCCATGGAGCCACACCTGTCGGTGGTCTTCCACGACGAGAGTGTCCAGAGCGAAGATCAGGTCCGATTCAACAACTACGTCGAATATGGACGCCGCTTCATGAAGCTGATGGAGGAGATCGGGCACCCTTACGAGCGACGGAGCTGACTTCGCGCACAGAAAAGGGACCCGCGCAATGCGAGCCCCTCGGTGAATCTAAGCCTGTTTATCTGTCTGCCAATCAGGCCGCTGCGACGGAGTCCGAAGACCCTCGCCAAGTGTTGAGCGAAGTCGTGTCAAATTCCAGTCCCACGCGAAACTTCTCCTCTTTCTTGCTGCAGCGGATGACGGTGGCATAGATGTTCCTCCTGCCGCCCTGGTCACTCAGCGGAAGGCAGAGAACAATCCTCTGGCCGGGGTAGAAGGAACGCTCGGTGTGGGCACCCATGCCGCTTCGCGAGATGTCCACCATGTGGAGGGCGTCGACAACGTCCCCTCCGTCAGGGTCCAGACGGATCCCCTGGAGAGTCATCTCCAGGCGCGTCCTGGGGTGCCTTCTGCGTTCCAGCGTCGACTGATCCATTTCCTGTGGCATTTGCTGTATCTCCTCTGTCCCGCCATTGACAGAATCGGTCCCCGGGGGCAGTCACTTGAGGTTCCCGGAATCATTTTTTGACGTCTGCAGTTGCCGAAACAGATGGGTCTGGCCCCCTGCCCCGCCTGCGGTGAATCCGGTACTTTGACCGGGTAGAACCCCCCATCATTCACTTGGAGAGAGACCCCTATCCTGGCGGGAAAGCCACCACGATGTGCGACCTGCGAACTCGGGATTGATTCACTCGCTGTGAGCTTCTAGGATGTGACATTGATGCTGGAACTGTTGATATAGCATCTCATCAGCACAGACGGAGATCCCCCATGGGCATGACAATCACGGAGAAAATCCTCGCCAGACACGCGGACCGAGCCTCGGTCACGCCGGGCGAGAATATCTGGTGCAACATCGACCTGTTGATGACCCACGATGTCTGCGGGCCCGGCACGATTGGGGTGTTCGAGGAACACTTCGGCAAAGACGCCAAGGTCTGGGACCGGGAACGAGTCGTGGTCATCCCCGACCACTACATCTTCACGGCGGATCCGAGGGCCCATCGGAACATCAAGATCCTCCGCGAGTTCGCCGCGAAGCAGGATTTGCGTTTCTTCTACGACGCCGATTTTGTCGATCCCGATCAGGAAGGTGTGCCGACGCCCTACAAAGACCCTGCCAAGACCAACTACCGCGGCGTCTGTCACTCCGCCCTGCCTCAGAACGGTCACACCCGCCCGGGCGAGATCCTTCTCGGCACCGACAGTCATACCTGTACAGCTGGAGCCTTCGGGGAGTTCGCCACGGGAATCGGCAATACCGACGCGGGATTCGCCCTGGGGACCGGCAAGCTCTGGCTGAAAGTGCCTCCCACGTTGCGGTTTGTCTTCCGCGGAAAGCTGCCCCCCTACCTGATGGCCAAGGATCTCATCCTGCAGGTTATCGGAGAGATCGGCTTCGACGGGGCAACCTACAAGGCCATGGAATTCTCGGGCGAAGCGATCTTCGACCTCAACATCGACGAACGCTGCACATTCTGCAACATGGCCATCGAAGCCGGCGGCAAGAACGGCGTGATCGAGGCCGACGACGTGACCCTGGACTATGTCAGGGAGCGCGCCAATCCGGGGGCCCCGGACTTCGAGGTCGTCCGGACCGACGAGGACGCCGCATTCGAGCGCCTCTGGGAGTTCGACGCAGCCAAGTTGGAACCCACCGTCGCCCAACCTCATCAGCCCGACCTGCGTTCTCCGGCTCGCGACCTGGGCGATATCCAGTTGGACCGGGCATACATCGGCTCATGCACGGGTGGGAAGAGCACCGACTTCATTGCTGCAGCGACCGTCCTGCACGGGCAAAGCGTATCGGTGGACACGTACATCGTGCCCGCCACCGTCGAAGTCGATGCCGATCTCGACCGCTACAAGATCCACGACAGAACGCTTCGACAGGTCTTCCAGGACGCGGGCTGCAGGATCGGACCGGCCAGCTGTGCTGCGTGTCTCGGCGGTCCGCTGGACACGTTTGGCCGCGCCAATGACCCGATCAAGGTTATCTCGACAACCAACCGGAACTTCCCCGGGCGAATGGGACACAAGAAGGCGGGGGTCTACCTGGCGAGCCCCCTGACCGCCGCTGCCAGCGCGATCACCGGCAAGATCACGGATCCCCGCAAATATGCGGATCTCGATGCCCCGGTAGGCCTCGCGGCAGCTGGCGCATAGACCCGACCCTGGGCGAAGGCTGGGACAACGTGCGAAGCCGATCTCCCGAGCAGCCTGTTATTGCGCTTATCCCTTGGGCTGATCCAGATGTCGTGGGCTGGAGACAAGGGGGCTCTCGATAGGTCTGACCTTCGTCACAGATGCGGATTTGCCCTTGTCGGACTGGCCTTGGTCTGCTAGCTTCCCTCGTTTCAGCGAATCACATTGAGCTTGGAGACAGACCGTTGAGCAAGCAACTAACCTACGCGTTGATCACCCCCTACAGCCTCTACAAGAGCCGAACCGGTGGCATCATCGGGCGACTGATCGCCAACGCCAATCTCGAGCTGGTCGGCGTGCGGATGTTCATCTTCTCCGACGAGTTCGTAGACAAGTACCGGGACCTGGTGAGTTCCACGGTCGAGGAGCCGGAGATCCGCCAGGCTTGGTCGAATTACATCGATACCAACCTCCGGTGGGAAAACCCGTGGCACGCTGCGCCCCGGTGCATGTTCCTTCTGCTGGAAGGAGAGAATGCAGTTCGGCATCTGAAGGAGGAGGTCATCGGGCCGGTCACCGAACAGCCCATGGGCGACACGATCCGTGGCACATTCGGCGACTACATCGTCAATGACGACGGAAAGGTGCAGTATTTCGAGCCGGCGGTCATCACCTGCCCGAACCCGGATATCTCGATGGAGCACCTGAAGCTGTTCGCCGAGTATGCCCTCTCCGATGGCGGCGTGCTGTGTGGCAAGGTGGAGTATCCCGAGGAGCCGGAGTGCTCTCTCGTGATGCTCAAGCCAGACAACTTCTACCGCCGTTCACGCCGGCCCGGGAATATCATCGACACCTTCTCCAACACCGGCCTGCGGATTGTCGGGGCCAAGCTGTTCAACATGACCGTTGCCCAAGGCGAGGAATTCTACGGCCCGCTGAAGGACATCTTCGTCAACAAGCTGCAGTTCCTGGTACGCAACGTAGTGCACACACGCTTGGCCGATGCGTTCGATTTCCCCTTTACCGAAGACGATGCGGATGTCCTGGCCAAGCACTTGGCCGAACGCAATGCCCTCTGTGAGTTCAACAAGATCGTGGAGTACATGACCGGGCTGGAGCCCGATAAGGTTCCACCTACCGAGAAGTCTTCAGCGAGCATGACCAAGTGCCTTGCCCTTCTGTATGAAGGTCCGGATGCAATCAGCAAGATCCGCCGGGTTCTCGGATCGACCGATCCGAACAAAGCGGAGCCCGGAACTGTCCGCAGCGATTTTGGCCGCGACCTGATGAGAAACGGCGCCCATGCGTCGGACTCGCCCAAGAACGCGATTCGCGAGCGGAAGATCGTTGGCCTGCACGAGAACGAGACAGACACCTGCGACATCCGCGAGACGATCCGGTCGTATATGAACGTCTGAGGGAGATCTGCCTTGAAAGTGGCGATCGAGTCGATCCCTTGCGGACCGACACAAACCAACTGCTACCTGCTCAGCCAGGACGGTCAGTGTGCCCTCGTGGATCCGGGATTCTCACCGGGACCGGTGCTTCGCCAGTTGAGTGAGCGTCAGCTTCAGCCCAAATTGGTGCTCCTGACCCACGGACATTGCGACCACATCGCAGGTATTGATGCTGTTCGTGAAGCGTTCCCAAGCGCGTCGGTGCTCTGCCCCCGAGCCGATGCTGTCATGCTCACCGACGCGGAGAAGAACATGTCGGCTCTATTCGGCTTTCCGACGACGGCTTCTCCGGCAGACAGGCTCATCGATCCGGGAGAGACCATTGAGGCTGCGGGGGCAAGCTGGCGTGTCCTGGACACCTCCGGCCACACGCCCGGCGGCGTGAGCTTCTACTGCGACCAGATCGCAATCGCGCTCGTTGGCGACGCCGTGTTTGCCGGATCGATAGGCCGAACAGATCTGCCGGGCAGCGACTCCGAAGCCCTGCTGCGCAACATCAGGGATCGACTGCTGTCACTGCCGGGGGAAACGAGGCTTCTGCCGGGCCACGGCCCGGAGACAACAGCCCAGGCCGAACGGGACGGCAATCCGTTCCTGGAAAATAGCTAGGCTTGCTCGTGCGGTTTGACACCCGCGCGTCGGGCCCGTTATGATGAGTGCAGCAGCTTGCGGGCCTGTCGCTTATACTATGCGGAATAATCCATTCCTACGTATCATGAAGCGCCCCGTACTCTGTGAACAAGCGCGGCAAACCGGGGACCTTTCCCGAACAGGCGCGGGCATTACCTGAGGTCCGGGAACGGACTTGGAGACGGGCATACCCGCACACTCGAGGTCATTCGTTTTGGCTTCCATTCAGGTCATCCAGGGCCCGGACAAGGGCCGTTCATACGAACTTCAGCGCGGGGAGAACGTGATCGGTCGCCTCAGCGACACGGTCGAGCTCAATGAGCGGACCGTCTCCCGAAGGCACGCGCTGATCCGCTCCCGAGATGACGAATGGGTGCTGGAAGATCTCGGATCAGCAAACGGCACGTACGTCAACGGGGTTCGGATCCACCGACTGACCACCCTGCACCGAGGAGACCAGATCCGTGTGGGGCAGTCGCTGCTGGTCTTCGGGGGGGAATCGCCAGGCGGCGTGCGGGCCTCAGTTGACGTTGATGAAAGCGGCCAGCTCATCGATGCGGCCATCGTGGCCACCCTGCCCTCCAACGAGGATTCGGTCATCATCCCCACGCCCGAGGCGGGCAAGGAAGCGATCGGGAACCTCCGCGTCATCTATGACTTCATCAGCGACGTAAGCCTGATCCTCAACGTCGACCAGCTTCTACAGCGTATGCTGGACAAGGTCCTTGAGATCGTAAAGGCCGATCGCGGCTATGCAATGCTGATGGACGAAGAGACTGGCAAGCTTGAGTTGAAGGCCTCACGCGTGTCCGACGGCAGCGATCAGAAAGGCCCACCGATCAGCCGAACCATGATCAACGAAGTAATCAGCAAGGAAGTCGGCATCCTCAGCTCTAACGCCATGAGCGACAAGCGGTTTGCAGCGGGAAAGAGCGTACACGACTTCGGGATTCGGTCGGCAATCTGTGTTCCCCTCAAAGGCCGGGAGAAAATCCTCGGTGTCATGCATGTGGACTGCTCGGTGTCCGACCAGACCTATTCCACCGAGCAACTCCGGCTTCTTACAGCAATTGGATACCATACAGGCCTGGCCGTTGACAACGTGCGCCTTCACGAATCAGCCGTTCAGTCCGAGCGTCTTGCCGCGGTGGGAGAAACCGTGGCCTTCCTCTCCCATCACATCAAGAACATCCTTCAGGGACTATCGGCCGGCATTGACCTCGTCGACATGGCGTTGCGCAAAGAAGACCTGCACAAGGCCACCGAATACTGGCCGATCGTGCAGCGGAACCTCGGGCGGATCAATGACCAGATCCTGAACATGCTGGCATTCTCGAAGGACCGCGAGCCTCTCATCGAGAACATCAACGTCAACCAGGTGATCGACGATTGCATCGAACTCCTCACACCCCAGGCTGAGGAGCGAGGCGTGGGGATCATGCCTGTCCTGGACGACCTCCCCGCCGTCCCTGCCGACCCGGCGGGTCTGCACCAGGCGGTCCTGAACCTCATGGCCAATGCCATCGATGCGGTAGAGGATGATAGCGGAATCGTAACGGTCACCAGTGAATACAGTTCCATCGACAGGGTCGTCATCTTGAAGGTGACCGACAACGGAAGCGGGATCGAAGAAGATAAGCTCGACCGGATCTTCACGCCCTTCTACTCAGCGAAGGGGCAGAAAGGTACGGGGTTGGGCCTGGCCGTAGCGCAGAAGGTGGTCCGCGAACATCAGGGGTCCATAGACGTGGTTACGAAACTCGGCGAGGGAACGACATTCACCATCAACCTGCCCTCCATGCCCGTCAGCGACTCCGGAGAAACGGTGGGGCCTGCGAAATAGCCATCGCCCTGTTTCCGATTCTGCATACGGAAGGGGAGCCGGGCCCGCGACCGGGCACAACTCGCTACAATATTCAGAAGCCATGCCAAGCACGGAACGAACTGCCAGAAAACTGACGGAACTCAGAGGCCTGATGGACGGCAAGGAGTCCATGGTCATCGTGCTCCAGGACAACCCCGATCCGGACGCCCTGGGAGCAGCGGTTGGGCTTCGCAAACTGGCCAATACGCTATCCGACATCCCTTGTTCGATCGTAGCAGGCGGGGCTGTAGGGCGGGCAGAGAACAGGGCCTTGATCCGATATCTTCAGCTGAATCTAAGACCGTTCGAGGCGATCGACCTCGACCGCTTTGGCCTGGTGGCCATGGTAGACACCCAGCCAGGCCAAGGAAACAACTCGCTGCCTGAGGACGCCATGCCGGATGTGGTCATCGACCACCATCCCACCCAGAAAGAAACCAGGAAAGTCGGCTTCACGGACGTTCGGAGTCGATATGGATCCACCTGTACGATCTTATCTGAGTACCTCCGGGAAGCCAAGATCCAGCCGGATACTCCTACCGCAACGGCCCTGCTGTATGGCATTCGATCCGATACGCAGGATTTTGGGCGGGAGTCCACCCAGTCGGACTTGGATGAATATGGCCGGCTCTACGCCTTGGCGAACAAGAGAATGCTTGGAGACATTCAGCGGGGTGTCGTCCCGTCCGAGTACTTCAAGGTATTGGTCGCCGCGATGGAGAATGCAAGACTCCACGGATCATGCATTCATACGGAGTTGGGAGAAGTCGAGAACGTCGACATGATCCCAGAAGTCTCCGATCTGCTCCTTCGTCACGAGAAGGCAGACTGGTCGCTATGCTGGGGGAGAAAGGGCGAACGTGTTCTGCTGTCGATGAGGACCAACAGCCCCGGCCTTCGGGCAGACCAGGCGATGAAGAAGATCGTCTCACGCAAGGGGACCGGAGGCGGACACTACACCATGGCCGGTGGCCAGATCCCCCTGAAGGAGTCCACCCAGAAGTACCTGAAAAGACTTCGAGCGTTGATTCTCAGACGGTTCCACAAGGCAGCCGATTGCGAGGACGAGGCGGACGAAAAGATCGTCTAGGCGTTGCCTGCTGCACCACTCCCAGCCGGATTGCTCACGTTTCTCACGGATGGCGAAGCATGTCTTCCGTTACCGTGAACACCAGCGGATTGCTCACCAGCGGAGCTTTCGGCGACCCCTCACGCCTTTCCCGAAGGGAAACATAGCTGGAGACAGACCGTTCGGGACGATGAAGCCGGTATCGATCGGGTGCGTACATCACCTGCAATTCCACGCGGTCGCCTTTCTCCAGATCGCCCAGCCATTCGGGGAGTTCCGCCGATATGTCCACTTGCCACTGCTGCTTGGCTTCTGGTTCTCTATCTTCCCGCAAGCCCCGACGGCTGGACTCCAGGGGGTGATCACCCTCAACCTTTCGCCACCGCCCGAGCAGGTGCTTGCGAGCACTCCTACCCGCCGCAAGTCTGCACTTGCTGACGAGACGAAAACAGCCATCCTCCAAGGAGAGGCCGAGTGACCCGTCTACGCCCTGCCCCGGCTGGCCGGCTGAGTCGAGAACGCCGGGCAACCTTGGGATCTTCCGGAAGGCCGGCAGGGAACCGTCCTGTCCCGACCTTGCCCAGATGGGCAAACCCCCATCAATGTTTGCAATCACCGAGGTCCGCTCGCTGGCAAACACAAGGCCCGATGGGGTGGCCGAATCCACAGCCGACTCTGCCAGCAGCGTCCAGCCGGATTCGGAATCGACCTCAACTGCGAGAGTTTTCCTTATCATCGCTGCCCCGCCCGGCCAATCGATGGACAGTTCGTACCTGCCATCGCCGAAAGTCGTCAATGACGTGGCATATAGGGCTTCCCGATAGGGATTCTTCGAGGCAGGCCTTCGCATCACCAGCCGGTGAACGGCTTGGAAACGCGTATCGTTCTCTGCCTCCAATCTACAGGCGAATGGACCTACCCGTTCGCCACGGACCGGCTCAAACTCCTCGATCCCGGCTTCTCCCTCTCCAGTGAATCTTGCATGGCAAAGCAACAAGATCCAAGGCCCGCCGATTTCACCGGACTCGGACAGGCCGAGGCGGTATTCCCAGTCACCGATTACCGCTGATGCGGGCAGTTCGGCCAACTGAGTTGGACTATTGACCCAGGGAACATCAAGCTTCTTGACAAGACCGATGGCAGCCAGTTTGCGGGCTTTATCCTGTCGGTCTATCCTTTGCTCGAGAAGGGCAACTCGACTTCGAAAAGACTGCGCACTTCCCACTGTCTCCGCCAGCTTGTTGGCAAGACAGTCTCTCTCGTGCTCCAGAACCGCCAGTCTCTGAAGCAGTCGAACGCGGGTTGCATCTCTCGGGAGCTGCCGACTCTGGATCTGCAGATTCGTGTCACCCATCCCAGGGCCTGGCATGGCCGGAGCCTGCGGGGCCTCGGGCATGTCCACCAGAGAATCAGAAGCCAGAAGAACCGCCTCGGGAGATGTTTCGTTACGAGTCGTCTCTCGTTCAGCAGAACTGCCGGACGTGACTGAAGCGAGATGGCTTGGCCGGGACCGCCGGGCCGAGGAAGAACCGAGAACCAGCAGTCCCGCAACGACGGCCAGCCGGGTCCCTCGCCCAAAGTGTAACCATCGAGCCCAGCTACATTGAGAATGGCTGATGTGCTCAGGACGCATGATCTACCTCGCTTGTAGCGTCGCCTCCAAAGGCGTCTCTTACGGGTTGCTTGGGAACTCTCCTCCAGCCGGACTCTCTGGGGGGAACACTCCTAATTCGCGTGCGCGAGACTGCAGGACTACGAGTCGTTCGCGGTCGGCTTCGATGCTTCGTTCAGCCCGGTCGAGAACTTCCCGCAGGCGGGCCAAATCTTCGGTCAATTCGGCTTTCTTCTGATGCAGTCCTGCATATGGATCCGGTTCCGGCTCAGGTAAAGGGGCAGCAGTCTCACGATCTTCGACCGCTGCCAGACTGGAACCCGTTGACTTATCGAGAGTTGCCGCTCTACCTGCTTGCCTGGCAGGCTCTTGCGACCCAGGCCACGCAACCCCAACCTTCGGCGATGCGGCCAGCTCTCGGGGATCGGCATACACGCTGACCATCGCAACAGCGATCAGGCACGCGGTAAGAGCAAACCAGAGCCGCCTGACGATCAGCCCAGGCCTCTGGCTTGGCTGTTTGCGGGACGGACGGTCTGAGTTGCAGGATGTGTCTAACTTCGAAGTCATGGTCGCTATCCCCTCCTCGTTCCCCATCGGCGCAGCAAGCCCCGGTCTGTAGCAGTTTCACCACACGCCAGGCAACTTAATATCGCGCCTAAAGCGGCCATAAACCTGTTTAATACAATCGTTTACATACATGCCATTAGAGGGGATATGTGTCGAGTTTCGCATTTTTCATGTTTCGGCGAATGGTGTCGGGGACCCATTCCATCCTGAGCAATACACCGGCTGCTCATCTGGCCGGGAACCACCGGAGCCCGTCAGAGATTGATCGAGAAATGGGGCCTGCGCACGACAAGGGCGACCGCCTTCCCTGGAAGCAGCCGCCCTTGGATTCTGGGTATTCCGGACCTAGTCCGGCTTCTGCTGTTTCGGTTGATCCTCGAGGGGTAGTTGAGCCTGTTCGGAGTCCTCGGTTACCACGCGTGCAACGCCAATGAGCTTGTCGCCGGCATTGAGAGCGATAACTCTCACGCCCTGAGTTGCCCGGCCGATCGTGCGCAGCTCGCCCGCAGCGGTCCTGACAATCATGCCACCGGAAGTGATGAGCATCATTTCGTCCGCATCGCGGATGGACTTCATAGCCACGACCCGGCCGTTCCTTTCGGGAGTACGGATGTTGATCACGCCGTATCCCCCTCTTCCCTGAAGCCGATACTCCTCAAACTCGGTCCGCTTGCCGTAGCCGTTCTCGCACAGCGTCAGCAGTGTGGCCATCGGATCGACGAGGCACATATCGATAACCATATCGTCGTCCCGCAGATTAATTCCGCGAACGCCCGAAGCGGTTCTGCCCATCGGCCTGACATCGGTCTCCTTGAAACGGATGGCCTGACCATCGCGGGTGGCAAGCATGATCTCGTCTTCACCTCGGGTAATGGCCACACCGATCACCCGGTCACCTTCCTGCAGTCCGGTCGCAAGAATGCCGCCGCGACGCACGTTGCTGTAAGCGTCAAGCGAGGTCTTCTTGATCTGGCCGTTCTGGGTGGCTGTAACGAGGAAGCGATTCTCATCGAAATCGCGTACACCTTCCACGGCACAGATCCGTTCATCTGCTCCGATTTCCAAGAGGTTGACGATGGATCTTCCCCGGGACGTCCTGGCCATGGAGGGAATATCGTACACCTTCAACCAATGCATGCGGCCATTAGTCAGGAACACCAGCAGGTAGTCGTGGGTGGAAGCGATGAACAACTCCTCCACGAAATCGCCTTCCTTTGCGTCCGAACCAATGATTCCCTTGCCGCCCCGTCCCTGCCTGCGATAGGTCGTGAGGGGCATGCGCTTGATATACCCCTCGTGTGAGATAGTGACGACCACGTCTTCCTCGGCGATAAGGTCCTCAATGTCGAAATCACCCACGTCGCCGACGATCTGTGTCCGTCTCGGCTCGCCGTACTTCTCCCTCATCTCATGTACGTCTTCGCGGAGGATGTCAAGCAGCAAGGCCTCGTCGGCAAGGACAGCCTCATGCCCTTCGATCTCCTCTACGAGCTTGCTGTAGTCGCCCGCAAGCTTCTCGATCTCCAGACCGGTCAGTCGCTGGAGTTGCATCGAAAGGATCGCGTCTGCCTGCACGCCCGTCAGGGTCTGGTCGCTGCCTCCGGCTTTCTCCGCAAAACGTTCGGGAAGAAGTTTGCGGACGGTGGCCGATTCCGTCAGACGGAGTTTCAGCGCCATCAGGCGCTGCTTGGCAGTCGGAACGTCCGGGGAGGTCTTGATCGTCTCGATGATTCGGTCGATGTCGGCAACTGCGAGGATCAGGCCTTCCAGGATGTGGGCACGCTGACGGGCCCGGCGCAGCAGAAATGCCGTCTTGCGCCGTGTAACGTCCTTGCGGTGCTCCAGATAGTAATGGACCATCTCGCGAAGCGTCAGCGTGCGGGGTGCCCGGTTGACCAGGGCAATGTTGATGATGCTGAACGTCGATTGCAGCGGGGTGTAGCTGTACAACTGGTTGATCACCACGTCCGGTTCGGCGCCCTTCTTGACGTCCACGACAATGCGCATACCGGATCGGTCAGAGTGATCCTGGACATCGGTGATATCGGGAATTCGCCCGGCCTTGACGACCTTGGCAATCCGCTCGATGATTGTCGTCTTGAGAACCTGGTATGGAATCTCGGTGATGACGACCTGGGTCTTGCCCCCCCGGGCCTGCTCAGTGTGCATCTTCGCCCGGACGGTCACTTTGCCTCGGCCCGTCTTGTAGCCTTCTACAATGCCCTTCCGGCCACAGATCAGCCCGCCAGTCGGGAAATCGGGGCCGCGGATGACCTTCATCAGATCCTCGTCGGTCACGTCGGGTTTATCGATCATCAGCAACAGGGCGTCGCAGACTTCCGTGGGATTGTGGGGAGGCAGGCTGGTGGCCATGCCGACGGCGATGCCCTGGCCTCCATTAATCAGCAGATTCGGGAACTTGCTGGGAAGTACGACCGGCTCGGTGCGCGTGTCGTCGTAGTTCGGGTGCATGTCGACGGTGTTGAGATTGATATCGGTCATCATCTCTGTCGCCGCTGCGGTCATGCGGGCCTCGGTGTAGCGCATGGCAGCCGGGGGATCGCCGTCAATCGAGCCGAAATTTCCCTGAGGATGGACCAAGGGCGTGCGCATGTTCCAACTCTGTCCCAAACGGACGAGCGTAGGATAGACGACGCTCTCACCGTGGGGGTGATAGTTGCCGGACGTGTCACCGGCGATCTTGGCGCACTTTCGGTGCTTGCTTCGCGGCCCGAGATTCAGATCATTCATCGCCACCAGCACCCGCCGTTGCGACGGCTTGAGACCATCGCGCACATCGGGCAGCGCGCGGTCCATGATCGTGCTCATCGCATAGGTGAGATAACTCTCGCGCATCTCCACTTCGATGGGGTGATCGAGGATGCGCTCGGTTCGGAAAATCAGGGCCGGTGGTGCGCCCGCCCCTTGCTCCTCAGGCTGTCCGTTGCCGTCTTCCGGGCCGTTTCCGTTCTGCCGCTCTTCTGCCAAAGTCCTGCTCCAAATTCCTGGTGAAAGACCGCATGGTTCCAAACCAACGGGATGCCCGACACGGCCGTGCCTGGCGATCGAAACGTCAACCAAGCATTATCCCAGATCACGCGAACGATGTGTAGTGGAATGTGCCCGCCAGGGAGGATTTGCACCGCGAAATCAGGCACTGGCGATCCCGGTAGAAGCCTCTGGCACCAGCCCCAGTAGTCATGGACGCTGAGGCTGAACGCCGAAACCCAAAATGTCTGACGGCTTGTAACGCTCCAGACTGGACGGATATCATCTTGTCCGCCGATACAGGCAGTGAGCGGGGATTGGCCCTGCCCCCGCAGGAAGCAGGGCATTGTGGAAAGGAAGCCATCGTGCCAATCGCTTTTGTCTCTGCGGAGATGGTCTGGAGCAGCCTGGGGTTCCTTGGCCAAGCCGTCTTCGGCAGCCGATTTGTTCTGCAGTGGATCGCCACCGAACGACAGAAGAAGTCGGTCATGCCAGTCGCCTTCTGGTATCTGTCAGTCATCGGCACAGTCATTCTGCTGTCGTACTCGATCTACCGGCAAGACCCTGTCTTCATCGCCGGATTCAGCCTGAACATGATCATTTATCTGCGGAACCTGTATTTCATCCATATCCACCCACGAAAGGTCGCAAGAAGCCAGCGCTCGCAGGCTGGCGAAGATTCATGAAGATCCCGCGATTCTCCAGACCGTCGCCCGAGGAAACGTCGACTCATGCCAACCCGGCCAGGATCATCATGGATCTGACCGTTATCGTGGCCTTGGTTCTGGTGGTGGTTCTGATTGCCAGCCAAGCTCCGCCTCACACGTACCGGTTTGCGCAGGTGTGGCAGGTTGGAGCCGCCATGGACCTCGCCCAAGGGGGCAACTGGCTCATGCCCCGCCAGCAGGACGAGGGCATCTTCAAGAAGCCTCCCCTGTACGCCTGGATGCTCGCCCCCCTGCTGAAGCTGACCGGAGCATACAATGATCTGGTCTACAGGATCCCCGCCATTCTTGGCGGGATCGGTACGGTGGTCCTGATCTACCTGCTCACGCTACGGTGGTTGGGCAGGCGAATCGCACTAATTACCGGCGTGCTCTGGCCGATCTGCCTGCACATGTCCAAGCTGCTGTATCTTGCGCTGACCGACATGCCGCTGACGTTCTTCATCACCGCATCGATTTTCTGTGTCGACCGTGTGTTGTTTCACCCAGCCCCTAAGCGTATGAGAAAATACTGGCTGGTCGGCCTGTGGGCAACGATCCTGCTGGGTGCGTTCACCAAGGGCTGGGGCGTGGCGAACATCCCGCTGGTCGCTGGGTTCGTTGCGCTGGGAGCCGGCATGGGACCCGGCTTCGGTGTCCTGAGCCGAATTCAGCGCCCAGGCGACAAGCTGCTGGTATTCTTACGGCTGATCGCGCACAGGCTCTGGACCGCCATCAAAGCGGTTCGTCTTCAATGGGGCATCATCGCCTATCTACTTCTGATGGGCCCCTATCTGGCTGCTCTGTTTGCCTGGGGCGGAGAGGAATTCCGGTATCTGTTCAGATACGAGGTGATCCAGCGCATTACCGGCTCAGGGCAGTCCCCCCCGAAATCCAGCTCGTGGCCACCAGTTGCCTACCTTCTGGTTCGGACGCTGCCGATTTCGGTTTTCGCAGTCGGAGCGCTTGCCCTGGTGGGCGTGCGCCGCTGGTTTGGCCGTTCCTCACCCATTGTGTTGCCGCTATCCTGGATACTGGCCGTCCTGATACCCTACTCGCTTTCACACGGGTTCAGGCCTGACTATCTTCTGCCCTGCTACGGGGCGGTGGCGATGCTGGCGGCCTGGGCGATCGACCGTGCGATCCGTCAAGGCAAGGCCGGCGCCCGGGGAATACACGCCGTGCATCACGGACTCGCAGCTTCTGTGATCATCACAGGTCTGCTGGTAGCGATCGTTTCCCAAGCCTACCTGTCCTGGGATCTGGCTCCGGATGCTCTACGCGACGTAATCTCGATGCCCTACTACGTAGCCCCGACGACCTGGGCACTTCTGCCGGTATGGGTCGGGATCGGAGTAACAGCCACGTCCCTGGCCATCTACGCGGGACTGACCTGGCGAACCCGGTTGCTGGTGGGTTTGCTCTGTGTGGTCAGCCTGGGAATGCATTTCCTGGACCGATACATGAACACTGAGCACGCCGTGACGGGCGACGGCGTGAAAATCCGCCGCTTCGCGAAGGAGGTGGACAGAATCGCCCAGGATGAGCCCCTGCACATGTACTACGCAGCCAAGCTGTGCGTCGAGCCATACCTCGGGCGGTTCGGCCAGAGAATTCCCGCTCGCATACGCTATTCCGATGAAACGGCCGAAGAGTCCCATCGGCGGGTGGTTTCCACCTTGAACCAGTTGACAGGAAAGCTGCTGATCACCTGCGACCGCGGCCTGGCAGCACTCGGAACCGGGGAGCTCTCCAAGGACGGCAACTTCGAGCTCCATCGAAGCGTGTGGTACCAGACCCACCCCGAACAGCTCGGAGATGTCATCGTCGAGACGCCGCCCATTCGCGAAGAGCGGTGGGGGCGGATCTACCTGATTCGCCTGAAGGACAGGATCGACCCGAACGGTCAGCCCATGTTCAGGATTGGGAGCGATCCTGACGAATCCGCAGGCGACTGATGGGCGCGGCCAGGACACTCAACCATCGCGACCATCCTCACCTTCGCCTGAGTCTTCTTCGATGGCGGACTTCGACGTGCTCTCCTCTGGGAGCCCGAGAATGTGGGGATTCGCCTCGATCTTGGGGTCGGTCCCGGCCGGCCGGCCTCGGCTTGCATCAGGCTTTTTCGGCAGCCTGAATCGTACGGGCTCGCTCTGGCCATTGGGGTCCACAAAGGCCGTCAGCGCCGGATAGTACTCGACTGAGATCTTCCTGAACTCTTCTGGCGAAACCCTCTCTCGTCTCAATGTCCGCTCCTGGTCGGGCAGACGGTCCCATCCGCCGCGTTTCTCGCGGAAATACCAAAGCTCCACCCGCCAGACCAACTTGCCGCCCGATGCGTAGAATTCCCGCGTCCTCATCAACTCCACGAGCATGGTAGCTTTCGGCCCGTCCCCACGAATGTAGAGTACCCGCCGATCTTCGAGGAAATCGTCCCATGACTTCACCCAATCAAGCAGCGAGTTGGCGTCACTTTGGTCGAACCTGTAGTCCCTCGGACGTTTCAGTCCCAGCTTCCTGCGACGAATGTCCGCGAGCCTCAGGAGCCTTGCATCAACAAAGGACAGGTCGACTCCCTGATACTCCTTGCCCTCCCCGGTGGTCACACAGACGTCGTAAGATGCGTCGCCAGGAACGGATGCGAAGCGAAACTGTCCCGAGTTCGGATCGTATTCCGTACATCGGTAGCTCTTGCCCGTCGCCCGGGAGACCAGTCGAATCGTCTTGACGCGATCGGGAGGCAAGATCGCGCCCGTTACGTTGCCGGCCTGGGGTTTTGGGCACAGCGGAGCGTCTGCCTTCAGCGGAAGGTCATTGGGGTCCTTGTCCTCCGCCACGCCCGTAAGCCCGGCCAGGGCAAGGGCGAATCCTGCTGATAGGGCAGGGATAGTCCATCGGATCTGACGCATGCTGGTTAGTATAACATGGCCGAGAGATGGTTGGGCCAGTCTTCCGGTTCCTCTGCGTCGAGCACTTGCGTGACGCCCAGGAACTCAGTACGATCTTGGCTCTGCATCGATGCCACATTTCTGTCGGAAAGAAAGCGAAGTATGAAGTGCATTCCGATTTCACGGGTTGTCCTGACAGGCGTCCTGGCCTCGGCCGTCCTGCTCTCCTCGACACTTCTCGCTGCGCAGGAAGTCCAGCTGTCCGGCAGACCCAAGGGCCCTTTCGCTGGTTACGTCTTCCGGAAATCCTGGATGCAGAAGACGGCCGTTGTGGCCAATCGCTCCGACCAGCCTCGGAAGATAAAGATTGCCTGTACGGCTCAGACTTCTGCCGGCGCAAAGGTCATCTACTCACGGGTTGTCGAAGTTCCAGCACAATCGCTTCGCGAAGTGACATTCGCTTACAAGCCCGAGGAACTTCAGACCCGCAAGACCAGAATCCAGGGACTCAACCAGGCGGAAATCACCTATTCGCTGTGGGATCTCACTGCCGGCAGACAGCTGACGCCAATCAGCTACAGCGAATCGCTGGTAGAGAAGGGGCCTCTGAATGTCGGCATCCTGGCCAAAGTAGGCGATGACCCGGAGTCGATGCACGGCGGCCATGCTTTCCTGAGCAACCTCAGTGATCGACAACTGGGAACGGATGTCGCGGTTCTGCCCTATCTGCTCAGTCGATTCCGGAAGCCTGCAGACCACTGGTATGGCTATGACGGTTTGGATCTGCTGATCATGCGAAGGATGGATGCCGATTCCCTGTCACCGGTTCACGTGCAGGCGATTCTCGACTGGGTCCGCAGAGGGAATACGCTGCTGATCACATCGAGCGAAGCGATGCCGGAGTTGCTCGCGGGCGAACTGGGACAAGCTGCTGGAGTAATTGCCCTGGGGACGCACCGCCGGACTTCGGTTCAGGCTGTCTCGCCAGCAGACCGCTTTGATTTGTACCGTACCGAACGCAACGAGCTTCCACTTGTCGAGCTTCCCTGGCCGGCTTTGATGACCGAGCTCCATGCAACCACGGCTGACGTCATCTATGAAGCCCAAGGGCTTCCTCTGCTGACTCGCCGTGTATGCGGTGCAGGGCGAATCATGGTTCTTGCCCTACCCCTCGGAGCGACCAAGCCGTCGAAACTTCACCCTATATACGATTCCATCTATCGGGCCAGTATGGTTCATCCTCCCATTCGGTCGGAGGCCTTCCTGACCTCCCAGGCTGCGCCGGTAACGTTGGAGGAAATCGCCGGCAGGAAGGCAACCGGACGGTCCATTCCGGCTGGAACACTCCTCGCCCTGGTAGCTATCATCGTTGGAACAGGGCTCCTGCTGCGAAGATCACGTCGAGGTGAGTGGTTGTGGTTGGTCCTGATCCCGCTGACGGTTCTGATGTCGATCGGCGTCTATGTGTGGAGCATTTCCCGTTCCGAGCCGCAGCGTATTACATACGTCGGCCTGATTCTATGCGATGGAAGCGAGATGCGCGTTCAGGAGTTGTTCGCCTACTACACAGGCCCCCAGGAACTGACCGGAGCCGTCCTCTCCTCTGACAGCCCGCGCGGTATCATCGAGGACCAGCGGGAATCAGCTCTGGGAGCCCTTACCAGCAGCGAGGTCCGCACGGCCAGAACCATTCTCCTGCCTGACGTATCCATACCCAGCCGCACGTCGCGTGCCGTTTTCCTCGACAGCGTACTGCCTGGCCAAGCTACCTCCGGGACGCTGACATTTGGTTCCGACGGACTCACGGGAGTACTCGAGAACCAGTTTCCCGCGGAGATCGCCCAGACCGTGATTTACACGGGGTTCCGTACCTACGCTTTGGGCTCGCTAGGGGTGGGCATGCCGACGGAGATCTCCGTCGGCCCCGACGATGTGCTCAGCCAGGTGGAATTTATCCGTCCGATGGCGTCGAACGTTGGGGGCCGATTCGCCCAAGACCAAGACCTTACCCCCTATACCAAGGGGGAGTTCACACCTTCCCTGACTCACACGGCGGAAGACCGGCGGAGGAACCGTCTGCTTGGACGTCTTGTTTCGGTTCCCGGCCAGAGACTTCGCATCGAGAAGCGACCGATTGCCATCGGCTACGTTCAGCACAGCCCCCTCATGCCGATCTCGGACAGGCAAATGACCCGACAGGGATGGTGCGTGATCGCTTGGCCTCTGGAGATAGAGCCTCCTCGCCCGGGCACATCGGTTCTGATCCCTTCTGGCTTTACGAACACGACGTTCGACTCAGCAGGTACGCAGGTCTACAACAGAGTCAACGCGTCTTTCCTCAGCGATGTTCGTTATTCGGGCACGTTGATCGTCCGCTCCCGTGTACCCCAGGGTATGGATCCGCTGGAAAGACCCGAAGTGACTCTCGATGTGGACATGCGAGCGATGAACTTCCGGCTATCTGTGTATGGTATCCCCGCAGGCCAGAAGGACCACAAGGGACGTCTGGTCCTGCTTGAAGAGCGTGACAATCTAATGGGCACCGCCACCATTGGAGTGCCCGAGCCGGAGCGATTCAGGCAACCGGACGGCACGTATCGATTCGTGCTGCAGGTAGACCCAACCGGCCAGTCCTCGGCGAAGGGGCTCACCGGAGCCGTGGTTCCCAAATGGTCCTTCCGACAGGTCGATGTGACGCTCAGGGGCACGGCTCGATAGTCCAGAACAGAGTGATACACCAGAGAGAGGATGCAGGCGTGATGGAGAACGGCGAAGTCATGGTACGGTGCCAGGGTCTGACCAAGCGGTACGACGAGATCGTCGCGTTGGACAACCTGAACATGGAGATCCGCCGCGGACACATCTTCGGGTACATTGGCCATAATGGTGCGGGCAAGACCACGACCATCCGCATTCTCTCGGGACTTCTCCAGGCGACCAGCGGGAAAGCCGAGATCGCCGGCGTCGACGTATCGACAGGCAGAGATGAGATCAAGTCCCTCGTCGGCTACATGCCCGATGCGTTCGGGGTGTACGACCAGATGCGCGTCTGGGAATACTTGGATTTCTTCGGGGCTGCGTTCAAGATTCCCAGGAAGGATCGGCGAGATCGCATTGATTACGTGCTGGACGTGAGCAATGGCGAGTATCTGCGTGATCGATTCGTGGACACTCTCTCCAAGGGCATGAAGCAACGCGTGGGTATCGCGCGAACGCTCATGCACGACCCCGAGGTCCTGCTGCTGGATGAACCGGCCTCCGGTCTGGACCCGCAGGCACGCATTGAGATGCGTCAACTCCTCCGCAAACTTGCAGACGGTGGCAAGACCCTCCTGGTCAGTTCTCACATTCTGCCAGAGCTGGCAGCAATCTGCGACTCGATCGGGATTATCCATTCCGGCAAACTTCGGGCCGCTGGGGACATTGATGATGTTCTCAGCGAATTGCGGAGAGACCGGTTAATGGAATTTAAAGCCACCGAACGTGCACCAGAGATGGCAAACGTTCTTGCCAATTGCGAGGCTGTGAGGAACGTCGACGACTCCGAGATCGACGCGAATGTCCTGCGATTCCATTTCGGCGGCGACGACATCGCACTCTCCGAACTGGTTTCCACAATGGTCTCCTCAGGCGTGGCGATCGTGACCTGCCGAGAGGTCCCCCTTAGCCTCGAAGATGCATACATGTCCATCAGCGGCCTGGGGTCCGAGGTGCCCGAAGACGAGGAAGGAGCACCGACGGAATGATCTCCAACCCGATCGTCCGAAAGGAAGTCCTCTCGTCGCTTCGCACCCGCAAGGCCGTCTTCATGCAGGCCGCATTTCTCCTCGCCGTGGCAGGACTGATCTGGCTTCTCTGGCCTGCAGGTGGACTGCAGGATTACCGCGGCGACCAGGCGCGAAGGATCTTCGCGGTGCTCTCGATCGGCGAAATGGTTCTGGTCGCCCTGTTTGCTCCGGCCTTCACGGCAGCGGCCCTGACCGGCGAGAAGGAACGGAATACATGGGAAAGCCTCTATGCGACATCTATGAAGCCATGGGAGATCGCCCTCGGCAAGATGGTCGGGTCTTTGACGTTTCTGATCCTGCTCGTTCTGACCGGTTCGGTTGGCTTGGCGATGCCGCTTCTTCTTGGCGGCGTGCGTGCCGTCGACGTGCTTGCAGCCATGGGCCTGCTTCTCCTGACCGCAGTTTACCTGGGCATGATCGGCCTGCTGGTAAGCACTGTCAGCCATCGATCATACCGCGCCATCATCATCACCTACGGCATCCTTCTGGCTGTTTGCATACTGGTGGCGATACCCGCCTGGCCAATCAGCAATCGCCTGATGACGCGTCTTGGCGGCGGAGGACAGGCGGTGCTGCACTATCTTGCATCGCTGAGTCCCATCCAGGCGATGCTCTCGCTTGTACTCGGAAAGGGCGAGTACACGACACCCGCCGCCGACCAACCCGCGTTCTGGGTTACGTATATCCCCCTGGCGCTGCTGGCAATCACCGCATTGATGATCACATGCCTCTACAAGCTTCACAGACCCGTCGCGCCGCCACGGCCCCGTGAGAAGCTCAAGGTGGTCGAGCGGGGCAAGGTGAATGCCCGGTCCATTCTCTTCATCATCGACCCGCGCAAACGCAAGCGTAGCATCAGTTGGTGGCAGAACCCGGTTCTTGTGAAAGAATTCCGGACCCGTCCCATGCTCCAGGCCCACACGCTGCTGCGAATCATCGGCACATGCATGATCGTATCGGTCCTCCTGATGTTTGTCGTCTCGCTGGGGGTCTCGGCGTTCGTCGGGGAATCGGCGGGAATGGTGGAAAACATGCTGACCGTTGTAGCAGCGCTTTCCGTGGTGCTTGTGTGCCTCGTCGGGCCCGCGATGACTAGCGGGGCTATCTGCGCCGACCGTGAGACAGGGGTGTGGGATCTGTTGCGGACCACTCGGCTGCCCAGTTGGCGAATCGTCAGCGGCAAATTCCAGGCAGCTGTGATTCCGTTGGTCCTGCTGGCACTGGCAATTGCGCCTTCTGCTGCCATCCTGCTCTATTTCAACGTGAACATCTGGCGGAACATCGTCGGCGTCATGGAAGTCCTCGGCGTGACGATCCTTTTCGTTGCCGCGTGCGGACTGTTCTTCTCCAGCTTCTTCAGTCGGACGCCAACAGCCACAGCCTGGACATATGCTGTCATCCTGACGATGGGGTTCCTCAGCCTCCTGATGCTCTTGGCACGCGATCTGTTCAGCAGACGCCTGGTACGAACCGTGTTCCTCGCCAACCCCGTTGCCGCCGCGATGGATGCGGCAGGACACGTGGGTATGCAGGAACTCGCGTTGGTGGACGGCTATGTCAGGCTTGTGGTAACCGTTTCCATCTTGCTGCTCGTGATCACCGTCTTACGCGTTCTCCAACTCCGCAGGGCTGACAAGTGAAGCACCTCATGAACTCATTGGTACGAACAGGCGACTGGATCCAGGCCGTGGCGATCTCCTCGATACTGGTAATGGCTTCCTTCGCCGGCGCAGAGGCTCCGCCCACCGGATTCGATCCGGACCGCACATTCGGCAGCGACAGGAACGTGGCATTGCTAGCCCAACTGCTGACCGATGAAGACCCACGGGTGCGTGCCCAAGCCGTAGCAGATCTCGGCGAGACCGACAACCTGGATGCGGCGGATGCGATCTCAAAAGGACTCAAGGATGATCATCCAACCGTACGAGCGTCGGCGCTTCAAGCGGCCGTGCGACTGAGGCATCCGGACCTTCAAGCCATTCTCCGGAAAGGTATGGCTGATCCTGCCCGAATGGTCAAGCTTGCAGCTGTCCGCGCAGTGGATCTTGTTCGATCCGAAGGGCAGAGCGTGTCTTTCTCTGTCTTGTTCAGAAACACCTCTGACCCTCTCGTTCTTGCGGCCACTCTTCGAGCAGCCACACGACACGGCGAGTTTCTTGCGACTGCGGACCTGATTGAGCACCGAAGTCCTCGCGTGTCCATCCGTGCCATGCAGAATGTCCGTGTTGCCTCGGGGCGGGAAAACTCACAGTCGAAGTTGGTCGGTTCGCTGGAGAGATTCGTTGAGGACAGAAGGCCTACCTTCGCCGCGGAAGCCATGGCTTCGCTCGGGCATCTCATGCCTGCGTCGGCATTGCCGCATGCTCAGAGAGCGGCCGAGTCGGAATCGCCGCTTCTTCGGAGAGCGGCGGTGCGAGTATTCGTTTCCGCCCGCAAAGGCGACCGAATCCGACCTTTCCTGAAGGACAGCTCGCCATTGGTTCGCTTGGCTGCCATTCGGGCGGCCGGCCAGTTCAAGCGAGCCGATTGCGTGACTCTGCTGCTGGAAAGGCTCACTGACAAGCCCTCAGACGCCCACTATGCCAGCGTGCAGTCTCTCCGGGAAATCGGCGGAAGGATCGTAACGGAGAACGCCGCCGGTCTGCTGGAGAAGCTGACGATCGCGATTGACCAGAGATTTCGTGATGACTTGACCGCCCGGAATGTGGCATCTCTGTGTCGGCTTCTGGGAGACCTTGAGAGCCCCCATGGGTTGGAGACTCGTCTGTCTCTGGCAAGTTCTCTCAGTCTGGATGTAAAAGTCCTTGCTGACGTCGCGCATTCACTGGGAGGAACCAACACTCAAGAATCGATCGATGGCCTCAAGGGCCTGATGGCACGCTACAACAAGGTCGCACCGCGCTATCTCAGTGCGATGGCCCGCGGTTCTACTCCCCCCGCCTACAGCCAACACGTGGTAGGCGCCATCGCCGAGGCGCTTGCCGATGCGGGTGTTACCGAGCACGTACCGGTGCTGCTGATTGCAGCGACCCTCAAGTTCAGCGACATGAGGCTATCCGAACAGACCGCAGCCATCGCTGCGGCTTTGCCCAAGTTGGCTACGAAGACGAACCGAGACAAGATCGCCAGTACCCTTGTCAGCATTCTGGAGGATACATACTACTCCGAGCCGGACGTGTACTTCCAGGCCGCCATCGCCGCAGGGAAGCTCAGAGTGGAAGCCGCCACGCCTGCCCTTCGCCGTATCCTGCTGCAAAGCCGCAAGTACCGCGACCAGATGCTGGCAGCTCGATGGGCTCTGAAGCAGATCCACGGGAAAGCACCCGATATGCCCGATCCTGTCCAGAAGCAGGGAGATTGGATCGTGCGTACCGAGGGCTCGTAGTGTGCAACCGAAACAAGACCCGTCGTCGTCCAGGCCGGCTAGTCCTGAAATACCTGCTTGAGGTCCACGGCCTTGACGCGCGAAAGCGACTTGGTCTTCTCGTTCAGCCAGTACACATTCAGCCGCCTGGCACGGAGGTCGATCACGTACAGGAAGTCGGCAGACGAGTTCCACTGCCCGGTGGCCATGATGTACTCACCGCCGCGGACAGACATGTCAGCTACTGCCTTTTCGCTCTGGTTCAGGGCGATCAGCATACCTCCGAGAACGAAGGCGCTGACCAGGAGCAGAAGAATCGTTACGTTTCTTGAGTCTTTCATGGTCGTGTCCTTTCCTGTTCCGGAGGATCAGTCGTCATCCCGGCCAAATTCCCGCTTCAGCCGAAGTCCCTTGTAGGCGACCATTTCGTCCTTGTTGCGGTCGTATCGCAGTCCCACGGTCAGCCGCTTTTCGAGGTCTGTGATCACGACCATATCTTCGTCCCTGGATACCTTTCCGGTGAGCATAATGTAGTTGGTTCCAGCACCGATGACCTGGGCATCTGCATCCGGCACACCTGTATGGCCGAAAATAAGACCCACAACAAGGGCAAGATTAACGCCAACCAGAGCGACAATCAGAGCATTCTTCATGGCTACATCTCCTTGCTTGCACGTTCGATTACCAGGCTCCCTGCAGATAGACCCGCAGTAATCCTGGAGGTTTGCGTGAATTCCTCCCGATCGCTCCATACGCGACCAGTGTCATTCTAGTCGAGATGGGTCCGCCTGGAGTTTTTGAACGCTGCTGCCGCGATTAGAACCGCAAACAACAGGGCGAACCCGACCGATAGCCAGGGAACTGAATCCCTCACGTAGGGTGCCTCCTGCTCCCAACCATCACCTGCCCAAGCCGGACAGGCCGTGGCCACAATCACCAGAGCCGTCAGGCATCGCGCAGTGCAGTTCCAGTCCTTCCGGCTTCTGTCGAGATTTCCCGTCGGGTAGCGTCTCATGCAATCGATTATAGGTCCCGACGTGGTGGATGCAACGGATTGCAGTCCGGTAAGGGCCTTCTCTCAGAGAAAATCATCCATGTATCTAGCCGCCCTGCGGAAATCTGCCATCGGTGCCGAAAGAGTTTGCCAACGTTCGCTGCGGGGTCTGGCCATATCCAGATACTCCGACAGCCAGATTCCGACAAACCCGTAGGCCCTCTTGCGGAAGAGATGTACCTCCTGGAAAGGCGAGAGGCGAGGTGATCCCTGAAGCCAGTAACCGAAGGTGATCAGAGCTCGGAAGCCGTCACCGAAGACCTTCTCCCATTCTTGGAGACCCTCGACATCATCGCGGGTGATCCAGTTCTCCCACCGTCGTGAACTGCCCCTGTGACGCGCGGGATCGGGGAATTTCCTGCCCTTGACGTCCACAAGCAGATTGGGCCCGGTCTCGCTGTAGACCACGAAGTCGAAACTCTTGAGAAACAGATCCCCGAAGGCGGCTTTCTTGGCCTCGTCGACCGCCACATATGGCCAGCCCTTCCTGCGAAGGTAGTCCTCGAACGCTGCTTCATAGTGGATGCTGCGATGGGCCATCCCCGCCGATTCCCTTCGTCGCTACTCCTCCACCAGATCGAAACGATCCAGAAGCTGGTCGATGCCCCTGCAATGCTTCAGTTCCGGGCGTTCCAGGAACTCACGGACGATGAAGTTGTTCGGGTGTTGCTGGCCGGTCCGAAGGTTCTTCAGGTGCAGCCAGTATCCATCCGGAGCCAGGCCGTTCTTGTCCTTCGAAACGAAAACCGCCGCGGCAGAGCCGCTACGAACGGCTTCCTTGATCTGCTTCGGGGTCTTCTGCCGTTTGAAGCTGTACGCCGCCTTCCAGCCCAAGCAGCGGAGTTCGGAGGTCACCTTCAACACGCCCGGCAGGCACCCGTCATCAGCGTCAATCACAAAGAAATCGAGCGCCCTTTCCAGACTCGGGAGCATCTTCTTCTCTTCCAGCAGTACCGACAGCACGACATCTCCCATGCCAAAGCCGGTGGCTCCGACCTTGGGTCCGCCAAGGACTTCGAGCAGATTGTCATATCGTCCGCCGCCTGCCACTGCTCGCAGGCTCTCGCCCACATCAAACACTTCGTAGACGATCCCCGTGTAGTAGGCCAACCCACGGACGACGCGCAGGTCCAACGTGCAGAACTCCCCAATGTTCAGGCGATCGAGATGCTCCAGAAGATCTCCGAGTTCGCCAATCGAGCCCTCGACATCTTCTGCCCCCGACAGAGCTTTGCGGACGGCCTCGATGGAGGGGGCCTCTAAGAACTCCGTGATCCCGGCTATCTGATCCTGAGCCAAGCCCTTATCGCTGCAGAGCTTCTCGAATTCCTCTTCGCTGACCTTGGGTCTCTTGTCGAAGACGGGCAGGATCTCCTCGACTCTGTCGGAAGGGACACCCGCCCCCCGAATCGCCGCCATGGCAAGCGGCCGACTCCCGATGCGGACCTGGACATCGTCAGGGGTCAGTCCGAGTTCCCGCAGCAGGTCGACCGCCACGAAAATGCACTCGGCATCGGCGAGTACGTCGTCGCATCCGATGACATCGATATTCCACTGGAAGAACTCACGGAGTCTGCCCTTCTGCGGACGTTCAGCCCGGCAGAGTCGGGGTGTCGAGAACCATTTGATCGGCCGGGGCAGTGCGTTGATCTTCGCGTTGACCATGCGTGCCAGCGAAGGGGTGATCTCCGGCCGGATCGCAAGGTTCCGGTCGCCCCGGTCGGTAAAGCTGAACAACTGCTCGGAGATTTCTTCGCCGCTTTTGATCGTGAAGAGATCCAGATACTCGAAGATCGGGGAATCGTACTCCTCGAATCCATTGCGGAGGGATACCCGCCGCCACGCATCGAGAATCCAATTGCGCAGTCGCATTTCCTGGGGGTAGAAGTCGCGTGTGCCCTTGACTGCCTGGAAGTCCATTTTCTGCTCGCTGACCTTGTCTAACTTGCCTGGTTCTTCCGGTTCCCCCTGCCCTTACCGGACCCCTTCTTCGCCTTGGCCTTTTCAGCCTTCCTGCGGGCCTTCTCCAACTTCTTCTCGATCTTCCTTCGATGCTTGGCCTTCAGCCGCCTGTACTCCGACAGACCGAAGTGGTCTCGCACGTAGTTGTCGAGACTCTGGGGAGTTTCAAAAAACTCCTCGTACTGGTAGTCGCCGCCGCTGGAATCGCACCCGTCCGGCTGATAGGTCCGACAGATCAGAGGCCTGTCCTCATAGATCCTGCAGAGCCCATCGTCACCCAACATTTTGCAGGCGTTGGCCACTGAGAGATACCAGTCGCCCTCGTCCACATGGACCGTAACGCCCTCGTGGCAGAGGTACCACCGGATGTTCTCGAACTCCTCGTAATCCTCAGGAGTATCAATCTCCAGACAGAAGTACCGACAGCACTTGGCGTCACATCGCTTGCAGGCCGGGTCCATCGGGCGTCTCCGATCAGTTCAGAGCTACCACGCAGCTCTTCGCAGGACGGCAGTAAGCGGCGGATTATATCCAGAGAGACGATTGAGTCCAAGACTTTGCTCGATGAGCACGGAGTGCTGGACAGCGCAGACACCGAGCACGGAGTGCTGGACAGCGCAGACACCCGCTGCATCCGATTGAGACAGGATC